>NZ_SPKQ01000047.1:133147-283726 GCF_023127895.1 Pseudomonas sp. NCIMB 10586
TGACGCTCGAAAAACTCCCCAGCGATTTCCCCCCCTCGTCCGCACTTGAGAAGTTTTATCGTTTATCCTTGCAATGATTTGTTGCATATAGCGAGGAACACTTCGGATGATGATCCGCGATAACCGTCTCAAAACATCCCTTCTGCGCGGCCTGAGCCTCACCCTGCTCAGCCTGACCCTGCTCTCGCCCGCCGCCTATTCTGCCGACAAGATCGCCCTGACCTTGTACAACGGCCAACACAAGGAAGTCGGCGATGAACTCGCCAAAGCCTTTGAAGCCAAGACCGGCATTCACGTCAACGTGCGCAAAGGCAGCAGCAATCAGTTGGCCAGCCAGGTCGTCGAAGAAGGTGACCGCTCCCCCGCCGACGTGATCTATACCGAAGAATCGCCGCCGCTGAACAAACTCGGCGAGCAAGGCTTGCTGGCGAAGATCGATGCCAGCACCCTCGACGTGCTGCCCAAGGATTACGTCGGTCGTAATGGTGATTGGATGGGCGTGACTGCACGCACCCGCGTCGTGGCGTTCAATCCAAAACTGATTGCTGAAAAGGACCTGCCCAAATCCGTCCTGGATTTCGCCGGCCCCGAGTGGCAAGGCAAGGTTGGCTTCGTGCCCACCAGCGGTGCCTTCCAGGAACAAGCCGTGGCGATCATCAAACTGCACGGTCGCGAAGCCGCCGAAGAGTGGCTGACCGGCCTGCGCGCCTTCGGCAAGGTGTACAGCAACAATATGGTCGCCCTCAAGGCCGTTGAAAATGGCGAAGTGGCCACCGTGCTGGTGAACAACTATTACTGGTTTGCCCTGAAAAAGGAAAAAACCAACCTGGACTCCCAACTGCACTACTTCACCGATGGCGATGCTGGCGGCCTGATCACCGTATCCTCCGCTGCCGCACTGAAATCCAGCAAACACCCCAAAGAAGCTCAGCAACTGCTGGCATTCATGGCCAGTGAAGAAGGCCAGCGCGTGATCACCAACACCTCGGCCGAGTACCCGCTGCGCAAGGGCATGCAATCCAACCGTGGCCTCAAGCCCTTCAGCGAGCTGCAGCCGCCGAAAGTCACCCCAGCCGACCTTGGCAACGCCGAGGAAGCGCTGGAGCTGGAACGTGATGTTGGCTTGAACTGATGACCGCCTCGCTAACGGCCGGGGCATTCAGCCCACGGCGCAAACGGCCGTCGATCTGGCTGTTGCTGCCGGTACTGCTGCTAGTGGGCCTGAGCCTGCTGCCGCTGGCGTATGTCGGGCTCAAGGCCTGGCAAGCGGGCTGGGCAGAGGCGGTGCATCTGCTGTGGCGGCCTTATGTGTTTGGCCTGCTGCGCAACACCCTCGCGCTGATGGTCGGCGTGACCGTGACCTGTGGTGTGATCGGCCTGTCCCTGGCTTGGCTACTGGAACGCAGCAACCTGCCGGGACGAAGGATCTGGGGCGTAATCCTGTGCCTGCCGTTTGCGGTACCTGCGTTTGTCAGCAGCTTTACCTGGGTGTCCCTGAGCGCGAGCTTCGAAGGGCTCGGTGGCGCGATTCTGGTGATGAGTCTGTCCAAGTACCCGCTGGTATTTCTACCGGTGGCAGCAACCTTGCGCAACCTTGACCCGTCCCTGGAAGAGTCCGCGCGCACCCTGGGACTGAATCGCTGGGGCGTGTTCTTTCGCGTCACCTTACCGCTGCTATGGCCGTCGCTATTGGCCGGGGCACTCCTGATAGCCCTGCACATGCTGGTGGAGTTCGGGGCCTTGTCGATCATCGGCCTGCAAACCTTTACCACCGCGATCTACCAGCAATTCGAACTGGAATTCAGCAACGACAATGCCGCGATGCTCTCGGCGGTGTTGCTGGTGATGTGCCTGACCTTGCTGTGGCTGGAGTTGCGCGTGCGTGGCAAAGGCCGACACGTGCGCATTGGCCAGGGCGCGGCGCGACATGCCGAGCAGGTCCGGCTGGGCAAGTGGGCACCATTGGGGCAGGTGTATTGCCTGGCGCTGGCGATCATTGGCAGCGGCATTCCACTGGGGATGCTCGGTTATTGGTTGGCCGTCGGATCTTCCGCCGCGTTTCCACTGGCTGAAATTGGCGAGGCGTTGCTCTCCTCACTTGCCTTGTCGCTGGGAGGCGCGGCGTTGTGCCTGGTACTGGCGGTGCCCGTAGGTTTGCTGGTGGTGCGCTACAAAGGCCAGTTGGCACTGTGGGCCGAACGCCTGCCTTACCTGCTACACGCCCTGCCCGGCCTGGTGATTGCACTGACACTGGTGTATTTCGCGCTGCATTACGTGCCCGCGCTGTACCAGACCTCGGCGTTGTTGCTGATCGCTTATGCGTTGCTGTTTTTGCCATTGGCCCAGGCGCCGATTCGTACGGCCTTGAACAAAGCGGCACCACAACTGGAGGAGGCGGCGCGCACGTTGGGCGCTTCGTCGTTCAGTGCGTTTTGCCGAGTGACGTTGCCGATTATCTTCCCGGCGTTAGGGGCGGCATTTGCGCTGGTGTTTCTGGATGCGATGAAGGAATTGACGGCGACTTTGCTTCTGAGCCCGACCGGGTTGAATACCTTGGCGACGGCCGTGTGGGCGCATACTTCGAATGTGGAGTTTGCGGCGGCGGCACCGTATGCAGCGTTGTTGATATTGGTGTCGGGGTTGCCGGTGTATCTACTTACGACTCGGATGTATCTGAGTCGCTGAGACCGCTATCGGGGGCAAGTCGAATCGTCGCACCGCCCCTCCCACATTTGAATGTGTTCGCAAATCAAGTGTGGGAGGGGGCTTGCTCCCGATGAGGCCGGTATGGACACCACTAAGCCCGGAACTGCCCCAGGCTCGCCTTCAACTGCGCCGCCAACCCATCCAGCACCTTGCCACTGGCCGTCGTCTCCACCACAGCCTGCGCCGCACGCTCGGCCTGGGCATGGATCACTTCCACCCGCCCACGCACCGCATGGGCGCCCTGAGCCTGGTGCTCAGCCGCACGCGTCGCCAGACCAATCGCGGCGTGCACCTGCTCCACCGACGCTTGTACTGTCTGCTGCAAACGCACACTGTCGCGCAACACCAGCAAGCCCTCATTGGCCTGGCGGCCAGCCTTGCCGATTGTTTCCACCGCCTCACGCGCGCCCTGTTGCAACGCCACGATATGCGCCTGGATGTCGCCTGTGGAGCTTTGGGTCTTGCTGGCCAGCGCACGCACTTCGTCCGCCACCACCGCAAAGCCACGTCCAGTCTCGCCCGCCCGCGCCGCTTCGATAGCCGCATTCAGGGCAAGCAAATTGGTTTGCTCGGCGATACCGTGGATCACGGTGAGCACGACTTCGATCTGCTCGCTTTGCTGCGCCAGCCGCTCAATTACCTGGGAGCCAGCCTGCACCTGCCCCGCCAACGCCTCGATCAAGCTGCCGACCTCAGCCGAGGTGCGCGAGTTCTCATCCGTGGCCTGGCGAATATCCACCACCTGCTGCAAGGCCGCTTGCATGGCGTGACTTTCGGCCTGGGCCTCGTCAGCCATTTGCGAAAGTGCGCGCAAGCTCTCTGCAACCTCGTCGCGCTGCAAACCCGCTGCCGCGTCGGCGCCCGCATTACGCAATGTCATGGCGCCGATTTCCACACCGGTACGCTGGGCCACATCGCCCGCCTCACGCACGATGGGCTGCAACTTATCCACAAAGCGATTGACCGCCGAAGCCATATCACCGATTTCGTCCTTGCTGTTGATCTGCACACGCTTGGTGAGGTCGCCCTCGCCTGCCGCCAGGTCGTCCATGGCGGCAATAAGCAGCTTGAGACGATTGACCACGCGCCGGCCCAACACAACAGCGAGCAACAGCAATACGCCAAGCCCCACCAATGCCAGGCCCATGCCGATACGCCAACGCAGGGCGCCCGCCGCTTCTTGCACGGCGCTGGAGGTGTTTGCAGTCATTTGGGTGGCAGTTGCCTGTGCCGACTGCAGCCTGGCGCCCATGGCGCTGGCACTATCAGCCGCCGCCCCCTGGAGGCTATCGCCCACCAGTTGATCACCGCTGGCGATCAGCGCGGCAAAGCGCTTATCCAATGCTTGCAGGTCGGCCTCAACCGCGACGGTCGACACGCCCATGCGCACCTTGCCGATTTCCACACCATTTGGGCTGATGGAGGCTTCGACGTAGTACACCGACGGGTCTGTCTTGGCCGCGTTCAGCACTTTATCGAGGGCACGCTCACCCGCGCCCTTTGCCAGCAACGCCTGGTTGATCGGGTTATCACGGTTCAGATAACGCGTCAGGTGCTCACCCGCGGCGTCGTCATACACGACGAACAACACGTTGGGATTGCGTTGGGCACGCCGGGCAAATTCCGAGAGTGTTGGCACATCGCTGTCCCACATGGCGCGGGGCGCGACCGAGGCCAGCAACTGCGCCATGTCATTGGCGGAGTCCTTCAGGTCTTTTTCCAGGGTCGCACGCAGTTGCTTCTGCTCTTCCTGCAGACGCGTGGAAAGCCCGGCTGTCAGGCGCTGGCGCGTGCTGGAGGACAAGCTGTCGAGGCTGGACATGACCTCCTTGCCGGCCTGGGCCAATTCGCCAGACAGTTTCTGACTATCGATGCCCAGACGATTACCCAAATCAGCTTCCAGCGCGGTCACGGTGCTCCGCGTCAGCGCGACGGCAACCAGCACTTGCACCAAAAGGGCGATACCAAGGGTAACGAACACCGGCCGCAACAGACGGCTTTGTAACAACGAGAGAACGGCAGACACTGGAAACCCCTCCACCACGGGTGCCACTAATTTGATAGCACCTCGAAAGGGGGAAACACAGCAAGGGTCGTGCCGTTTGCCAGGCAGAAACGACAAAGGGCTCCCGAAGGAGCCCTTTGCTTTTTACATCAACACTTTATTAAGCGAACGGGTGACGCAGAACGATGGTCTCGTTGCGGTCCGGGCCGGTCGAAATAATGTCGATCGGTGCACCGATCAGCTCTTCCACACGCTTGATGTAAGCGCGGGCGTTGGCTGGCAGTTCTTCCAGGGTCTTGGCGCCCACGGTCGATTCGGTCCAACCTGGCACTTCTTCGTACACAGGCTGCAGGCCCACGTAGCTGTCAGCGTCGGTCGGGGCAACGTCGTTGCCTTGCGCGTCTTTGTAGCCGACGCAGATGTTGATGGCTTCCAGGCCGTCGAGTACGTCCAGCTTGGTCAGGCAAATGCCCGAAATGCTGTTCACATCGATAGCGCGACGCAGGATAACGGCGTCGAACCAACCGCAACGACGAGCACGGCCAGTGGTGGCGCCGAATTCGTGACCTTGCTTGGCCAGGTGCGCGCCAACGTCGTCGAACAGCTCAGTCGGGAACGGACCCGAGCCTACACGGGTGGTGTAAGCCTTGGTGATGCCCAGGATGTAGTCCAGGAACATCGGACCAACGCCTGAACCTGTGGCAACGCCGCCAGCAGTGGTGTTGGAGCTGGTCACGTACGGGTAGGTGCCGTGGTCGATGTCCAGCAACGAGCCCTGGGCGCCTTCGAACATGATGTCTTTGCCGGCGCGACGCAGGTCGTGCAGCTCGGCGGTCACGTCCAGCATCAGCGGCTTGAGCAGCTCTGCGTATTCCTTGCACTCGGCCAGGGTCTTGTCGAACTCGATGGCAGGCTCTTTGTAGTAACCCACCAGCATGAAGTTGTGGTAATCCACCAGTTCACGCAGCTTGTCTTCAAAGCGCGGCATGTTGAGCAGGTCGCCCACACGCAGGCCACGACGCGCAACCTTGTCTTCATAGGCCGGACCGATGCCGCGACCGGTAGTGCCGATCTTCAGCTCGCCACGGGCCTTTTCACGGGCCTGGTCCAGTGCAACGTGGAAGGACAGGATCAGCGGGCAGGACGGGCTGATGCGCAGGCGCTCGCGCACCGGTACGCCTTTCTCTTCCAGCTTGGTGATCTCGCGCAGCAAGGCGTCAGGTGCAACTACCACGCCGTTGCCGATCAGGCACTGCACGCCTTCGCGCAGTACGCCCGACGGAATCAGGTGCAAGACGGTTTTTTCGCCATCGATGACCAGGGTGTGGCCAGCGTTGTGGCCACCCTGGTAGCGCACTACGGCGGCAGCATGTTCGGTCAGCAGATCAACGATCTTGCCTTTGCCCTCATCACCCCATTGGGTGCCCAGGACTACGACATTCTTACCCATAACACTTGTCCTCATTCGCGCAAACTTGGTGCCGGCGATGGCCGGCAGGAAAACTCAAGAAGCCAGTGGCGATACTTGCCAAAGCCCGTTCTGCTGAATCAATTGCCGGTCGCAGTCCGCTTCACGGGCGGCGGCCAATGGCTGCCCAGGCAAGGCCTGGACCACACGCTGACCCTCACTGCGTAACTGGCAAACCTGCTGCCAGAGCGCCGCGTCCGTACTGTCGGGCATCCAGATGCCACCAGACGGCAGCTCGACCTCAGCACGCCCCAGGGTCACCAGGGTTTTCAAATCGGTGGAAAAACCAGTGGCCGGACGCGCGCGACCGAAGTCGGCGCCGATATCGTCGTAACGACCACCTTGGGCGATGGCCTGGCCAACACCCGGGACAAATACCGCGAACACCACACCGGTGTGGTAGTGGTAGCCGCGCAACTCGCCCAGATCAAAATACAGCGGCAGCTGCGGGAACCGCGCCGACAAGCGTTCGGCAATCGCCAGCACGTCATCCAGTGCCGCCAATACCGGCGCCGGCGCATTGGCCAGGCGCTCACGCGCAGCCACCAGCACTTCACGACCACCGCACAGGTCCACCAGCGCACGCAGCATACCGGCCAGTTCAGCCGGCACACCCTCGGTCAGAGCGATCACTTCGTCGATCGCCTTGCGCTGCAGGGCATCGAACAACTGTTGCTCCACCTCACCGGACAAGCCGGCCGCACGGGCCAGGCCACGATAGATACCGACGTGGCCCAGGTCCATGTGGACATCCGGCACGTCAGCCAGTTGCAGCATGGCCAGCATCAGGCTGATCACTTCAACGTCGCTGCTCGGGCTGGCATCGCCGTACAACTCGGCACCCAACTGGATCGGGCTGCGCGAAGACGACAAGGCTCGCGGTTGGGCATGCAACACGCTGCCGGCGTAGCACAGGCGGCTCGGACCTTCGCGGCGCAGGGTGTGCGCGTCGATGCGCGCCACTTGCGGCGTGATGTCGGCACGGAACCCCATTTGCCGGCCCGATTGCGGGTCGATCACCTTGAAGGTGCGCAGATCCAGGTCCTGGCCCGCGCCGGTCAGCAGGGATTCCAGGTACTCGATATGGGGAGTCACGACAAACTCGTAACCCCAGCTCTGGAACAGATCCAACACCTGGCGACGCGCTACTTCAATGCGCGCAGCTTCTGGTGGCAGTACTTCTTCGATGCCATCTGGCAGCAGCCAGCGGTCTACCGTTGCCATTACGCCATTCCCCTTTGATCCGGGCGGCCAGCCCTCGGCCGAGCCTTGAGTGAAGCAGAAAATACCCGCCTCCTGCATAAACCACGCGCAAGAGCGACGTGACGAACGGCCTGCAAACGGCCTCGTCGGGCACTTTCCTCGAAAAACCTGTCACGCCTGCCGAATCAAACATGCAGACGCAAAAAAGCCGGGAATTTCCCGGCTGCCGCATCATACACCCGTTTTCTGAAAGGATCACCCCGCCAGGCATTTTAGCCGCCCGACGGAGTGCCCCCTACAGAATCACAGGCCTGTTACTTGGACTTTTCCAGGTAGCGGAAGAAGTCGCTGCTTGGGTCCAGCACCAGTACGTCGGTTTTGTTCGCGAAGCTTTCACGGTAGGCACGCAGGCTACGGTAGAACGCGTAGAACTCCTGGTCCTGGCCGTAAGCCTTGGCGTAGATCGCCGCCGCTTGAGCATCACCATCACCGCGGGCCTCTTCAGACTCACGATAGGCCTCTGCCAGCAGGACTCGGCGCTGACGGTCAGCATCGGCGCGGATACCTTCAGCCAGCTCGTTACCCTTGGCACGGTGCTCACGAGCTTCACGCTCACGCTCGGTGCTCATACGTTCGAACACGCTGCGGTTCACTTCCTTGGGCAGGTCAATGGCCTTGACCCGGACATCGACGACTTCGATACCCAGCTCTTTTTCCGCCATGGTGTTCAGCGAACGGGTGATATCCGCCATCAGCGCATCACGTTCACCAGAAACCACCTCATGCAGGGTGCGCTTACCAAACTGGTCACGCAGGCCCGATTCCAGACGACGGGACAAACGCTCGTCGGCAATCTGCTTGAGGCCGGAGGTCGCGGTGTAGAAGCGCTCGGCATCCTTGACGCGCCACTTGGCGTAGGCGTCAACCATCACGGCTTTCTTTTCCAGGGTCAGGAAGCGCTGTGTCGGTGCATCCAGGGTCATCAGGCGGGCGTCGAACTTGCGCACCTGGTTGACGTAGGGGACTTTCACATGCAGGCCTGGCTGGACATCCGCCTGGACCACGCGACCGAATTGCAGCAGCACCGCACGCTCGGTCTGAGCCACGATGTAGAAGCAGTTCCAGGCAGCGATGACCACGACGACGCCCACAATCAGGGCGGTCAGCGATTTATTGCTCATCAACGACTCTCCCTGGTACGTGTTTGCTGTTGCAGCAAGTCAGCGGCCGCACGGGCGCTCGCTTCGTTGGCAGCGGCATTCGAACCGGTGGACGGTGCGCTGGTGCCGCTACGACCACTTTCGATCATCTTGTCCAGCGGCAGGTACAGCAGGTTGTTCTGCCCACCCTTGTTGCCGGTCACGAGAACCTTGCTGGTGTTGCTGAAAACTTCCTGCATGGTGTCCAGGTACAGACGCTCACGCGTGACTTCCGGCGCCTTGCGGTACTCGGCAACCAGCTTGGTAAAGCGATCTGCCTCACCCTTGGCGCGCGAGACCACTTCGTCGCGATAACCGTTGGCATCTTCAAGGATGCGCTGGGCCTGACCACGGGCTTCCGGCACAACGCCGTTGGCATAGGTTTCAGCCTGGTTGCGCGAACGCTGCTCGTCTTCACGGGCGCGGATCACATCGTCAAACGCTTCCTGCACTTCACGCGGTGCCGCGGCGCTCTGTACGTTCACCTGAGTGACAGTGATACCGGTGCGGTAGGTATCGAGGAACCGTTGCAGGCGCTCCTTGATTTCACTGGCCATCAATTCACGACCTTCGGTCAGCACCTGGTCCATGGCGGTGGAACCCACCACATGGCGCAGGGCACTTTCGGTTGCGTGTTGCAGGCTGATCTCCGGCTGATCAACGTTCAGCACGAAATCCTGCAGGTTGCTGATCTTGTACTGCACGGTCAGCGGCACTTCGACGATGTTCTCGTCTTCGGTCAGCATCTGGCCCTGCTTGGTGTACGCACGCTCACGCGTGACGTTTTCCATGTACTTCTTGTCGATCGGCGGGAAATAGATGTTCAGGCCCGGCCCGACAGTCTCGTAGTACTTGCCGAAGCGCAGCACCACGGCTTGCTCCTGCTCGTCCACCACGTAGACCGCGCTGTACAGCCATACGGCCGCGAGCACGACAAGACCCAGGCCCAGCAGGCCGTAGCCGCCGCCCTTGCTGGTGCGACCGCCGTCGTCACCGCCACGTTTTTTTCCACCACCGAACAACCCATTCAGGCTTTCCTGCAGCTTTCGGAAGGCCTCGTCGAGATCCGGTGGCCCCTTGCGGTCGCCATTATTGCGGCGCTTACCACCCCAAGGATCCTGATTATTCGAGTTGCCACCCGGCTCATTCCAAGCCATAGCGCTCTCCATCTGATAAAGCAAAGACGCACCCACGGCGCGCCGACCAATGCTACAGAATGCCTGCTACTGCGGCACAACCGCTTTCTCAGGCTTTTATTGCAAAGTGTGTTGTTCGATGAACTCCGCCGGCACAACACCCTCGCGACTGACCAGTCGATTGAGCTCCGAGCGTGGCAATCGAACGGCCAGCAAGCTGACACCTTCTTCGTCGTGTTCTTCTTTCTGTACCGCACCCAGTTCGAAAAACTGTGCCCGCAGTCGAGCAAAACGCTGCGGCAAGCGCAAGGTGCCGACAAACAAATCGCTGCCCAGCAGTTCGGCAATTGCTTGCTCAAGCAGGTCCAAACCACTGCCATCACGCGCCGACAGCCAGACCCGCTGGGGCTTGCCGTTTTCGTCACGCTGGATTTGTGGCTCAACACCTTCAAGCAAATCGAGTTTGTTATAGACCTCGAGGATCGGCAAGTCCTGGGCACCAATCTCGCCCAGCACCACCATGACCTGTTCAATCTGCAACATGCGATCCGGTTCGGCCGCATCGATCACGTGCAGCAGCAGGTCGGAATTGCTCGACTCTTCGAGCGTAGACCGAAATGCCTCGACCAGCTTGTGCGGCAAGTGACGAATGAAACCCACGGTATCGGCCAGGACAATCGGCCCCAGGTCGTCTATGTCCAGACGGCGCAAGGTCGGGTCGAGGGTGGCGAACAGTTGGTCGGCCGCGTACACGTCCGATTTCGTCACGTTGTTGAACAGCGTGGACTTGCCGGCGTTGGTATAGCCCACCAGGGACACGGTAGGGATATCCGCACGGGAACGGCCACGGCGCGATTGTTCGCGCTGGCTGCGGACTTTTTCCAGGCGGCCCTTGATCTGGCGCAGGCGAACCCGCAGCAGACGCCGGTCGGTTTCCAGCTGGGTTTCACCCGGACCGCGCATACCGATGCCGCCACCTTGACGCTCAAGGTGAGTCCAGCCGCGAACCAGGCGGGTGCTCATGTGATCAAGCTGAGCCAGTTCGACCTGGAGCTTGCCTTCATGGGTACGGGCGCGCTGGGCGAAAATATCGAGAATCAGGCCGGTACGGTCGATCACGCGACACTCGAAAACACGTTCGAGGTTACGTTCCTGACTGGGCGTGAGGGTGTGATTGAAGATCACCAGATCGGCTTCTTCAGCGTGAACCAGGTCGCGCAGTTCCTCGACCTTGCCGCTGCCGATCAGGTATTTGGCGGTTGGCCGATGACGCGGCACGTTAAAAAACGCAACGGTCTCGGCGCCGGCCGAATTTGCCAACTCCTGAAACTCCTGCGGATCTTCGCGCGCCTCAGGGTCCTGTCCATCCAAGTGAACGAGGATTACTCGCTCACCACCACCGTGGCGCTCAAAGAACAAAGGAGACTCCTATCAGGCGTTACCTGGCTCAGCGTCACCCTGTTCATCACCTGCTGCGCTAGGCAGACGGATTGGACGAACTGGAACGACTGTCGAGATAGCGTGTTTGTAGACCATCTGGCTGACGGTGTTTTTCAGCAGGATCACGAACTGGTCGAACGACTCGATCGTGCCTTGCAACTTGATACCGTTGACCAGATAGATGGAAACCCCAACTTTCTCTTTACGTAAAGTATTCAAGTAAGGGTCTTGTAGCGAATGCCCTTTTGACATGTGCCGCACTCCTTTAAGGATCAATAATAAAAAATCGGAAAATAGATAGCTTATGGCCGTCACACCCCCAAGGATAGACGGCAATTGCAAGGACTCAGCTCAATATGGAGACCGTTCCCAAGTATTTCAAGGCGCGTGACAGATTGTCGCTGTCCAGGCTGTCCAACCAGTGCAAATCGCTCCAGCTGCGCAGCCAGGTGAACTGGCGCTTCGCCAATTGGCGCGTGGCGATGATGCCGCGCTCCTGCATTTCGGCTGACGTCAGCTTGCCATCCAGATGATCCCAGACTTGGCGATAGCCTACAGCACGTATCGAAGGCAGCCCGGCATGCAGGTCACCTCTTGAACGCAGTGCTACGACCTCGTCCACAAACCCCTGTTCCAACATAATTGTGAATCTTTGTGCAATTCGTTCATGCAGCACCTGGCGATTTGCCGGAGCGATGGCCAGATTCGCCACAGTATAGGGCAATTGTGACTGTCCAGATGCGCCTGCATCAGCACTTTGCGCACTTTGTTTGCGCCGGTGTTCAGTCATGGTCTGGCCGCTGACACGCCAAACTTCCAGGGCACGGGTAAGGCGCTGGGGATCATTGGGGTGGATGCGCGCTGCGGACACGGGGTCCACCGCTGCCAACTGGTCGTGCAGGGCTTGCCAGCCAAGGCGTACAGCCTCTTCTTCGAGTTCGGCGCGCACCTGGGCATCGGCAGGCGGCATATCGGCCAGCCCCTCCTGCAATGCCTTGTAGTAGAGCATGGTGCCACCCACCAGCAGCGGGATATTACCGCGCGCGGTGATCTCGGCCATGGCCGCCAGGGCATCGGTGCGAAAATCCGCAGCCGAATAGCTCTGCGCCGGGTCGATGATGTCGATCAATTTATGCGGATATTGGGCCAATAGCGCTTTGGACGGCTTGGCCGTGCCGATATCCATGTCCCGGTAAACCAGGGCAGAGTCGACACTGATCAACTCGCAGGGCAACACCTTGGTCAGCTCGATGGCCAGGTCCGTCTTGCCGGCGGCCGTGGGGCCCATCAGGAAGATCGCGGGGGGCAAGGCGCTCATCAACGGCCGCGCAAGAACAGTTTGTCCAGATCGTCCAGGCCCATTTGGGTCCAGGTCGGTCGGCCATGGTTGCACTGGCCGCTGCGCTCGGTGTTTTCCATGTCACGCAGCAGGCCGTTCATTTCCGGCAGGGCCAGGCGGCGATTGGCGCGGATGGCGCCGTGGCAGGCCATGGTGCCGAGCAATTCGTTGATATGCGCCTGGATACGGTCGCTGGTGCCGTATTCCATCAGGTCTGCCAGCACGTCGGCCACCAGGCGGTTGGCTTCGGCCTGTTTGAGCAGCGCGGGAATCTGACGGATCGCCAGGGTTTCCGGGCCCAGGCGTTGTAGCTCAAAACCCAGCTTCTGGAACACGCTGTGGTGTTCTTCGGCGCAATCGGCCTCTCGCTGGCTCACGGCCAGGGACTCCGGCACCAGCAGCGGCTGACCGCTGAGGCCTTCGCTGGCCATGGCGATCTTCAGGCGTTCGTACATGATCCGCTCATGGGCGGCATGCATGTCCACCAGCACCAGGCCATGGGCGTTTTCCGCAAGGATGTAGATGCCCTTGAGCTGCGCCAGGGCATAGCCCAGCGGCGGGATATCACCGCCGCCTTCCGGCAACGAGGGAGCAGCACCCGGCTCGGCACCCGGCAGCGGCGCGAAAAACTCCCGGTAAGCCGCCTGGGCCTCAGCCACCGGCACCGTCGACTGCGGACGCGGTGTGTATTGGTACTGGTAACCCGCACCGGCACCCGAGTTTGGCGCCGTGTAGGCTGGCTGCGACGGCGTCGATTGCAGCAGGTTGGCCGCCAGGCTCATTTCACCTTGCGGACCGAACTCACCGGCCTCAGGACCGCTCGGGCGCACCACCGCCGTGACAATCGGCGCTGACAGTTGATCATCCGGGCGCACATCGCCCAAGGCGCGGTGCAGCGTGCCATACAGGAAGTCATGCACCATGCGCCCGTCCCGGAAGCGTACTTCGTGCTTGGTCGGGTGCACGTTGACGTCGACCACCGACGGGTCGACCTCGAAGAACAGCACAAACGTGGGGTGCCGGCCGTTGAACAGCACGTCGCGATAAGCCTGGCGCACCGCGTGGGCTACCAGCTTGTCGCGAACCGCACGGCCATTCACAAAGAAGTACTGCAAGTCGGCCTGGCTACGGGAGAACGTCGGCAACCCCACCCAACCCCACAACCTCAGGCCATTGCGCTCGATTTCAATCGGCAGCGCCTGCTCCAGGAAACCGCTGCCGCACACGGCTGCCACACGTCGTGCGCGGGCGGCGTCGTCGTTGGCTTCGTGCAGACTGAGGATGGTCTTGCCGTTGTGGCGCAGGTGAAACGCCACATCGAAACGGGCCAGGGCCAGGCGCTTGATGACTTCTTGCAGGTGATCGAATTCGGTTTTCTCGGCCTTGAGGAATTTGCGCCGCGCCGGGGTGTTGAAGAACAGGTCGCGCACCTCCACCGAAGTGCCCACCGGGTGTGCAGCCGGCTGGACCCGAGGCGCCATGTCGCGGCCTTCGGTTTCCACTTGCCAGGCTTGCTCGGCGTCGCGGGTGCGGGAGGTCAGGGTCAGGCGCGCCACGGAACTGATGGAGGCCAGGGCTTCACCGCGAAAACCCAGGCTCATGACCCGCTCAAGGTCTTCCAGATCACGGATCTTGCTGGTGGCGTGACGGGCCAGAGCCAGCGGCAGATCATCGGAGGAGATGCCGCTGCCGTCATCACGTACCCGCAGCAACTTGACGCCGCCCTGCTCCACGTCGACATCGATGCGCCTGGCACCAGAGTCGATGCTGTTTTCCAGCAGCTCCTTGATCACCGACGCAGGGCGCTCGACCACCTCACCCGCAGCAATCTGGTTAGCCAGGCGCGGGCTGAGCAATTCGATGCGCGAGCCGCTGTTCAACAAGGATTCGCTCATTACTGTGCCGCCAATTCAGTGCCGGGAATGGTCAACACCTGGCCGATCTTCAACTCATCGGTTTTCAGGTTATTGGCGCTGCGCAAGGCCGCAGGCGTGACCTGGAAACGTACCGCCAGCATGGCAACGGTGTCGCCGGGCTGCACACGATGGTCACGCGGGCCCTGGGCGATTTTGCCGGAATCGCGTAGCCAGGCGATATAAGTGCCCGGTGGTGGGTTCTGCTGGAAGAACTGGCGCACGCCCGCACTGATGGAGCGCGCCAGCGCTTGCTGGTGGCTGGCGCTGGCCAGCTTGGAGGCCTCGTTGGCGTTGGAGATAAACCCGGTTTCCACCAGGATCGACGGGATGTCCGGCGACTTCAACACCATGAACCCGGCTTGTTCCACCCGCTGTTTATGCAGCGACGTCACACGACCGATATTGCTCAGGACTTTCTGGCCAACGTTAAGGCTGGAGGTCAGCGAGGCGGTCATCGACAGGTCGAGCAGCACACCGGCGAGCATCTTGTCCTTGTCATCGAGGGACACGTTGCCGGCCCCGCCGATCAAGTCGGAGCGGTTTTCACTGTCGGCCAGCCAGCGGGCGGTCTCGGACGTGGCACCGCGATCCGACAGGGCAAATACCGAGGCACCAAATGCAGCAGTTGAAGGCGCGGCGTCGGCGTGAATGGACACGAACAGGTCAGCGCCCTTCTTGCGCGCAATTTCGGTACGGCCACGCAACGGAATGAAGTAGTCACCGGTGCGGGTCAGCTCGGCGCGGTAGCCTTTCATGCCGTTGACCTGGCGTTGCAGCTCGCGAGCGATGGCCAGTACCACGTCTTTCTCATGCTGGCCGCGTGAGCCGGAAGCCCCCGGATCTTCACCACCGTGGCCGGCGTCGATCACCACGATAATGTCGCGCTTGCCTGCCGGCGCGGGCGGCGGCGGTGGCAATTTGACCTGGGGTTGCGACGGGTTGACCGGCACCGCAGGCACGGTAGCCACGCTTGGCGTCGGCGCAGGCGGTGGTGCCGCGTCGGCGGGGTTGTCGAACAGGTCGACCACCAGTCGGTTACCGTATTGGGCGTTGGGCGCCAGGGAGAAGCTCTTTGGCGTCACGGCCTTTTTCAGGTCGATGACCACGCGCAAGTCGGTCGGCGTACGCTGGGCCGAGCGCATGGCGGTAATCGGGGTATTGGCGGTAGACACCTTCAGCGGCGCGGCCAGGCTCGCACCGTTGATGTCGATCACCAGGCGATCAGGCGCCGTCAGGGTAAAGACGCTGTGCTGGACCGGGCCAGACAGGTCGAACACCAGTCGCGTGTTATCCGGCGCTCGCCACAGGCGAACGCTCTTTACCTGTGAAGCAGCCAGAGCATTGACAGTCATTGCCGCAAGCAACACCCCCACGACAGCAACCAACGCGCGAAAGCGCATACCTAACCCCACCAATTTTATTTGAATTCCAATGCCAGAGCGGTGCACCACGCTTCAGCGCGCACGCTCTGGGGCAACAACTTCAGCTGACGTCCGTGCTCATGCGGCGTAATGGTAATGGTCATGTCTGGCTTTGGCAAAAAGCCTGTGCCTTTATCTGGCCATTCGATCAGGCACAGCGCATCTTCATCGAAGTAATCACGGATGCCCATGTACTCCAGTTCCTCTGGATCTACCAGGCGATAAAGATCGAAGTGGAAAGCACGCACGTCGCCGATCTCGTAGGGCTCGACCAACGTAAAGGTCGGGCTTTTTACCGCGCCGGTATGGCCCAGGCCGCGAATAATCCCCCGGGACAATGTGGTTTTGCCTGCGCCGAGATCGCCTTCGAGAAAGATCAACCCTGCCCCTTGCGTGACCTGCGAAAGACGCTGCCCCAACGCGACCATGGCCTCTTCATCTGCCAGGAAAAGAATTACTTCAGGCACGGCGACTGCTCCTCCAGCAATTGACGAATGGCAGGGATCAGGTCGCTGGCAGCCAGCCCCCGACCAAAACTGCCCTGGCGGTCGCCAGCGGTAGCGTGCAACCACACGGCCAGGCAGCTTGCCTCGTACGCGGGCATACCCTGAGCCAATAGCGCGCCGACCAGACCAGCCAAGACATCCCCAAGCCCCGCCGTCGCCATCGCCGGGTGGCCTTGATCACAACGGGCAAGCCGTCCATCCGGGCTGGCAATCAAACTGCCAGCACCCTTGAGGATAGCCACTGCATTGAATTTTTGGCTCAACGCGCGCGCCACATTAAGGCGATCGGCCTGAACCTCGGCTGTCGATAGCCCCAACAAACGCGCAGCTTCGCCCGGATGAGGCGTAATCACACAGTTGGCCGGCAGCTCGACGCTGCCAGTGGCCAGTTGATTGAGCGCGTCGGCGTCCCACACCTGCGGCTGGCGGGCATTGGCCGCGACCGACAACAGGCTTTTGCCCCAAGCGGCATCGCCCAGGCCTGGGCCAATGACGATCACCGAGATTTTTTCCAGCAGGCCCATCAACTGGTTGGCCGAGCTCACGCCGACAGCCATGACTTCCGGCAGCCGGGCCAGAGCGGCTGGCACATGTTCCGGTCGAGTTGCCAGCGAGACCATGCCGGCGCCACCGCGCAGGGCACTTTCGGTGCTCAGCAGCGCCGCACCGCCAAAGCCACGGTCACCACCGATGACCAGCAGGTGGCCGAACTGGCCCTTATGGGCGTCCGGAGAACGCGCAGCCAGTTGCGGCAAATGGCCGGGCAACAACAGCTGAACGTCGGTAATTGGGTGTTTTGTCTGAGGCATGCGTCTTCAAGCTCCGATGTCTGGCAGAATTATACGCATCTAACCTGTGGTTTCCCGTGTCTCATGCCTGCTATTACCTCCGATTTGCCCGCCCTCGCCCAATCGATCAAAGACTGGGGCCGCGAGCTGGGCTTTCAACAAGTCGGCATCAGTGGCCTGGACCTGGCTGAGCATGAACAGCACCTGCAACGCTGGCTCGACGCGGGCTACCACGGCGAGATGGACTACATGGGCGCCCACGGCAGCAAACGCTCCCATCCCGATGAACTGGTACCCGGCACCTTGCGCGTGGTGTCACTGCGCATGGACTACCTGCCCGGCGACACCCAGATGGCGCAACTGCTGGGCCAGCCGGAAAAAGCCTATATCTCGCGCTACGCCCTGGGCCGCGACTACCACAAGCTGATCCGCAAGCGCGTGCAGCAGCTGGCCGACCGCATCCAGGCGCAGATCGGGCCGTTCGGCTTTCGCGCCTTTGTCGACAGCGCGCCGGTCCTGGAAAAAGCCATCGCCGAACAAGCCGGACTGGGCTGGATCGGTAAAAACACCCTTGTGCTCAACCGCAAGGCCGGCAGTTATTTCTTCTTGAGCGAACTGTTTGTCGATTTACCGTTGCCGGTGGACCCACCCCACACTACCGAGCACTGCGGCCGTTGCACGGCGTGCCTGGACATCTGCCCCACCAACGCCTTCGTCGGCCCTTACGTGCTGGATGCCCGGCGCTGCATTTCCTACCTGACCATAGAGCTAAAGAGCGCCATTCCCGAGGACCTGCGCCCACTGATCGGCAACCGCGTCTTTGGCTGCGATGACTGTCAGATCGTTTGTCCATGGAATCGTTTCGCTCGACCCACTGCCGAAAGCGATTTCAAGCCCAGGCACAACCTGGATAACGCCGAGTTAGCCGAACTATTTATGTGGGACGAGGATAAATTCCTCAGCAGCACCGAGGGCTCCCCCCTGCGCCGCGCCGGTTACGAGCGCTGGTTACGCAATCTGGCGGTGGGCCTGGGCAATGCGCCGTCAAGCATTCCGGTATTGGAAGCCTTGAAGGCGCGGCGGGACTACCCCTCAGAGCTGGTTCGCGAGCATGTGGAATGGGCGCTGAACCAGCACGCGGCCCGCTAGTGTACGTCGTCGTTGTAGACGAACTTGGGCATTTCCCAGTGAAAACGGATCGCCAGCAGGCGCAATAGAAAGCCGCTGAACAGCGTCAACAGAATCGCCTGTTCGCTCGGCAGTTCCAGATACAGGCACAGCAAGTAGAACCAGGCGGCCAGGAACGACACGCTGGCGTACAACTCGCGGCGGAAGATCAGCGGAATGTCGTTACAGAAGATATCCCGCAGGATGCCGCCGAATACGCCGGTGATGACCCCGCTGACGGACGCCACCAACATGCCGTGACCCATTTCCAGGGCGGTCATGCAGCCGATCAGGGTGAATGCCACCAACCCCAAGGCGTCCAGCGCCAAAAACAGTGAGCGCAGGCGGCGCATCAGCGGCGCGATAAAGATCGTCACCAGCGCCGCGACGGAGGTCAGCACCAGGTACTCCGGGTGCTTGACCCAGGTCAGCGGGTAGTGGCCGAGCAGCACATCGCGCACCGAACCACCGCCCAGGGCCGTCACGCAGGCGATGAGCACCACGCCAAACCAGTCCATGCCGCGCCGACCGGCGGACAAGGCGCCGGTCATGGCTTCGGCGGTGATGGCGATGAGGTAGAGCATCAACAGCATGATGGCGATCCTTGCAGGGAGGCCGGCAGTCTAATCATTTGCTGATGGCACCAAAAGGGGGCAAACGCTCTCCAACACTTGGATTTGCAAACCCATTCAAGTGTTGGAGGGGGCTTGCTCCCGATGAGGGAGTGTCAGTCAATGCATCTGGGGCTGACACAACGCCATCGGGAGCAAGCCCCCTCCCACATGTTCAGCAGTCGCCCGTTTTCAAGCCTTGATGAAATGCTTGCGGTAATGCTGCAACTCGGCGATCGACTCACGAATATCATCCAACGCCAGGTGCGTGCTGCCTTTATGGAAGCTGTCTTTGACTTCCGGCGCCCAACGCGCAGCCAGCTCTTTAAGCGTCGATACGTCCAGGTTGCGATAGTGGAAGTAGCTCTCCAGCGCCTTCATATGCGTATAAAGGAAGCGACGGTCCTGGCAGATGCTGTTGCCGCAGATCGGCGACTTGCCCTTGGGCACCCATTTTTCCAGGAATGCGATGGTTTCGGCTTCGGCTTCGGCCATGCTGATGCGGCTGTCGCGCACACGCTGGGTCAGCCCGGAGTTACCGTGGGTGCGGGTGTTCCACTCATCCATGGTGGCGAGCACGGCGTCGCTGTGGTGGATGGCGATCACCGGACCTTCGGCCAAGGTGTTGAGGTTGCTGTCGGTAACAATCGTCGCCATCTCGATGATGACGTCGCTGTCGGGGTTCAGACCGGTCATTTCCAGATCGATCCAAATCAGGTTCTGTGGGTTTTGCATGGCTTGATTCTCTTGGCACCTTGGCGTAGCTGCGCAGTTTAGCAGGCGGGGCCGTGCTAGACTCGCGACCGTTTTACCCAACTTTTGCATTATCGACACGGAACACCAATGGCCAAACGCCAGCTCAACCGTCGCCAAAACTGGCGCATCGAAAAGATTCAAGGTGAACGCGCAGCGCGTGCCGCCAAACGTGAATCCTCCGCCGTGGAAGCGCTCGAGGGCGGCGACCTGGGCCCCGAACAAACGGGCCTGGTGATCGCGCACTTTGGTGTGCAAGTCGAAGTCGAGGCGCTGGAAGGCGAACTCGCAGGCTCGGTGTCCCGTTGCCACCTGCGCGCCAACCTGCCTGCGCTGGTGACCGGCGACAAAGTCGTGTGGCGCGCCGGCAACCAGGGCATCGGCGTGATCGTCGCCCAGTTGCCGCGTAGCACCGAACTGCGTCGCCCCGACAGCCGTGGCCAGCTCAAGCCGGTGGCAGCCAACGTCGACATGATTGTGATCGTGTTCGCACCGTTGCCCGAGCCCCATGCCAACCTGATCGACCGCTACCTGGTCGCGGCCGAACACGCCGGCATCCGCCCGCTGTTGCTGTTGAACAAATTCGACCTGATCGACGAGCAAAACGCCCCGGCGCTCAATGCGTTGCTGGCGGTCTATCGCACCCTGGGCTACCCGGTGCTGGAAGTGTCGGCCCATCACGGCAACGGCATGGAACAGCTGCAACAGCAGCTGGACGGGCGCATCAGCGTGTTTGTCGGCCAGTCTGGCGTGGGCAAGTCATCGCTGGTCAACAGCCTGTTGCCGGAAGTCGATACCCGCGTGGGGCCACTGTCGGAACTGTCCGGCCAGGGCACTCACACCACCACTACCGCGCGGTTGTTCCACTTCCCCGGCGGCGGCGAGCTGATCGACTCCCCGGGCATCCGTGAATTCGGCTTGGGCCACGTCAGCCGCAGCGATGTGGAGGCGGGCTTTATCGAGTTCAACGACCTGATCGGCACCTGCCGCTTCCGCGACTGCAAACACGACCGCGAGCCGGGCTGTGCATTGCTCAAGGCCCTGGAAGATGGCCGCGTGCAACAGCAGCGGATGAACAGCTATCGGTCGATTATTGCGAGCTTGCCTGAGAGCAGTTATTGACGGTCAATTTCTTGATACACATAAACCACGGCGCTGAACGCCCTAGCCCATTGATTTAACAGGAGCGGGAATCAAGAATCCGGATCAACTGGGTGGCTCATACACACAAGCCAGCTTGTATTCAGATTTCCTGATGCCCATAATTGCTCCGTCACCAGCGAAAGCTGGCAGGAGTCTGGATCCTTTTCGGGGTTGATCCAGCGGCGCAGAAGGGGCGAAGCAAGCTCCGCTGCGTGTCGAATGAAGCCGCCTTCGGGCGGCTTTGCTTTTTGTGGGGAATTAACATTGGCTCTCTACTATCACCCCAAACAAGGCGACGTGCTGCTGTGTGACTTCACACGAGGTTTTGTTGCACCGGAAATGCTGAAAATCCGCAAGGTTGTCCCACGCCTGTGCGCCGACGACATGCGAGGCGTAGTTAATGGTGTCAAAGCCTACCTGCCACTCTGACCGCCAATGAAAACGCCCCGAATGATTCGGGGCGTTTTGGTTTCTGCTGTAGAGAGATAAGTTACGAGGCCGGCGCAGGCACCGTAGGATCCTTCATCCCACCGTCATCAAACAGGTTCAGCTTCTGCCGCAACTCATGGGCCGGCAGTGGTTCCTGCTCAGGCGGCAGTGCGTTGGGGTCGGCCGGCACTTCGCCAGGGGCACCATCGCCCTGAGTCGGTACCGGTGGCGGTGGCTGGTCGCCTTCAATCGCACGCTGGGCCTTTTTGGTCAGCACCACGATATCGATACGGCGGTTGACCGGGTTGAACGGGTCTTTGGGATCAAATAACTGCGATGAGGCAAAGCCCACCACCCGTGCCACTTGTGGGTCCGGATAGCTGCCGGCCACCAGCGCACGGCGGGCGGCGTTGGCGCGGTTGGCCGAGAGTTCCCAGTTGCCGAAGTCGCCCTGGCCCGCGTAGGGCTTGGCGTCGGTATGGCCGCTGATGCTGATCTTGTTCGGTACCGCCTTGATGGTGTCGGCCATGGCCAGCAGGATGTCTTCAAAGTACGGCTTCAAGCGCGCACTGCCGGAATCGAACATCGGCCGGTTGGCGGCGTCCGTGATCTGGATGCGCAGCCCTTCGGGCGTGATCTCGAACGAAATCTGGTCCTTGAACTTCAGCAGTTGCGGGTTTTCCTCAACCTTGGTCTGCAACTCCTGCAGCAACAGTTCCAGGCGTTCCTGCTCGACCTGCTCGGCCATGGTTTCGACGGTATCGCGCTCAATCGGGATTTTTTCCTGGGGCGACTCAGTTTGCACTTCCGGGTTGATGGTGCGCTCTGGCGCCAGTTGCGGTGAACCGCCCAGATCGATGACAAATGGCGTACCGCTTTCCGAAAAGCCAATCGGGTCTTTGAAGTAACCGGCGATGGCGATCTTCTGTTCCGGTGTGGCGGTGGACATCAGCCACAGCACCAGGAAGAACGCCATCATCGCCGTGGCAAAGTCGGCAAACGCGATTTTCCAGGCACCACCATGGTGCCCCGCAGCGAAGCGCTTGACGCGCTTGATGATGATCGGCTGGTTGTTTTCCATGGCTTAGCGACCGCGAACCGCTTGTTCCAGCTCGGAGAAACTTGGGCGATGCTTGGGGTACAGCACCTTGCGCCCGAACTCCACGGCCAGCGATGGCGGCATCCCCGATGCCGAAGCCACCAGGCACGCCTTGATCGCTTCGTAGAGGTTGACCTCTTCCTTGGCATCGTGGGCCAGGGAAGTAGCGAGCGGGCCGAAGAAGCCATAGGCCGCGAGAATACCGAAGAAGGTACCCACCAGCGCCGCACCCACGTGCATGCCGATGGCCGCTTGATCGCCCTCGCCCAAGGACGCCATGGTCACCACGATACCCAGCACCGCCGCGACAATACCGAAACCGGGCATGCCATCGGCGATGCCGGTCACGGCATGGGAAGGATGCTCCAGCTCTTCCTTGAGGCTGAACAACTCCATGTCGAACAGGCCTTCCAGCTCGTGGGGAGCCATGTTGCCGGAGGACATGATGCGCAGGTAGTCACAGATATAAGCGGTCATGCGCTCATCTTTGAGCACGGCCGGGTACTTGGCGAAAATCGGGCTGGCGGCGGCGTCTTCGATGTCGCCTTCGATCGCCATCATGCCTTCGCGGCGGCTCTTGTTGAGGATCTCGTAGATCAGCCCCAGCACTTCCAGATAGAAGGTGTGGGAAAAACGCGAACTGAACATGCCCAGCGATTTCTTGATCACGTGCATGGTCATGTAGCCGGGGTTGGCCTGCAAGAATGCGCCAAACGCGGCGCCGCCGATGATCAGCACTTCGAAAGGTTGGATCAATGCGGCGATTTTACCGTGGGAGAGGACGTACCCTCCGAGCACACTTGCGATGACGACAATGATGCCGATAATTTTAGCCATAGGAGATGGGTACTTGCGCCGTCGGGTTCATGGACATAGTGGGTGCAGCAGAAAACTCTTGTTCTACTTATCGGCAAAACTGCGCCAGACTATAGCCCGTTAAGGCGAAAAGCCAATTCGGCCCGTTCCGGGTGTGTTGAACACAAGTGATGATCGCGCCCCAATCATGGCAATCGAAACGACAGTCCCAACGAACCGCCCCACCACCCTCGCCGCTTGGATCAAGCGCCTGGACGACGTGCTGCTGCCCGTTCCCCAGGCCAACCATGAGCGCGTGTGCAAAGCCATCCGCGACAGTCGCAGTTCATTGCGAGATATTGCCGAGCTGATGCAAAACAGCCCGGCGCTGGTGCTGAGCGTGATGCGCGAGGCCAACAGCCAAGCCCATGGGAGCCTGGCCGAGCCCGCCGAAAACCTCGAAGTAGCGCTTAACCGTCTCGGCCTCAAACGTGCCGAGGAGTTGCTGGCACGCCTACCTTCGGTGCCGGCTGGAGAAATCCCAGCCGCATTGCGCCAACTGCTGCTGGTCAGCCAGCACGCGTCCCAGCAAGCCAACGGCTTGTTCGGCAGTCGCCTGGCGCGGCTATGGCAGGACATCCACTGGGGCAGCCTGCTGTTTCTGTCGCCACTGTGGCCGATGGCCGTCGCCTACCCCAAGCTTTTGGAGGAATGGGAGCTGCGGGTGATTCACAAGGGCCAGTCGGCGCGCCAGGTCGAGCAGGAACTGTTCGGTGTGCGCTTGCTGGACCTGTGCCTGGGCCTGACCGAAGCCTGGCACCTGCCGATCTGGGTTTCGCAGGGCTACAAGCTGCTGCTGGCCGAGCAACGCCTGCTGGTCAAGGCGCTGCACATTGCCCGCGAAGACGACGCCTTGCGCCACCAGCAATTGCTCGACGCCGACCCCAACCTGCGCCGCTGGCTGAACCAGCCAGCCAATACCGTGTTGCTGGCCAACGGCCTGGCGATGTCCGCCCAGGAATCCTGGACCTGCCCGCACACCGAACGCTGGCAATACCTCACCGCGCTATACCTGCAAGTGCCCTTGAGTGATGTGCAACAACAGGCGCACCAGCAGGCAGTCACGAGCGCCCGCACCACCTTGATGCCCGACCTCTGGCACCCGGCGCTGTCGCTGATCTGGCCGTGGCATGTGCAAAAAGTCCATCGCGGCTTGTTGCCCGCGCCGCCGCCCACGGCTGAAGCCCTGGCCGTATGGCGCACTCATTGCACCGAGTTGCTGGTCGAGCCGAGCCGCTTTGCCAACGCCATGCACCTGACCACCTGCGCCAAGCACGCCTTGGTTGCCAGTGGCATGCAGCGGGTGTTGTTGTTCATGGCCGATCGCGCCCTGAGCACCCTGCGCGTGCATCAGGCCGACGGTTTGCCCAGGGACGCCGCGCACCTGAGCCTGGATGTGGTCAACAGCACATTGCTGCAACGCCTTCTGGAAAAGTCCGCTCAGGTGCGTCTGACCCCCGACAACCATGCGCAGTTTTCCGCCCTGCTGCCGCCTATCCTGCGTCGCCTGTTTACGGGCGAGCACTTGCTGCTGCGTTCGCTGAGCTGCAATGGCCGCGTGGTGATGCTGGTAGTGGCGGACCAAGGCGGCGGACCATTCTCGGAAACCACCGTGCAGGCGTTCGGCAAAACCACCCAATGCATCGAAAAAGCCCTGCACAGCTTTACCAACCGCAGCGCCTGATGCTTGCGCTACAATCAGCGGCCTTTATCACCAACATTTGTGCCCAGGAGACCTCACATGCCTGACTTCTCTGGCTTGCCGCTGGTGATCGAATCCAGTGACCTGCTCGCTCAACTGGATGCCGAGCACTTGATTCTGGTGGACCTCACCAGTGCCGCCCGCTACGCCGAAGGGCATATCCCCGGCGCGCATTTTGTTGACCCCAAGCGCACCCAACTGGGCCAGCCACCGGCACCCGGCTTGCTGCCGAGCAAGGCCGACCTGGAAAAACTGTTCGGCGAACTGGGCCACACCCCGGACGCGACCTACGTGGTCTATGACGACGAAGGCGGCGGCTGGGCCGGACGCTTTATCTGGATGCTCGACGTGATCGGTCACCAGAAATATCACTACCTCGACGGCGGCCTGCTGGCATGGCTGGAGGAAAAGTACCCACTCTCCATCGAAGTGCCCGCGCCGGCAGGCGGCCCCGTCAGCCTCACGTTGCACGATGGCCCCACGGCTACCCGTGAGTACCTGCAAAGCCGTCTCGGCGCGGCCGACCTGGGCGTCTGGGATGCCCGCGGCCCGCTGGAATATTCCGGCGAAAAAGTGCTCGCCGCCAAGGGGGGCCATATTCCCGGCGCGGTGAATTTCGAATGGACCGCCGGCATGGACAAGGCGCGCAACCTGCGCATCCGTCGCGACATGCCACAGGTCCTCGAAGAGCTCGGGCTGACCCGCGATAAAGAAATCATTACCCACTGCCAGACTCACCACCGCTCTGGCTTCACCTACCTGGTGGCCAAGGCGCTCGGTTATCCACGAGTCAAAGGCTATGCCGGTTCCTGGGGCGAATGGGGCAACCATCCCGACACCCCCGTTGAGATTTAAGGTTTAAGGACAGTTATGAAAAAGCAGTTGTTTATCCTCAGCCAGTACTTGCTGCCACACCACTTGCTCTCGCGCCTGGCCGGCTGCATTGCCGAGTGCCGCGTGCGCTGGTTCAAGAACGCCTTCACCGCCTGGTTCGCCAAGCGCTATCAAGTGGACATGTCCCAGGCCCTGGTTGAAGACCTGAGCGCCTATGAGCATTTCAACGCGTTCTTCACCCGCGCCTTGAAAGACGGCGCCCGCCCGCTCGACCAGACTCCCGGTGCCGTGCTGAGCCCGGCCGATGGCGCCGTCAGCCAGCTAGGCCCTATCGAACATGGCCGTGTGTTCCAGGCCAAGGGCCACAGCTTCAGCGTGCTGGAATTGCTCGGTGGCGACGCGGCGCTGGCTGCACCGTTCATGGGCGGCGATTTTGCGACTATTTACCTGTCACCCAAAGACTACCACCGGGTGCACATGCCACTGGCCGGCACCTTGCGTGAGATGGTCTATGTGCCAGGTCGGATTTTCTCGGTCAACCAAACCACCGCCGAAAACGTGCCGGAGCTGTTTGCGCGCAACGAGCGGGTTGTATGCCTGTTTGACACCGAGCGCGGCCCGATGGCCGTGGTGTTGGTGGGTGCGATGATCGTCGCGTCGATTGAGACGGTGTGGGCCGGGTTGGTAACGCCGCCCAAGCGCGAGCTGAGAACCTTCCGCTACGACGAAGCCGCACGTGCGCCGATTCATTTGGAAAAAGGTGCGGAGCTGGGCCGTTTCAAGCTGGGGTCGACCGCCATCGTGCTGTTCGGGCCGGATCAGGTGAAGTGGGCTGAAGAACTGGCAGCGGGTACGCCAGTGCAGATGGGCCAGGGTATCGCATTGCCGAAAGCCTGATATTGCTGGTGGCATCCTATGTGGGAGCCGGGCTTGCCCGCGATAGCGGAGTGTCAGTCAACACATCATTGACTGAACTGCCGCTATCGCGGGCAAGCCCGGCTCCCACATTTTTGACTGTATTTCTACAGTGAGATCGGCTTATAACTGACCGTCGCGGTCGCGCAAGCCCAGCAGATACAACACGCCATCGAGCCCCAGCGTTGAAATCGCCTGTTTGGCCGACTGCTTGACCAACGGCTTGGCGCGAAACGCCACACCCAATCCTGCAATCGCCAGCATCGGCAAGTCATTGGCGCCGTCGCCGACCGCAATGGTCTGCTCCAGGCGCAAGCCTTCCTTGTGCGCCAATTCCTTGAGCAGGTCGGCCTTGCGCTGCGCATCGACAATCGGCTCGACCGCCACGCCGGTCACCTTGCCATCCACTACTCCCAGCTCGTTGGCAAATACATAGTCAATGCCCAACTTCGCCTGCAACTGCTTGGCGAAGTAGGTGAAGCCGCCGGACAGAATGGCGGTCTTGTAGCCCAGGCGCTTGAGTTCGGCGAACAGGGTTTCGGCGCCTTCCGTCAGGCGCAGCGATGCGCCGATGGAGTCCAGCACGCTCACGTCCAGGCCCTTGAGCAACGCCAGGCGCTCCTTGAAACTGGCACGGAAATCCAGCTCACCGGCCATCGCCCGCTCGGTAATCTCGCTGACTTGCTCGCCGACTCCCGCTGCCTTGGCCAGTTCGTCGATGACTTCGGCTTCGATCAGGGTGGAGTCCATGTCGAACACCGCCAAACGACGGTTGCGACGGAACAGCGAATCTTCCTGGAAGGCGATATCGACATTCAACTCCTGGGCCACGCTCAGGAATTCGGCCCGCAGCGCTTGCGCGTCAGCCGGTTCACCGCGTACAGAAAACTCGATGCAGCCCTTGCCTTTGTCGGCCGGTGTGTCCAAGGGCATACGACCCGACAGACGGTCGATATGGTCGATATTCAACCCGTAGTGGGCCGTGATCGAGCTGACACGCTGCAATTGTTCAGCCGTTACCTTGCGAGTAAGCAACGTCACGATATGGCGTTTTTTGCCCTGGCCTTCCACCCAGTGCTGGTAATCAGCTTCGGACACGGGGGTGAAACGCACCTGTTGATCCAGCTTATAGGCCGTAAACAGGATGTCCTTGAGTACCGACGAAGCCTGTTCGGTGCTGGGGATCTCCACCAGAATGCCGAACGACAGGGTGTCGTGGATCACCGCCTGACCGATGTCGAGGATGTTCACACCACCCTGGGCCAGGACGCCGGTAATGGCCGCGGTGAGACCCGGTCGGTCTTCACCCGTGATGTTGATCAGGACAATTTCGCGCAAAGCGCACCCCCAGGCTGGAAAAAAACCGCATTCTACCCACTTTCAGTGACCATCGGGCACAGCCAGTGCTTTGCCGGTCATGGGCCTGTCGCTATACTGCGCGTCAACTTCACGGACCAAGAGCCGAGCGCAAGTGAACCGGCCCACGCCAGTAAAAACCGATAACTTCTTCCTGCTGATCTTCCGGGCACTGCGCCACCGCCGTGTACCGATCGCATTACGCATCGCCAGCCATAACGTGATCCTGGTCGCCTTGGCCCTGGTAATCTACGCCTGCGTGATGGGTTTGCAGTTCAAGCAGGCCATGCATGAGCAAGCCGACGCCCTGGGTGCGAGCCTGACGACCCAGACGGCCACCTCGGCGACTGAGTTGCTGGTGTCCAACGACATCCTCAGCCTCAACGTGCTGCTCAACAACCTGACCAAGAACCCGCTGGTAGCTCACGCCGCCATTTATAGCGTGGACAACCGGATCATGGCCGAAGCCGGGCAGCGCCCGAAGAACGGCTTGCTGGGTGAAGCCGAGGGCCTCTACCAGAGCAATATCACCTTTCAGGATGTGAAAGCCGGCCAACTGCGTATCAGCCTCGACATGCAGCAGTTCCAGCAGCCGATGACCATCAGCCTGCAAAGCATGGGTATCTTGAGCGCGATCCTGCTGGCCCTGGCCCTGGCCTTGAGCCTGCGCCTGGGGAGGCATATCTCCACACCGCTGATGCAACTGCGTATCTGGCTGCGGGATATCGACGAACACACCCCGGCCACTGATCGCCAGGATGAAATCGGCGACCTCGCGCGCCAGCTCCATACCAGCTTCGCTCCGGAGCCGAAAGCGCCTGAAGTCGAACCGGAACCCGAATACGACGATACCGACGACTACAGCGATGAGCCTGAGTTTGAAGTACGTGACCTGCGCGACCCAGGCTTTGACGAAAGCGCTCCGGTGGCCGGCCTCAAGCCTGCACCGCGCCATGTGGTCAAGGCCGAGGAAGACGAACTCGACGAGGAAGACCCCTTCGCCGACCTGCGCGATACCTCGGCCGTGGCCCCGGCCGCTGCGACAAAACCCGTTGCGGTGGTCAGGAACACCGAGCCGCAGCACAGTGCAGTACTCGCCGTGCAACTGGGCTCCCAGGAGCAGCTGCGCCGCCTGCCTCGTGCCCGGCTGACCGAACTGCTCGAACGCTACCGCGATTGTCTCGACCAGGCCGCCTCGTTGTACCAGAGCGAGCTGCACACGTTGAACGATGGCAGCACCCTGATGCTGTTCCACAGCGAAGACAGCGGCGAAGACTACCTGACCAATGCAATTTGCTGCGGCGAATTGCTGCGCGCGCTGGGCCATGCCCTGCAGATCGAAGTGGCCGACAGCGGCATTACCCTGCAATTGCAGCTTGGCTTGACCGTGGGTGATGACCTGTTCGGCATGAGCCAGATCGACCTGCTGCTCACTGAAATCGCCCAGGATGCCCTGGCCCTGTCCCAACACAGCCGCAACCTGCTGCTGGTGGAACGCAAGATCAGTGAAGACACGCTGATCCGCCAACGCGCACGTATCCGTCCGATTGCCAGCCCTGAAGGGGCCAGTTGCGTAGAGCGGTTGATGGAGCCGTACCCGTCGATGCTCGAGCGCCAGCTGGCGCGGATGCATGAGACCCGCAAGCCCTGAAATACCTACTGTGGAGTGGGTCCCGCTCCCACAGTTGATCTTCAACATGACTCAAATCCTGCACAAACAAAAAGGCCCGCTTATTCAGCGGGCCTTTTGTTTGGCTGCGATTCAGATCAGAACCTGAACACTTCCAGATCGGTACGAATCGGCGTAGCCATCGGCATCTTCGGCTTTTCCGGGGCTGCCGGTTTGGCCTGGGCTGGGGCCTGTTTACGCGGCTGCACCTCGGCAATCGGCGGCTGGTTCGCCAATGGCTTGAGCGCCACCGACAACTGCTGCGCCAAGTGCTGCAACAGCACACCCTGGGCCTGGACCTGAGAAGCGGTGGTGCCGGTATGTTCTTCCTGCAGGTGCACGATGCGGTTATCCCGTACTTGCCCGCGACGGTCGATCAGGCGCCACTGTGCATCCAGAATCGCCGGTTGCGATTTGCCGGAGTCGAGCCGCGTAATCGTCAGCAGCACCTGCACATCCGGAGTGAATCCCGATGGCCCTGGTGCCAGGACCACACGCTGGCTATCCAACTGCCCTGCAACCTGACGCAACATCAGTTGATTGATATCGGACGACAAGCTGCCCGCCCAACGACCATCAGTGGAACCTTGCAGGCTGCCGTCGTTCTGACGTTGCAGCAGGGTTTCGCGTTGCAGGTAATCGGCAACGACTACCGGACCGAGCAATACCGCCATGCCAGCCGTTTGGGCTGGCTGAGCCGGGCTACCGCTGTCCAACTGGTACAGCGACACCGGTTGGTGCGTGCTGCAACCCGCCAGCCCCAAAAGGCCAGCGAGCATCAAAAATAGAGGAAGGCGTGGAGCAGTCATCATCCCATCCAAGTGGCTGCCACAAGGCGAACCACAATGTAATACTAAAAATAACCTGAACACGCTCGGCCACGCCGGCGCTGGAAAGGCCATATCATCCGTGAATATGCGCCATGACTCCAGCGCGAAAGCATCGATCTACAGGTTAAATCGTAGATCGAGTGCTCTAGGGGGCGTTCTCAATTAGTTTCCCCGCCGCGTTGTCGCCTTAAAGCGGGCCAGGCAAGGCGCAGGCCGCTGGGAATGGTTGTTCCCTTTCCAAGGCCTGCAACGCAGGCTGGCCCGCTTTAAGGCACAACCCGAAGGGCCGGGCCTGCTGTTGTGCAGGGCTGCGTTGCTCGAAGCTTATTTGGAATGACCAAACCACGCTTCTCGCGCCTTGCCCTGCACAACAGCAGACCCGGCGCGACGGGGAAACTAATTGAGAACGCCCCCTAGTACGCCTTAAACCGGCGTTTCTACCAACAAGGCATCCACTCGCTGGAAACCTCTAGGCAGTTTGTTACCGCGTCGACCACGCTCGCCCTTGTAGTGTTCAAGGTCGTCTGGGCGCAATGACAACGTGCGCTTGCCGGCCTGGAGCACCAGGGTAGAGCCTTCCGGGACCACGGCGATGTCTGTCACGTACTCTTCGCGACTGGCCACCCGGTCACCGGGGATCCCGATAATCTTGTTGCCCTTGCCTTTGCCCAACTGCGGCAGATCGCTGATCTTGAACACCAGCAAACGCCCTTCGGTGGTCACCGAAGCCAACCAGTTGCTTTCACGATCATCCACCGGCCTTGGCAGGATCACCTTGGCGTTGTTTGGCAGGCTCAACAGCGCCTTGCCCGCCTTGTTCTTGGCTTGCAGGTCTTCGCCCTTGACCACGAAACCGTAACCGGCGTCGGAGGCGATGACGTACAGCGAATCATCGTCCGGCAGCAGCACGCACTCGAAATTCGCCCCCGGTGGCGGCGTGAGGCGTCCGGTCAACGGCTCGCCCTGCCCCCGTGCGGACGGCAGGGTGTGGGCCGGCACCGAATAACTGCGCCCGGTCGAGTCGATAAACACCGCAAACTGATTGGAGCGCCCGGCGGCGGCGGTCTTGAAGCCATCACCGGCTTTGTACGAAAGGCCGGTGGCGTCAATATCATGCCCTTTGGCTGAACGAACCCAACCCTTTTCCGACAAAACGACGGTAATTTTCTCGTTAGGCAACAACTCGGTTTCTGTCAGAGCCTTGGCTTCAGCACGCTCGACGATCGGCGAACGACGGTCGTCGCCATAGGTTTCGGCGTCTTTGATCAGCTCACTGCGTACCAGCTTCTTGAGCTTGGCTTCGCTGCCCAGCAGCGCTTGCAGCTTGGCTTGTTCCTTGAGCAACGCGTCTTGCTCGTCACGCAGCTTCATTTCTTCCAGGCGTGCCAATTGGCGCAAGCGCGTATCGAGGATGTAGTCAGCCTGGATTTCGCTCAGTTCGAAACGCGCAATCAACTCGGCTTTCGGGTGCTCGGCGGTACGGATGATATGGATCACTTCATCCAGGTTGAGGTAGGCAATCAGCAAGCCGTCCAACAGATGCAGGCGGCGCTCGACCTTGTCGAGGCGAAACTGCAGGCGGCGGCGCACGGTCTGTACGCGAAATTCCAGCCACTCCACCAGCAGGTTGCGCAGGTTTTTCAACTGCGGCTTGCCATCCAGGCCGATGATATTGACGTTGACCCGGTAGCTCGACTCCAAGTCAGTGCTGGCAAACAGATGCTGCATCAGCACTTCATGATCGACCCGGCTGTTGGTCGGGATGATCACGATACGGCACGGGTTCTCGTGGTCGGACTCGTCACGCAGGTCGGCAACCTGTGGCAGTTTCGACGGTTTGGCCTGCATCAACGCGGCAATCTGCTCCAGCACCTTGGCACCGGACACCTGGTGCGGCAGCGCGGTGACAATAATGTCGCCGTCTTCGATATGGTAAACGGCGCGCATACGCACCGAGCCCTTGCCGGTTTCGTACATCTTCAGCAGGTCGGCGCGCGGCGTGATGATTTCCGCTTCGGTCGGGTAATCCGGGCCCTGGATATGTTCACACAACTGCTCGACCGTGGCCTTGGGCTCGTCCAGCAGGCGCACGCAGGCAGTGGCAACTTCGCGCAGGTTATGCGGCGGCACATCAGTGGCCATACCAACGGCGATACCGGTGGTGCCATTGAGCAGGATATTCGGCAAACGTGCTGGCAATACCAGGGGTTCGTCGAGGGTGCCGTCAAAGTTCGGCCCCCAGTTCGCCGTGCCCTGGCCCAGCTCGCTGAGCAGCACTTCGGAATAACGCGACAGCCGCGCTTCGGTGTAACGCATGGCGGCGAAGGACTTGGGATCATCCGGCGCACCCCAGTTGCCCTGCCCGTCCACCAGCGTATAGCGATAGCTGAATGGCTGGGCCATCAGCACCATGGCTTCATAACACGCCGAATCGCCGTGGGGGTGGAACTTACCGAGTACGTCACCGACAGTACGCGCCGACTTCTTGTGCTTGGAATCAGCGTCCAGGCCCAGCTCACTCATGGCGTAGATAATGCGCCGTTGCACGGGCTTGAGGCCGTCGCCGATATGCGGCAGGGCACGGTCCATGATCACGTACATGGAGTAGTTGAGGTAGGCATTTTCGGTGAAGTCAGCCAGCGACCGGCGTTCTACGCCATCTAAGCTGTCTGCGAGGATGTCACTCATGCGGGCCTCATCATTGTTGGGTAACGCGCAGCGGAACTGCCGCTGCGCCGGGTCAATTGAAAAAACGGCTGGCTCATGGCTGGGCGCTCCAGCCACCGGCGGGGGCGGCGAAACGATAGACCACGGGGCGTTTTTCACCATCGGCGCGGGGGCCGAAATTGTTGTCTATACCGATCCATGCACCGTCGGCGTCCAACAGCAGGGCTTCGGCCAGGCCGTAAGGCTGTGGATAACGCCGCTGCGGCGTCAGGGTCTCTTCAGCAAACGACCAACACAGCTCAACCTTGGCCGTGACTGTGTCGCGTCGGCAAATCTGGAACGCATTGCGCTCCAGGGTAAACAGCTTGCCATTGAACAGCGCCAGGTCGGCAAAGTCATTGGACACTGCCTTGGCGTTGGTAAACTGCGCCGGTTGCACTTCCTGCCCGGCCTCGCTCAACAACACGCACCGGCCATCGCAATCCCATACGCTTTGCCCGCGCTTGATCGAGATCAGGCCGCGACGCTCACGCTCGGCGGCCAGCCAGATCTGGTTGCCTTCGGGGTTCACCGCCAGGCCCTCGAACAAGGCATTGAAGTGCAGCAACATGCCACTGGCCCGCGCCTCACGCACCATGCCCGGGGCGATTTTCAACCACTCGGGCGCGCCCGTCGCAGGTACCTGCAGCACTGCAGCATGGGCTTCGCTGACAATGTAGCGGTTACCTGCGGCATCACAGCTGATGCCCTCGAAATCCAGGTCACCACCGCGAATGAACGACGCGGCCTTGGTGCGTGAACGCAGCCCCCAGGGCAAACCCGACTCGGGCACGGGCGGCACGTCAATCTTCAGAGCTTCGGCGTTCCAGGTCGGTGCGCGGGTATCCAGGCGGTAGATCTGATCATCATCGCGGTCGGAAACCGTCCACAGTTCTGCGCCACACAACGCCAGGCCCGACAGGTTACCGCCGCGCATGCCGTCCACCGGGTGCTCGGATACCAGCTGCAACTCTGCCACGCCGGCGGCAACCACGTGGGGAGTTGCCAGTGCGCTCAACATCAGCATCGCCAGGGCGAAGCCTGTACGCATCAGCCCAGAACCTCGGCCAGGTTGCCCTTGGATTCCAGCCAGGCTTTGCGATCCGGCGCACGCTTCTTCGCCAGCAGCATGTCCATCATTTCCGAGGTGCCGGCGAAGTCTTCCAGGGTCAGTTGCACCAGGCGCCGGGTATTGGGGTCCATGGTGGTTTCGCGCAACTGCGGTGGGTTCATTTCACCCAGGCCCTTGAATCGCGTGACCTGTGGCTTGCCGCGTTTTTTCTCGGCCACCAGGCGATCGAGGATGCCATCGCGCTCGGCTTCGTCCAGGGCGTAGAAAATCTCCTTGCCTAAATCGATGCGGTACAGCGGCGGCATGGCGACGTAGACGTGACCGGCATCCACCAATGGGCGGAAATGCTGCACGAACAACGCGCACAACAACGTAGCAATGTGCAGGCCGTCGGAGTCGGCGTCGGCGAGGATGCAGATCTTGCCGTAGCGCAGCTGGCTCATGTCCGCCGCGCCAGGGTCGACACCGATAGCGACAGCGATATTGTGCACTTCCTGGCTGGCGAGCACTTCACTGCCGTCGACTTCCCAGGTGTTGAGGATCTTGCCGCGCAACGGCAGGATCGCCTGGAACTCTTTGTCCCGCGCTTGTTTGGCGGAACCGCCGGCAGAGTCACCTTCCACCAGGAACAGCTCGGAACGCATCGGGTCCTGCCCGGCGCAGTCGGCCAGTTTGCCGGGCAATGCCGGGCCCTGGGTGATGCGCTTGCGCTCGACTTTCTTGCTGGCCTTCAGGCGACGACCGGCGTTGTTGATCGCCAGCTCCGCCAGGGCCAGGCCCAGTTCCGGGTGCTCGTTGAGCCAGAGGCTGAAGGCATCCTTGACCACACCGGAGACAAATGCCGCCGCCTCACGGGACGACAGGCGCTCTTTGGTCTGGCCGGAGAATTGCGGCTCCTGCATCTTCATCGACAGCACGAACGCGATGCGCTCCCACACGTCTTCCGGCGCCAGCTTCACGCCGCGCGGCAACAGGCTGCGGTATTCGCAGAATTCGCGCATGGCGTCCAGCAAGCCTTGGCGCAAACCATTGACGTGGGTGCCGCCCTGGGCGGTGGGGATCAGGTTGACGTAGCTTTCCTGCACACTGTCGCCACCTTCGGGCAACCACAGCAGGGCCCAGTCGACGGCTTCCTTATTACCCGCCAGGCTGCCGCAGAACGGCTCGTTGGGCAGGCGTTCGAAGTCGCTGACAGAGTCTTCGAGATACGAGCGCAGGCCATCTTCGTAATGCCATTCGACCTTCTCGCCGGTGCCTTTGTCTTCAAAGCTGACCAGCAGGCCGGGGCACAATACGGCCTTGGCCTTGAGCACATGCTTGAGGCGGCTGATGGAGAATTTCGGCGAATCGAAGTATTTCGGGTCCGGGGCGAAGTACACGCTGGTGCCGGTGTTGCGCTTGCCAACGGTGCCAACCACTTCCAGGTCGGTGGCTTTATAGCCATCGGCGAAGGTCATCTGGTACTCGTTGCCGTCGCGCTTGACCTTGACCCGCACTTGCGTCGACAGGGCGTTGACCACCGAAATACCCACGCCGTGCAAACCACCGGAGAACTGGTAGTTCTTGTTGGAGAACTTGCCGCCGGCGTGCAGCTTGGTGAGGATCAGCTCGACGCCCGACACGCCCTCTTCCGGGTGAATGTCCACCGGCATGCCGCGACCATCGTCGGACACTTCAAGGGAGTGATCGGCATGGAGGATGACTTGTACCGACTTCGCGTGCCCGGCCAAGGCTTCGTCGACGCTGTTGTCGATGACTTCCTGGGCAAGGTGGTTCGGCCGGCTGGTGTCGGTGTACATGCCGGGGCGTTTGCGCACCGGGTCGAGGCCCGAGAGGACTTCGATGGCGTCGGCGTTATAAGAGCTAGCGCTGGGAGTGGCCATGGGGTCTCGTCGTGAGTCGTTCGATTAAAAAGTGACCTGCGATTTTTTACAGTGACGAAAAATCGAAGGATTGATACTGATCTGCGCCAATGCCGGCAAAACTCAACAAGGCCGGCAGTTGCTCGGCGAACCCTTGGTAACCATGGTCGCCACCGGCCTGGATGCGCAAGGCACAGGCTCGGTAATACGCTTGGGCGAGGCGATAATCCAGGGTTTCGTCCCCGGTCTGCAACCACACCTGATACCGCCCTGCATCCTGCGGCGCCGGTACTTCCAGCTCGGCCAGCGCTGCGACGTGATCATGGGTCAACTCCCAGGTCTCATCGGTGTAGAGGTTCTTCTGGGTGCCCAGGTAACCGTCGAACATCCGATGGGGGCTGACCGCCGGGTTGACCAGCAGCGCCTTCAGGCCATGGCGTTCGGCAAGATGGGTTGCATAGTAGCCGCCGAGTGAGCTGCCGACCAGCAGCGGCCGCCCCAGTTGGTCAATGGCCTGCTCCAATTGCAGAATCGCCTGACGCGGGTGGTGATGCAGGGCCGGCACACGCAAACGGTCGGACAGGCCAAGCTTGCCCATTACGGTGATCAACTGGCTGGCCTTGTTGGAGGCTGGCGCACTGTTGAAGCCGTGGATATACAGGATCGAAGCGGACATGCCGGGCTCTCCGTGCTTGGGCCAAAGAGGCGCAGTTTACAGGGATCGGAGTGAGGTGTGAGCACCCGATCTTCCAGACACCGCAGAACCCATGTGGGAGGGGGCTTGCTCCCTCCCACATTTGATCAGTGTTTGCAGGTCTTAATAGCCGTTGCTGCCGTAGTCGACGGTAAACGCGAAGTCCCGAAGCCGCTCTACCCCCGTCTCCAACCGCCCGTCGGCATACAGGCGCAGCCAGCGATACCCCGGCGCTTGCTCGCTGACCTGGAAATCCTCGCTGCCCGGCTCGAACTGGATGCAGGTAGACGGTGAGGCCAGCAACCGCACGCCGTTGCGCTCGCGGTCGATTTCCTGATGCACATGCCCCCAGAGCAGCGCCTTGACCTGCGGGAAGCGGTCAAGCACGGCAAACAGCGCCTCGGGATTGCGCAGGCCGATCGGCTCCATCCACGCACAGCCGATGGACACTGGATGATGGTGCAAGCACACAAGATGATGGCGGCTGGGCGCCTCGCTCAGGGCCTGGGCAAGCAATTGCAGTTGCGAATCCTGCAGGTAACCGGGCACCGAACCCGGTACTGCGGAGTCCAGCAGGGTTATGCGCCAGTTGCCCACGTCCACCACGGGCTCGAGCAAATCGCTTTGCACAGCGGCCTCGGCCATGACCTGCGGCTCGTCATGATTACCCGGGATCCAGCGCGCCGGCGCACCGATGGGCGCGGTCATGTTCCGAAATAGCTGGTACGACGCCAGTGTGCCGTCCTGGGACAAGTCGCCCGTCGCCAGCACCAGGTCAATACGCGGCTGTTGCTCGTGCACCAAGTCGATCACGCTTTGCAAGCTTGCACGGGTGTTCATGCCCAGCAGCGTACCGCCCGCTTCGGCAAACAGATGGCTGTCGGACAATTGCACCAACAACGCAGCATCAGGGTTCATGGTGGGTACGCGAGGCAAGGCGCTCTCCCTGGCAATCACAGGCATGGATAATTTGACGATTATGCTAGGGCAGGACTCAAAGAGGAAACCTGAGAAACAGGCTCAATTCACATCTAGCGCACAACTTCGAACTCATGGCCCAGGGCCAGGCAGTGGCTCAGCCATTCACCGAGGAACACATTGAGCTGTGCTTTCTCATCGGGTTGGTGCATGAACACATTCGGGTAAGGATAGATGCTGCGAAAGCGTCGCGCATGTTCGGCGCTGATCACTTCGGCCATACGCGCGTCGTGGTACACCTGCACTTCAAGTTGCGGCACCGGCAGCCAGGGCAGGCTGTGTTCCTGGCGTACGCGCAGGGTGGTGGTGTACGGGCAATTGACGATGACTTCCAGGGTCAGCACACCAAGCATCTGGTCGCCATGGGTCACGGCGATACGCCGCGCCTCGGGAGTGTGACGCATGTCGGGAAGCAGGCGCATCAGCCGCGCATAATTGGCCTCGCAGGCGGCTTGCAGCCCGATCAGGTCAACTCGATAACGTTCCCGTGCCTTTACTGCCATAGCCCCCTCACTTCCGCGCGGTTAAGCGCAAGCCATTGCAGGGCGATGATGCTGGCTGCATTGGAAATTTTGCCGTCGCGCACCGCTTGCAGGGCGTCTTCGAATGCCCAGACGGTGACGCGGATATCTTCTGCCTCTTCTTCCAATCCATGGATGCCACCAGCACCCGTGCCGTCGCAACGGCCCAGGTACAGGTGGACAAATTCGGTACTGCCGCCGGGCGACGGGAAGTACTTGGTGATCGGCCACAGCGCGGAGAACGTCAACCCAGCTTCCTCCTCGGCCTCGCGGTGTGCAACCTCCTCCGGTTGCTCATCCTTGTCAATCAGGCCGGCGACCATCTCTACCAACCACGGGTTGCCGGCGCGGCCCATGGCGCCCACGCGGAACTGTTCGATCAGCACCACCTCGTCACGTTGCGGGTCGTAGGGCAGCACGCACACAGCGTCATGGCGAACGAAGACTTCGCGGCTGATCACGCGGCTCATGCCACCGTCGAATTTCTCGTGGCGCAGTTGCACGTGATCGAGCTTGTAGAAGCCCTGGTAGCTATTGTCGCGCTGAACGATCTCGATCTTGTTCGGCGTGGACTTCGCGGTGTCCGTCATGTGTTTCCTCTCTTTGACAAGGAGTGTGCTTGTGCAATTGGCGCCATCCTAACGCGCCGTTGCCCGTTGATGCAGCCCCTTTCCGGTTGCCGGGACCGGCGGCGGACGTCAAACTCTCCCCCATCAGTCTAGTGGCGAACTGACTGCCTTGTTGGCAGTCCAAGCGCTACTCTTTTCGCTTTCCATCGATTTACGAAGGACACACATGTCGCTTTTCAAAATCGCCTCCATGGCCTGTATTGCCTTGACCCTGGGTGCTTGCCAGAGCCTGTTCCAACCCGGCCAGCTCAAGCCGCTGGACGTCACGACCGACAAGTCGGAACAGATCAAGCCTGGCTGTGATAGCCCGGACTGCCCACTGGTGAACATCGATACCGTGCACTTCCCCGCCGACCCGCAACTCGACAGCCTGGTGGAACAGCGCCTGCTGCAGATGACCCGCACTACGCCTGGCGCCAGTGTGCCTGCCACGCTCAATGCCTATCGAGACAAGTTCCTGCGCGAATCCGCGGACCGCCACAGCATGTATCTGCAAGCCAAGGTACGCGAGCAACATGACGCACTGGTGATCGTTGAAGTGTCCAGCTACCTCGACACCGGCGTCGCTCATGGTGAGCCGGGCCGTGGTTTCATCAACTATTCGCGCCTGCTGCACAAGGAGTTGAGCCTGGCTGACATGTTGCTGCCGGGCCAGGAGCAGGCATTCTGGAACACCGCGAAAGTTGCGCATAACAGTTGGTTGATCAACACCAAGATGGACCGCGATCCGGAGTTCCTGAAGAACTGGCCGTTCCAGAAAACCCCGAACGTGGCCTTGACCAGTGGTGGCGTAGTACTCAAGTACAACGTTGCCACCATCGCCCCTTACGCACAGGGGCTGATCGAAATTACCATCCCCTATACGCGCCTCACGGGTGTGATCAAGCCTGAACTGATGCCTGCACGCCACTAACCCGGCCCAGAATCAACTGCAACAGCCCTGCCAGCAGCAATGCCGGCAGGGTCGCACCGACCACGCCGAACAGCGGCGCAAACACTGAGCCGATCAGCAGCAGGAAGTTCTGGTATTGCGCCAAGGGTGCAAAACAGGCAATCAAGGTACAGACCAGGCCAATGGCCAACGCCAGGTGCTCGACTTTCATACGCGACAGCATCCCACTGGACACCGCCGCCGAGTGAATATCGGCAAAGGCGTTTTCCGACTCATCGAGCAGAATCAACAGCAGCGGAATGCCGAGCCCGGCGCCCGCCAGTGCCAGCAGCCAAATCCCCCATTTGCGCAGGATTTGCCGTACAAACGTCAGCGGGCCACTGACCGCCCAAGGGTGTGATCTCTAAGGGGCACTTGTTGTTTGGGAGATCGCTATCGCGGGCAAGCCCGCTCCCACAGGGGACCGGCTGTGGACACAAAAATTGTCTACAACTCGATCAACTGTGGGAGCCGGGCTTGCCCGCGATGACGGCCGTGCAGGCACCGCCGACTCGGGATCAGACCTTCTTGTAGAGCTGACTGCCTTCGCGCTTGAACCGCTCCGCCTGCTCGGCCAACCCCTTGGCCACGTCCACATCCACCGCTTCAATACGCTGGTTGGCCGCATACTCACGCACTTCGTGAGTCACCTTCATCGAACAGAATTTCGGCCCGCACATGGAGCAGAAATGCGCCACCTTGGCCGACTCCTTCGGCAGCGTTTCGTCGTGAAACGCCCGTGCGGTGTCTGGGTCCAGGCCGAGATTGAACTGGTCTTCCCAACGGAATTCGAAGCGTGCCTTGCTCAAGGCGTTATCGCGAATCTGCGCACCCGGATGGCCCTTGGCAAGGTCTGCGGCGTGTGCGGCGATCTTGTAGGTGATGATCCCGGTCTTCACATCATCCTTGTTCGGCAAACCCAGGTGTTCCTTGGGCGTGACGTAGCAGAGCATGGCGCATCCGAACCAGCCGATCATCGCCGCGCCGATACCTGAAGTGATGTGATCGTAGCCCGGCGCGATGTCGGTGGTCAGCGGGCCGAGGGTGTAGAACGGCGCCTCGTCGCAGCACTCCAGTTGCTTGTCCATGTTCTCCTTGATCAACTGCATCGGCACATGGCCGGGGCCTTCGATCATGGTTTGCACGTCGTGCTTCCAGGCGATCTTGGTCAACTCGCCCAGGGTTTCCAGCTCGCCGAATTGCGCAGCGTCGTTGGCATCGGCCACCGAACCCGGGCGCAGGCCGTCCCCCAGGGAGAAGCTGACGTCATAGGCCTTCATGATTTCGCAGATTTCTTCGAAATGCGTGTAGGCGAAGTTTTCCTTGTGGTGGGCCAGGCACCACTTGGCCATGATCGCGCCGCCACGGCTGACAATGCCGGTCACGCGGTTGGCAGTCAGCGGTACGTAACGCAGCAACACGCCGGCGTGGATGGTGAAATAGTCCACACCCTGCTCGGCTTGCTCGATCAGGGTGTCGCGGAACAACTCCCAGGTCAGGTCCTCGGCCACGCCGTCGACTTTTTCCAGGGCCTGGTAGATCGGCACGGTGCCAATTGGTACGGGCGAGTTACGGATGATCCATTCGCGGGTTTCGTGAATATGTTTGCCGGTGGACAAGTCCATGATGTTGTCCGAACCCCAGCGGATACCCCAGGTCATTTTCGCCACTTCTTCTTCAATGGACGAACCCAAGGCGCTGTTGCCGATATTGCCGTTGATCTTCACCAGGAAGTTACGGCCGATGATCATCGGTTCCAGCTCGGTGTGGTTGATGTTGGCCGGGATAATTGCGCGGCCGCGGGCGATTTCTTCGCGCACGAATTCAGGCGTGATGATTTTCGGAATGCTGGCACCAAAGCTGTGCCCGGCATGTTGTTGCTTGAGCAGGCCGGCTGCACGTGCTTCTTCGAGTTTCATGTTTTCGCGGATGGCCACGTATTCCATCTCGGGCGTAATGATGCCTTTTCGTGCGTAGTGCATCTGGCTGACGTTGGCCCCGGCCTTCGCCCGACGCGGGTTTTGCAGGTGGGCAAAGCGCAGGTAGGCCAGGTCCGGGTTATCCAGGCGTTCCTGGCCGTATTTGGAACTCAGGCAGGACAACCGCTCGGTATCGCCACGCTCTTCGATCCACGGCGAGCGCACATCAGCCAGGCCTTTGCGCACATCGATGATGACGTTGGGGTCGGTATAGGGGCCGGAGGTGTCGTAAACCACCACAGGGGCGTTGATTTCGCCGCCAAACTCGGTGGGGGTCACATCCAGGCTGATTTCCCGCATCGGTACGCGGATATCGGGGCGCGAGCCCTGCACGTAGATTTTCTGCGAGCGGGTAAACGGCTGCACGGAGCCGGAGTCGACCTTGGCCGATTCACTCAGGTGCACAGTATTTTTTGGTTTTGTACTTTTTATCTCAGTGCTCATCACGGGCTCTCCAACTGATCCAGGCGGTGGATTTTTGTCGGAGCGAACCTGTGACGGATGGACGCACTGGAATCAGTGCTGTGCTTGGCGCACGAGGGCTGTTCGATTGTCGAACAACATCCCGGACGAAGCACAAGAGGACTCGCCGGGTGACGAGAAATCTTGTTCCCTACGCAGGCGCTAACCTGATCAGGTTCAACGGGATCCGGTATTTACCGATCTCAGCCTTCCAACAAGGCACCCCGACAAGAACGCGGCCAGTCTAGACCATGGCGTGGGCAAATTGCCAATAGCGGTGCATTCAGCGTGATGAATGGCGTGATCGTGGGATTGTTGTGCGCAGGTCCGGCAACTACACTCGGGCACTGCTTCAAGGCTTGACGCCAGGAATGGCCAGCCTTAGCCTTGAGCGCTAAATTATTGCCGTAATATTTAAATTAGGGATCGCCTCATGCTGCGCAAACTTTCACTGGCTCTTGCCGTGTCTTGTGCGACCAACGGACTGGTCTGGGCAGCTGAAGCGCCCTTGTCCACCAACACCGATCTGGTCAGCGTCTATCAGGAAGCGGCGAGCAACAACGCCGACCTGGCCGCTGCCCGCGCTCAATATGGCGCGCAAAAAGAGGTGGTGCCCCAGGCGCGCGCAGGCTTGCTGCCGAACCTGTCGGCCGGCGCCGACAGTAACAATGTGCGCACCCAGATCGACCAGCCCGCCGCCACGGCCAACCGTGACGCCCACTCCTGGCGCGCTACCCTGAGCCAGCCGCTGTTCCGCGCCGATCGCTGGTTCCAGTTGCAAGCTGCCGAAGCCGTCAACGAGCAAGCCTCGCTGCAACTGTCGGCCAGTGAGCAGAACCTGATTTTGCAAAGTGCCGAGAGCTACTTCGCCGTGCTCCGTGCCCAGGACAACCTGGCATCGACCAAGGCCGAAGAAAATGCCTTCAAGCGTCAGCTCGACCAGTCCAATGAGCGCTTCGATGTGGGCCTGTCGGACAAGACCGACGTGCTGCAATCCCAGGCCAGCTACGACACCGCCCGGGCCAACCGCATCGTGGCCCAGCGCCAGGTAGATGACGCTTTCGAAGCGCTGATTACCCTGACCAACCGCCAATACAACTCGATCCAGGGCATCGTCCATACGCTGCCGGTGCTGCCGCCGGCGCCGAACGACGCCAAGGCCTGGGTCGAAACCGCCGGGCGTCAGAACCTCAACCTGCTGGCCAGCAATTACGCCGTGACCGCTGCCGAAGAAACCCTCAGGCAGCGCAAGGCCGGCCACCTGCCGACACTCGATGCGGTCGCGCAATACGAAAAAGGCGACAACGACGCCCTGGGGTTCAGCAACCCGAATCAGTTGCCTATCCCGTACGGTGGCGATGTGTCGCAACGCACCATCGGCCTGCGTTTGAACATCCCGATCTACAGCGGCGGCCTCACCAGTTCGCAAGTGCGCGAATCCTATTCACGCCTCGACCAGTCCGAGCAACAGCGCGAGGGCCTGCGCCGCCAGGTGGTGGAAAACACCCGCAACCTGCACCGTGCAGTGAACACCGACGTGGAGCAGGTGCAGGCACGCCGCCAGTCGATCATTTCCAACCAGAGCGCGGTAGAAGCCACGGAAATCGGTTATCAGGTGGGCACGCGCAACATCGTCGATGTGCTGGACTCACAGCGCCAGTTGTATGCGTCAGTGCGTAACTACAACAACAGCCGCTACGACTACATCCTCGACAACCTGCGCTTGAAACAGGCCGCGGGCACCCTGAACCCAGGGGACCTGCAAGACCTGGCGCGCTACCTCAAGGCCGACTACAACCCGGACAAGGACTTCCTGCCGCCGGACCTGGCCAAGGCCGCTGCCGAACAGCTCAAGGCCCGCCCGGGCTATTAAGCTCACCGCATAACCAATGTGGGAGGGGGCTTGCTCCCGATAGCGCTGTGTCAGTCGCCCAATAGGTTGGCTGACCCACTGCCATCGGGAGCAAGCCCCCTCCCACATTTGATGGGCGCTGGGTCAGTGAGCGATCAATCTTTCCAAACCGTCCAAAAGGCGTTTTAACGCACCCTGGTTGGCCTGCATCACTTTCAACCCCGCCTGCGCCATCCTGCGCGCATCCTGCGGCAGTTCGAACAATTGGCGCACCGCTTCGGCCAAACCGTCTGCATCATCCACCTCTCGCAACGCCCCGGCGTCGCGCATCATCGTGCTGATTTCGAGGAAGTTGAACAGGTGCGGCCCCATGATCACAGGCTTACCCAAAGCCGCCGGCTCCAGCGGGTTGTGCCCGCCGGTCGGCACCAGGCTGCCGCCCACAAAGGCACTGTCGGCCAGGGCGTAGAGAAACAGCAGCTCACCCATGGTATCGCCGAGCAGCACCGAGGTTTGCTCGGTGACCGGCTCACCGCTGGAGCGACGCACCGTGGCAAACCCTTGTTGCACACTCAGCTCGAACATCGGGTCGAAGCGCTCCTGGTGACGCGGCACCAGAATCAGCAACGCGTTGGGATAGCTCGCCAGCAATTGGCGATGGGCAGCCAACACCACTTCGTCTTCACCCTCATGGGTACTGGCGGCGATCCACACTGGCCGGTCGCTGGCGCCCCACTGTTCACGCAGCTCAGCGGCGCGGGCCGTCAATTGGGGGTCGATGGTCAGGTCGAATTTGATCGAGCCAGTCACCTCCACCGTTTCAGGCCGTGCGCCCAGACTGCGAAAGCGCTCCGCCTCGGTTTGCGTCTGCACGGCGAACAGGCTCATTTGCGCCAGCATCGGCGCCGTCAGCTTGGCAAACCGGGCGTAGCCCTTTGCCGAACGCGCCGACAAACGTGCATTGGCCAGCGCGACCGGGATACCGCGTTGAGCGCAGGCATGGATATGGTTGGGCCATAGCTCGGTTTCCATGATCACCGCCAGCTTGGGCTGCACACGGTCGAGAAAACGCTTGGCGGCGCAAGGCAAGTCGTAGGGCAAGTAGCAATGCTGGATGCGCGGCTCATTGGCGAACAACGCCTGGATACGCTCGGAACCGGTAGGCGTCATGCAGGTGACAGTGATCGGCAGTTGCGGATACCGCGCCAGCAAAGCGCGAATCATCGGCGCGGCGGCAATGCTTTCGCCCACCGAAACGGCGTGCACCCAGATGCCGCCGGGGCGCATCACCGGCAAGCCATAGGAAAACCGTTCGCCCACACGCTTGGCATAGGCCGGTGCCTTGCGCGCGCGCAGCCATAAACGTAAGGCCACCAACGGCAGCGCCAGGTAAAACAGACAGCTGTAGAGAGTTCTATTCATGGCGGCGGAGTTTATCGGCTTTTTCAGTCGATCGCCTGCAAGCACTCGGCAAATCGTTTGGCCAGGAAGCGAGCGGCGGGCCCCAGATGCTCATCGCGCCTCCATACCAGTTCCACGACCAGCGCCGGCGGTGTCCATTCGCTGGCTAACTCGACCATCTGTTGTTGGTAGGTCGGGTATTGCACGATGTGCCGAGGCAGCCAGGCCCAGCCCAGGCCGCTCATCAGCCATTCGGCCAATACGTAGAAGCTGTCGGCGCGCCACACCAGAGGGCTGGCCGCTTCGCTGCCGGGATAGACGCTGGTCTGGGTCGACATCAGCAACTGCCGATGCTGGGCCAAATGCTGGCAAGTCACGTAAGTTTCCTTGGCCAGCGCATGATTCACCCCGCATACCGTGACCATTTCCACACTGCCCACTACCCGCCGCTCAAGGGCCTCCGGGATTTGGTCGTGATAGAACAACAACCCAAGGTCCGCCTGGCGCTCCACCAGCTTGCGCGCCACATCGCCCTGGGCGGCGCTGGACAGCTGCACTTCCAGGAGCGGGTATTGCACCGCCAGCGCCTCCAGGCTGTCGAGCACCGGCTGAAACAACATCGCCTCATCCTGGGCCAGCCGCAGGCAGGCTTCCTCGCCGCGGGTGAGGGACAGCGCCCGGCCGTTAAGCCGCTCGCATTGGCGCAGCACTTCACGTGCTTCTTCCAGCAACACGCTGCCGGCTTCGGTCAGGCGTGGCTGGCGGCCGCTACTACGTTCAAACAGGTTGACGCCCAGGTCCGCCTCCAGCAGGGCGATGCCATTGCTGACCGCCGATTGCGCCTTGCGTTGCCCGCGCGCTACGGCAGAGAACGAACGCTGCTCGGCAACGCTGACAAACAGGCGCATCTGTTCCAGATCCCACTGCACGCTCATGGTTGAACCTATCTTGAATTCGGATAGGTAATGACTTTACCGCATCTGTTGAACCTCTAGAATGCCGACCTTATCAAACCAGCTTCACCTTGAGGATTGCCCCATGAACGCCGCCTACTGCTACCTGGCCATTGCCATTTGCTCGGAAGTGATCGCCACCGTCTCCATGAAAGCGGTCAAAGGCTTGAGCACACCGATCCCGCTGCTGCTGATGATCGCGGGTTATGGCGTAGCGTTCTGGATGCTCACCCTGGTGGTGCGCACCGTACCCGTGGGCGTGGCTTACGCGGTCTGGGCAGGGCTGGGGATTGTGATGGTCAGTGTCGCGGCGCTGTTCATCTACGGGCAGAAGCTGGATGTGCCGGCGATGCTGGGCATGGGCTTGATCGTGCTGGGCGTGGTGGTGATTCAGCTGTTCTCGAAAACCGCCGGGCACTGACCGTCACTCAACAGCCTGTATACTGCGCCTCTTGTCTTGAACACTGAGGTCGCCGATGCCATCCGTTATTTCCACCGACGTTCTGATTGTCGGCGCCGGGGTTGCCGGGCTCTGGCTCAATGCGCGCCTGCGCCGCCAGGGGTTTTCCACGGTACTGGTAGAAAGCGCCAGCCTGGGCGGCGGGCAAAGCGTGAAGTCCCAGGGGATCATTCACGGCGGTGCGAAATACGCCCTGCATGGCGCCCTCACCGGCGCCTCCGAAGCCATTGCCGACATGCCGCGGCGCTGGCGTGAAGCCCTTGCGGGTGACGGTGAGCTGGATCTGTCTGGTGTGCGCGTGTTGTCCCAAGCGCATTATTTGTGGTCCCCGGGCACCCTCGCCGGCAACCTCACCAGCTTTTTTGCCAGCAAGGCCGTGCGCGGCCGCGTTGATCAGGTCAAGGGCGAAGAGCTGCCTGCTGCCCTGCAAGACCGCCGCTTCAAGGGCAAGGTCTATCGTCTGGCGGAGTTGGTGGTGGACGTACCGAGCCTGATCGAACGCCTGGCGCAACTGGCGGGTGACGGCTTGCTCGCAGGCCAGCAAATCGAGCCGTTGCTGGACGGTAATACGCTGGTGGGCTTGAAGGTCGATGGCCGCGAGATCCGTGCCCAGCGCATCGTGCTGAGCGCCGGCGCCGGCACCGCTGACCTGCTCGCGGCCCTGGGCCTGAGCCAGCCGGCCATGCAAAAGCGCCCGTTGCATATGATCATCGCCAAAGGCCCGGGCCTGAAGCCGCTGTATGCCCATTGCCTGGGCGGCGGTACCAAGCCACGCATCACCGTAACCACCCACCCGGCCGCCGATGGCAACTGGGTGTGGTACCTGGGCGGGGATATCGCCGAGGCCGATGGCGTGGCGCGTACGCCTGACGAACAAATTGCCACCGCCCAGAAAGAGCTGGCGCACCTGCTGCCCTGGATCGACATGAGCCAGACCCGGTGGGCGACCCTGCGGGTGGAGCGCGCCGAGCCGCTGCAATCGGGGCTGAGCCGGCCCGACAACGCCTTTCTGGCCGAAGACGGCCGCCTGCTGGTCGGTTGGCCGACCAAACTGGCCCTGGCACCGGACTTCGCCGACCGCGTCCTCCACGCTCTGGAGCGAGACGGCATTCGCCCCGGCGCCAGCACCCCACTGCCCGAACTGCCAAAACCGGCTATCGGCCAACCCGCCTGGGAGCAACTGTTGCCATGAGCCTGCCAACCCTGCACGACCTGCATCGCCCGTTGGGCAGCACCGGCCTGCTGGTGTCGCCATTGGGACTGGGCACCGTCAAGCTGGGCCGCGACCAGGGGGTCAAATACCCCAGCGGCTTTCAGATTCCCGGCGACGACGAGGCGCGAATGCTGCTGCGCCAGGCTCGCGAGCTGGGCATCAACCTGATCGACACCGCCCCCGCCTACGGCATGAGTGAGGAACGCCTGGGCCCGTTGCTGCGTGGCCAGCGCAACGAGTGGGTGATTGTCAGCAAGGTCGGCGAAGAGTTTGCCGATGGCGTGTCCCGTCACGACTTCAGCGCGGCCCATACGCGAATGTCGATCGAACGCAGCCTGAAACGCCTTGAAACGGATTTTATCGATTTGGTGCTGGTGCACTCCGACGGTAACGACTTGCACATCCTCAACGACTGCGAGGTTTACCAGACCCTGGCCCAACTGAAGAAGGACGGCAAGATCGGCGGTTTCGGCTTCTCCGGCAAAACCGTCGAAGGCGGCATAAAGGCCCTGGAACAGGGCGATTGCGCGATGGTCACCTACAACCTCAATGAACAGGCCGAGAAAGCCGTGATCGATTACGCGACCACCCATGGCAAGGGCATCCTGGTAAAAAAAGCCCTGGCCAGCGGTCACGTGTGCCTGGAGCCGGGAATGGATCCAATTCATGCCAGTTTCCAGCTGTTGTTTGCGCAAACGGGCGTCGCCAGTGCTATTGTCGGGACCATTAATCCGCTGCACCTGGCCCATAACGTGGCAACCGCTGCCCGAGTCATCCGTCAACTCTGATGCCGCCCACGCGGCCGACCCCGTCGCACAAAGGAGCCGACATGCCGCGTACGCTCATAAGAAAGAACCCCAGTAACTTCAAGACACTGCCGCTGCACGTAGAGGCCACCCCCGAAGGCCTGAGCTACCAGAGCGTCGGCATGCCGCTCAACTTTGCCCAGACCCTGCAACGGCGCAAGCCGGTGGAGGTGCCGGATGCCGAACGCTTCGCCCTGGAACTGGCGAACCTCGGCGTCTCGGTGCGCCTGACACTGCACTGGCAAAACAAGGATTACTGGGTGCTGGTGCGCCAGCGTCGTCAGGACCGCGGCGATGTGGTGCTCAAGCTGATCTCCGGCTACGTACCGGCCCATGAACTGAACCTGCCGCTGCACACCGCGATCCAGGAAATTGCCGAAGAGTGCCTGCTGGAGACGCCTGAAGGCTGGCTCGGCGGGCGCTTCAATGACACCTGGCTACCGGCGCCCTACTCCGCCGCCCTGCATTACCGCGAAGCCCTACCGTTTCGCCTGAGCCCCCTGTCCGGCGCCGCACGCCCGGTACGCTGCGCCACCACGCAACTGATCGAGCGCCCACGGGCCTATGTGCACCTGCCGACGGCATCGCTGCAATTGATTTATGACCTGCGCCTGGAAGTGCCAAAGGAAGCCAAGTCCCTGAGCTTGTTCCATGTGGATGAACGCCTGGAAGGTGACCAACTGGTGGCGCGCCTGGATCGTCAGCGCCCGGATCTGTACCTGATGCCATTGAAAGACGGCGAGCCGTTGGCCGAACTGTATACCGTCAAGAAAGATCAGCTGTACCCGGCCAGCACACGCGGTTTGTACCTGGCGGAAAGCTTTGCCCAGCAAGAGGGCTGGCTGGTGCGCGATGAGCGGATTCGCTGGAAGGATTGGCTGCGCCAGCAAGGCCTGGCAGAGCCGGAAAAGGACTCGAAACTCAAGCGCCTGACCGGCAAGGCGCGGCAGATGCTGCGCAAGATCGTGCCAAAGAAGGGCTAGGGGGCGTTCTCAATTAGTTTCCCCCTTCGGGTTGTGCCTTAAAGCGGGCCAGCCTGCGTTGCAGGCCTTGGAAAGGGAACAACCATTCCCAGCGGCCTGCGCCTTGCCTGGCCCGCTTTAAGGCGACAACGCGGCGGGGAAACCAATTGAGAACGCCCCCTAGGGGCGAGCAGGCTCGCCCCACGGGCATTACTCGTTGTTGCGGATCTTTTCGACGATAGCGGTGGTGGAGCTGTTTTCAACCAGCCCCAGCACTTTGACCGTGCCGCCATAGGCGCTGACGATATCCGCACCGACCACCTGGTCGACGGTGTAGTCACCGCCCTTGACCAGCACGTCCGGCTTGACCTGGGCCAGCAGGTTTTCCGGGGTGCCCTCGGAGAAGCTGATCACCCAGTCCACCGCACCCAGGCCCGCCAATACCGCCATGCGCCGATCGACACTGTTGATCGGACGGCCCGGGCCTTTCAAGCGACTGACCGATGCATCATCGTTGACCGCAACGATCAAGCGATCGCCTTGGGCACTCGCCTGCTCCAGATACGTCACATGCCCGGCGTGCAGGATGTCAAAGCAACCGTTGGTGAACACAATGCTTTCGTTATGGGCACGTGCATCGTCAATCGCCAGCAGCAACTGCTCCAGGCCCAGCACACCGCGCTCCGAGCCTTCGGAGCGCTGGATCGCACGGCGCAACTCCGGTGCGCTGATGGCCGCGGTACCCAGCTTGCCCACCACAATGCCCGCCGCCAGGTTGGCCAGGGCCACGGCGTGGGGCAGTTCCTCACCGGCCGCGATAGACGCCGCCAGGGTGGAAATCACGGTGTCACCGGCACCGGTAACGTCGAACACTTCACGGGCCCGCGCCGGCAGGTGCATGGCCGGATGGTCAGGTCGCAGCAGGGTCATACCGTGCTCGCCACGGGTCACCAGCAAGGCGCCCAGATCAAGCTCGGCCATCAGCGCCGCGCCCTTGCTCACCAGTTCGTGCTCATCGGCACAACCGCCGACGATGGTTTCGAACTCACTGAGGTTAGGCGTGAGCAGGCTGGCGCCTCGATACACCGAGAAATCCTTGCCCTTGGGATCGGCGAGTACCGGAATGTTGCGAGCCTTGGCGGCCTGGATCAGCACCTGGTGATTCTGCAAGGCGCCTTTGCCGTAGTCGGACAATACCAGCACCTTGATACCTTCGAGCAGCGCCTCGACCTGGTCGCCGAGGGCCAGGGCGTCGGTGGCGAAGGGCTCTTCAAAATCGATACGCAGCAATTGCTGGTGACGGCTCATGACCCGCAGCTTGACGATCGTCGGCTGATGGGCGATGCGCTGGAACAGTGCCCGCACGCCGGCCCCCTGCAGGCTGTTGGCCAGGCTTTCGGCAGCTTCGTCGTCGCCGGTCACACCCACCAGGGAAGCCGGGGCACCGAGGGCGGCAATATTGAGCGCGACGTTGGCAGCGCCACCCGGGCGGTCTTCGATTTGCTCGACCTTGACGACCGGTACCGGAGCCTCAGGGGAAATCCGTGAGGTACCACCATGCCAGTAACGGTCGAGCATGACATCGCCGACCACCAAGACAGCGGCTTGATTGAATCGCGGCATGGACAACTTCATGGAGCAACCCACATACAAAATGAACAGGGGCGCGATATTAGCACAGGGTTTGCGGTCGCTTGCGCGCACTGCAGGCCAAATGTGGAAGGGGGCTTGCGCCCGATGGCGGTGTATCAGCTTGCACAAATGCCGGCTGATCCACCGCTATCGGAGGCAAGCCCCCTACATTAGCTCTGTGTCGCTGCTGGATCAGGTGATGTCAGCCGCTACTGGCGCATCCAGCCCCATGGCATGCAGGCGAGCGTAATAGCCGTTCTGCGCCAGCAACTCGCCGTGGGTACCGCGCTCGACAATCCGCCCGTCATCCATCACCAGAATCAGGTCGGCTTTCTCGATAGTCGACAATCGGTGCGCGATCACCAAGGTCGTACGGCCTTGCATGACTTTGTCCAGTGCCGCCTGGATATGCCGCTCGGACTCGGTATCAAGGGCCGAAGTAGCCTCGTCGAGAATCAGCAGCGGCGCGTTCTTGAGCAAGGCGCGCGCAATCGCCAGGCGCTGACGCTGGCCGCCGGACAACAGCACGCCGTTCTCACCGACCTGGGTATCGAAGCCTTTGGGCAACTGGTCGATGAAGTCCTTGGCATTGGCATCCGCCGCCGCCGCTTCAACGTCGGCACGAGGTGCACCGGCCAGGTCGCCGTAGGCGATGTTGTTGGTTACGGTGTCGCTGAACAGGGTCACGTGCTGGGTGACCTGAGCAATATGCTTGCGCAGGTTGAGCAGCTTGTAGTCTTCGATCTCTACGCCATCGAGCAGGATCTCTCCGCTTTCATGGTGGTAGAAACGCGGGATCAGGCTGGCCAGGGTCGACTTGCCGCTGCCTGAACGACCCACCAGAGCGATCATATGCCCAGGCTCGGCGGTGAAGCTGATGTCCTTGAGCACATGGCGTTCGGTGCCTGGGTAGGTGAAGTTCAGATTGCGCACTTCCAGGCGGCCATTGACCTTGTCGCGCTCGATGGTGCCGTGGTCGACCTCAACGTCTTCGTCCAATTGTTCAAAGATGCTCTCGGCGCCCGCAACACCCTTCTGGATGGTCGAACTGACCTCCGAGAGCTGACGGATCGGCTTGGGCAACAAGCCAGCCAGGGTGATGTAGGCCACCATGTCACCCGCCGAGGCATCGCCACGCAGATACAGGACCAGGAACATCAGCACGGCCATGGCGGAGTAGATCACCAACTGCAGCGCCGGGGTGTAGATCGCCCCGGTGCGAGTCATGCGCAGTTGCTTGTTGGTGTTGCTCTGGCTGGCCTTGAAAAAGCGCTTCTCTTCGTAGACTTCGCCACCAAAGCTGCGCACTACGCGGTAGCCCTGGATGGTTTCCGAGGCCACGTGGGTCACGTCGCCCATGGCCACCTGGATCTTCTTGCTCTGCTTGCGGAATTTCTTGCTGGCGGTGCTGACCATTACCGCAATCAACGGCAGGATCGCGATCATGACCAGCGTCAGGCGCCAGTTCATGTACAGCAGGGAGGCGAACAGGAAGATCACCGTCATGCCTTCGCGAATTACCACCTTGATGGCATCGGTTGCCGCACCCGTGACCATGGTCACGTTGAAGGTGATGCGGGAAATCAGGTGCCCGGAGTTGTGGTTATCGAAGTAACGGTTGGGCAGCGTCAACAAGTTGTTGAACAACTGCACCCGCAGGTCATGGACCAGCCCCAGGGAGACCTTGGCCAACAGATAGTTGCCCAGGAACGAACCCAGGCCCTGCCAGGCCGCGATCAGGATGATCAGCAGCGGCACCGCCTGCAGCAGTTGCAGATCGCGCAGGAAGGGTACGGTGGGGAACAACACGGCTTCCGGATTGGAAAGGCCGTCTACAAAGTACTTGAGGATGTAACCCAGCATCGGTTGGGTCGACGCGAAAATCAGAAATCCAAGGATACTCAACGCGAACAAGCCCATGTAGGGCTTAACGTAACTGAGCAGGCGGAAGTATATTTTCAAGCTCGAAGGGCTTGCGCTCGGACTGGAGTCGGTCATATCACGCGGCGTTTTGAAAAAGGAGGCTGACTTTAGCACAGCTTCTCTGTTGTACTTGCACCCGGTATACCCGCGGCCCGGTTGGATCCGACCGGCGACATTACTTAGCCACTAGCTTAAGATGGTCGGCTTTCTCTTTCTGGAATGGCTTTACTGTATGCACTCCAAGCGCCTTATTTATGGCTCAAATCGCGTTTTCGACTTCCTGGTCCTATGGATTTTGCCTGTTGGCTTGTTGCTGCTCCTGAGTGCGCTGTTCTTTGTCGGCAATCGCAATGTGCTGCACAGAATCGTCTATATCCTGTTCAGCGTACCGACCTTGTTCCTGTTGTGCATGCGCCCCCGGGAACTCAAGGACCTGTTACGAGAACCTCTGGTCATCGCGTTTGTAGCATTCTCCGCCTGGGCCCTGACCAGCCTGCTCTGGAGTCCCGAACCCAGCTCCGATACCGACCTGTTCAAGCGGCCGTTGAACACCTTCATGCTGTTTGGTGGCTGCGGGCTGTTGCTGCATTACCGCAATGAACTGTTCAAGCCGATGTTCTTCAGCGCCGCTGTCATTGCGCTGGTAGTCAGCCTGGGCAACCTGGTGGCGTTCGCCAAGGGTTATTCGCCCGGTATGCGCATGATCGGCGGCCTTGGCGCGCTTGATAACCCGCTGCTGAGTTCGCACCTTTTTGGTTTTTTCACCGTGTACTGGCTGTACGTCTGCATGACCACCCAGCGCATGAAGGTGTTGTGGTTCAGCGTACCGGCCCTGGCGATCATGACCGCCGCGGTTTTAGCAACCGGTTCACGCACTGCATTAGTAGCGTTGACGTTGGCCGTCCTATGGTTGAGCTTTGTCAGCCGTAACCGCCGCGCAGCGATGCTTTTCGCCGGCTTGGTCCTGGGTGCAGCCGGACTCTTGTTGTTTTTCCCCGAAATGATCACTGGACGCGGCAGCTCGTTCCGCCTCGAACTGTGGACCATGACATTGCAGCTCATCGCCGAACACCCCTGGATTGGGCATAGCTACGATTCCGAGCTATACCTGACCGTGTCCGATGGCTACCAACTGCGCGAACCCCACAGCTTTGCCCTCGGCGTGCTTTATTACGTCGGCATCATCGGCTTTATCCCTTGGGCCTTCATGCTCGGTTGGGCTCTATACAAAGGCCTGAAGGAACGCGCCCAGCCGTTGTTCATCCTGGCTTCGTCACTGCTGGCTTACGGCATCGGCGCGGGCCTGACCGAAGGCGGCGGCATATTGTCGCGCCCCAAAGAACACTGGTTCCTGCTGTGGATTCCGTTGGCAATTATCACAGGTCTGAGCCTCGCCCAGCGCCACCGCAGCCTGCTGCGCATGCCGGTACAGAACATCAAGGCCCCGGCTTTCGAGCAGCTGTGCAGCAACGCCCATGTCATTGAAGCCGATGGCTTGGGGCCAAAAGTCCTGCGCCTGGCAGACGGCAGCTTCCTCAAGCTGTTCCGCCCACGCCGCTGGTACACTTCCGGCAGCTTCAACCCTTATTCCGAGCGCTTTGCCAGCAACAGCGAGCAACTACGTACCCTGGGCATTCCAACGCCACAGATCCTCGGACTCTATCGCCTGAGCGATGCCAGCAGCGCGGTTGCCTACACCCCCCTGCCCGGCCTGACTTTGCGCCAGGCGTTGCAAAGCCTGGACAGCAGCCTGCGCGAATCACTGGTGGAGCGTTTTGGCCGGTTCATGGCGCAGTTGCACGAGCGAGGGGTGTACTTTCGCTCGTTGCACCTGGGCAATGTGTTGTTGATGGACGATGGCGAGTTCGGCCTGATCGACATCGCTGACCTGCGCATCTACCCCTCTTCACTGCGTTATGCGCTGCGCCAACGTAACCTGCGTCACATGCAGCGCTACCCACAAGACCGCAACTGGCTGTTCGAAACGCATTTCGAACAACTGGTCAAAGGGTATGCCTCGGTGGCAAGCCCGGCCGCCACTGCGAAAATCCGCGAGCAGGTACAGGGCCTGTAGTAGGAGGGATGGCGCCGTTTCAGCTCCTGAGCGGCGCCAGATACAACCTCACCAACCCACGCAAGGTCTTGCGCCCCCAGAACTTCAACGGGATCTGCTTGAGAATCTCGCGCGCCAACGGGCGGTCGCGGTCGGCGGTCTTGAGGAACATTGAGTTCAGGAAGTTGTAGCGCACCTGATCATAGGCCGGGTGATCGCTGAACAATGCGTAAGTCTTGAGAATGTTCTGGATCATGTAACGGTGGTTCTTGTACGTGTTGGTAGCGTGCTGGCGATATTTGGCCATCACCACACCCAAAGCGTCGATGGTATAGCCCGCCGCCGTGATCTTCAGCTGGATCAGCAAGTCCTCCAGGGGAATCTGCGGGTCGAACCCGCCGACCTCCTCCAGTACGTCGCGACGAATCAGCATGGTCGGCGCCGGCGGAAAGGGCTTGCGGTCCAGGAATATATCGTCGAAGTCGAGGCTGCGAAACGGCACGTCGCGACGTTGCTTCTTCTCCGGGTGCAGGTTGCCGTCACCGTCGATCAGCTCGATATTGCCGGCGCACATGCCCACCTTCGGCTTGCCCTCCATGTACGCAACCTGAGTGGCGAGACGGTCCGGCAACATGATGTCATCCGAACCGAACGGCGCGATCAGGCTACCCTTGGCACGAGCGATCGCACCGTTCAAGGTGGCGCTGAGGCCTTGGTTCTGCTGCACCTGGAAATCAAAGCCGTGCTCGGCCTGCAAGCGCTGGATGCGTTCGACGCTGTCATCCTTGGAACCGTCATCCACCACCAACAGTTCGATATTGGGGTAGGTCTGCCCCAGCACGCTGAGGATGCTCTGTTCGATGTACTGGCCATGGTTATAGGAGGCGATGATCACCGAGACCAGGGGCTGTTGCTGATTCATGCTCTACCTACTTCACGCAAACCGGTTTCAATCAGGGTCAGGTACTTGTGCTTGAACTCGTCAAGGGTGTGGTTGGCCTCCAGATAGCGGAACACCTCTTCACCCTTTTCGCGCAGCTGTTCATCGCTCAGTGCCAGATAAGTATCCAGGGCTGCAGCCAGCTGCTCGACGTTGCCCGGGTCATGGGACAGCCCACCCGCGCCCTGCACCAGGGGCAGCATTGCCGGTCCGTTGGAGGCAATCACCGGCAGATGGCCGCTCATGCCTTCCAGCAGAGCCAGGCCCAGGCCCTCGAACAGCGACGGCATGGTCCAGATGTCGAAGCCGCGCACATACTTCATGCCGTCTTCGCGAAAGCCCAGCAAGTGCGCACGACCGTTCAGGCCCAAGCGTTCGATATCGGCACGCAAATCGGCTTCGGCGCGCCCGGAACCAATGATGCCCACCTGCGCCTCAGGGTATTTATCCTTGAGCGTGGCGAAGGCCTGCAGCAGATGAGTATGGCCCTTGATCGGCACCAGGCGGCCCAGAGCGCCGATCATCCGTGCTTCCATTGGCAGGCCCAGGGCCTTGCGTGCGTCCTCACGGGACAGTTGCAAGGCTTCTGCCTGGGGAATGTCGATGGCGTTGGTGACGTAGCTGGTGTTTTCACGGGTGAACCCACAGTTGAGGTCCACCAGGTAGTCCTTCACCGCTTCCGACACGCCGACAAAACGCCAGGCCGGGCTGACCCAGCGCTGGGTCTGACGCCGACGGTAACCACGGGCATATTCGCCAAAACCGTGGGAGATACCGATGCACAGAGGGATTTTCAACCAGCGATTGAGCGACAGCATCATGTTCACCGATTTGAAGCGGTTACAAATGACCACATCGAACTTCTGCTCGCGGCAATATTTGTAGATCTGCCACATGGCGCCAAAACGAATGCCCTTGAGAGACTTCTCCGGCAGCTCGAAATAGTGGGAATGCTCAGCCACGCTCAGGGGCTGGCCGGGCAGCGGACGACCGCTTAGAAATCCGGAGGTCACCTCGAAACGTTCAGGCGGCAGGGATTTGACGATTTGCTCACCCAGGTCGGCGAAGTCATGGGTCTTGACGTTGTAGTCCGGCTGTAACTGCAAAACCTTGAAACGCGGCTTCATAACTCTCCATGCAGCGATCTGGCTACGGGCGCAAGGCCCGGTAAAAATGGGCGGCAGACCCACGCTGGCCTACCTTCGAGAGGTTCTCAGTCCTGCTTAAGGACCCACAACAGCTCGTGACGACGCACGGCTTTGCGAAAGAATTCGTTCTCGCCGTAAGGCGATGGACTACGTCCGGCCAGCACTTGCTGCAACCACTTGCGCACCCGGCGCTTGAGCGGCGCGCGCGGCTGCAAGTCGTGCATCATGCCCAGGGCCATGGCCTTGTCCTGCTGCTGGCTCAAGGTGAGTGCAAAGCTGCACGGCACCATCTCGGGCGATGAATCGAAACGTGGCGGCAGCGCCATCCCAGCACCGGAGTCACCCATGGGCCAGCGGTCATTATCATGCAGGTGGTTGGCATAACCGAGCAACGTGTCGGGCTGCCACTCCAGGCCCTGCAGAGCTTCAAGCACCGCCGCATGGGCGCAGATGTGGTCAGCGTGGGGGTCCAGCAATGGCGTGGGCAACACGATCACCTGAGGGCGCGCCTTGAGCAGCAGTGCGCGCAGGTCGGCGATCAGGTTGTGCCAGGTCGGTGCGCCATCTGCATCACCCGGCAGGGCAAAGCCGTTGAACTGGCGAAATAGCCGCGTGTCGGCCAAATCCGCTTCGCGCGACGCCTGAGGCTGGTCCGGCGCAGCCTGCATGGCCTGCAATTGCATGCAGAAGTAACCCAACTGCACGCATTGTGCTTCGGGCACCCCGGCCCAACGCGGCACCGCGACGCTGTCCCAGGCACGCAAGCGGCCCTTGAGGCGTGATGCTTGGGCCTTGGGCAAACCCATCTGCTGATAGTGCTCGGCTTCGATCTCCCCGGCGGTCAGGGTCACGATCCAGCTTTCAGCCGCTTGACTGTAAAGGCTGAACGCGGCCAGCTCGGCATCGTCGGCGTGAGGAGCGATCACCATCACACGTTGCTGGCGATAGTCCGGTTGGTGGAAACGCCACAGAATCGGCTGCCCCTGGATCCGGCAAAAGCGCCCGCGCAAGCTGATGTTGCCCGCCGCCAGTGCTTGTGCAGCGCCGGTCAGGTTGAGATAGCGGCGCCCGTTGACGCCACGTTCAAAGGTTTGGCGGTCCGCTGAGTCAAGGCCCAACAGGTCCACCGCCGGGTCTAGGAAGCGCCCCAGCCACGAACTTTTCAACTCAACGCCAATAATCAGGGTTTCATCGTTCGCCAGCGGCGCATCCAGCAACAGCCGCCCCGACTCCAGGCGCAAACCGGGCTGCTCGCTGCCGGCTGGGAATGCGTACTCATAGTGGTCGCTGGGCGAGTAGAACAGGTGATCGGCAAACCACGCTTCATGGGCCGCCCATAGCAATACCGCCAACATCGGCGGCAGCCACCAGGCCACCATTACACCGGTGGCAACCAGCACCGCCAAGCCGATCAACAGCGCAATGCGCTTGTTGCGCCGATGGCGCTTGAGCAGTTGCTGTTTGCGACTCATACGCTGAACACCGGCACCGGGTTGCACCAGCGCTCCTTATACTCACGGTCGGAACGACCGAAGGAAAAGCGCAGCGACTTGTTCGCCGCCCGCGCCTGCTCCCAGGCGCTTTGGGTATTGAGGAAACTCAACACGCTGCCAGGGCTGAACGCACGGGTTTGCGGGTCGACGCCGCCGTTGACGTACTCGGCGCTGAACCATTCATTGGACTGCACCTGATACACCAATTGCACCGCAATCGCGGCGTCATTGAGAAACAGCACCGAGCCGAACACAAACTCCTTGAGCAGCTCCAGCACCTCGGCCAAACGCGCCGCACCAGCCGCCGGGAACCCCCAGCGACGCTGGAACAGATCGCAATAAATCGCCGCCAGTTCCACGCTGGAGAACTCACTGACCGCCCGCACCACGCCGCCCGCTTCTTCCAGCAAACGCAATTCACGTCGTTGGTTGTAGCGAAACTTCTTCGACAGCTCTTCGGGCGTGCGCGCCATGGCCAATTGCTCGGCCTGGGGCTTGAGGGTACTGACGCGCCCTTCGTTAAGGGCCGACAGGTAGCGCGCCCGGTGGCGCAGCGGCAACTGCGCATCGACGGCAATGGGCAGGATGACCTCGGCATTGCCCAGGTCAAACAGGCCTTTCTTGCCGGTGCGCTTGAGCACGTCCTTGGAGAGAGCCAGATCGCGCCCCCAGGTGGCTATCGCCCCCTTGAGTTCGCCACCTTGTTCCCAGCCCAGGTAGCGTACCGGAATCTGCGCCAGGCCAGCCAACCGCTCGATAACCTGCGGGTGGGTCGCCACGCTGCCGCCGTAACGCTGCCAGGCCTGGGCGTAAACCTCGGCCTCGACAGGCGCCCAGCCACGTTCACGCCAGCCCTGGAAGCGGTTCAGCATTTAAACCACGGCGTCATAAGGGTCCACGCCGTCTTTCACGACCAGGATGTCTTCCATGATCAGGTACTGCAGGTCCGAGCCGAAGAACATGTTCAGCGCGTCGGTCGGCGAGCAGATCATCGCCTCGCCACGACGGTTGAGCGAGGTGTTCAGGGACACGCCGTTGCCGGTCAGCACTTCCAGCTCTTTCATCATGTCGTAGTAGCGCGGGTTGTATTCGCGCTTGAGTACCTGAGCGCGGGACGTGCCATCTTCATGCACCACTTCAGGCACGCGGGTCTTCCACTCTTCCGACACTTCAAAGGTGAAGGTCATGAACGGCGCCGGGTGATCGACCTTGATCATCTGCGGGGCCACGGTGTCGAGCATCGACGGGCAGAAAGGCCTCCAGCGCTCGCGGAACTTGATCTGGTGGTTGATGCGGTCAGCCACGCCGGTGGCGCTTGGGCAGCCGATAATCGAACGCCCACCCAAGGCACGCGGGCCAAACTCCATGCGGCCCTGAAACCAGGCCACCGGGTTACCGTCGACCATGATCTTGGCGATGCGCTTGGGCATGTTTTCGATCTTGCGCCAGTTCGGCTTGCTCTCGTGCTTGGCGCAAGCGGCGATCACGTCTTCGTTGCTATAGGACGGGCCGAGGTACACGTGCTCCATCTTCTCCACCGGTACACCACGAGCGTGGGATACATAGGCGGCCGCGCCGACAGCCGTGCCGGCATCACCGGACGCCGGCTGCACGAACAACTCTTTCACGTCGTCGCGGGCAATGATCTTCTGGTTCAGCTTGACGTTCAGCGCACAGCCGCCGGCGAAGGCCAGCTTGCCGGTGTCCTTGAGGATGTCGCCCAGGTAATGGTCGATCATCTGCAAGGCCAGCTTCTCGAACAACGCCTGCATACTGGCGGCGTAGTGGATATACGGCTCGTCGGCAATGTCGCCTTCGCGCTTGGGGCCCAGCCACTCGATCAGTTTTGGCGAGAAGTAGAAACCCTTGCCCTTCTCTTTGTAGCGACGCAGGCCGATGACGTTGGCGTAGTCGGTGTTGATCACCAGCTCGCCGTTTTCAAAGGACGCCAAACGCGAGAAGTCGTACTTGCTGGCATCACCGTACGGCGCCATGCCCATGACCTTGAACTCACCGTCGAGCATCTCGAAACCGAGGAACTCGGTGATCGCACCGTACAGGCCGCCGAGAGAATCCGGGTCGTAGAATTCCTTGATCTTGTGGATCTTGCCGTTTTCGCCATAGCCGAAGAACGTGGTGGCGTACTCACCTTTGCCGTCGATGCCCAGGATCGCGGTTTTTTCCTGGAAACCCGAGCAGTGGTAGGCGCTGGAAGCGTGGGCCAGGTGGTGTTCAACCGGTTCGATCTTGATTTTCTTCGGATCGAAGCCCAGTTGTTCCAGGCACCAGACAATCTTGTTGCGATAGCGCTTGTAGCGACGGTTACCCATCAGGATCGCGTCGAGGGCGCGGTCCGGGGCGTACCAGTAGCGCTTGGCGTAGTGCCAGCGTGCCTCGCCGAACAGGCTGATCGGGGCGAATGGGATCGCCACCACGTCAACGTCCGAAGGCTTGATGCCAGCCTGTTCCAGGCAGAACTTCGCCGACTCGTAGGGCATGCGGTTCTTTGCATGTTTGTCGCGTACGAAGCGCTCTTCTTCGGCGGCCGCAATCAGCTTGCCGTCGATATACAGGGCTGCGGAAGGATCATGGCTAAGGGCGCCGGACAGGCCAAGAATCGTCAATGCCACTGGGGTCTAGCCTCTTTTAGTCTGCATGCAGGCGCATCGCGCCTGAAAAAAGTGTGCTTCCCGCCCGGGCGGGAAACAGCTAAAGGGCGGGATTATAGCTTAAAAGCAGTAGGAAGCTGTTAGCGCAGCTCGATGCTACCGTCGGCGCTTTGGCGGTAGATGGTGTAGGGCAAGACGAGCGTGTCCAGCACCGCGGAAACCGGCGCATCCAGAATGACCCATGGAATCCCGTTCAACGAGAGCCCACCCGCAGAGTTGGGAGGCCCATGCAAGACGCAGAGGTCATAAGCTACGCCACTGTAGATTCGCGAAACGGACTGACAGTAGGTTTTCTTGCCCTTGAGGTCACGAACAGTAACGTCATCGCCACGCAGCACGGTGGTCGCCGTGCCGCAGCCTGCAACGATCAACGACATTCCCAGCAACATCAGCAAGCGCAGGATAGGAGTCCACATAGTTGATTCTTCTTTTCGTTTGATAAAGATCGAAAACCTAGCACCACAAAACCAAGACTTCAGGCTTGCGCAGTCGACGCTAAGCGTAGGAAGCGTCCCAATGCGCCAGGCGGTAAGGAGTTCGGCAAATCAGAGGACGAGTCGTTAAACTTGTCACATTTGCACTTACACCCTTACTTGCGTGCGCTACCCACTCGGCCTTTTCATGACTCCTTCTGCTCCAACCTGCCTTGCCTTACTGCTGGGCCTGTGCAACACCGCCCAAGCCGACAATGCGCCCCTGATCCTGGATCCCAGCGTGGTCACCGGCTCGCGCAGCGCCAGCCGGACGTTCGACCTGCCGTATTCGGTAGACGGCATTAATCGTGAACAAATCAGCAACGGCCAACTGGGCATCAACGCCTCCGAAGCCCTGTCCCGCGTGCCCGGCCTGGTGGTGCAGAACCGCCAGAACTATGCACAGGACTTGCAGATCTCGTCCCGCGGCTTCGGCGCCCGTTCGGCGTTTGGCGTACGCGGCATCAAGCTGATCGCCGATGGCATCCCCGCCAGCACCCCCGACGGCCAGGGCCAGGCCGCAACGTTCAACCTCGACACTGCCGAGCGCATCGAAGTGCTGCGCGGCCCGGCGGCGACTCTGTATGGCAGTAACGCCGGCGGTGTGATCCAAATGTTCTCCCGCGACGGCGAAGGCCCACCGCGCATCGGCGCAGAAACGCTGGTGGGCAGCGACGGGCTGAACAAGAACCACCTTAGCGCGGAAGGCGCGGCGAATGGTGCCGGGTTCGTGCTCGATGCCTCACGCATGGACACCAACGGCTACCGCGACCACAGCAGCGCCCGGCGCGACCAGACCTTCGCCAAGCTCAACTTCCAGCCGGATGACGACAGCAAGCTGGCATTGATCTACAGCAGCCTGGAGCAGAACGGTACGCAGGATCCGCTGGGGCAGACCTGGACAGCGTACAAGGCCGATCCGCGTTCGGTAAGCGCCAACGCGCTGACCTATAACACGCGTAAAAGCATCGATCACCAGCAATTGGGAATGAACTACGAGCGCTACATCGGCAATGCGACGTTGCAGGTCAATGCGTATACCGGGCGCCGCAGTATGATTCAGTACCTGTCGATCCCGGACAAGTTTCCCAGCGGCGCAACCAACCCTGCTAACGCCCGTGGTGGCGTCGTGGCATTTGACCGAAAGTTCTACGGCGGCTCCATTCATTGGCTGCAACCCATCAGCAGCGTACCGGGCGACCTGACAATCATCAGCGGCCTCGATTACGACCGCAGCGAAGATGATCGCCAAGGCTACTCCAACACTTTGAACGGCGTACATGGAGTCAAAGGCGCCCTGGGCCGCGACGAAATCGACACCGCCACCAGCGTTGATCCCTTCGTGCAAGCCAACTGGTTACTGGGCGATTGGACCCTGCAAGCTGGCCTGCGGCACAGCACCATGAAAATGCAGGTCGACGACCATTTCCTAAATGATGGCAACGACAGCGGCAGCAAGACTTATCAAAAAAACACACCATCGGTCAGCGTGATGTACGCCTTCACCCCTGACTTGCACGGCTACGTGAGTGCGGGCAAAGGCTTCGAAACCCCCACTCAAGCTGAATCAGCCTATTCAAGCACCGCCAACGGCTTCAACTTTGCTCTCAAGCCGTCTGTCAGCAAGCAGTTCGAAGTCGGCTTGAAGGCCCGTCTAGGTCAAGACACCCGCATCAACGCCGCAGTGTTCCAAATCACCACCGAAGACGAACTGGTCGTGCAACAGGCAAGCGGGGGCCGCACAACTTACCAGAACGCCAGTCGCACACTACGTCGCGGCTTCGAACTGGGTGTTGAAAGCCAACTGAACGAGCACTGGAGCACCAGCCTCGCCTATACCCGCCTCCAAGCCACCTACGACAGCGACTTCGCCAGCGGCGCCAACACCATCGACAAGGGCAACTACCTCCCCGGCGTCCCCCAAACCACCCTGTTCGCCGAACTGAACTGGAAGCCACGGGACTGGGTCAGCACGGCCATCGAAGGTATGTACCGCAGCAAAGTCTATGTCGAAGACACCAATAGCCAACATGCCGCACCGGGCTACAGCGTCTTCAACTGGCGGGCACGGTTTGAGCAGAAGGTGGAGCACTGGACCTTTCACCAGACCTTGCGCCTGGATAACCTGCTGGATCGTCAATATGTGGGGTCGGTGATTGTGGGTGACGGCAATAGGCGCTACTACGAAGCAGCACCGGGACGCTCCTGGTATGCAGGCGCTGGGGCTGAATATCAATTCTGATGTGGGAGGGGGCTTGCCCCCTTCCACATTTGGGTATCAGGCGCCCGCTTAAACCACGATGGTTTTAGGCAACCGCTGATCGATCAACTGATACAACGCACTGCCCTGCGGCCAATTGCGCATAAACCGTGCGCGATCCTTGGCATAGGCCGGTGCGAAGCTGGCAACGGAACTGTGCTGACACATGGCATCCAGATCAATCATCGCCCAACGCCCGTCATTCCAGAACAGGTTATGGCCTTTGAAATCGCCATGACTGATGCGCTCGCCAATCAACTGGGTAAACAACTGCTCCAGTGCGAGCAGCTCGCTCTCAGGCGCATCGCCGTTTTCAACATACGGCGCAAAGCGCTCGATGATGTCCGGCCCCGGCAGAAACTCGGTGACCAGATACGCACGGCTGCGCAGCCATAAAAAGCGCTTCTCCAGCACCGCCAGTGGCTTGGGCGTAGCAAAGCCGAGAAATGCCAGGCGGTTACCCTCGCGCCAGGAATGCCAGGCTCGGCTCGGACGCCAGAAGCGCTTGAGCCAGTGGGCAAAGCCTTTGATGTTGTAGCGCTTGATCACCAATGGCCGACCAGCCACTTCGACCTTGGCCACACTGGCCGCGCCGCCGGTCTTGTACAGGTGGCCCTGGTCGAGCAAGGCGTCTGCCTGTTCCAGCACCGGTAACATGGCCGTTTCTTCTTCGCGACGAATCGCACGCAAGCCAAAGGCGCCACGCACCACGCTGAACAGCGTGCATTCGCGGCCAGTCTTGTCCAGAAAGTCCTTCAAGCGCCAGGCGCTGACTTTGCGCACCTGCTTTTCCAGGGCTTGCAGCGGCAAGGCGTGCTCACCATTACCCAGCAGGTAGTACACCAATAATTCTTCGGTAAACGGCTCAAGGTTTTTCGGCAGCTGGGCGAAAAACACGCCGAGGTTTTCCAGCACGCGATTGCGCGACAACGGCTTACCCGCCTCCTCGACACAAATGCCTGCGCCATCGATCAAGTACAGCTTGCCGTCCTGGCGCAGCAGGTTGTCCAGGTGCAGGTCTTCCTGCCACAGGCCTTTGGCATGCATTTGCGCAATCGCGCCCAATGCTTCGGCGAGCACGGCGGTTTGTTCGTCCGCCAACGGCGGCAGATGTTCGACGGCGTGCCACGCATCGGCCAGGCTTTGGGCGCCCTCGATAAACTCAAACAGCAGCCAGCCGCCCTCGCCGTCCTGCAAGCCATCGGCCAACAACAACGGTGTGGTCAGGCCTTGCTCAGCCAACAAACGCACACCCTTGAGTTCACGCTGAAAATGCCGCGCCGCCTTGCTGCCAACCAACAATTTGGCCAATACCGGGCGACCACGCCACACTGCCGCGCCCACGTAGCGCTGCCCGGGCAACACCCGCAGCAGGCTCAGCAGTTGCAACTGCCCCGGGCCTGCAGCATCCGCCAGATCGATGGTCAACGGCAGGCTGGGGCTACGGCCGGCATTTTTCAGCTCGGATAAACGCATCAGCGGTTCTCCTTGTGGCTGCGGCGTGCGGTCAGGCGCTGGTGCCAAGTGGAGACCAGGTCGCTGTCCTCGGGCTGCTCAAGATACGCCGCCAGCAGCTGGCGCACCTGCGCGTCCGACCATTGGGGCGCGCGACGCAGCAGCGGTTCCAGGTCCTTGACCCGGTCACGCCAGCCAAACAGCAACGGACGGGTTTTTTCCAGGTCGATCAGCTGCGCGGCATAACCCTCAGCGGTGGCCTGCAGGAAAATATGCTTGGGGTAAAAACAGCCATGCACCTGCCCGACGCTGTGCAGATGACGCGCCAGCTTGCCGCACGCCGACAGGATCGCACTGTGCTGGGCGACGCTCAATTGCTGCCACTGCTCCAGCAACGAATCCAGGTCGTTCCAACCATCCAGAGCACGGGTAAGCAGCATTGCCCGGCGCTCGCCCTTAACCTTGCGCTCACCGAAGAACGCCGCCTGCAGAGCAGGGATTCCGAGCTTTCGATACAGGCTGATATTACGGAACTCGCGCGCAAAACTCGGCTCGCCAAACGGCCGGTGCAAGGTGCGCGTCAGGTAGTTGCTCTGGCGCTTGAGGTAATAGCCCTGCCCTTCAAGCTCCAGGCGATACACACTGCTCCAGCCGCCGTGACTGGTATTGGGCTCGTCCACTGCGTCCAGTTGCTTGGCCCACAGGGCGTCAAACGTCGCCAGACCGTTGCGCTCAAGCAAGGCTCGGTCTTCGGCCGCCAGGAAGTCACTCATTCGCGTCCCTCAAAAAACTTCACCACGTGACGAATTCGCCGTTTGTCCGACGCCGACAAGTGCGTGCGCTGGCGGTATTGCAGGTAGAAACGCAGGCGCTGGGTGGCCGACAGGTGATATTTGGCGACCTTGTCCAGGCAAGCCAAGTCCTTGGTGATGCGGTACTTGAGCCAGAAACCACGCCAGAAATCACCGTTGGGGCAATCGATCAGGTACAGGGTTCGTTGGTCGTCCACCAGCAGGTTGCGCCACTTCAAGTCGTTATGAGTGAAGCGGTGCTCATGCATGGTGCGCGTGTATTCGGCGAGCTGGCGGCTGATGCCATCGACCCACCGGGGGTCTTTCAGGCGTTCGTCATTGCGCTCGGCCAGCACTGACAAGTCTTCCGTCTTGGGCAGCTCGCGGGTAATCATCGCGCCCCGGTTATAAGCCAGGCCCTTGCGGTCCAGGCCCCAGGCGACGACATCAGCCGTCGGGATGCCCCACTTGGCGAAACGCTTGAGGTTCTGCCATTCGGATTTCACCCGCGGCCTGCCCAGGTAACGGCGCAAGCCTTTGCCGGCGCCCACGTAGCGCTTCACGTAATAATTGACCCCGCCGCGCTCGACCCGGATGACTTCCGACAGCGGGTCGCGGGTCAATCGCTCGCCTTGCAAGGCAAATACCGCCTCCAGGCTTCCAAAGTCATCCGCCAGGGCGGCATAGGCAGGTTCCAGGTTCCAACCCGCCATCAGAGCGCATCCCCGTATCGTTGCTTGCGCGCGTAAAGCTTGGAGGCCATGCGCTCAAGCTCAGACAGCAGCGCAGCTTGCTCCGCCAGGATCTGGCGCAACGGCTGCTGGAAGTACGTCTTGAGAAAGCGCAGCTTGTCGCGCTGGGTCAGGCCGATCTCCAATGCGGAGTAATACAGGCCGGCCAGGTCCTTGTTACGCCAGCGCAGTGGAATCGTCGGACGCACCTGCGCACGGTGCAGGTCGATCACCGACAATTTCAGATTGTCGACGGTAATGGGCTGGTCCGTGTGCAACAGGAAATGGCAGAGGTAGCAGTCGCGATGGTTCACGCCACCGCGGTGCATCGCGCCGACGGTGCGCGCCAGCTCACGGGTCAAGGCGTGTTTGATGGCCGGCACGGGCGGTTGCTTGACCCAATCGAGGGTCAAGTCTTCCAGGCTGATAATCGGCGTCAGTTCCTGGGTAATGATGAACGAATGCTGGTCGGCCGGGTTGCTGCCTTTTTCGCCAAAGGCCACGGCGGTCATGGTCGGCACGCCCAGCGCTTGCAGGCGCTGGATCGCCAGCCACTCCAGGCCTGCGCCCAGTACCGGCAACTTGGCCGTGACCAGGTTCTTGAGGATTTCGCCCCAGCCAATGCCACGGTGAATCTTCACAAAGTAAGGCTGGCCTTCGACCACCGTACGCAACGTACGGCGAGCGGCCAGCTCGCGGAACACCTGGCCTTGCAGCTTCTCGACCTCGGCGAACGCATCGCGTCCGGCCCAGAGGGTCTTGAAGGGTTCGGCTAGAATCAACTTCATCGGTTTGGCTCCGCCAGAATCAGGTCCGCAGCGTACTGCGGCATGCTATAGAGGTCGGCCGTCTCGGCGAAGGCCAGACCATTGCGACTCCAGGTCGCGCGTGCGTGTGGATCGTCGAGCATATCCACCAGGTACTGGTTGAGCTGGGCTTGCTCGAACGGCTCGTCCAACACCCGGCCGCTCTGGGCCTTGTCGATGTAGAACGCGTAGCCACACACCCGGCTCACCAGTACCGGGAGGCCGGCGACCACCGCTTCGACCAGCACCATACCGGCCGCCTCGTTGTACGCAGGGTGAATCAGCAGGTCGGCGCCCAGCAGGAAACGCGGGATATCACTGCGGCCCTTGAAGAACTGCACCTGATCGCCCAGGCCCAATGCCGCACTCTGCAATTGGAATACCTTGGGGTCGTCCTGACCGATTACAAACAGTCGGGTGCGCTTCTTCAGCTTGGAAGGCAAGGCGGCCACGGCCTTGAGGCTGCGGTCGACGCCCTTGGTCTTGAAGCCCGAACCGATCTGCACCAGCAACAGGTCGTCCTCGGCCAGGCCGAACTCACGACGAAACTCAGCGCGGATTTCGGCCGCGTCAGGCGGAGCGCGCCGGTCGCGGGCAATGCCCGGCGGCAGCAAGTGGAAACGCTCGGCCTGGGTGCCGTAATACTGGGTGAACAACTTCTGCTGATGTTCGGACAGCACCATGATTTGGGTCTTGGCGTCCTTATCGAACACCGCGCGCTCGTATTCGGCGAAGTGCCGATAGCGCCCGAACCAGCGGTACATGGGATTGCGCAGGTTTTGAGCCTTGTCTTCGAACACCCCGTCGGCGGCAAAATACACATCCAGCCCCGGCATCTTGTTGAAGCCCACCACGCGATCCACCGGCCGCTTGGCCAGGTCGGCCTGGATCCAGGCATACAGCTTTTCATTGCGACGGTGATTGACCAGCGCCTTGACCGGCGCCACCAGTACTTCGAAGCCGGGTGGGATGTCGCCTTCCCAGATCAGCGTATAGACACGAATCTTGTGGCCGCGCTGCTGGCACTCCAGGGCGATGCGCATGAAGTCGCGCTGCAAGCCACCGAAGGGAAAGTACTTGTACAGAACAAAAGCCAGTTGCATCAGTGCTGCTCCTCAGCCAGTAACAACGTGCTCAGCCGGCTTGCTACACGCTCAGGATTCAAGCGCGTGAAGCACAGGGGCGACTCACGCTTGATGTCGAACCGCCGCAGGTCGTCGGCGGTAGGTTGATAGGTACACTGCTTTTGCAGGCACGGCGCACACGGCCAGTCGCTGGCCAAATGGATCTGGCCCTTGCCGTAAGCGCCAGTAAGGCCCGGATTGGTGGGGCCGAACAGGGAAATGGTCGGCACATCCAGCGCTGCCGCCAGGTGACCGAGGCCGGTGTCCACCGCCACACAGGCGCGGGCGCCCGCCAACACGCCGGCCACGCCCGCCAGGTTGAGTTTGGGCAGCACTTCGGCGTTGGGCAGGCCTTGGGCCAGGCGCTCGGCCCGAGCCTTTTCGGCGGCGTTACCCCACGGCAATTTCACGTCCACGCCCAGGCGCCCCATGCGTTCGGCCAGCTCACGCCAATAGGCTTCGGGCCAGTGCTTGGTGTCCCAGGTAGTGCCGTGCAGCAGCAACACAAAGGGTTTTTTCGGCGGCAGGCCCAGTAGTTTTTCAACGCTCAGGCCATAGTCGCCCAAGCCTTTGGGCAGGTCGTAGCCCAGGGCCACGGCGAACAGTTGGCGCAAGCGCTCTACCGCGTGTTGCCCGCGGGCCACGGCCAGGCGTCGTGAATAAAAACGCGCAGCGATCGGCTCACGGGCCGAGTTTTTATCAAAGCCGGCCACTGGAGCACGCACATAGCGGGTCAGCCAGGCGCTTTTCAGCAGGCCCTGGGCGTCGATCACCAGGTCATACTTGGTCGACTGCACGGTCTGCTTGAAACGCCGCCACTCGCCACTCTTGATGGTTTGCCAAAGGTTTTTGCGCCAGCGGCGAATCGCCACCGGGATCACCTTGTCCACCGCCGGGTGCCAGGTCGGGATTTCGGCAAAGCCTTCTTCCACCACCCAATCAAAGCGAATGCCGGGAATCGCCCGTGCTGCATCGGTCAACGCCGGCAAGGCATGGATCACATCGCCCAGGGATGAGGTCTTGACTACCAGTACCCGCAACTCAGTGAACCTCGACCACATCGCCCTGCAACCGCTGCAAGGCATCGGTTACCGGCTGCGGCAGCAATTGGCGCAGGCAGTTGTAGTGGCCGAAGCGGCAGGTGCGATCAAAACACGGGCTGCAATCCAGGCCCAGGCGCACCACTTCGACCTTGTCGGCCAAGGGCGGGGTGAAGCCTGGGGACGTGGAGCCGTACACCGCTACCAGCGGGCGGTTCAGCGCCGCCGCCACATGCATCAGGCCGGAGTCGTTGGACACCACCGAGTCGGCGCAGGACAACAAGTCGATAGCCTCGGCCAGGGACGTGTCGCCACTGAGGTTCACCGCCTCTTCGCGCAGGCCGGGAATCAGGCGCTGACGAATATCTTCACCTACCGAATGATCGTTCTTCGAACCGAACAGCCACACCTGCCAGCCTTCGCGGATCTTGGTCTCGGCGACCTTGGCGTAATGCTCCGACGGCCAGCGCTTGGACTCGCCAAACTCGGCGCCAGGGCACAAGGCCAGAACCGGCCGATCAAGGGTGAGGCCGAACTTGGCCAGCGCCGCATCGCGGGTCACCGGGTCGATCTGCAAGCTGGGGCGCGGGTACGGCGTGGGCAATTGCGCGCCGGGCTCGTAGGCCAGGGCCATGAAGCGCTCGATCATCAGCGGGTAGCGGGCTTTATCCAGGGTGCGTACGTCATTGAGCAGCACATAGCGAAACTCACCGCGCCAGCCGGTGCGCTTGGGGATGCCGGCAAAAAAAGGCACCAGCGCCGACTTGAGCGAGTTGGGCAACAGGATCGCCTGGTCGTACTGGCCGGCCATGGATTTGCCGATGCGTCGGCGGGTCGCCAGTTCCAGGGCACCGTGGCCGAGCGGAAAGCTCAAGGCCTTGCGCACCTCGGGCATGCGCTCCAGGATCGGCCGGCTCCACTCAGGGGCGAGCACGTCGATCTGGCAGTCTGGATAGCGCTGGCGCAGGCACTGGAAAAGTGTCTGTGCCATCACCATGTCACCGACCCAACTGGGCCCAACGATCAGAATATTCATGTAGTTTCCACAAACGATGCGGGGAGGCTTATGCCTCCCCGCCTCGATAATGACTGTAGATCGCGGCGCGCCAGGGAGCATCTTTATGTGGGAGCTGGCTTGCCTGCGATTGCATCACCTCGGTATCACTGATAAACCGAGGCGCCTGCATCGCGGGCAAGCCCGGCTCCCACATTAATCCGCATCCCATATAAAAATTGGCGTCGCCCAATCAGTCGAGTTTCAATTTAAGCCCAGCGCTTGCCAGATTCGCATCACCTGTCGCCGTTCGTCGGCAAACTGGTCCCCGGCGACCGTGCCGGCCTCGTTCTGCAAGGCCTGGCGGTGGGCGGCGGAGCGGTAGGCCTTATATACCTCACGCAGCAAATGGGCATCGGCGGCGGGCATCAGCCCGACCTGCTCAAGGCCCTCCAGAATGCGAATATTGTCGGTGTAGCGCAGCAACGATGGATGTTGCGCAGACCACGCCAAAGCCGCGTATTGCACCATAAATTCAATATCGACGATACCTCCGGCGTCCTGCTTGAGGTCGAACACCGCCGTGGCCTCGAAGGCATTGGCGCCCCTGCCGGCCGCCGTGGCCTTGGTACCCAGGTTATCGCGCATCTTGGTGCGCATCTCGCTGACCTCCTGGCGCAGCTTCGCCAAGTCCCGTTCACGCCCCAATACGTTGGCACGTACCTGCTCGAATGCATGGCCCACATCCTGGCTGCCCACCAGCACCCGTGCGCGGATGAGCGCCTGATGTTCCCAGGTCCAGGCTTCATTTTGTTGATAGCGATCGAAGGCGCCCAGGGAACTCACCAGCAAGCCGGAGGCGCCGGAAGGTCGCAGGCGCATGTCCACTTCATACAGTTGGCCGGAGTTGGTCTGGGTGGTCAGCAGGTGAATGATGCGCTGGCCCAGACGCGTGAAGAACTGCGCGCCGTCAATCGGCTTGGCGCCATCGGTCTCGGCCTGGGGGTCGCCATCGTGGATAAACACCAGATCCAGATCCGAACCATGCCCCAGTTCGATGCCGCCGACTTTCCCATAACCGACAATGATGAACCCAGGATCGCACAGGGTACCGTCCAGGCGCTGCGGCGCGCCGTGGCGGGCGACAGTCTGGCGCCAGGCCAGGGCCAGCACTTGCTCAAGAATGGCTTCGGCCAGCCAGGTGAGGTAGTCGCTGACTTTCATCAGCGGCAGGCTGCCAGCAATTTCCGAGGCCGCGACTCGCAGGCGGTGCGCCAATTTAAAGTGACGCAGGGCCTCCATTTGCTGTTCAAGGTCGTCCTCGGGAATGCGGGTGAGGCGCTCGCGCAGCTCGGCAGCCAGCTCCGGCGCCAGCGGCGGCTTGAACAGGCGGCCCTCGTTGAGCAGCTCATCGAGCAACAACGGGAAACGGGTGATCTGTTCGGCGATCCACGGGCTGGCGGCGCACAGGGTCAGCAGGCGACGCAGCGCATCCGGGTTCTCGGTGAGCAACACCAGATAGGCCGAACGCCGGGCGACGGCCTCCACCAACGGCAACACGCGCTCCAGCACCAGGTCCGGGTTGGCGTGCTCGACCGCCTGGGCCAGCAGGCGCGGAATGAATGCATCCAGACGCTCGCGCCCCAGCCGCTGCATGGCACGCAACTGCGGGCTGCCACGCAGGCCGGCCAAGGCCTTGAGGGCTTTGGGTGCATCGGTGAAACCGCCCTCGGCCAATTGACGGCATGCGGCGTCGTCATCCTGGGATTCCTCCCACAGCGGCAACCACTCACCACCGACGACCAATTCACTTTCTTCGCCTTCTTCTTCATCAGGGTCGGCAATCACTTGACGAAAGTGCCAGTCCACGCGGCCACGCCAGTACATCAGGCGTTCGTGGAACGCAGCCCAGTCGCTGAAGCCCAGCATGAAGGCGATACGCGCCTGATCTTCGGGATTGTGCGGCAGCATTTGGGTCTGGCGGTCGGCAATCGCCTGGATGGCGTGCTCGGTGTAGCGCAGGAATTCGTAGCCATTGCGCAGTTCGGTGATCACCGCAGCCGGCAGGTAACCCTGCCCCTCAAGCGTACCCAGCACGTTCAGCAGTGGGCGTTGTTGCAGGCTGAGGTCGCGGCCGCCATGAATCAGCTGGAACGCCTGGGCGATAAACTCCACCTCCCGAATGCCGCCTGAGCCCAGCTTGATGTTCTCGGCCATACCCTTGCGCCGTACTTCCTGCTGGATCAACTGCTTCATGGTGCGCAGCGCTTCGATGGCGGAAAAGTCCAGGTAGCGGCGGTAGACGAACGGGCGCAGCATATCGAGCAACTGCGCGCCGGCCACTTGATCACCGGCCACTACGCGCGCCTTGATCATGGCGTAGCGTTCCCAATCCCGGCCCTGATCCTGGTAGTACTGCTCCAACGCGTTGAAGCTGAGCACCAGCGCACCGGCCGAGCCGTAGGGACGCAGGCGCATATCCACACGGAAGACAAAACCGTCGACCGTCATAGGATCCAGGGCCTTGATCAATTTTTGACCAAGACGAATAAAGAATTCCTGATTGTCCAGGGAGCGCTTTACCCCCACCGTCTCGCCGCCTTCGGGGTAGGCAAAAATCAGGTCGATATCCGAAGAGAGATTCAGCTCCACCGCACCGAGCTTGCCCATGCCGAGGATGACCATATGCTGCGCCTCACCGCTGCGCCGCCCGGTCGGCGTGCCGAACTGCGCGCAGTGGCGCTGGTACAGCCATTGGTAGGCCAGGTCGATGCTGGCGTCGGCCATGTCGGAAAGGTCGCGACAGGTTTGCACCAGGTCGGCCTGGCGCGTCAGGTCGCGCCAGATGATGCGCACCTGCTGGCGCGTGCGCTGGCGGCGCAGCACGCGGCCCAACTCATCTTCTGTTTCGGCCTGTTGCACGGCGCCGGCAATCTGGCTGCACAGCTCACCGGGCGCAAAGCTGCGGTCCAGCTCACCCCAGGCCACCAGTTCGAGCAACATCAAAGGGTCACGAACACTCTGTTCAATGACAAAATCACTGGCAGCGCACACGCGGGCGAAGTCGGCCCACCGTTGCGGCGTCCACGCAGAAAGGCCATGATCGTCGTCCAGCGCGGCCACCGCGTCACGAAATGACTGCTCGGCCCGCTGGGCATAAGGCAAGAGAATGGCCGGCAGTTCGGCCAGCGTTGGAAGGCTCATGGTCTATCCTTGATCGGCGTGTAATTGGCGTGTAGTTGTGAACGCAAGAGCCATGCTCGATGAAGGACTGTCGAACAAAAGTTAGAAATAGCTGAAATTAAATTAATCTTGGCAGGCAACATCAAACTTTCACCTTTTCTTGTTCGCAATAGACCAACAATAACGATTATGCTCACCAGCAAGACCGAGCCATACGCTCAGTCTTGTGTAGTTTTACTACTCGTATATACATTCGAAAGGCTGAAATGGCCGACGATTTGTAGTAAAACTACAGGACGCCGAAGCAACCTTCGGCCATCCAAGAATTTATGTCGTCTGCCCACAAGGCCAGTCGCAAACTTCAGGCAACCGATTCTGGTAGCCTTTCCGCCCTGGAGCAAGCCATGCAAGACCTCGATCCCGTCGAAACCCAGGAATGGCTGGACGCCCTGGAATCGGTTCTCGACAAAGAAGGCGAAGACCGTGCTCACTACCTGATGACCCGTATGGGCGAACTCGCGACCCGCAGCGGCTCGCAACTGCCTTACGCCATCACTACGCCATACCGCAACACCATCCCCGTTACCCACGAAGCACGCATGCCTGGCGACCTGTTCATGGAACGCCGCATTCGCTCGCTGGTACGTTGGAACGCCATGGCGATGGTAATGCGCACGAACTTGAAAGATTCGGACCTGGGCGGTCACATTTCCAGCTTCGCTTCCAGCGCCACCCTGTATGACATCGGCTTCAACTACTTCTTCCAGGCCCCGACCGACGAACACGGCGGCGACCTGATCTACTTCCAGGGCCACACCTCGCCAGGCGTCTACGCCCGTGCGTTCATGGAAGGTCGCATCAGCGAAGAGCAAATGAACAACTTCCGCCAGGAAGTCGACGGTCAGGGCCTGTCGTCCTACCCGCACCCTTGGCTGATGCCTGATTTCTGGCAGTTCCCGACCGTTTCCATGGGTCTGGGCCCGATCCAGGCGATCTACCAGGCACGCTTCATGAAGTACCTGGAAGCCCGTGGCTTCATCCCGGAAGGCAAGCAGAAAGTCTGGTGCTTCCTGGGTGACGGCGAGTGCGACGAGCCGGAATCCCTGGGGGCCATTTCCCTGGCCGGCCGCGAGAAGCTCGACAACCTGATCTTCGTCATCAACTGCAACCTGCAGCGCCTCGACGGCCCGGTTCGCGGCAACGGCAAGATCATCCAGGAACTCGAAGGCGTGTTCCGTGGTGCTCAGTGGAATGTGACCAAGGTCATCTGGGGCCGTTTCTGGGACCCACTGCTGGCCAAGGACGTGGACGGCATCCTGCAACGTCGCATGGACGAAGTCATCGACGGCGAGTACCAGAACTACAAGGCCAAAGACGGCGCGTTCGTTCGCGAACACTTCTTCAACACGCCTGAACTCAAGGCGATGGTTGCCGACCTGTCCGACGACGAAATCTGGAAGCTCAACCGTGGCGGCCACGACCCGTACAAGGTCTACGCGGCGTACCACGAAGCGGTCAACCACAAAGAACAACCAACCGTCATCCTGGCCAAGACCATCAAGGGTTATGGCACCGGTGCCGGCGAAGCGAAGAACACCGCGCACAACACCAAGAAAGTCGATGTCGACAGCCTGAAGTTGTTCCGCGACCGCTTCGACATTCCGGTCAAGGACGAAGAGCTGGAGAACCTGCCGTTCTTCAAGCCTGAGCCAAACAGCGCCGAGGCCCGCTACCTGAGCGAGCGCCGCAGCGCACTGGGTGGCTTCGTGCCACAGCGCCGCGCCAACAGCTTCAGCGTACCGACGCCGGACCTGAGCACCCTCAAGGCCATCCTTGACGGCTCGGGCGACCGTGAAATCTCCACCACCATGGCCTTCGTGCGCATCCTCGCGCAATTGGTCAAGGACAAGGACATCGGCCCGCGCATCGTTCCGATCATCCCGGACGAAGCCCGTACCTTCGGTATGGAAGGCATGTTCCGTCAGTTGGGCATCTACTCCTCCGTCGGCCAGCTCTACGAGCCAGTCGATAAAGACCAAGTGATGTTCTACAAGGAAGACAAGAAGGGCCAGATCCTCGAAGAAGGCATCAACGAAGCGGGCGCAATGAGCTCCTTCATCGCTGCCGGTACTTCGTACTCCAGCCACAACCAGCCGATGCTGCCGTTCTACATCTTCTATTCGATGTTCGGCTTCCAGCGTATTGGCGACCTGGCCTGGGCAGCAGGCGACAGCCGTACCCGTGGCTTCCTGATCGGCGGTACCGCCGGGCGCACCACGCTGAACGGCGAAGGCCTGCAACACGAAGACGGTCACAGCCATATCCTGGCTGCCACCATCCCGAACTGCCGCACCTTTGATCCAACCTACGGCTATGAGCTGGCGGTGATCATCCAGGACGGCATGAAGAAGATGACCGAAGAGCAGCAGGACGTTTTCTACTACATCACCGTGATGAACGAGTCCTACCAGCAGCCAGCCATGCCGGCCGGTGTGGAAGAAGGCATCATCAAGGGCATGTACCTGCTCGAAGAAGACACCAAGGAAGCGGCGCACCACGTACAGCTGATGGGCTCCGGCACCATCCTGCGCGAAGTGCGTGAAGCGGCGAAGATCCTGCGTGACGAATTCAACGTCGGCGCCGACGTGTGGAGCGTGACCAGCTTCAACGAACTGCGTCGCGACGGCCTGGCCGTAGAGCGCAGCAACCGTCTGCACCCTGGCCAGAAGCCAGCCAAGAGCTACGTCGAAGAGTGCCTGGCCGGCCGTAAAGGTCCAGTCATTGCCTCTACCGACTACATGAAACTGTTTGCTGAACAAATTCGCCAGTGGGTCCCGTCCAAGGAATTCAAAGTCCTGGGCACCGATGGTTTCGGCCGCAGTGACAGCCGCAAGAAGCTGCGTCACTTCTTCGAAGTCGACCGTCACTTCGTGGTGTTGGCAGCCCTGGAAGCCTTGGCTGACCGTGGTGAGATCGAACCCAAGGTGGTGGCTGACGCCATCGTCAAGTTCGGGATCAACCCGGAAAAACGCAACCCACTGGACTGCTGAGGAGATTTTTTGTGAGCGAACTCATTCGCGTACCTGACATCGGCAGCGGTGAAGGTGAAGTAATCGAGCTGTTTGTGAAGGTCGGCGACACCGTCGAAGCCGACCAGAGCATCCTGACCCTGGAGTCGGACAAGGCGAGCATGGAAATTCCTGCTCCCAAGGCCGGCGTGGTCAAGAGCCTGAAGGTCAAGCTGGGCGACCGCCTGAAAGAAGGCGACGAACTGCTGGAACTGGAAATCGAAGGCGCCGCTGATGCAGCCCCTGCGGCGGCTCCGGCTGCCGCTGCTGAACCTGCGCCTGCCGCTGAAAAACCTGCTGCCGAGGCCCCAGCGGCCCCGGCTGCTGCACCTGCCGCCGCCACCGTCCAGGACATTCACGTCCCGGACATCGGCTCGTCGGGCAAGGCCAAGATCATCGAGCTGCTGGTCAAGGTCGGCGACACCGTCGAAGCCGATCAGTCGCTGATCACCCTGGAGTCCGACAAGGCCTCCATGGAAATCCCTTCGCCGGCTGCCGGCGTAGTGGAAAGCATCGCGGTCAAGCTGGAAGACGAAGTCGGCACCGGTGACTTCATCCTCAAGCTGAAAGTACAAGGCGCTGCCCCGGCCGCCGCTCCAGCACCGGCGGCTGCTCCGGCTGCCAAGGCTGAAGCCGCTCCGGCCGCTGCTGCCCCGGCACCTGCTGCAAAAGCCGAGGCCACACCGGCCCCTGCTGCTGCCGCACCTGCGCCAAGCGGTGCCAAGGTGCACGCCGGCCCTGCCGTGCGTCAGTTGGCCCGCGAGTTCGGCGTCGAGCTGAGCGCCGTCTCGGCCAGCGGCCCGCACGGTCGTGTGCTGAAGGAAGACGTGCAGGCTTACGTCAAAGCCATGATGCAAAAGGCCAAGGAAGCACCGGCTGCCGGCGCGACGGGCGGCTCGGGCATTCCGCCGATCCGTACCGTGGATTTCAGCCGCTTCGGCGAAACCGAAGAAGTGCCGATGACCCGCCTGATGCAAATCGGCGCGGCCGGCCTGCACGCCAGCTGGCTGAACATCCCGCATGTGACTCAGTTCGACCAGGCCGACATCACCGACCTGGAAGCTTTCCGCGTTGCGCAGAAAGCCGTGGCCGAGAAGGCCGGCGTGAAGCTGACCGTGCTGCCACTGCTGCTCAAGGCCTGCGCGCACCTGCTCAAGGAACTGCCGGACTTCAACAGCTCGCTGGCGCCAAGCGGCAAGGCGATCATTCGCAAGAAGTACGTCAACATCGGCTTTGCCGTCGACACTCCGGATGGCCTGCTGGTACCGGTCATCAAGAACGTCGACCAGAAGAGCCTGCTGCAACTCGCTGGTGAAGCGGCTGCGCTGGCTGCCAAGGCCCGCGACAAGAAGCTCACCCCGGATGACATGCAGGGCGCCTGCTTCACTATCTCCAGCCTCGGGCACATTGGCGGCACTGGCTTCACGCCAATCGTCAACGCGCCGGAAGTGGCGATCCTGGGTGTTTCCAAGGCCACCATCCAGCCTGTGTGGGACGGTAAAGCGTTCCAGCCCAAGCTGATGCTGCCACTGTCGCTGTCCTACGATCACCGTGTGATCAACGGCGCCGCCGCGGCACGCTTCACCCAGCGCCTGAGCCAGTTGCTGAACGACATCCGTACCATCCTGCTGTAAACCGCAGGGCCTTCCTTGTACTGGGAAGGCCCCGCCGCACCGATTTCCGAGCGCCACGCTCGTACCTCAACCCCGCCGCTTGGCGGGGCTTTTTTTTGTGCGCTCGGTGTACGCACAGAACAGGCTTGTACACCTTCTGTCACTTCGATTGCAGAAATCCCCCGCACGGCCGATAACTGCCTTATAGCACTTAGCCTTCATCCTCTCTTGTCAGTGCGTGCCGCATGATGCAACCTTGCCGCAGGCGACAGTAAAGAGGGCGTGAGCCGGGCGCCACGCGCATTTTCCCAAGCGAGTTCCCCCATGAAAAGCCAACCCGATGTCGCCCGTATGGCGGCCGAGGTAGTGACGCAATTACCGGTGCCTTCGCGCCTCGGTATGCTGCGTTTCGAGCGGCTTAATGAGGCAAGCTGGGCCCTGCTGTACCTCGATCCCAATTGCGAGCGCCAGTTCGGCCTGCCAGCTGTGGAACTCTGCGCGCTGATCGGCACGCCCTAGGCCAGCCTGATGGAGCCCCAGGCCCGCTATCAGCTGCACGACGCAATCCAGCAGCAACTGACCCACAGCCCCCATTACCTGGTGCGCTATACCCTACACACCCACGACGGCCCGATGAGCCTGCTGGAAATGGGCGAGGCCTACAAACAACACAACCGCCATCTGCTGCGCGGCTACCTGATGGTGGTCGACGGGCTGTTCAGCGATACCACCGCGCCCGCCCCGACCGCTGACCTGGAAAACCAGAACAGCCGCCTGCAGATCGCCCTGGAACTCAACCAGCGTGCGCAGCAGGAACAGTTGCAACACCTGGAACGGGTGCGCGCCCAGCAGGAGCTGATCCTGCTGCTGGCCCGACAGCGCTACACCACGCCCAATTCGCTGCAAGAAGCCGCTGAGCTGATCACCCGTAGCGCGTGCGACATTTACCAGATCGACTGCGCCAGCATCTGGCACCTCGAAGGCCAACATCTGGTGCCTATCTCGGCGTACCACCGCGCCGACCAACAGCACCGCCTGCCCCAAGCCATCGACGCCAGCGGTTTCCCGGATTATCTGGAAGCCCTGCACTCCAGCCGCGCCATCGACGCCACCCATGCCCAACGTGACCCGCGCACCCGGGAAATGGCCGAAAGCCTGCGCGCCAACGATATCCACGCGATGCTCGACGCCAGTATTCGTGTCGACGGCCAGGTCGTCGGCGTGCTGTGCCTGGAACAAAGCGGCAGCTCACGTGCCTGGCAGTCCGATGAAATCGCGTTTGCCGGCGAGCTGGCAGACCAGTTCGCGCAAGTCATCAACAACCACAACCGCCGTACCGCCACCAGCGCCCTGCACCTGTTCCAGCGTGCTGTGGAACAAAGCGCCAATGCCTTTCTGCTGGTCAATTGCGACGGCGTGGTGGAGTACGTCAACCCCAGCTTCACCGCAATTACCCAATACAGCGCGGAAGAAGTCCACGGCCATCGCCTGGCGCAACTGCCGGCCCTGGAAAATCTCAGTGAGTTGCTGTTCGACGCGCCGTCGGCCCTGGCCAAAAGCAACAGCTGGCAAGGCGAGTTCAAAAGCCGGCGCAAGAACCTGGAGCCCTACTGGGGCCAGTTGTCGATTTCCAAGGTGTATGGCGATAACCGCGAGCTGACCCACTACATCGGCATCTACGAAGACATCACCCAGACCAAGCTGGCGCAACAGCGCATCGAGCGTCTGGCCTACACCGACAACCTGACCAACCTGGGCAACCGACCGGCGTTCATCCGTAACCTCGACGAACGCTTTGCCCGCGACAGCGACAGCCCGATCAGCCTGCTGCTGGTGGACATCGACAACTTCAAGCGCATCAACGACAGCCTCGGCCACCAGACCGGCGACAAGTTGCTGATCAGCCTCGCCCGCCGTTTGCGCAATAGCTTGAGCAGCGGTGGCAGCCTGGCACGCTTTGCCAGTAACGAGTTCGCAGTGCTGTTGGATGATTCCGACCTGGAGACCGGCCAGCAGGTCGCCAGCCAGTTGCTGGCCACGCTCGACAAGCCGATGTTCGTCGACAACCAGTTGATCAGCGTCACCGGCTCCGTGGGCCTGGCCTGCGCGCCGCTGCATGGCCGCGACCCGCAGACGCTGATGCGTAACGCAGGGCTGGCGCTGCACAAGGCCAAGGCCAACGGCAAACACCAGGTGCAAGTGTTTACCGAAGCGTTGAATGCCGAAGCCAGCTACAAGCTGTTCGTGGAAAACAACCTGCGTCGCGCCCTGACCCAGAACGAGCTGGACGTGTTCTACCAGCCCAAACTGTGCCTGCGCAGCGGCCGTCTGCTGGGCATGGAAGCGCTGTTGCGCTGGAACCACCCGGAAAAGGGCATGATCCGCCCCGACCAGTTCATCAGCGTGGCCGAAGAGACCGGGTTGATCATTCCGATCGGCAAATGGATCGCCCGCCAGGCGTGCCGCATGAGCAGGCAGTTGAGCGCCGCCGGCATGGGCAATTTGCAGGTGGCGATCAACCTGTCGCCCAAGCAATTTTCCGATCCGGACCTGGTGACCTCGATTGCCACCATCCTCAAGGAAGAACAGCTACCGGCCAACCTGCTGGAGCTGGAGCTGACCGAGGGTTTGCTGCTGGAAGCCACCGAAGACACGCGCCTGCAACTGGACCAGTTGAAAAGCTTTGGCCTGACCCTGGCCATGGACGATTTCGGCACCGGTTACTCGTCGCTGAGCTACTTGAAAAAATTCCCCATCGACATCATTAAGATTGATCGCAGCTTTATCCACGAGATCCCGGATAACCAGGACGACATGGAAATCACCTCGGCAGTGATCGCCATGGCTCACAACCTCAAGCTCAAGGTGGTGGCCGAAGGCATCGAGACAGCCGAACAGTTGGCGTTCCTGCGCAGACACCGCTGCGATGTCGGCCAGGGCTACCTGTTCGACCGACCGATCCCCGGTGCAGAGCTGCTGACAATGCTTAAACGCTACCCGCGCGGGCCAATCGCCTGACAGCGCTGTAACACTCGGGCACACTGACTGTCTGACAATTTACTGTTACTCAACCTGACGAGAGGACTGATCATGGTCTTGCGCTCGGAAATTCTGGTGAACAAAAACGTGCTGCCTACTCAAGAACAAGCTTTGCCTGGCCGTGAAACCCCGATGAAGCTGCCGGAAACGCACTTCGTCAACGGCAACCCGCTGCTGGGTCCGTTTATTGATGATGTCGGTTTTGCGATCTTCGGCCTGGGTTGTTTCTGGGGCGCTGAACGTAAATTCTGGGAACGCGACGGCGTGGTCAGCACGGTGGTCGGCTATGCCGGCGGTTTCACGCCGAACCCGACCTACGAAGAAGTCTGCTCAGGCCTGACCGGCCACAGCGAAGTGGTGCTGGTGGTGTATGACCAGGCCAAGCTCAAGTATGAAGACCTGTTGAAGATGTTCTGGGAACTGCATAACCCGACCCAGGGCATGCGCCAGGGCAATGATATTGGCAGCCAATACCGCTCGGTGATTTATGCCACCACGCCTGAACAACTGGCGGCGGCCAAAACCAGTGCCGAGGCTTATCAGCAAGAGCTGAACAAGGCCGGCCTGGGTGAGATCACCACGGAAATCGAAGAAGCACCGACGGTGTACTTTGCCGAGGCGTATCACCAGCAGTACCTGGCGAAGAACCCGCAGGGTTACTGCGGGATCGGCGGCACAGGCGTGACCTGCCCGATCTAAGGTCAACATAGAACCAAATGTGGGAGTGGGCTTGCTCCCGATTGCGGTGTGTCAGTTACAGAAGTACTGACTGACACTCAGCAATCGGGAGCAAGCCCCCTCCCACATTTAGTTTTGTGTGTGGCCTGAGCGCTGACTATTCAGCGATAAGCCAATCCATCTGCCAGCCACCTTGGGTCTGGCCAAGCTTCTTGGACAGCCACGGCAGCAACTCACGCAACTCCTCTTCCAGACCCCACGGCGGGTTGGCAATCGCCAGGCCCGAGCCGGTCAGGGTGTTGGGCGTGTCCAGTGGATGCACCAGCAGTTCCACCCGCAGCAACTTCGGCGCACCGGTACCGGCCAGGTCCTGGTAGAAGCGGCGCAACATGCGCTGGTCCTTCACCGGGTACCAGATCGCCGCGACCGTCTGGCGCATGCGGCTGACGGCTTCCTTGAGGGACGCCGCACAACGCTGCATTTCGTCGAGCTTCTCGAACGGCGGATCGATCAGCATCAACGCGCGTTTTTCCGGCACCGGCAACAGGGCACGCGGCACATGCCAGCCTTCGCCCAGATGCACTTTGACCCGGCGATCACCCTTCATATTGTCCTTGAGCAGCACGCCATCTTCGGGGTGCTTCTCGTTGAGCAGCACACGGTCCTGGGGACGCGTGAGGCGTCGCGCCAGCTCCGGCGAGCCCGGGTAGTAGCGCAACTGGCCGTCCGGGTTCATCTCGTGCAGCACGCGCATGTAGTCCGCGGTGAGCGGCGGCAGGTCGCTTGCGCCCCACAGGCGAGCGATGCCTTCCAGGTATTCACCGGTGCGGTTGGCCTGGTCGCCCTGCAAGTCGTACAGGCCAATGCCGGCATGGGTGTCGAGGTAGGCGAACGGCTGCTCCTTGCGCGACATCAGGGCGATGAGGCGGGTCAAGGTCAGGTGTTTGAAGACATCGGCATGGTTGCCGGCGTGAAAGGCGTGACGATAATTCATGGTTGCTCCTGCGCAGGGGGCGAAGTTTACCTTCTACCGGTGCAAAGGTGCAGGGCCGCATGGCGGGCGGTACGGATATCACGCGAGCCTCATGGGTTTAACTCAGTTGTACGCCAAGGTAGTCCGCCACCTCGGCATGGCTGATATCCGGCCTGCGTGCGAAGTAGGCGACCTTGTGCTGCAGGATCGTGGGTGTAAACGCAGTGTATAAGTCGGGACGCTGCTCCTGGAGCCATTGCAACAGGTTGTCGATCAGCACCTGGGGCGAGTGTTGCGCCAGGCTTGCCAACAATGGCGCCGGCACTCGCCACCAAGGGCTGGGTTTGGCCGCAGCCACCTGGCGGGGCGAGACTGCCAACGACTGTCCATTGATTAAGTAACGCTGGAATACGGGCAGCACAGTGGCGGCATCGTCACCCAACTGCTGAAACATCGGCAAAAACTGCGCGCCATCCCAGAAGCGCAAAAATACCGGCTGGTCTTCAGGCAGGTACACCTGGGTCAAACCCTTCAAGTGATCGATCACAACCTCCAACGGGCACGAAGACACCGCCAGCCAGCCCCAGTCCACGGCCTGGGTGGTGGCTACCCAGTCGAGAAAAGCACTGCCAGGCTCGACAACGCCAACATAAGGCATCACCTCATTCCAATCGGCATAGGGCGTGCCCGCCCACACCGGTTGCGGCGGTGGTGCGACCGCCATGGTTTGCCAGGCTGCAAACGGCTTGGCCTCGCTGGTGTTGCCCATGACGACGTATAGCTGCTCATCAGGCTGCAACGGTTTTTGGGCCAGCCAGGCGCGGGGCGTCAAGGGTGAGGCCATCAGGGGAAACTCCGTGCGTGGGCGCTGATATCGCACTGCCCGTTTTTGCAGCGCTCACACTCTTCGCAAAACGGCGCACTGCGCTTGAGGCTGGCCACTTGCGCAGGGCTTAGCGGCGCGGGAATAACGGCCAACAATGTTTCCTTCACTCCCGGCATTAACGGCGGCGCCGCCGGAACAGGCGCGCCGCCCGGCTGGATTGGCACACTGCTGAATATCCCGCCCGCCGACAGCGTGATCGACTGCCCGCCCGCTTGAATCGTCACGCTGGCCCCCGCATCAATGACGATGCTTTGCCCAGCGCCCAATTGAATGGTCTGCCCGGCACGCATGTACTGCGAACCGCCGACCGCCAGATGATCATCCTGCTTGAGTTCAGTGAGGCGGTTGCCATGGGTGATGCGCCGCTCTTCACCCTGCAACTCATGGTGCGACTCGCCGCCCACCCGCACACGACGCTGGTTATCGACCTGCACCTGTTGGTCATTGAGCACATGCTGGGTCCAGTCCCGCTGGGCGCGCAGGTAGATTTCCTCGGCCCCCTTACGGTCTTCGATGCGCAGTTCGTTGTAGCCTCCACCGCCCGGGCTGCTCTGGCTACGCAGGATACTGCGGGTCTTGTCCGCCGGCAGGTCGAGGGGCATCGGCGTGGCGGCATTAGGCAGGCACCCCACCACCAGCGGCATATCCAAATCACCATTGACGAAGCCCACCAGCACCTCCATGCCGACCCTGGGGATCAGCACCACACCATAGCGGTCATGGGCCCAGCCGCTGGCCACCCGCAGCCAGCAACTGGAATGATCGTTGTGCTCGCCGATGCGATCCCACGCCATCTGCACCTTTACCCGTCCGTATTCGTCGCAATGGATCTCACTGCCAACCGGGCCAGTGACCACTGCGCTTTGGTAACCCGATATCGTCGGGCGCGGCTGCTCAGCCAAGGGCGGGCGAAAGATTGCATCCCACGGCGTGGCAACAAAGGTGTTGCCATACCCCTGACGAAACGCCCCGCCAACCACCTCGGTGACCGCTTCCTCCAGCACCTGGGGCTGTTTGCCTTCGTGGGTGACTTGGGTGACCAACCATAAGTCATTCCACTCCTCGCGCGGGTGCTCCCTCAATTGCAGGAACCTGCCGCCGGCCAAGGCCGGCTCGTCGCTTTGCCCCTGGGCGATGCGGTAGTCGCTGCGGTGCCGCTCCAGGCTACGCTGGGCGAGGTATTTGCCATGGGCCCGGTCGGAAAAATAGCCGGGGAACTGCTGCGCCTCAAGCTTGGGCAACTGCGCGTCGGCCGCCGTGCTTTGCAGCTCGAGGTGCGGTTTGCAAAAATCGTAATCGCGCAGATTGACCGCCGTGGTGCGGGCTGCCAATTGCAGTGTGAAACGCTTGATCGCCGACGCCTGGGCAACCATGCCCGACCCAGGCCGGTACGGCGTGGGCTGATCGACCTGGGCAAATACCGTCTGGTCATCGCCAAACACCAGCAAATGAGCATCGGGGCAATGCTGAAAGTGATAGTGAACGCCGACTTCGGCACACAGGCGTTGGATGAACGCCAGATCCGTCTCACCGAATTGCACACAATACTCGCGCTCAGGGTATTGACCGCTCAGCCGGAACTCAAAGCTGTCACTGTGGATGCCCTGCCCCGCCAACACCTGCGCAACGATCTGCGGCACCGTCTGATGCTGGAAAATCCGCTGATGACTGCTGTGCGCCAGATACGCCAGGTGCGGCGCCAGGCTGAGCTGGTAGCGTGTCAGGCGCCGTCCGGAATCGCCTTGGGCGACCCGGTACACCAGGCCATGCACACCATGGCCGCGGTCATCGAAACCCAGGTATACCTGACGATGCAGCAAGCTCTCCAGGTCGATATTCGGCTGCTCGCTGACCAGCTCAAGTTCGAAACGGTAAGGCTGGCTGATGGCCTCGGAGCCACTGAACTCATACACCTTGAGGTCACTGGGCGCCCCATCCAGGGCCAGGGTAAATGCACTTTGGTTGGCAGGAGCGAACATCCGGTGTTTCTCTGCGAAGGGTGGCAGCTGATTCTGCACCAGCTCGTAGCCGGCCTGAGCTTATGCCAGGTAAATCAGTAAGGTCCTACCACCGCCTTCATTTGATCTGGGAGGGGAGCCATGTGCTGAAGCCCCATTGCAGTAAAAATACACAGGTCTGACAGAATATTACGGCAGCCCAGTAGCCGGTTTCCCAAACACAAAACACCACCCCGAAACGCCCCTCCATAACCACGACACCGTCCCATCACCTGTTTAAATTGCGCCGCCATGTTCATTCAAAAGGAATGTTTTCATGGCAGGCAATCGCCACGCTTCGAGCCAGTCACTGTTGGGGAATGTGTAATGCCCCAGCCCTACACATTCATCAATGACCGGCAACAAACCTCTGTGGAGCTCAAGGCCAAATTACGTTTGGGCAAACAGGCCGAAACCAAGTTCGATGCGCTCAACACGCACATTCGCAATGTGGTGGTACTACCGGGTCAACTCGTCATTATCGGCGACGACACCACCGCAGCCTGCACCCTGGAAGAGTCACGCCTGATGCGAGCCGCCTGGGACATTCGCCATAGTGTGATGGCCGAAGGCGGGGATGCCTTTGCACTGCACAACTATGATTTGCTGCAAAAACTGCTGGGGTATACCTCGCTGGGAATAGGCACGGCAGGTGATGCCTGGAGCAAGCATTTGCAAGACGTTGCAAAAACCCTGGAAGACATTGATGCCCTGCATAAACAGTCGCTACGCCGGGGCGGTGGTGCCGACAGAGATGAGTTTCTTGCACGACGCCGAACACTGTTTGCAAGGCTGGACGCCCAACTGCGTAGTTTTGCTCGTTATGGCACAGAGCTGCGCAATGAAGGCTCGATCAAAAAAATGCTGGGAATCTCAACCAGAAGCTATTTGCATACGGGGGAGATAAGCCGATATCAAGAGACCATCGCACGGGTTTCGAAGACAGCGAAGCTGCTTAAAAACGGGACGCCGTTGGGGATAGCGTTGAGTACGACGGTGACAGCGCTGGAGATCAAGGAGGCATGCTCTACGGGGAGAGAGGAGAAGTGCAGGAAAGCGAAATATGTAGAGTTGGGAAAACTGAGCACAGGGGTTAGTGGAGGCTTGGCAGGTGGTTTTGGCGGCACAGCGCTGTGTATTTTTTTATTGGCTCCTAGTACTGGTCCAGGGGCTCTAGCCTGTATGTTGGTTGCCGGAGGTATCGGCGGTGCCGCAGGAGGGCATTTTGGCGGTGTGGCTGGCGAAAAGGTAGGTGAGTTTTTGTATGAGTATTGAGGAGTTCATGAATTGGCCTCCAATCATATTGGTCGCCATTAGCTCAATATCCGCAGCAATCGTCTCAAACATACTTATGTTCTTTTTGTGCTACCGAAAACTTGAGTCCATGGAAGCACTCCTGGACAGATGTCGCTTGGTCGCCTTCCACAGCAGTTATTTGAGAAATTCGCCAAGGGAAAGGATAGCGAGGCTTTGCGCAGTGTATTGCGTCATTGCGCTACCCCGATTCAATGCTTGGCGAGGCGTCGCTGACTTGGAGCAGGTGCGGGCCTTTCCACGTCAAACAAAGCTTCTGCTTCATCTAACGTTCCTTCTCTGCACGCTCGGCTTGTCAGGGATGGCCGCCGTCTCCTTTGGTTGACCCACTGAAGTAAAAAAGGCCCGCGACCATAGTGCGCGGGCCTTTTGTTCATCCTCCAAGCGCTCAGCGCCCAGCGAATTACTTGTTCAGGTTGTAGTCTTTTTCCGCAGCATCAAAACGCTCGACCATACCAACCGTCGGTGCGCCCATCTTGCTCACGAAGTAGATCGCCAGGCTGGCGAAGATGAAGCCTGGGATGATTTCGTACAGACCCAGCAGTTCGAAGTGCTTCCACACGATCACGGTGATCGCGCCGACCAGGATGCCGGCCAGTGCGCCGTTGCGGGTCATGTTTTTCCAGATCACCGAGATCAGCACCACAGGGCCGAACGCAGCGCCGAAACCGGCCCAGGCGTAGCTGACCAGGCCCAGGACGCGGTTTTCCGGGTTGGCGGCCATGGCGATGGCGATCAAGGCCACTACCAGCACCATGATCCGACCGACCCAAACCAGCTCAAGCTGGGAAGCGCCTTTACGCAGGAACGCCTTGTAGAAGTCTTCGGTCAGGGCGCTGGAGCACACCAGCAACTGGCAGCTCAAGGTACTCATCACCGCCGCGAGGATCGCCGACAGCAATACACCGGCAACCCATGGGTTGAACAGGATTTTGGCCAGTTCGATAAACACTCGCTCAGGGTTTTCAGTTACCGGGCCAGCCACTTCCGGATGCGCCGAGAAGTAAGCGATACCGAAGAAGCCCACCGCCACGGTGCCGCCCAGGCACAGGATCATCCAGGTCATGGAGATGCGACGTGCGTTGGCAATCGACTTCACCGAGTCGGCCGCCATGAAACGCGCCAGGATGTGCGGCTGGCCGAAGTAGCCCAGGCCCCAGCCCATCAGCGAGATGATGCCGATGAAGGTGGTGTTTTTCAGCATGTCGAAGTTGGTCGGGTCTTTGGCTTCGATGGCCAGGAACGTGGTGTCCACACCGCCGGTGGCCAGCAGCACGATGATCGGCGTCAGGATCAGCGCGAAGATCATCAGCGTGGCTTGTACGGTGTCGGTCCAGCTGACCGCCAGGAAACCACCGATAAAGGTGTAGGCAATCGTTGCCGCAGCACCGGCCCACAGCGCGGTCTCGTAGGACATGCCGAAGGTGCTTTCGAACAGGCGGGCACCGGCGACAATGCCGGAGGCGCAATAGATGGTGAAGAACACCAGGATCACCACTGCCGAGATGATCCGCAGCAGGCCGCTTTTATCTTCGAAGCGGCTGGAGAAGTAATCCGGCAGGGTCAGGGCGTCGCCGTTGTGTTCGGTCTGCACCCGCAGGCGGCCAGCCACGAACAACCAGTTGAGGTAAGCACCGGCGATCAGGCCGATGGCAATCCAGCTTTCCGACAGGCCGGACATGTAGATGGCGCCCGGCAGGCCCATCAACAACCAGCCGCTCATGTCGGAAGCACCGGCCGACAAAGCTGTCACCACGCTACCGAGGCTGCGACCGCCGAGGATGTAATCGGAAAGGTTGTTGGTGGAGCGATAGGCCATCAAGCCGATCAGCACCATTGCTGCGATGTAGATCACGAACGTGATCAGGGTTGGATTGCTAACGCTCATATGAGTGACGCCCTGGCTTTGTTTTTATGTAGCGACGGTCTGTCAGATCGCCACTGGTGGATAACCGAGTAGACGAGCCTGCTAGCCGCGCATTTATGACTGGCGTTTCCCCAGGAAAGCCGCCAGCCGATGAACCAAACCTTAGAGGTGGTTGCACCTTGGTGCGCGAATGCTATTCAACAAAGCAAATAAGGTGCAACCAGTTTCTTGCGAATAAGTTGCACCCAGGCGCGATTTAGGACAAACGCACTGTTTTTGCTCCTTTTCGGAGCAAGAACAGCCGATCTCAGAAGCAAATGCACCAATGCCAGGCGAATTTTGTCGAAGGCCAATTTTTTTCCGATCAACCGTCGAAAATTTCCTGAACAAAAGGGTTGCACCCGGTTGCACCTCTGCATGGGCAAAGCTAATCTTGCCGCCAGCAGATGCCACTCGGTAGTGGCACCCATGAGGATAAGAAAATGGCAACGACCACCCTTGGGGTCAAACTCGACGACCCGACCCGCGAGCGCCTGAAAGCCGCCGCGACCTCCATTGATCGCACGCCGCACTGGCTGATCAAGCAGGCAATTTTCAATTACCTGGAGAAACTCGAGGGTGGTGCAACCCTGTCCGAGCTCAATGGCTTGAGCAGCAAGGACGCCGAAGACGCGGGCGAGATTCAGGCTGACCACGCCCACCAGTGCTTCCTTGAGTTCGCTGAAAGCATCCTGCCGCAATCGGTACTGCGCGCATCGATCACCGCCGCTTACCGTCGCCCGGAACCGGAAGTGGTACCGATGCTGATCGAGCAGGCACGCCTGCCGGCAGACATGGCCGAAGCCACCAACAAGCTGGCTGCCACCATTGCCGAAAAACTGCGTAACCAGAAGAGCGCCGGCGGCCGTGCCGGTATCGTCCAGGGCCTGCTGCAAGAATTCTCCCTGTCGTCCCAGGAAGGCGTGGCGCTGATGTGCCTGGCCGAAGCGCTGCTGCGCATCCCGGACAAAGGCACCCGTGACGCGCTGATCCGCGACAAGATCAGCACCGGCAACTGGCAGCCGCACCTGGGCAACAGCCCGTCGCTGTTCGTTAACGCCGCCACCTGGGGCCTGTTGCTGACCGGCAAACTGGTCGCCACCCACAACGAAGCGGGCCTGACCTCCTCCCTGAGCCGCATCATCGGCAAAAGCGGCGAGCCGATGATCCGCAAAGGCGTCGACATGGCCATGCGCCTGATGGGCGAACAGTTCGTCACCGGCGAAACCATCGCCGAAGCCCTGGCCAATGCGAGCAAGTTCGAAGCCAAGGGCTTCCGCTACTCCTACGACATGCTCGGTGAAGCCGCCCTCACCGAACACGATGCCCAGAAGTACCTGGCCTCGTATGAACAAGCCATTCACTCCATCGGCAAAGCCTCCCATGGCCGTGGGATCTATGAAGGCCCGGGCATCTCCATCAAGCTCTCCGCCCTGCACCCGCGCTACAGCCGTGCGCAGTACGAGCGCGTGATGGACGAACTGTACCCGCGCCTGCTGTCGCTGACCTTGCTGGCCAAGCAATACGACATCGGCCTGAACATCGACGCCGAAGAAGCCGACCGGCTGGAACTGTCCCTGGACCTGCTGGAGCGTCTGTGTTTCGAGCCGCAACTGACCGGCTGGAACGGTATCGGTTTTGTGATCCAGGCTTACCAGAAGCGTTGCCCGTATGTGATCGACTACGTTATCGACCTGGCCCGCCGCAGCCGCCATCGCCTGATGATCCGCCTGGTAAAAGGCGCGTACTGGGACAGCGAAATCAAACGCGCCCAGGTCGAGGGCCTGGAAGGCTACCCGGTGTACACCCGCAAGGTGTACACCGACGTTTCCTACATTGCCTGCGCACGCAAACTGCTGTCGGTGCCGGAAGCCATCTACCCGCAGTTCGCCACGCACAACGCCCACACCTTGTCGGCCATCTACCATATCGCCGGTCAGAACTATTACCCCGGCCAGTACGAGTTCCAATGCCTGCACGGCATGGGTGAACCGCTGTACGAACAAGTGGTGGGCAAGGTTTCCGAAGGCAAGCTGAACCGTCCGTGCCGTGTGTACGCGCCGGTCGGCACCCACGAAACACTGCTGGCCTACCTGGTACGCCGCCTGTTGGAAAACGGCGCCAATACCTCGTTCGTCAACCGCATCGCCGACCAATCCATCTCGATCCAGGAGCTGGTGGCCGATCCAGTGGCCAGCATCGAGCAGATGGCCACGCTGGAAGGCGGCTTCGGCTTGCCGCACCCGCGTATTCCACTGCCGCGTGACCTGTATGGCAGCGACCGCGCCAACTCGGCCGGTATCGACCTGGCCAACGAACACCGTCTGGCGTCGTTGTCCTGCGCCTTGCTGGCTACCGCGCACAACAATTGGAAAGCCGCGCCGATGCTCGGTTGCGCCTCCAGCCAGGAAGCGGCACAGCCGGTGCTGAACCCGTCCGACCTGCGTGATGTAGTCGGCCACGTACAGGAAGCTACCGTCGAAGACGTCGACAACGCGATCCAGTGCGCGATCAGCGCCGCACCGATCTGGCAGGCCACCCCGCCCGCCGAACGCGCCGCGATTCTGGAGCGTGCCGCCGACCTGATGGAAGGCGAGATCCAGCCGCTGATGGGCCTGCTGGCCCGTGAAGCCGGCAAGACCTTCGCCAACGCCATCGCCGAAGTGCGTGAAGCCGTGGACTTCCTGCGTTACTACGCGGTGCAGGCGCGCAACGATTTCACCAACGATGCCCATCGCCCACTGGGCCCGGTGGTATGCATCAGCCCGTGGAACTTCCCGCTGGCGATCTTCAGCGGCCAAGTCGCGGCTGCCCTGGCCGCCGGTAACCCGGTACTGGCCAAGCCTGCCGAACAAACCCCGCTGGTCGCCGCCCAAGCCGTGCGCATCCTGCTCGAAGCCGGCATTCCCGAGGGCGTGCTGCAGCTGCTACCGGGCCAAGGCGAAAGCGTCGGCGCCCGCCTGGTGGGTGATGATCGCGTCAAAGGCGTGATGTTCACCGGTTCCACCGAAGTTGCTCGCTTGTTGCAACGCAATGTCGCAGGGCGCCTGGATGCCCAGGGTCGCCCGATCCCGCTGATCGCCGAAACCGGTGGCCAGAACGCGATGATCGTTGATTCGTCGGCGCTCACCGAACAGGTGGTGATCGACGTGGTGTCGTCGGCTTTCGACAGCGCCGGCCAACGTTGCTCGGCCTTGCGTGTACTGTGCCTGCAGGAAGATTCGGCAGACCGCGTCATCGAAATGCTCAAGGGCGCCATGGCTGAATGCCGTCTGGGCAACCCGGAGCGCCTGTCGGTGGATATCGGCCCAGTGATCGACGCCGAAGCCAAGGCCGGCATCGAGAAACACATCCAGGCCATGCGCGACAAAGGCCGCAACGTTTATCAGGTTGCAATTGCCGATGGCGAAGAGATAAAGCGCGGCACCTTTGTGATGCCAACCCTGATCGAGCTGGAAAGCTTCGACGAGCTGCAACGCGAGATCTTCGGCCCGGTGCTGCACGTGGTGCGCTACAAGCGTAAAGAGATCGACCAGTTGATCGGCCAGATCAATGCGTCGGGCTACGGTCTGACCCTGGGCGTGCATACCCGCATCGACGAGACCATCGCCAAGGTGATCGACAACGTCAACGCCGGTAACGTCTACGTCAACCGCAACATCGTGGGTGCCGTGGTCGGCGTGCAACCGTTCGGCGGCGAAGGCCTGTCGGGCACTGGCCCGAAAGCCGGTGGCCCGCTGTACCTGTACCGCCTGCTGTCGACTCGTCCTACCGACGCGATCGAGCAATCCTTCGTACGTGGCGACGCATTGACTGCACCGGACGTACGTCTGCGCGACGCCATGAGCCAACCGCTGACAGCCCTGAAAACCTGGGCCGACAGCCACAAGTTCAGCGAACTGAGCGCACTGTGCACGCAGTTCGCAGCGCAGTCGCAAAGCGGTATCACCCGCCAACTGGCCGGCCCGACCGGCGAGCGCAACAGCTACGCGATCCTGCCGCGTGAACACGTGCTGTGCCTGGCTGAAGTGGAAGGCGATCTGCTGACCCAACTGGCGGCAGTGCTGGCCGTCGGCGGTTCGGCGGTATGGCCGGAAACCGAGCTGACCAAGGCTCTGTTCCCACGCCTGCCGCGAGACATTCAGGCGAAGATCAAGCGCGTGGCCGACTGGACCAAGGACGACGTAGTGTTTGACGCCGTGCTGCATCACGGTGATTCCGACCAATTGCGTGCGGTGTGCCAGCAAGTGGCGCAGCGCGGTGGGGCGATTGTTGGGGTGCATGGTATGTCTCAGGGTGAGACGGCCATTGCCTTGGAGCGATTGGTGATCGAGCGGGCGTTGAGCGTCAACACCGCAGCGGCAGGCGGTAACGCCAGCCTGATGACTATCGGTTAAAACCTGTGGGAGGGGGCTTGCTCCCGATAGCGGAGTGTCAGTCAGCACATTGGACACTGACACACTGCTATCGGGAGCAAGCCCCCTCCCACATTGACTGCATTTCAATTCCCTGCCTGCGTTTTGCCCTTCCATCACCCAGATCAATCTTGCTATCCAGCCTCTATTCACGCGCTTAGACTCAGGCCAATTCCTTCAAAGGTAGTCCGCCATGTCCGAGACGCTGCTCAGTTCCCGCAATCTGGCTTTCGAGCTGTACGAAGTCCTCGATGCCGAGGGCCTGACCCAGCGTGAGCGGTTTGCCGAGCACAACCGCGAAACCTTCGACGCTGCGATCAGCACGGCGCGCAGCATCGCCGAAAAGTACTTCGCCCCCCACAACCGCAAGAACGACGAAAACGAACCGCGTTATGAGAACGGCCAAGCGATCCTGATCCCGGAAGTCAAACCCGCCGTAGACGCCTTCCTGGAGGCCGGTTTCCTCAACGCAGCCCGCAGTTTCGAAGCAGGCGGCATGCAACTGCCGACCTTGCTGACCCAAGCCTGCTTCGCCCACTTTCAAGCGGCCAACGCCGCATCGACCTCCTACCCGTTCCTGACCATGGGCGCCGCCAACCTGATCGAAAGCTTCGGCACCGAGGAGCAGAAACAGCGCTTCCTGCAACCGATGATCGACGGGCGCTTCTTCGGCACAATGGCCCTGACCGAGCCCCACGCCGGCTCCTCGCTGTCAGATATTCGTACCCGCGCAGAACCGGCGGCTGACGGCAGTTATCGCCTCAAAGGCAACAAGATCTTCATCTCCGGTGGCGACCACTCGCTGTCGGAAAACATCGTGCATATGGTGCTGGCCAAATTGCCGGACGCACCCGCGGGCGTGAAGGGCATTTCGCTGTTTATCGTGCCCAAGTTCCTGGTCAACGATGACGGCAGCCTGGGCGAACGCAACGATGTGCTGCTGGCCGGGCTGTTTCACAAGATGGGCTGGCGCGGCACCACGTCCACGGCGCTCAACTTCGGCGATAACGGCAACTGCGTCGGCTACTTGGTGGGCAAACCGCACCAGGGCCTGAGCTGCATGTTCCAGATGATGAATGAAGCACGCATTGGCGTGGGCATGGGCGCGGTGATGCTTGGTTACGCCGGTTACCTCTACTCGCTGGACTACGCCCGCGAACGGCCCCAGGGCCGACTGCCCGACAGCAAAGACCCAGGCACCGCACCAGTGGCGATCATTCAGCACGCCGACATCAAGCGCATGTTGCTGACCCAGAAAGCCTATGTGGAAGGCGCCTTTGACCTGGGCCTTTACGCAGCCCGACAGTTTGACGACACCACCACCCTGGCAACCGACACCGAGCGCAAGCACGCCCACGAACTGCTGGACCTGCTCACCCCCATCGTCAAATCCTGGCCGTCGGAGTTTTGCCTCAAGGCCAATGAACTGGCGATCCAGATTCTCGGCGGCCACGGCTACACCCGCGAATACCCGGTGGAGCAGTACTACCGCGACAACCGCTTGAACCCGATCCATGAAGGCACCCACGGCATCCAGTCTCTGGACTTGCTTGGGCGCAAATTGGCGCAGAACGGCGGCGCCGGCTTGAAGCAATTGATTCGCCTGATTGCCGAAACCGGAGCCCGTGCGCAGAAGTACCCGTCACTTACGGCACTGCGAGAGCCGCTGGAGCAACTGGTCAATCGACTGCAAGGCGTCACCATTGGCCTGCTGACCGATCTCGCCCAGGGCAAGGTCAACAGCAGCCTGGCGAACTCGGCGCTGTACTTGAAAGTATTCGGGCATACGGTGATCGGCTGGCGCTGGCTGGAACAGGCGATCCGCGCTGAAGAAGGGCTGGCCAAGGGTGACGCGGCCGATGCGGCCTTCTACAAGGGCAAGCTCCAGGCCGCCCGGTACTTCCTGACCTGGGAAGTACCGAGCTGCCATCACGAACTGGCAATTCTGGAGGCACGCGACGATACGTGCCTGGGGATGCAGGATGAGTGGTTCTAAGGCTGGATCGCCTTGGAGATCACCTCGACCGTGGCGCTGACTTGCTCTTGGTAACGGTCGAGTTCCTGCTGGTGAGCCTGTTGCATTTCGATCTGCTCGGCGCACAGGTTCAGCGCGGCCAGTACCAATAATTTGTCACCGATCAGGGTCGGGTACTTTTTCTTGGTAACCGCCAGGGAAGCCTTGAGCATGGTCACGGCATGCATCAGGGTCTGATCTTCGCCGGCCGGTGCCTTGATCGAGTAATCCTCTCCGAGAATCGAAACGACCTTTATCCCCTCATTCATGCGCTGACAGGCCCTGCACTCACACGCTCAACCAGGGCCTGGATGCGTGCGGCGGTGGCGCCGTGCTTTTCTTCCTGCTCCATCAGGTTCAGTTGCAGGCTGTCGTTTTCATCCTTGGCGCGAGCCAGTTCGGCCTTGAGGGATTCGTTGCTGCCCAGCAGCTCTTGATTCTGCTGTACCAGGTCGCTGACCAGTTGTTCCAATTGGCTGAGAGATGCTTCTAACATTTTGATTTCCCGGGCTTTTAAAAGGGCGGTGACGATAAAGAAAATTCACCTCGGATGCCAGGGATATCCCCGGCGTGCAGCCCGATTTATCGGGGCCGGGCCGCACTTTCGAGCCTTAGTGACTGCAATTACCCGATCTGGTTCCTCCAATGCCCCCAACCCTTCGTCAGATGCGACAAAAGCGCGCAGCCCCTTAAGACTTTAGTCGCAGGGCCGATAACGCAGGCACACCTCGTCTCATGGCCGCACGGATCGCGCTTCCCCCCAGGATTCCAGCATGTCTCTTCGTAATATGAATATCGCCCCGAGGGCCTTCCTCGGCTTCGCGTTTATTGGCGCCCTGATGTTGTTGCTGGGTGTGTTCGCCCTGAACCAGATGAGCAAGATTCGCGCAGCCACCGAAGACATCACCTCAGCCAGCGTGCCAAGCATTCGTGCCCTCGACGAATTCACCCAACTGACCCTGCGCCTGCGCGTGCTGTCGTATCGCTTGCTGACCAACCGCGAGCCGGATGTACAGCAAAAGACTTTGGAAGCCTTCGAGTTGCGCAATCAGCAGATTCGCACGGCCCAGGGCATCTACGAAAAATTGATCACCAGCACTCAAGAGCGCAACGCCTACGACGAATACGTGCGCCTGCTGGGCCAGTACCACCAGATTGAAGAGCGCATGAAGAGCCTGTCACGCGCCAATCAGGTCGACGAGCTGCGCAACTTGCTGAACACCGAGTTGCTGAGCAACTCCGAGCAAGTCAACGCCGTATTGACCCGCTTGCTGGATATCAATAACGACGACGCCAACGCCACCAACCAGCAAGCCAAAGACCAATACGACATGGCCTTCGACCTGGTGGTGGGCCTGCTGGTGGTTGCCACGGCGCTGACCGTGTTGTTCGCCTGGTTGCTGACCCGCAGCATCACCCTGCCCATCGCCCGTGCCCTTGAAGCCGCCGAAGAAGTGGCCGAAGGTAACCTGACGCGCCCGATCACCGTAGACGGCAACGACGAAGCCGGCCGCCTGCTCGCCGCCATGGCCAAGATGCAAAACAAACTGCGCGATACCCTGCAACGCATCGCCGGCTCCGCCACTCAGTTGGCGTCTGCCGCCGAAGAGCTGAACGCCGTCACCGACGAAAGCGCCCGTGGCCTGACCCAGCAAAACAACGAAATCGAACAAGCCGCCACCGCCGTCAACGAGATGACCAGCGCCGTTGAAGAAGTCGCACGCAATGCCGTGAGCACTTCCGAAGCCTCGCGCAACGCCACCACCTCTGCCGGTGATGGTCGTGACCTGGTGCAGGAAACGGTCAGCGCCATCGAACGCATGAGCGCTGACGTGCAAGCCACCGCCTCCCTGATTGGCGATTTGGCCAATGAATCGCGGGATATCGGCAAAGTGCTGGACGTGATTCGCGGCCTGGCCGACCAGACCAACCTGCTGGCCCTGAACGCGGCGATTGAAGCCGCACGCGCCGGGGAAGCCGGACGTGGTTTCGCCGTAGTGGCCGACGAGGTGCGAGCGCTGGCCCATCGCACGCAACAGTCCACCAGCGAGATCGAGCGCATGATCGGCAGTATCCAGACGGGTACTGAGCACGCAGTGGATTCGATGCGAAACAGCACCGAGCGGGCCGAATCGACGCTGAACATCGCCAAGGGCGCGGGCATGTCGCTGGACACCATCAACACCGCAATTGTCGAGATCAACGAGCGCAACCTGGTGATCGCCAGCGCGGCGGAAGAACAGGCCCAGGTGGCGCGGGAAGTGGACCGTAACCTGGTGAATATTCGCGACCTGTCAGTGCAATCCGCTACGGGTGCCAGCCAGACCAGCGCCGCGAGCAACGAACTGTCGCGCCTGGCGGTGGACCTGAACGGGATGGTAGGCCGCTTCCGTCTCTAACTGACGGCACTTGAAAATGTGGGAGGGGGCTTGCTCCCGATTGCGGTATATCAGTCAACTTATCTGCGGCTGACCCACCGCTATCGGGGGCAAGCCCCCTCCCACATTTGCTTCTGCAAAAATTCAGAAAAAGCTTTTTGACAGCGCAGCAATTCAACAGGTTAGAATCGCTGGCACGCAGACTGCATGGTCAGTTCGCGCCCCGTCTTCCCTGCTCTGGAGTACTGCCTTTGAATGCGACGACCATCAACAGCCTGTTCTTGATCGGCGCGTTGCTGGTAAGTGCGAGCATTCTGGTGAGTTCCCTTTCGTCCCGCCTGGGCATCCCGATCCTGGTGATCATCCTGGCCGTGGGCATGACCGCCGGTGTCGATGGCGGCGGCATCATTTTCGATAACTACCCGACTGCCTACCTGGTGGGCAACCTCGCCCTGGCCGTGATCCTGCTCGACGGCGGCTTGCGCACACGGGTGGCGAGTTTCCGCGTGGCGCTGTGGCCGGCCTTGTCCCTGGCCACGGTGGGGGTGTTGATTACCACCGGCCTCACCGGCATGGCGGCGGCCTGGCTGTTCGACCTCAATATCATCCAGGGCTTGCTGATTGGCGCCATCGTTGGCTCAACGGACGCCGCGGCAGTGTTCTCGCTGCTGGGCGGCAAGGGCCTCAACGAACGGGTCAGCGCCAGCCTGGAAATCGAATCCGGCAGCAACGACCCGATGGCGGTGTTCCTTACCGTCACCCTGATCGACATGCTCGCCAGCGGCCAGACCGGCCTGCACTGGAGCCTGTTGACTCATCTGATTCGCGAATTCGGCATCGGTGGCCTGGTGGGCCTGGGCGGCGGCTGGCTGATGCTGCAGCTGGTCAACCGCATCAACCTGGCCAACGGCCTGTACCCGATTCTGGTAATCGCCGGCGGCCTGTTCGTTTTCGCCCTGACCAACGCCCTGCACGGCAGCGGCTTCCTGGCCGTGTACCTGTGCGGCCTGGTGATTGGCAACCGCCCGGTGCGCAGCCGCCATGGCATTTTGCATATGCTCGATGGCATGGCCTGGCTGGCGCAGATCGGCATGTTCCTGGTGCTGGGCCTGTTGGTCACGCCCCATGACCTGCTGCCCATCGCCCTGCCCGCGCTGGGCCTGGCGCTGTGGATGATCCTGTTTGCGCGGCCTCTTTCGGTGATGGTTGGCCTGCTGCCGTTCAAGGCATTCCACGGTCGCGAAAAGGCCTTTATCGCCTGGGTCGGCCTGCGCGGCGCGGTGCCGATCATCCTCGCGGTGTTCCCGCTGATGGCCGGCCTGCCCCATGCGCAGCTGTACTTCAACCTGGCGTTCTTTATCGTGCTGGTGTCGCTGCTGGTGCAGGGCACAAGTCTGCCGTGGGTGGCCAAGTTGCTCAAGGTCACCGTACCACCGGACCCGGCACCGATTTCCCGCGCAGCCCTGGAAGTACACGTCACCAGCGAGTGGGAGCTGTTCGTCTACCGCCTGGGCGCGGAAAAATGGTGCATCGGCGCGGCCCTGCGCGAGCTGAAAATGCCCGAAGGCACGCGCATCGCTGCACTGTTTCGCGGTCAGCAACTGCTCCATCCGTCGGGTAGTACCGTGCTGGAAGTCGATGATTTGCTCTGTGTGATCGGCCATGAACACAACCTGCCGGCCCTGGGCAAACTGTTCAGCCAGGCACCGCAACGGGGCCTCGATTTGCGCTTCTTCGGCGACTTCGTGCTCGAAGGCGACGCCCAGCTGGGCGCGGTTTCGGCCTTGTACGGGCTCAAGCTCGAGGGTATCGACCCGGACATGCCGCTGAGTCGCTTCATCACCCAGAAGGTCGGCGGTGCACCGGTGGTGGGCGACCAGGTGGAATGGAACAACACCATCTGGACTGTCGCGGTCATGGACGGGAACAAGATTGGCAAAGTCGGCGTCAGATTCCCCGAAGGAAGTCGCCCGGGCCCCGGACTCTTCCTCTAAACTGCGGGGCAACAACGCCCCGATTCTTCACCTTGCAAGACCGGTCTCTATGCCAACCCTGCGCACTTTTATCGCCACTGCCCTGCTGGGCCTGACCCTTTGCGTCGGCGCCGTTCACGCTGCCGACCCGCCCAGCGCCGACGCCATCCAGCAAACCCTGGATAAACTGCCCGACCGCAAGCTGCCCGACGCTGACATGAAGGCGTTGCAGGGCATCCTGCAGCAGACCCTGACGTACCTGGCGAACCAGCAGGATTACGAGCAGCGCCTGGCCGATCTCAAGCGTCAGCTGGAAGAGGCCCCACGCCAGACCGCCGACAACCAGCGCGAGCTGGCCCGGCTCAAGGCCACCAAAATCATCCCGGTAGCCCAACGCTACGCCTCGCTGCCCGTGCCGCAGCTTGAGCAATTGCTGGTGCAACGCAGCACCCAGCAAGGCGACCTGCAAAAAGAGCTGGCCGACGCCAACAGCTTGACCATCGCCGCCCAGACCCGCCCCGAGCGCGCCCAAACCGAAATCAGCAGCAGCCAGACGCGCATCCAGCAGATCAATGCCACGCTCAAGCTGGGCAAAGACAACGGCAAAGCCCTCAGCGGCGACCAGCGCAACCAGCTGAACGCTGAACTGGCGGCCCTGAATGCGCTCATCCCCCTGCGCCGCCAGGAGTTGGCCGGCAACAGCCAGTTGCAAGACCTGGGCAACAGCCAGCACGACCTGATCCAGGAAAAAACCGCGCGCCTGGAGCAGGAAATCCAGGACCTGCAAACCCTGATCAACCAGAAACGCCTGGCCCAGTCCCAGCAGACGGTGACGCAACAGTCCATCGAAGCCCAGAAAGCCGGGGGCAGCAGCATCCTTGCCAAGGAAAGCGCCGACAACCTGAAGCTCTCCGACTACCTGCTCAAGAGCACTGACCGTCTCAATGACCTGACCCAGAAGAACCTGCAGACCAAGCAGCAACTGGACACGGTCAACCAGAGCGATTCGGCCCTGGACGAGCAGATCAACGTGCTCAAGGGCAGCCTGCTGCTTTCCAAGATTCTGTATAAGCAAAAACAGGCCCTGCCGCGCCTTACCGTCGACCGCGACCTGGCCGACGATATCGCCAACATTCGCCTGTACCAGTTCGAGGTCAACCAGCAGCGTGAGCTGATCAGTTCCCCCAGCGCCTATGTGGATAACCTGCTGGCCAACCAGCCACCGGACGAAGTCACGCCGCAACTGCGTCGCACCTTGCTGGAACTGGCGATCACCCGCAGCGACCTGCTGGAGCGCCTGAGCCGCGAGCTGAGTGCGCTACTGAACGAATCGATCACCCTGCAACTGAACCAGAAGCAACTGCTGAGCACCGCCACTACACTGCGCGCGACGCTTGATGAGCAGATGTTCTGGATCCCGAGCAACAAGCCGCTGGACACCGAATGGCTGGAAACCGTGCCGGCGCACCTGAGCAAGCAAGTCGCCACCCTGCCCTGGGCGTCCAGTGTCAGCGAACTGTATGACGGCCTGACCCAGCGCCCGTTGCTGTTCCTGCCGCTGCTGCTGTTGCTCGGCGCGCTGTTGTGGCGGCGCAAGGCGTTGTACCAGCGCCTGAACAAGGTCCACCTGGACATCGGTCACTTCAAGCGCGACAGCCAGTGGCATACGCCGCAGGCGATCCTGATCAATATCCTGCTGGCAATGCCGGTGTCACTGGGCCTGGCGCTGTGCGGCTATGCATTGCAGATCGACGCCCGCGGGCAAAACGCCAACCTGGGCTCGGCCCTGCTGCAGATCGCCCAGGCGTGGCTGGTGTTCTACACCGCCTACCGCATCCTTGCGCCGGGCGGCGTGGCCGAACTGCACTTTCGCTGGGAGAAACCTCAGGTCCAGTTCCTCCAGGGCTGGATACGCAAGCTCGGGCTGGTGGTACTGGCCCTGGTGGCGGTGGTGGCGATTGCCGAACACCAACCGGCGGCACTGGCCGAAGACGTGCTGGGCATTGCCGTGGTGCTCACCTGCTATGGCTTGATGGCGTGGCTGCTGAGTCGCCTGCTGCTCAACAGCCCCACCCATGAAAAGGCCTCGCTGTTTCGCAAGGCCATCGGGCTGGTGTTCACCGCCCTGCCGATCGCGCTGTTCATCGCCGTGTGCTTTGGCTACTACTACACCGCCCTGAAACTCAGCGACCGGCTGATCAACACCCTGTACCTGCTGATGTTCTGGCTGGTGATCGAAGCCACCTTCGTGCGCGGCCTCGGCGTGGCCGCCCGGCGCCTGGCCTATGCCCGCGCCCTGGCCAAACGCCAGGCCGCCAAGGAAGCCGGTGATGGCGAAACGGTGATCGAGGAGCCGACCCTGGACATCGAACAGGTCAACGAACAGTCCATGCGCCTGATCCGCCTGGCCTTGCTCGGCGGCTTTATCGCGGCGCTGTACTGGGTGTGGTCGGACCTGATCTCGGTGTTTTCGTACCTGGATAACGTCACCCTGTACGAATACACCAGCGGTACGGGTACCAATATCAGCATGGTGCCCATCAGTATCGGCGACCTGCTCGGCGCGTCGATCATCATCGGCATCACCTTCGCCCTGGCGCGCAACCTGCCCGGCCTGCTGGAAGTGCTGGTACTGTCCAAGCTGGACCTGGCCCAGGGCAGCGCCTATGCCACCACCACCTTGCTGTCCTACATCATTGCCGGCGTAGGGTTTGTCACCACCCTGTCCACCCTCGGCGTGAGCTGGGACAAGCTGCAATGGCTGGTTGCGGCGCTGTCGGTGGGCCTGGGCTTCGGTATGCAGGAGATCTTCGCCAACTTCATCTCCGGTATCATGATCCTGTTCGAACGCCCGGTGCGCATTGGCGATACCATCACCATCGGCAACCTGTCGGGTACGGTGAGCAAGATCCGCATTCGCGCCACCACCATCACCGACTTCGACAACAAGGACATCATTGTCCCGAACAAGACTTTCATTACCGGGCAACTGATCAACTGGTCGCTGACCGACACCATCACTCGCGTCACCTTGAAACTCGGCGTGGACTACGGCTCCGATCTGGATCTGGTGAAGGAATTGTTACTCAAAGCCGCACGGGAAAACCCGCGGGTACTGAAAGAACCCGAACCCCATGTGTACTTCCTCAACTTCGGCGAAAGCACCCTGGACCACGAGCTGCGCATGCATGTGCGCGACCTCGGCGACCGCAACCCGGTGCTCGACGAGGTCAACCGCTTTATCAACCGTGAGTTCAAGAAACAGCACATCAACATCTCGTTCCGGCAGATGGAGATCTACCTGAAAAACCTCCACGGCCAGGAATACAAGCTGGTGCCGGCCGAGGATGAGCGCAAGACCATCGTCGAGCCCGTCGACAAGCCCGACGCACCAGAGCCACCCGCCGGCAAAGTGGTGGATGCGCCGGAGCCGCCACCGAGCAAACTCGACTAAACGCCCTGTCCCCAGCAGAATGCTCGGACATTCTGCTGGAGATGGCCGGTGAAAGCCCTCGACGAACTGACCTTCGACAACCGCTTCGCACGCCTGGGCGATGCGTTCTCAACCCACGTTCTGCCCGAGCCTCTGGACGAGCCGCGCCTGGTCGTGGCAAGCAAGGCCGCCATGGCGCTGCTCGACCTCGACCCGGCCGTGGCTGAAACGCCCGTGTTTGCCGAACTGTTTGGCGGCCACAAGCTGTGGGCCGAAGCCGAACCAAGGGCGATGGTCTATTCGGGGCATCAGTTTGGCGGCTACACCCCGCAATTGGGCGACGGCCGCGGGTTGTTGCTGGGCGAGGTCTACAACGACGCCGGCGAGCATTGGGATTTGCACCTCAAGGGCGCGGGGATGACGCCTTACTCGCGCATGGGCGACGGGCGTGCGGTGTTGCGCTCTTCGATCCGCGAATTCCTCGCCTCCGAAGCGCTACACGCGCTGGGCATCCCCAGCAGCCGCGCTCTATGCGTGATCGGCTCCAGCACCCCGGTCTGGCGTGAGAAACAGGAACGTGGCGCCATGGTGTTGCGCCTGGCCCATAGCCATATCCGCTTCGGGCATTTCGAATACTTCTACTACACCAAAAAGCCCGAACAGCAGGCCGAGCTGGCCGAACACGTGTTGAATCTGCATTACCCCGAGTGCCGCGAGCAGCCTGAGCCGTACCTGGCGATGTTCCGCGAAATCGTCGAGCGCAATGCCGAAATGATCGCCAAGTGGCAGGCGTACGGCTTCTGCCACGGTGTGATGAACACCGACAACATGTCGATCCTGGGCATCACCTTCGACTTCGGGCCGTTTGCGTTTCTCGATGATTTTGACGCGCACTTCATCTGCAACCATTCCGACCATGAAGGGCGTTACTCCTTCAGCAACCAGGTGCCTATCGGGCAGTGGAACCTCAGCGCATTGGCCCAGGCGCTTACGCCGTTCATCAGCGTTGATGCCTTGAAGGAGGCACTTGGCCTGTACCTGCCGTTCTACCAGGCCCACTACCTGGACCTGATGCGCCGCCGGCTGGGGCTCACGAGCGCTGAAGAGGATGACCAGAAACTGGTGGAAGACTTGCTCAAGCTGATGCAGAACAGCGGCGTGGACTACACACTGTTCTTCCGACGCCTGGGCGATGAATCCGCGGCGCTGGCCGTGACGCGGCTACGTGACGACTTTGTCGACCTGGCCGGGTTTGATGCCTGGGCCGAGCGCTACAAGGCCCGCGTTGCGCGGGACGGGGATTACACCCTGGAACAGCGCCGTGAGCGGATGCATGCGGTGAACCCGCTCTACATCCTGCGTAACTACCTGGCCCAAAACGCCATCGCCGCCGCCGAATCAGGCGACTACAGCGAAGTGCGACGGCTGCATGAAGTGCTAACCAGGCCGTTTGAAGAGCAAGCGGGGATGGAGCAGTACGCGCAACGGCCGCCGGATTGGGGTAAGCATTTGGAGATTAGTTGTTCGTCGTAAGTCCTGAAACCCATAGCCACCCCCAAGGAGCCCCCGATGTCCGAATCTCTTGTCATCCCCTGCCCACATTGCAACGGCCTCAACCGCATCCCCGGCGAACGCCTGGGTGATGCGCCCAAGTGCGGGCGTTGCAAGCAGTCGGTGTTGCTGAGCAAACCCTTTGATTTGAAACAGGGCGACTATGCCAGCCAGATCAAGGGCGACCTGCCGCTCCTGGTCGATGTGTGGGCCGAATGGTGCGGGCCGTGCAAGTCGTTTGCGCCGGTATTCGAGCAGGCCGCCGGGCAGCTTGAAGGCAAGTGCCGGCTGGCGAAGCTGGACAGTGAGGCTAATCAGCAGCTGTCGGCGCAGTTGGGGATTCGTTCTATTCCCAGTTTGATTCTGTTCAAGAACGGTCGCGAAGTGGCGCGCCAGAGCGGAGCGTTTCCGTTGCCGCAGCTGATGAGCTGGTTGCGTAGCCAGGGGGTGTAACCACCCCTTCAGAACACCGCTGGACAGTGTGGGAGGGGGCTTGCTCCCGATAGCAGTAAGCCAGTCAACTTATCAGGGGACTAACACACCGCCATCGGGAGCAAGCCCCCTCCCACATTTTGACCGCATTTCAGCCTTGAGGGAGTGGGGCTTCGCGGTCCATCATCTGGCCGACCAGCATGACGCCCAGTTCGCTTAATTGGTGAATCGCCAGAGCCACATCGCGATGTTCGCCTGTGAGGTCGTTGGACAAGTTGAGTAATAGCGTGCGCACGGAGGAGAAGATTTCGTAGCTGTTGAGCACGAGGGCTTCGGTGGGGAGGTTGGGTGAAACATTGAAAAGACGGATAGACATGCATTTGTTCCCTGATAGGGCCACTACCGTTTCGCTACTAAACGAAGGGTGGCAGCTGTACGCAGGTTAGTAGACCGGGGAACAAAGCAAAGACCGGCGCACCCGAAGGTGCCCTGCGCACAGCCACCATCAGATAGGCGATAACGCCATGCTTTTGGAGCAGGTGCACATGCTTTGGTCGGTCGGGCTACTAAACCCGATCACTGAACATTCAGCGACCGGCAAACCTTAGAGACGCCCATCCAGACGCACAAGCCGGCGGATTCTGGCGTAGCTGTAGGCAAGGTTACAAGGCACAAGCCCAATTGCCAGACCCTTCCTACAGACCCTGTGGGACAAATCCAACTCACCCGCCGAAATGCAATCCAAACTGTGGGAGCTGGCTTGCCTGCGATGCAGGCGACTCGGTCTGCCTGGTACACCAAGGTGATGCCATCGCAGGCAAGCCAGCTCCCACAGTGTTCTGCGCTGCCTGTGGGGTCAGGCATTTTCCAGCAGGTTATGCAGCTCCACAAACTGCTGCGTCAGTTTATGCCGTGGGTCCAGGTGGATCAGCGGCTTGCTCTCCTGGTGCGACTCGCGCATACGCACGGAGCTGGCCAGGTACACCGGCAGTACCGGCAGCCCTTCGGCAATCAGCTCATCGAGAATCTGCTGCGGCAGGCTCGCCCGGGCCTGGAATTGGTTGACCACGATGCCTTCCACTTCCAGGCCTTCGTTATGGTCGTCCTTCAATTCTTCGATCTCAGCCAGCAAGCCATACAAAGCCTGGCGCGAAAAGCTGTCGCAATCGAAGGGGATCAGCACACGATCAGCGGCAATCAGCGCCGAAACCGCATAGAAGTTCAACGCGGGTGGGGTGTCGAGGTAAATCCGGTCGTAATCCTCGCTCAACTCATCCAGCAGCTTTCGCAGCTTGTTGATCTTGTGCTTGGCTTCGAGCTTGGGCTGCAGGTCTGCCAGCTCGGCGGTGGCGGTGATGACGTGCAGGTTGTCGAACGGCGTTTCGTAGATATCCACCTTGTTCTTCTTCGAAAACGGCCCGGAAGACAACGTTTGCTTGAAAAAATCCGCGATCCCCATGGGGATGTCTTCGCCCGTCAACCCGGTGAGGTACTGGGTCGAGTTGGCTTGCGCATCGAGGTCCACCAACAGGGTTCGATAACCTTCGCTGGCGCTGACCGCCGCCAGGTTGCAGGCGATGCTGGACTTGCCCACGCCGCCTTTTTGATTGAACACCACGCGCCGCATGGAAAAACCTCCGTGTATCAATGAATGACCGAGTGTAGAGCGCAAAAGCGCCAGTTAGCTACCTCGTTCATCCATACGCTGTGCCTGGCTCACAAATGAACGGGAAATCTCCGACGACCCAGCCTGGCCTGTGATCGCCGACAATCTGTAAATTCTTCCAACTTATTTGTGATCGATAGTGAACAAATTTTCACCACTATTTGCTAGAACCCCGCGGCACCGGGATAATGCGCGCCATTCGGCTATTGCTCTCTGTCCCGGAATCCGGGGCCATTGGCCGCACATGGAAGCCCGCAGGGGCGGGATAACTTCTCAGTGATCAACTTCAACATCGCCCAATGGCGCGCCTGGGCTCCTGGCCTTGAGAGTGCGCACGACTGGCACGCCTGGTGCCGGGACCCGGTGTTGCTGCCCGTCAGCGAAGCCTGCCCGGATGTGTCATTTCTGCCAGCTATGCAGCGCCGCCGCTTGAGCCGGCTGGCGCGCATGGCGTTCAGCGTCGGCTGGCCGCTGGCCGAGGGCCTTGCAGAGCTGCCGCTGGTGTTCATTTCCCGCCACGGCGAAACCCCGCGCACCCTGGATATCCTCAGTGATCTGGCCAACGAGCAGCCGCTGTCGCCCACCCAGTTCAGCCTGTCGGTGCACAACGCGGTGATCGGCCTGTGGTCGATCCTGCGCAATGAAACCGCCGAGATGACTGCCCTCGCCGCCGTTGGCGATGGCCTGGAGCACGGCCTCCTCGAAGCCGCCGCACTGCTCAACGAAGGCGCCCCGGCGGTGCTGCTGGTGATCACTGAAGAACAGCCGCCCGAAGCCTACGCCGGCTGGATCCATGACGTACCGTTCCCCTATGCCCTCGGCCTGTTGCTCACACCGGGCGACGAGTGGCAGCTGGAACTTACCACCGGCACTGTCCAACCCTCCACCATCGCCCAGTGGCCCCACGCCCTGAACCTGCTGCGCACCCTGCTGACCGAACAGGGCGCCTGCCAACATGCCTGGAAGAACCGAGTATGGAACTGGCAACGCAAGCCCTGACCGACAAGCCTCGGGACGCCTATTACTGGCGCCTGTTCGCTACCGCCGCGAGCTTTTTCCTGTTCGGCGTGGGCGGGTTGTGCCTGCGTTTGCTGGTGTTTCCATTGCTCAGTTGCTTGCCGGGCAGTGCCGAACAGCACCAGCGCCGTGCACGTCACACCATCAGCCGGCTGTTCTGGTTCTTTGTGCGGTTGATGCAGCGTGTCGGCGTGCTGACCTACAGCGTGGAAGGCGCCGAGAAGCTCGGGCGCCCAGGGCAGATGATCGTTGCCAACCACCCGTCGCTGATCGATGTGGTGTTCCTGATCGGCCTGATGCGCCAGACCAACTGCGTGGTCAAGCAGAGCCTGTTCCAGAACCCCTTCACCCGCGGGCCGGTGCGTGATGCCGGCTACATCAGCAACGACGGCAGCGCCGATATGCTCGATGCGGCTGCCGATGCCCTGCGCGCCGGCCAGACCCTGATCATCTTTCCCGAAGGCACCCGCACTACACCCGGCGCGGCCCCCGCCTTTCATCGCGGCGGCGCGGCCATTGCCCTGCGGGGTGCGACAATCATCACCCCGGTGGTGATCAAGGTCAGCCCCACCACCCTGACCAAGGCCGAACCCTGGTATCGCATCCCCAAACGTCGATTTCACTTCAGTTTGCGCGTGGGGGCCGATATAGAGCCACAAGCGTTTGCCGCGCTCGGCGCCGCGCCCCAGGCTTCACGCAAGCTCAACGATTACCTGCATCACTATTTCATTAAGGAGCTCGCCGAAGATGAGCGACCAAAAAAGCCTTGAGCACGAGATAAAAGAGCTGATCATCGAGGCCCTGGGCCTGGAAGACATCAGCGCCGACGACATTGGCAGCGAACAGACTCTGTTTGGCGAAGGCCTGGGCCTGGACTCGGTCGATGCCCTGGAATTGGGCCTGGCGATCCAGAAAACCTACGGCATCAAGATCGATGCCGACGCCAAGGACACCCGCAATCATTTCACCAACGTGGCCAGCCTTGCGGCGTTCGTCACGGCCCGACAGGCAGCTTGAGACCGTACCATGCAAACTCGTGACGATATTTTCAACACCCTGCGCGATGCCTTGGTGGAACTGTTTGAACTGCCCCCGGAGCGCGTCACCCTCGACGCCAACCTGTATCAAGACCTGGAAATCGACAGCATCGACGCCGTGGACCTGATCGACCACATCAAGCGCCAGACCGGTAAGAAGATCGCCGCCGAAGAATTCAAGGCGGTGCGCACCGTGAACGACGTGGTTGAGGCGGTATACCGTCTGGTCCAGCCCGCCGCATGAGCCGGCTGATCGGCCTTGGCCTGTTGTTGGCGGGGCTGCTGTACCCCTTTGCGGTGTATTACGGCACCGAGCATTTTGCACCGTGGCAATTCGGCCTGTTGCTGGGCAGCCTGTGGCTGTTGCGCGCCCTGACCGCTGGGCGGCGCCCGGGCAGCCGCTGGATGGCGGTGACGGTGATCGTGTTCTGCGTGCTGCTGGCCTGGTTCGATAACCCGCAGTGGCTGCGTTGGTACCCCAGCCTGGTCAGCGCGTTCATGTTGGCGCTGTTCGGCCTGAGCCTGAAATACGGCCCGCCGATGGTCGAGCGCCTGGCACGCATGACTGACCCGCAACTGCCGCCGAAGGCAATCGTGTATACCCGCCAGGTCACCGTGGTGTGGAGTGCATTTTTTCTGTGTAACGGCTTGCTCGCCGCCGCGCTCACGCTGTGGGCGCCGCTGAGCTGGTGGACGTTGTACAACGGCTTGATCGCCTACGGGCTGATGGCGCTGTTGTTTGCCGTGGAATGGCTGGTACGACAAAGGGTTCGAGGCCGCGTATGAATGGGTTGAAACTTGAGCACTTGTTGCTTGAGCCGCTGCAACAGCGCTGGGTCACCACCGAGCCTGACATGAATCACGCCCAGCTGTGGGAAGCATCCCTGCGCCTGGCGGCCGGCTTGCAGGCGCGAGGCATCCAGCGCCTGGCCGTGTACCTGGAAGACGCGGGCGTCCTGGCGATTGCCTTGCTGGGCGCCTGGCGCGCCGGTGCCAGCGTACTGCTGCCGGCCGACCTGCAGCCCCAGACCCGCCATCGCTGGGATCCTGCCGTCGACGCCTGGTTGATCGAAGCCGCTGATCTCGAGGCGCTGTACCAGGCGCCACTGAGCCCTGCGGTTCTCGACCTGGACACCTGCCAACTGAGCCTGTGCACCTCCGGTTCCAGCGGCGAGCCCAAGCGCATCGACAAGTCCCTGCGCCAACTGGCCAATGAAGTCGAGGCGCTGGAAGCCCTGTGGGGGGCGGACCTCAAAGACGCCTGCATCATCGGCAGCGTCGCCACCCAGCACATCTACGGCTTGCTGTTTCGCGTGCTGTGGCCGCTGTGCGCAGGTCGCACCTTTGTGCGCAAGCAACTGGCGTTCCCCGAAGACATGCAGCGCGCCAGCCGCGAGCACCCACAATTTGCCTGGGTCGCCAGCCCGGCGCTGCTCAAACGCATGGGCGACAACCTCGACTGGTCGGCACTGAGCCAGGTTGCGCGGGTGTTTTCCTCCGGTGGCGCGCTGCCCGTTGAAGCCGCCGGCAGTCTGTATGACCGCTTGCAGCAATGGCCGACGGAAATTCTCGGCAGCTCGGAAACCGGCGGCATCGCCTGGCGCCAGGGCGCGCAACCCTGGCAGCCGTTTGCCGACGTGCAACTGAGCCAGGATGCCGACGGCGCGCTGCGCATCGCATCAAAATACCTCCCCGAAGGGCACATCGAACAGACCGCCGACGCTGCACGCATCCATGCCGATGGCCGCTTCGAATTGCTGGGCCGCCTGGACCGTATCGTCAAGCTGGAAGAAAAACGCATCTCCCTGCCGATGCTCGAACAGGCATTGATGACCCATCCCTGGGTCGCCGAAACCCGCTTGGGTGTAGTGCAGGAAAACCGCGCCTCCCTTGGCGCGCTGGTGGTGCTCAGCAGCGATGGCCTGCATGCCCTGCGCAACCAGGGCCGGCGCACGCTCACCCAAACCCTGCGCCAGCACCTGGGCCAACATTGCGAAGCCCTGGCCCTGCCCCGTCGCTGGCGGTTGCTGCGCCAATTGCCGCTCAACAGCCAGGGCAAGCTGCCCCAGGCCGATATCGAAGCACTTCTGCTGGCTCCCCGGCCAAAAGCCCCCGAAGTGCTGGAGCAGGTCGAAGCCGATGGCGAATGGACCGTGCAACTGAGCGTTCCGCCGGACCTGGCCTATTTCAGCGGACACTTCCCGGTAACGCCCGTGCTGCCGGGCGTGGTGCAAGTGGAATGGGCGTTCAACCTGGGCCAGCAACTGCTCGACTTGCCGAGCACCTTCGCCGGCATGGAAGTGCTCAAGTTCCAGCAACTGGTGCGCCCGGGCGATCAGATTGAACTGCACCTGCGCTTTGACCCGGAACGCAGCAAGCTTTATTTCACCTACCGCAACGGCGTTGCCGCCTGTTCCAGCGGTCGCATACAGTTGGTGACTGCGAATGCATAACCCCTGCGCCCTGATTCCGGTGTACAACCACGAAACTGCCGTACCCGCCGTGGTCCGCAGCCTGCTGGGCAGCGGCCTGCCGTGCCTGCTGGTCGACGACGGCAGCAGCCCGGCCTGCGCAGCGGTGTTGGCGCAATTGGCCACCCTCGACAACGTCACCCTGTTGACCCTGCCCAGCAACCAGGGCAAGGGTGGCGCCGTGATGGCCGGCTTTCGCGAAGCGGCGCGCCGGGGCTACACCCACGCCCTGCAAGTGGACGCCGACGGCCAGCACGACCTGCGTGAAGTCGAGACCTTTATCGACACCTCGCGCCGGCACCCTGACGCCGTCATCTGCGGCTACCCCGAATACGACGACAGCGTGCCCAAAGGCCGTTTGTATGCGCGTTACCTGACCCACGTATGGGTGTGGATCAACACCCTGTCGTTGCAGATTCGCGACTCGATGTGCGGTTTTCGCGTGTACCCGCTGGCGCCAACCCTGGCCTTGATGGACTCGGCCTACATCGGCACGCACATGGATTTCGACTCGGACATCCTGGTGCGCCTGGCCTGGCGCAACCAACCGATGCGCTGGCTGCCGACCCAGGTGCACTACCCGGCCGACGGCCTGTCGCACTTTCGCTTGTTCCGCGACAACGTTCGCATCAGCGCCATGCACACGCGGCTGTTTTTCGGCATGTTGGTGCGTGCGCCGATGATCCTGTGGCGACGGTGGCAGGCATGAGCGACAGCACCAAGCACTGGGCCGACCGCGAGGAACGCGGCAGCTTCTGGCTGATGAAGCTCACGGCGCTCGCCGCAAAAATCCTGGGTCGTCGCCTGTTGAGCCCTTTGCTCTACAGCATCGTTTTCTACTTCTTTCTGTTTGGCCGCACGGCGCGCCACAGCGCCTGGCAATATCAACAGCGCCTGGCCCAATGGAGTGGGTGCGATGAACTGCTGCCCAGCCACCGGAAAGTCTTCGGCCAGTTCATGGCCTTCGCCGATTCCCTGCTCGACAAGCTCGACGTATGGAACGGCAAGCTGGGCCTGGAACAGATCGAAATCAACGACCCGGCGCAATTGCGCGGGCAACTGCGTGGCGAGCGCGGGCAGATGCTGGTGGGCGCGCACCTGGGCAACCTGGAAGTGTGCCGTGCACTGGCGGAGATCGGTGAACAGGTCACCATGAACGTGTTGGTGCACACCAAGCACGCCGAGCGTTTCAACCGCCTGTTGGGTGAAGCCGGGGCCAGCCATTTGCGCCTGATCCAGGTCAGCGAGCTGGACCCGGCCACCATGCTGCTGCTCAGCCAGCGCCTGGACGACGGCGAATGGCTGGCAATTGCCGGTGACCGCATACCGTTGCACGGTGGGCGCACGGTGCGCGTGGATTTCCTCGGTCACCCGGCTGCGTTCCCCCAAGGCCCGTGGCTGCTGGCCGGGCTGCTCAAATGCCCGGTGAACCTGCTGATGTGCCTCAAACACCAAGGCCGCTATCGCCTGACCATCGAGCCTTTCGCACCGTTGATCGAATGGAAGCGCAGCACCCGCGAGCAGGTGATTGCCGAGTGGACCGCCCGCTACGCCGCACGCCTGGGCCAGTTCTGCCTGCAAGCGCCCCAACAATGGTTCAACTTTTACCCTTTCTGGAAGACCGATGACGACGCATCTTGAGCCGGTAACCTTTGGCGAACGCCCCTTGCGCATCGAAGACGTGCTGGCCCTGGCCAACCGTCAGGCGCCCACGCAATTGCAGGGTGATGCTGCCTATCGTCAGCGCATCGCCAAGGGCGCGCAGTTTCTCGACTCGCTGCTGGACAAGGAAGGCGTGATCTACGGCGTGACCACCGGCTACGGCGACTCCTGCGTGGTGGCGGTACCGCTGGAACACGTCGAAGCCTTGCCGCGTCACCTGTACACCTTTCACGGTTGCGGCCTGGGCAAGCTGCTCGACGCCCAAGCCACCCGCGCCGTGTTGGCGGCGCGTTTGCAGTCGCTGTGCCATGGCGTGTCGGGCGTACGCGTGGAACTGCTGGAACGCCTGCACGCCTTCCTCGAACACGATGTGCTGCCACTGATCCCGGAAGAAGGCTCGGTGGGCGCCAGCGGTGATCTGACGCCGCTGTCCTACGTGGCAGCGACCTTGTCCGGCGAACGTGAAGTGCTGTTTCGTGGCGAACGCCGCCCGGCGGTCGACGTGCACCGCGAACTGGGCTGGGAGCCTTTGGTGCTGCGCCCCAAGGAAGCCCTGGCCTTGATGAACGGCACCGCCGTGATGACTGGCCTGGCCTGCCTGGCTTTCGCCCGCGCCGACTACCTGCTGCACCTGGCCACACGCATCACCGCGCTCAATGTGGTGGCGCTGCAAGGCAACCCGGAACACTTCGACGAGCGCCTGTTCGCCGCCAAGCCGCACCCTGGGCAGATGCAAGTGGCCGCGTGGCTGCGCAACGACCTGGCGATTGATGCGCCAACGGCGCCGCTGCATCGCTTGCAGGATCGCTACTCCTTGCGCTGCGCCCCTCATGTCCTCGGCGTGCTGGCCGACAGCCTGAACTGGCTGCGCTCATTTATCGAGATCGAGCTCAACAGCGCCAACGACAACCCAATCATCGACGCCGAAGCAGAACGCGTGCTGCACGGCGGGCACTTCTACGGCGGGCATATCGCCTTCGCCATGGACAGCCTCAAGACCCTGGTGGCCAACGTCGCCGACCTGCTCGACCGCCAGCTCGCGCTGCTGGTGGACGTGCGTTACAACCATGGCCTGCCAAGCAACCTCTCGGGCGCCCCCGCCGACCGCGCGATGATCAATCACGGTTTCAAGGCCGTGCAGATCGGCACCAGCGCCTGGACCGCCGAAGCATTGAAGAACACCATGCCGGCCAGTGTGTTCTCACGCTCCACCGAGTGCCACAACCAGGACAAGGTGAGCATGGGCACCATCGCTGCCCGCGATGCAATCCGCGTACTGGAGCTGACCGAACAAGTAGCCGCCGCCGCCCTGCTCGCCGCCAACCAGGGCGTGTGGCTGCGAGCCCAAGCAGAAGATGCCCGAGCGCTGCCACCGGCACTGGCCGCAATGCACGCAGAATTGGCCATGGACTTCCCGCCAGTCATCGAAGACCGTGCCCTGGAAGGCGAACTGCGCCTGTGCCTGCAACGCATCGCCGCGCAACACTGGAGGCTGCATGCGTAGCCCCGGCGTATTGCACTGCGACACGCAAATCCTCGTGCCGTTTTTCGATATCGACACCATGAACGTGGTGTGGCACGGGCACTACGTGAAGTACCTGGAAGTGGCGCGCTGTGCGCTGCTGGACAAGATCGGCCATAACTACACGGCGATGCTCGAGTCCGGCTACGCCTGGCCGGTGATCGACATGCAGCTACGCTATGTACGTGGCGCGACCTTCGGCCAGACGCTCAATGTGCGTGCCAGCCTGGTGGAGTGGGAGAACCGTTTGAAGGTCAACTACCTGATCACTGACCTGGCGAGCGGCGAGCGCTTGACCCGCGCCAGCACCGTGCAAGTGGCGGTGCAAATCGCCAACCGCGAGATGCAACTTGCCTCGCCCAAGATATTCACCGATGCCGTAGAAAGGGCCCTGAAATGCTGACCCCTGTGGGAGCGGGCTTGCCCGCGATGGTCGTTAACGATAACGCACGACGCCTGACACTACGCAGCGTCCTCAGGTTCTTCGCGGGCAAGCCCGCTCCCACAGGGATTGTGCTTATCCTGCTGTTGGGCGTTCCAGGCTTGGCCCAGGCGTTCGACTTGCAGCAGTTGAGCGATCAGCTTGCAAAACCCTCTGTCATCCACGGCAGCTTCACTCAGGAAAAACACCTGCGCGCCCTGCCCCAGCCGCTGGTCAGCAAAGGCACCTTCGTGCTCGCCAAGGACCACGGCCTGTTATGGCTGCTCAAGACCCCGCTGCAACAGGACTACCGCATCACAGGCCAAGGCATCGCCCGGCGTGACGCCAACGGCTGGCAACCGCTGCCGAACAAGAGCGCCGGGGCCGAACAGAATCGCCTGTTTCTCGCCGTACTCCAGGGCGACAGCAGCGGCTTGCAGCGTGACTTCGAACTGCAACTGCAAGGCCAGCCCCACAACTGGAAGCTCACGCTGACCCCGCGCTCATTGCTGCTCAAGCAAGTGTTCACCCGGATCAATATCGACGGCGGCGAACTGGTGCAAACCATCGAGCTGCTGGAAACCCAGGGCGACAGCACTGTATTGCGTATGCAGGACAGCACGGCCGACCAACCCTTGAGCGATGCGGAGCAACACGACTTTGCCCAGTGAGCGCCTGCTGCCGCGCCTGTTCCTGATCCTGCTGGTGGCCGTGCTGGCCCTGGCCGGCTGGCAGTGGCGCGATGGCGCGCCGTTGTCGGCCAACCTGATGGAACTGGTGCCGGGCAGTACGCCGGACGCCCTGGAACAGCAGGCCGAACAGCGTATGCAAGAACCGCTGAACCGCGAGATGCTGGTACTGGTGGGCCATGCCGACCGCCAGCAAGCACTGGCCGCGGCGCAGCAAATGGGCGAGCGTTGGCAGGCCAGCGGTCTGTTTGAACAGGTGCAATGGAACCTGCAAGCCGACTTGCCGGCGTTGCGCGAGCAACTGCTGCGTGGGCGTTTGTCGATGCTCTCGGCCAACGACCGTGAGCAACTGATCGAACGCCCCGGCGCTTTTATCCAGCAGCGGGTACAAGCACTGTTCGACCCGTTCACCGGCTTCAGCCTGGTGCCGAGCCAGGACGACTGGCTCGGCCTGACCGGGCGTATCCAGAACAGCCAGCCACAACACGGCGCGGTTCAGCTGGACATCGGCAGCGGCGCCTTGATCGCCGAAGCCGACGGCCAAAGCTGGGTGCTGGTGCGGGCACGCACCAACGGCAATGCCTTCGATATGAAATTGCCGTTGCAAGTGGCGGATTTACTCCAGGCCAGCCGCGAGCAGGCTGGTGAGCACGGCGCGCAATTGCTCGCCGCCAGCGGCTTGCTCTACGCGGCCAATGGGCAGCAGCAAGCCACGCGGGAAATCACCTGGGTCGGCGGTGGCGCAACCATCGGCATCCTGTTGTTGCTGTTGCTGGCTTTCCGACGCTGGAGGGTGTTGCTGGCATTTGTGCCGGTGCTGGTGGGCATGCTGTTTGGCGCAGTCGCTTGTGTGGCACTGTTTGGGCATATGCATGTGATGACCCTGGTGCTGGGCTCCAGCCTGATCGGCGTGGCGGTGGATTACCCACTGCACTACCTGTCCAAAAGCTGGAGCCTGCAACCCTGGCGCAGTTGGCCGGCGTTGCGCCTGACCCTGCCGGGGCTGAGCCTGAGCCTGGCCACCAGTTGCATCGGCTACCTGGCGCTGGCCTGGACACCCTTCCCGGCGCTGACGCAAATCGCGGTGTTCTCCGCCGCCGGGCTGGTGGGGGCTTATTTGTGTGCGGTGTGCCTGCTGCCTGCGCTGCTCAAGGGCGTGGAGCTGCGCCCGGCGCAATGGCCGCTGCGTGTCGCCCAGGCCCTATGGCAACTGCGTACCGCCTTGATCAAACGCGTGCCCGGTTCTGTGCTGCTGGTGGCGGTGCTGGTGTTCTGCGCCGCCGGCCTGTGGCAGCTCAACAGCAAGAACGATATTCGCCAGTGGATCGGCGCGCCGCCGCAATTGCTCCAGGAAGCACAGGCCGTAGCGCGCATCACCGGGTTCCAGCCCACCAGCCAGTTTTTCCTGGTGCGCGCAGATAATCAGCAGCAGTTGCTGGAACGCCAGGCCGCCTTGGGCAAACGCCTGGATCAGTTGGTGAACATGGACAAGCTCCAGGGCTACCTGGCGCTCAGTCAACTGGTGAACCTGCCCGAGGAGCAGCAACAACTGCGCGATGCGCTGAACACTCTGGCGCAACACTGGCAACCGCTGCTGGACCTCGGCGTGCCCGTCAGTGCCCTGCAGGCTGAAGTCGCGCAGTTGCAGGCGCTGCCCACTCAAGACATTGACGCAGCGCTGCAAGGCCCGCTGGCCGAACCCTGGCGCACGCTCTGGCTCGGCCCGGTCGACGGCGGCGTGGCGGCCATGGTCAGCTTGCAAGGCTTGAACAACCCGGCGTTGCTGCGGGTGCAGGCGCTGGATTTGCCCGGCGTGCAACTGGTCGATCGCTTGGGCGACTTGAACCGCGTGTTTGCCGACACGCAAATCAGCGCAGCCGAATTGAAGTTGCTGTCGTGCGTACTGATCGTGCTGTTGCTGATTGCGCCCTTCGGTTTTGGCGGCGCCTTGCGTATCGTCGCCCTGCCCCTGCTGGCCGCGCTGTGCAGCCTGGCCAGCCTCGGCTGGCTGGGCCAGCCGCTGACCTTGTTCAGCCTGTTTGGCCTGTTGCTGGTCACGGCCATCAGCGTTGACTACGCGATCTTGATGCGCGAGCAGATCGGCGGCCCGGCCGTCAGCCTCTTGGGAACACTGCTGGCGGCGTTGACAACCTGGTTGTCGTTCGGCCTGCTGGCGGTGTCGAGCACACCGGCCGTGAGTAATTTCGGTTTATCGGTCAGCCTGGGCCTGGCATTCAGCTTTATGCTGGCGCCCTGGGCAGCCCAGCAGAAACACACCTTATGAATGCGATTATCGCCCATGCGGCAAGGAGCCCTCGTGCCCACAGTTGAAATGGAACGTCGCCAGGTGGTGGTGATCGGTGCCGGGCCATCCGGTGCCATTGCGGCCGCGCTGCTAAAGCGCAAAGGGCATGATGTATTGATCGTCGAACGCGAGCATTTCCCGCGCTTTTCGATTGGCGAAAGCCTGCTGTCGCACTGCATCGACTTCATCGAAGAAGCCGGGATGCTGGACGCTGTGCAAGCGGCGGGCTTCCAGGTAAAAACCGGCGCCGCGTTCGCCTGGGGCGAGCGCTACAGTGCGTTTGACTTTGGCGACACCTTCAGCAACGGCAAGCCCACCACCTTCCAGGTGCAGCGCGGCGAGTTCGACAAGTTGCTGGCCGATCAGGCGGCGCTGCAAGGTGTGGAAATCCGCTATGGCCAAAGCATTGTCGGTGTGGATTTCTCCGGCGAGTGCCGCTACCTGCATGTGCGCCGACAGAACGGCAGCGAGTACCACATCAAGGCCAAGTTCGTGCTCGACGCCAGCGGCTATGGCCGCGTGCTGCCGCGCCTGCTGGACCTTGAGGCGCCCTCGAACTTCCCGCTGCGCCAGGCCGTGTTCACTCACATCGAAGACCGCATCGAACACCCAGGCTTTGATCGCAGCAAAATTCTGGTCACCACCCACCCGACCCAGCGCGACATCTGGTTCTGGACCATCCCGTTCAGCAACGGCCGTTGCTCGGTGGGCGTGGTTGCGGCCAAAGAGCATTTCGATGGCCGCGACAGCGACCTTGACGCCTGCCTGCGCAGCTTTGTCGATGAAACGCCAAGCCTGGCCGCCGTGCTCAGCAATGCCGTATGGGACACCCCGGCGCGCAGCATCGGCGGCTATTCGGCCAACGTCAAAAGCCTGCACGGCCCAGGCTTTGCGCTACTGGGCAATGCGGCGGAATTTCTCGACCCGGTGTTCTCGTCCGGCGTGACCATCGCCATGCGGTCGGCCAGCATGGCCGCCGCTGTGCTGCACCGTCAGCTCAACGGCGAGACCGTGGACTGGCAAAGCGAATTCGCCGAACCCTTGAAGCGCGGTGTCGATACCTTCCGCTGCTACGTCGAAGGCTGGTATGCCGGTACGTTCCAGGATGTGATTTTCCATCCTGGCAGCTCGCCGGAGATTCGCCGCATGATCAGTTCGATCCTGGCCGGTTACGCCTGGGATGAGCGCAACCCGTTTGTCAGCGAGCCTAAACGGCGATTGCGGATGTTGTCGGATATTTGTGCGAGTGAAGCGGTATGAGCAGTCCTGCCGTTGAAAAAAACTACCTGAGCAAAAATTATGTCGAGGAAACCAGGTTCGGCTTCTGGTTCCTGCGCAGCCACACCTGGCAGCATCACGTATTGCGTGTGGCGATCAACGACCTGCGCAGCCTGTTCAGCGAGCCGCTGCCGGTGGCCCCGGTGTTGCTGGACGCCGGTTGTGGTCAGGGTAAGTCCTTCCGGTTGCTGCAGCAGGTGTTTGCGCCTTCACGCCTGATCGGCCTGGATGCCGACCCCCACAGTCTGGAGCTGAGCCGTGAAGAGGCTGCGCGCCAGGGCCTGGCTGTCGAGCTGATCGGCAGTGACTGCGCCACCCTCGATGTACCGGACGCCAGCGTCGATATCGTGTTTTGCCACCAGACCTTTCACCATTTGGTCGAGCAACATCGCGCGCTCAAGGAGTTCTACCGGGTACTCAAACCGGGCGGCTATCTGCTGTTTGCCGAATCCACCGAAGCCTATATCGACACCTGGGTGATTCGCTGGTTGTTCCGCCACCCGATGCATGTGCAAAAAAGCGCCGAAGAGTACTTGGAGATGCTGCGCGAGCAAGGCTTTGAATTCGACTCGCAGAATGTCTCGTACCCCTACCTTTGGTGGAGCCGCTCCAGCGACTTCGGCCTGCTGGAGCGCTGGGGCCTGCGCAAGGCGCCGCCGGTGGGCCAGCGCGAGGAAACCCTGGTCAACTGCGTAGCGCGCAAACCTTTGGAGAACGCCGCCTCATGATGCGCCTGCTGTTAATGGGTTGCCTGTTGCTGCTCAGTGCCTGCGCCAGCCAGGCACCGCTGCCGGAAAAAATCCCGGCCCTGGCCTTGCCGATGCAACTGCATGTGCAGCGCCTGGCGGACGGGCAGCGCCAGGACTGGCTGCTGGTGATCCAGCGCGAAGGCCACGCGATTCGCTGGTCGATGATGGACCCCTTGGGCATTCCCCTGGCCCGGCAAAAACTGCTCGATGGGCAGTGGCAGGCCGACGGCTTGCTGCCACCCAATCCCCAGGCGCGGGAGCTGTTTGCCGCGCTGCTGTTTGCTTTGACCCCAGGCGGTGATGTGCCGGCGTTGTATCCACGCGCCGAGGCGATGGACCTGACGCGCACGCTGCCGGGCCATTGGCAAATCATCTATCAGTCTTCCGAGGTGTTCAGCGTGAACATGACCGGCCAGCCGTTGAGTTATCGCATCACCCCGCTGGGTATCAGCCGATGACCGCTTACCTCAATGCCCTCGGTGTGATCTGCGCCCTTGGCCGCGGCCAGGCCGAAGTCAGCCGCAACCTGTTTGCCGGTGACTGCTCAGGCATGCGCGTCGAAAGCGGCTGGGTGCCGGAGCGCGTGGTGCCGGTGGCTGCCGTCCAGGGCGAACTGGTGCCTTTGCCGGTGGAACTGGCTCAACAAAGCAGCCGCAATAACCAGTTGTTGCTGGAAGCGGCGTTGCAGATTGAAGATGAGATCCGTCAGGCCATTCAAACCTATGGCCGAGGGAGAGTCGGCGTGGTGCTTGGCACCAGCACCTCGGGCATCGACGAAGCCAGCCGTGGCATTGCCCATTACCTGCGCGACAAGCAGTTCCCTGCCGACTACGACTACCAGCAACAGGAACTCAGCGCCCCGGCAAACTTCCTCGCCGACTGGCTGCAATTAAGCGGCCCGGCCTATGTGATTTCCACCGCGTGCACCTCCAGCGCCCGTGCCTTGATGAGCGCCCAGCGCCTGCTGAACCTGGGGGTATGCGATGCGGTAATCTGTGGCGGCGTGGACAGCCTGTGCAAGCTGACCCTGAACGGATTTACCTCGCTGGAAGCGGTATCCAGCGAGCGCTGCAACCCGTTCTCGGTGAACCGCAACGGCATCAATATCGGTGAGGCGGCGGTACTGTTCCTGATGAGCCGCGAGCCGGCACCGATCGCCTTGCTGGGCAGCGGTGCCAGTTGCGACGCTCACCATATCTCCGCGCCGGAACCCAGCGGCAAGGGCGCGTTGCAAGCGATGCGCAAGGCCCTGGCCAACGCAAAGCTGGCTCCCGAGCAGATCGGCTACCTGAACCTGCACGGCACCGCCACCCAACACAACGACGCCATGGAAAGCCTGGCGGTCGCCAGCCTGTTCCCCGGCGGTGTGGCCTGTTCGTCGACCAAGCCCATGACCGGCCACACCCTTGGCGCCGCCGGAGCGCTGGAAGCGGCGTTCTGCTGGCTGAGCCTGGCTCAGGGCCAGCTGCCGCCTCACGTGTGGGATGGCCACGCCGACCCGGCGCTGCAGCCCTTGCAATGGACGCACAGCGGCGACACCTTGAAAAAAACCTGCCTGATGAGCAACTCGTTTGCCTTCGGCGGTAATAACGTCAGCCTGATAATCGCAGAGGCCCCATGATCGATTGGCCACTTGCCGAGCTGCTACCCCACGCGGGCGACATGATCCTGATCGACCAGGTGCTGTCGTTCGATGATGAGCAGATCCGCACCCGCGTCACCGTCAAGCCCGACGGCCTGTTCAACCGCCCTGACGGTAGCCTGCCGGCCTGGGTCGGCCTGGAATTGATGGCGCAAAGCGTCGCCGCTTATGCCGGCTGCCATGCACGCCAGCAAGGCCGCGCGGTGGAACTGGGCTTCCTGTTGGGTACACGCAAGTTCGAGTGCAATGTCGAGTACTTCCCGGCAGGCGCCGAGCTGAATATCCACGGCCTGCGCTCCCTGGAAGACGACAACGGCATGGGTGTGTTCGAATGCCACCTCACCGGTAAGGGTATCCAGGCCAGTGCGCGCCTGAACGTATTTCGACCGCCCCAGGCGGCCAACTATTTAGATGAATCGAAGGACCCAACGTCATGACTGAATCCGTACTGGTCACCGGCTCAAGCCGTGGCATCGGCCGCGCCATTGCCCTGCGCCTGGCCCAGGCCGGCCATGACATCGTGCTGCATTGCCGCAGTGGCCGCGCCGAAGCCGACACCGTGCAGGTCGAGATCGAGGCCCTGGGTCGCAAGGCGCGGGTGCTGCAATTCGACGTGTCCGACCGCGCCAGTTGCAAGGCCATCCTTGAAGCCGACGTGGAGCAACATGGCGCCTACTACGGCGTGGTGCTCAATGCCGGCCTGACCCGCGACGGCGCCTTCCCTGCCCTGTCGGAAGACGACTGGGACGTGGTGATGCGCACCAATCTCGATGGTTTCTACAACGTGCTGCACCCAGTGATGATGCCGATGATTCGACGTCGCGCCGCCGGGCGTGTCGTGTGCATCACCTCGGTGTCCGGGTTGATCGGCAACCGCGGCCAGGTCAACTACAGTGCTTCAAAAGCCGGCCTGATCGGCGCAGCCAAGGCGCTGGCGATCGAACTGGGCAAACGCAAGATCACCGTCAACTGCGTGGCGCCGGGGTTGATCGACACGGCGATGCTGGATGAAAACGTCCCCGTCGAAGAACTGATGAAAATGATCCCCGCGCAACGCATGGGCACGCCGGAAGAAGTCGCCGGCGCGGTGAATTTCCTGATGTCGGCCGAAGCGGGCTATATCACACGCCAGGTGCTGGCCGTGAACGGAGGCTTGTGCTGATGAAGCGCGTCGTCGTCACCGGCATGGCCGGCATGACCTCCCTGGGCAGCGATTGGGACACCATCGCCGCCAACTTTCGCGCCAACCGCAGCGGTATCCGGCGCATGGATGAATGGGACCGCTTTACCGAATTGAACACGCGCCTGGCCGGGCCGATTGATGATTTTGTGGTGCCTGCGCACTGGACCCGCAAGCAATTGCGCAGCATGGGGCGCGTCTCGCGCCTGGCGGTGTGGGCAGCGGAGCAGGCACTGCAGGATGCCGGCTTGCTCGGTGACCCGTCGATCAAGGACGGGCGCATGGGCGTGGCCTGTGGCTCGTCCACCGGCAGCACCGATGAGATCAAGGCGTTCGGCAATATGCTGCTCAATTCCGTGGCCGAGGGGCTAAACGCCAACTCCTATGTGCGGATGATGCCGCACACCACCGCGGCGAATATCAGCATTTTCTTTGGCCTCACCGGGCGCTTGATCCCCACGTCCAGCGCCTGCACCAGCGGTAGCCAGGGCATCGGCTATGCCTACGAGGCAATCAAGTTCGGGCGCCTGCCATTGATGCTCGCCGGCGGAGCCGAAGAACTGTGCCCCACCGAAGCCATGGTGTTCGATGCACTCTACGCCACCAGCCTGAAAAACGATGCGCCGCAAACCAGTCCGCGCCCCTACGACAGCGGCCGTGATGGCCTGGTGATTGGTGAAGGCGCCGGCATCCTGGTACTGGAAGAGTTGGAACACGCGTTGGCGCGGGGCGCGCATATTCACGCTGAGCTGGTTGGCTTTGGCAGCAATGCCGACGGCCAGCACACCACCCGCCCGGAACAGAAAACCATGCGCCGTGCCATGGAACTGGCACTGGAAGACGCTGGGCTTGCACCTTCTGCCATCGGCTATGTGAACGGCCACGGCACCGCCACCGACCAAGGTGACATCGCCGAAACCCTGGCCACCAGCAGCCTGTTCGGCAGCCGTATGCCGATCAGCTCGCAGAAGAGTTTCCTCGGCCACACCCTGGGTGCCTGCGGCGCGCTGGAGTCGTGGTTCAGCATCGAGATGATGAACCGCGACCACTACGTGCACACCTTCAACCTGGATTCGGTCGACCCGCAATGCGGCGAGCTCGATTACCTGCAAGGGGGCTTTCGCCAGATGCACAACGACTACGTGATGAACAACAATTTTGCCTTCGGCGGCGTCAACACCTCGCTGATCTTCCGCCGCTGGGCCTGACTTTTTAATCGATTGGAGAAAACGGAATGTCTTCCCTGCTACGCGCTACCCTGATCACCCTGGCCCTGTTGACCACTGCCGGCTGCACCAGCAAACCAGTGCTCAACACCCAGCACGAACTGCCGGCCACGACCCAGGTCAGCGAAGAAAAAATGAAACAGGTGATCGTCGCCGCCCTGCAAAAACGTGAGTGGACAGTACAACGCCTGAGCCCGCAACTGGTGCAGGCCGAGATCACCGTGCGCGGCCAGTTCTATGCAGCAATCGATATCCGCTACACCCGCAACAGCTACGCCATCACCTACCGCGACAGCCGCGACCTGGGCTACAAGGACGGCAAGATCCATCGCAACTACAACCGCTGGGTGAGCATGCTGGACCGGGATATTCTGGCGGGGATACGCTCGGCCGGGATGCAGTAAGGCCAAATGTGGGAGGGGGCTTGCTCCCGATAGCAGTGTGTCAGTCTCAGTCTCTCTAACTGAACCACCGCTATCGGGAGCAAGCCCCCTCCCACATGAGATATGCCATGTTCTCAAGGGCGTTATTCAGATGCCCTGTGCGTCAACAACTCCACAAACCCCTTAGCCATCGGTGTTTGCACGCCCTTGCGCTGCACCAGCCACACCGCCGTCATCGCCTCCGGGTCGAGCAGTGTGCGGTAGACCACGCCATCAATGCGGATACGCTGGTAAGACGCCGGCAACACCGACACGCCCAACCCCGCCGCCACCAGGCCTATGATGGTCATCGCCTCCCCCGCTTCCTGGGCAAAATGCGGGCTGAACCCGGCGTCGCGGGCCAGGTTGAGCAGTTGGGCATACAGGCCGCTGCCGTAGGTGCGTGGGAAAAATACAAAGGGTTCCTGCGCCAACTGCGCCAGGTGCAGGCCGCGCTCGCTGCCTTCCACCAACGGATGGCCGGCGCTCAATACGGCAACCAGCGGCTCGCGCATCAACTCGACCACGCTCAGCGAATCAGGCAACGGCAAAGGCCGCATCAGCCCGACCTGGATCGACTCATCCACCAATGACTCGGCCACCTCCGTGCTGCTCATCTCCTGCAGATTGAGGTGCACTGCCGGGAAAGCCTGGCGAAACGCAAAGATCGCCTGGGGAATACTGGAATTGAACGGCGCGGAAGATGTGAAGCCGATCTTCAACTCCCCGAGCTCTCCTAATTGCGCTCTGCGCGCCACGTCTGCCGCCTTGTCGACCTGGGCCAGCACCAGCCGCGCCTCTTGCAGGAACAGGCGCCCGGCCTCGCTCAGCTCGACCCGACGATTGGTACGCTCAAATAACCGCGCCCCCACCTCTTGCTCCAGTGCCTGGATCTGCTGGCTCAAGGGCGGTTGCGATATGCCCAGCACCTGCGCGGCGCGGCCAAAGTGCAGTTCTTCAGCGACGGCGATGAAGTACCGCAGGTGACGTAATTCCATGCACACCTCATTAGGTCGTAGAACCTATCAAACAGGTCGAACAATATATTGGAAAGAATCATTAGCCAGCTATATTCTTTTTCGTATTGTCAGTCCTGGCAGACTTTCCTCCCCGAGGTCCCCCGTGAATCCTGCTGTTGCTCCACTTGCCCAACACACCCCGCCCTCAGCCCTTGATGACGTGGTGGCGCAGCTCAATGACGAGTACATCGAAAAAGGCACGCCGATGTTCATGCGCACGGTGTTGGCGCTATTTTCCGGCGGGTTTGCCACCTTTGCCCTGTTGTATTGCGTACAGCCGATGATGCCGGCGCTGTCCCACGAGTTTTCCATCAATGCGGCGCAAAGCAGCCTGATTCTATCGGTGGCGACCGCGATGCTTGCCTGCGGCCTGCTGGTCACCGGGCCAATTTCCGACAGGCTGGGGCGCAAGCCGGTGATGGTCGCCGCGTTGTTCTGTGCGGCGCTGGCCACCATCGCCAGCGGTCTGATGCCGACCTGGGAGGGGATTCTGCTGATGCGGGCGCTGGTGGGCCTGTCCCTGAGCGGCCTGGCTGCCGTGGCGATGACCTACCTCAGCGAAGAGATTCATCCCCAGCACATAGGCCTGGCCATGGGCCTGTACATCGGCGGCAATGCGATTGGCGGCATGAGCGGGCGCCTGATCATCGGCGTGTTGATCGACTTCGTCAGCTGGCACACCGCAATGTTGATCATCGGCGCCCTGGCCCTGATCGCGGCCACTGTGTTCTGGAAGATCCTCCCACCATCGCGCAACTTCCGCGCCAGCAGCCTCAAGCCGCGCAGCCTGGTGGATGGCTTCGTCATGCATTTCAAGGATGCGGGCTTGCCGTGGCTGTTCCTGGAAGCCTTCCTGCTGATGGGCGCGTTCGTAACGATGTTCAACTACATCGGTTATCGCCTGCTGGCCTCACCCTATGAGCTGAGCCAGGCCGTAGTGGGCCTGCTGTCGCTGGTGTACCTCTCGGGCATCTACAGTTCGGCCAAGATCGGCTCTCTGGCCGACCGCCTTGGCCGCCGCCGCGTGCTGTGGGCCACCATCGTGCTGATGCTCGCCGGCATGGCCCTGACGCTGTTCACCCCGCTGTGGCTGGTGGTGCCGGGCATGTTGATCTTCACTTTCGGCTTCTTCGGCGCCCACTCGGTGGCCAGCAGCTGGATCGGCCGCCGTGCGGTGAAAGCCAAGGGGCAGGCGTCGTCGCTTTACCTGTTCTGCTATTACGTGGGATCGAGTATTGCCGGGACGGCAGGCGGGTTCTTCTGGCATTTTGCCGGGTGGAACGGGATTGGCGGATTCATTATCGCGCTACTGATCGGCGCGTTGCTGGTGGCGTTGAAGCTGGCGAAGTTGCCGCCGTTGGGGCAGGTCTGAAGGTTTCCGGCTTTTAATGTGGGAGGGGGCTTGCTCCCGATAGCGCTGGTTCAGTCAATAAATCTGTTGACTGACACTCTGCTATCGGGAGCAAGCCCCCTCCCACATTTTTGCTCTGTGCTTTATTCGTGGTATTGCGCCGAGAGTTCGTGGACTGCGCGTAGGAACGCACCCGCATGTTCCGGATTCACTTCCGGCGTGATGCCATGGCCGAGGTTGAACACATGGCCGGTGCCCTTGCCATAGCTGGCGAGGATGCGCCCGACTTCCGTGCGGATCGCTTCCGGCTTGGCGTACAGCACAGTGGGGTCCATGTTGCCTTGCAGCGCAACCTGGTTTCCAACGCGACGGCGGGCTTCGCCGATATCGCAGGTCCAGTCCAGGCCCAATGCATCGGCGCCAGCATCGGCGATGCTTTCCAGCCACAGGCCGCCGCCCTTGGTGAACAGGATGACCGGAACCTTGCGACCTTCGTGTTCGCGGATCAGGCCGCTGACGATCTTGCGCATGTAGGCCAGGGAGAATTCCTGGTACGCCGCCGCCGACAGGTTGCCGCCCCAGGTATCGAAGATCTGCACCGCTTGCGCACCGGCCATGATCTGGCCGTTGAGGTAGGAGGTCACCGACTGTGCCAGCTTGTCCAGCAACAGGTGCATGGCTTGCGGGTTGTCGTAGAGCATGGCCTTGGTCTTGCGGAAGTCTTTCGACGAACCGCCTTCGACCATATAGGTGGCCAGCGTCCACGGGCTGCCAGAGAAGCCAATCAGCGGCACGCGACCGTTGAGCTCGCGGCGGATGGTGCTGACCGCGTCCATCACATAGCCGAGGTCTTTGTGCGGATCAGGGATCGGCAAGGCTTCGATATCGGCCAGGGTACTGACGACTTTCCTGAAGCGCGGGCCTTCGCCGGTCTCGAAGTACAGGCCCTGGCCCATGGCGTCGGGGATGGTGAGGATATCGGAGAAGAGAATGGCCGCATCCAGTTGTGGGTAGCGGTCCAGCGGCTGCATCGTGACTTCGCAGGCGAACGCAGGATTCATGCACAGGCTCATGAAGTCACCGGCGTGGGCGCGACTGGCGCGGTATTCCGGCAGGTAGCGACCGGCTTGACGCATCATCCACACGGGGGTGACGTCTACAGGTTGCTTGAGCAGGGCACGAAGGAAACGGTCGTTCTTGAGGGCAGTCATGTCGGCATCCGCAAAAAAAGTGCGGGCATTTTCTCAGAGCGCGACGCAAAAGGCACGGCAAGAGCGGAGCCTTTTGTCTATCGGGTCAATTTGTCGCAATGACTGGCAACACAAACCTCAATGTGAAATGAGGTTTGTGTGGGAGCTGGCTTGCCTGCGATAGCATCAACTGGGTCTGGCTGACAGACCGAGTTGCCTGCATCGCAGGCAAGCCAGCTCCCACATTTGATCGCATTTCAGACTGAAATTTGATCAGACCTGCAGGTAGTCCAGGATCCCTTCGGCGGCATTGCGGCCTTCGAAGATCGCCGTCACTACCAGGTCAGAGCCGCGCACCATATCGCCACCGGCGAAGATTTTCGGGTTGCTGGTCTGGTGCTTGTACTGGCCTTGTTCCGGGGCTACCACGCGGCCCTGGCTGTCGGTCTGGATTTCGAACTGCTCGAACCAGGGCGCCGGGCTTGGACGGAAACCGAAAGCGATGACCACGGCGTCAGCCGGGATGATTTCTTCGGAACCCGGGATCGGCTCGGGGCTGCGACGGCCTCGGGCATCCGGTTCGCCGAGACGGGTCTCGACCACCTTCACGCCTTCGACGCGGTCTTCACCGACGATCGCAATCGGCTGGCGGTTGTAGAGGAATTTCACGCCTTCTTCCTTGGCGTTCTTCACCTCTTTGCGCGAGCCGGGCATGTTGGCTTCGTCGCGACGATACGCACAGGTGACCGACTTGGCGCCCTGGCGGATCGAGGTACGGTTGCAGTCCATCGCGGTGTCGCCACCGCCCAGCACCACGACCTTCTTGCCTTTCATGTCGACGAAATCTTCCGGCGACTTTTCAAAGCCCAGGTTGCGGTTGACGTTGGCGATCAGGAAGTCGAGCGCGTCATACACGCCCGGCAAGTCCTCACCGGCAAAGCCGCCCTTCATATAGGTGTAGGTGCCCATGCCCATGAACACCGCATCGTATTCGGCGAGCAGTTGCTCCATGGTGATGTCTTTGCCGATCTCGGTATTGAGGCGGAACTCGATACCCATGCCGGTGAACACTTCACGACGGTGACTCAGTACGGTTTTTTCCAGCTTGAACTCGGGAATACCGAAAGTCAGCAGACCACCGATCTCCGGGTTCTTGTCGAACACCACCGGGGTCACGCCACCACGCACCAACACGTCGGCACACCCCAGGCCCGCCGGGCCCGCACCGATGATCGCGACGCGCTTGCCGGTCGGTTTGACCTTGGACATATCCGGGCGCCAGCCCATGGCGAACGCGGTGTCGGTGATGTACTTCTCCACCGAACCGATGGTCACTGCGCCGAAGCCGTCGTTGAGGGTGCAGGCACCTTCACATAGACGGTCTTGCGGGCACACCCGGCCGCAGACTTCCGGCAGGGTGTTGGTCTGGTGCGACAGCTCGGCGGCGGCGAGAATGTTGCCCTCGGCCACCAGTTTGAGCCAGTTGGGAATGAAGTTGTGCACCGGGCACTTCCATTCGCAATACGGGTTACCGCACCCCAGGCAGCGGTGGGCCTGATCGGCCGAGTGCTGGGGCTTGAAGGGTTCGTAGATTTCCACGAACTCTTTCTTGCGTTGACGCAACAGTTTCTTCTTCGGATCTTTGCGCCCGACATCGATGAACTGGAAGTCGTTATTCAGACGTTCAGCCATGTTAAAACCTCATCAAACTGTTCAGGCGCATATCACTGCGGGTTGGCACGGATGCTGGAAAGCAACGATTTCAGGTTGGCAGCCTTGGGCTTGACCAGCCAGAAACGACGCAGGTAATCATCGAGGTTTTCGGCGAGGTTGCGACCCCATTCACTGCCGGTCTCCTCGACATACTCGTCCAGCACGTGCTGCAAGTGGTTCCGGTAGGATTCCATGGCTTCACCGCTGATCCGCTGGATCTCGACCAACTCGTGGTTGACCTTGTCGACGAAGGTGTTGTCCTGGTCGAGCACGTAGGCGAAACCGCCGGTCATGCCCGAACCGAAGTTGTAACCGGTCTTGCCCAGTACCGCGACAAAGCCCCCGGTCATGTACTCGCAGCAGTGATCGCCAGTGCCTTCCACCACGGTGTGGGCACCGGAGTTACGCACGGCGAAGCGCTCACCGGCAGTACCCGCGGCAAACAGCTTGCCACCCGTGGCGCCGTACAAGCAGGTGTTGCCGATGATGGCACTGTCCTGGGTCTTGTACACGCTACCGGCTGGCGGGACGATAACCAGCTTGCCGCCGGTCATGCCTTTGCCCACGTAGTCGTTGGCATCGCCTTCCAGATACATGTGCAGGCCACCGGCGTTCCACACACCGAAACTCTGGCCCGCAGTGCCCTTGAAGCGGAAGGTGATCGGCGCTTTCGCCATGCCCTGGTTGCCGTGCTTGCGCGCGATTTCACCGGAGATGCGAGCACCGATGGAACGGTCGCAGTTGCAGATATCCAGGGCGAATTCGCCACCGCTGGCATCGCTGATCGAGGAGCCGGCCATTTCGACCATTTTCTCGGCCAGCAGGCCTTTGTCGAACGGCGGGTTGCGGTCCACTTGGCAGAATTGTGGCTTGTCTGCGGGGATGTGATCGCTGCCCAACAGCGGTGTCAGGTCCAAATGCTGTTGCTTGGCGGTCTGGCCTTCGAGGATGTCCAACAGGTCGGTGCGACCGATCAGCTCTTCCAGCGAACGCACGCCCAGCTTGGCCAGCCACTCACGGGTTTCTTCGGCGACGTAGGTGAAGAAATTCACCACCATGTCGACGGTGCCGATGTAGTGGTCCTTGCGCAGTTTTTCGTTCTGAGTCGCCACGCCAGTAGCGCAGTTGTTCAGGTGGCAGATGCGCAGGTATTTGCAGCCCAGCGCGATCATGGGCGCAGTGCCGAAGCCGAAACTCTCGGCGCCGAGGATCGCGGCCTTGATCACGTCGAGGCCGGTTTTCAGGCCACCGTCGGTCTGTACCCGCACCTTGCCGCGCAGGTCGTTGCCGCGCAGGGTCTGGTGGGTTTCGGCCAGGCCGAGCTCCCACGGCGCACCTGCGTACTTGATCGAGGTCAGCGGCGAAGCGCCGGTGCCGCCGTCGTAGCCGGAGATGGTGATCAGGTCGGCATAGGCCTTGGCGACGCCAGCGGCGATGGTGCCGACGCCCGCTTCTGCGACCAGTTTTACCGAGACCAGGGCCTGCGGGTTGACTTGTTTGAGGTCGAAAATCAGCTGCGACAAATCTTCAATCGAGTAGATGTCGTGGTGCGGCGGCGGCGAGATCAGGGTCACGCCCGGCACTGCATAACGCAGCTTGGCGATCAGGCCGTTGACCTTGCCGCCTGGCAATTGCCCGCCCTCACCCGGCTTGGCGCCTTGGGCAACCTTGATCTGCAGCACTTCGGCGTTGACCAGGTACTCCGGGGTCACACCGAAACGGCCGGTTGCCACCTGCTTGATTTTCGAGCTTTTGAGCGTGCCATAACGCGCCGGGTCTTCGCCGCCTTCGCCGGAGTTGGAACGCGCACCCAGGCGGTTCATGGCTTCGGCCAGGGCTTCGTGAGCCTCAGGCGACAAGGCGCCCAGGGAAATACCGGCGGAGTCGAAGCGCTTGAGGATCGATTCCAGTGGCTCGACTTCGGCGATATCCATCGGCGTGTCCAGGGTCTTCACCTTGAACAGATCGCGGATCATCGACACCGGGCGGTTATCCACCAGGCTCGTGTATTCCTTGAACTTGGCGTAGTCGCCCTGCTGCACGGCGGCTTGCAGGGTACTGACCACGTCCGGGTTGTAGGCGTGGTATTCGCCACCGTGCACGAACTTGAGCAGGCCGCCTTGCTGGATCGGCTTGCGCGCGCTCCAGGCTTCGGCTGCCAGGGCTTTCTGCTCGGCTTCGATATCGACGAAACGTGCGCCCTTGATACGGCTCGGCACGCCACGGAAGCTCAGCTCGCAGACTTCTTCGGACAGGCCGATGGCTTCGAACAATTGCGCACCGCGGTAGGAGGTGACGGTGGAGATGCCCATCTTCGACAGGATCTTCAGCAGGCCCTTGGTGATGCCCTTGCGGTAGTTCTTGAACACCTCGTAGAGGTCGCCCAACACTTCACCGGTACGGATCAGGTCGCCGAGTACTTCATACGCCAGGAACGGGTACACCGCCGAGGCGCCGAAGCCGATCAGCACCGCGAAGTGGTGCGGGTCACGGGCAGTGGCGGTTTCCACCAGAATGTTGGAGTCGCAGCGCAGGCCTTTTTCGGTCAGCCGGTGGTGCACCGCGCCGGTCGCCAGGGACGCGTGGATCGGCAACTTGCCCGGCGCGATATGGCGGTCGGTCAGTACGATCTGAGTGCGGCCGGCGCGCACAGCTTCTTCAGCCTGGTCGGCGACGTTGCGCACAGCGGCTTCAAGGCCGAGGCTCTCGTCGTAGTTCAGGTCGATGATCTGGCGGTCGAAGCCTGGACGCTCCAGGGTCATCAGCGAGCGCCACTTGGCCGGGGAAACGACCGGCGAGCTGAGGATCACACGGGAGGCGTGCTCAGGCGATTCCTGGAAGATATTGCGCTCGGCACCGAGGCACACTTCCAGGGACATCACGATGGCTTCGCGCAGCGGGTCGATCGGTGGGTTGGTCACCTGGGCGAACTGCTGGCGGAAGTAGTCGTACGGCGTGCGCACGCGCTGTGACAGCACAGCCATCGGCGTATCGTCGCCCATGGAGCCTACGGCTTCGTAGCCTTGCTCGCCGAGCGGGCGCAGCACCTGATCACGTTCTTCGAACGTGACCTGATACATCTTCATGTATTGCTTGAGCTGGTCGATGTCGTAGAAAGCCGAACCGTGGTCATTGTCTTCCATGGTCGCCTGGATGCGCAGGGCGTTTTTGCGCAGCCATTGCTTGTACGGGTGACGCGACTTCAGACGGTTGTCGATGGCGTCGGTGTCGAGGATCTGTCCGGTTTCGGTGTCCACGGCCAGGATCTGGCCAGGACCGACACGGCCTTTGGCGATCACGTCTTCAGGCTTGTAGTCCCACACGCCGATTTCCGACGCCAGGGTGATAAAGCCGTTGGTGGTGGTGACCCAGCGCGCCGGGCGCAAGCCGTTACGGTCGAGCAGGCACACCGCGTAGCGGCCGTCGGTCATGACCACGCCGGCCGGGCCGTCCCACGGTTCCATGTGCATCGAGTTGTATTCGTAGAACGCCCGCAGGTCCGGGTCCATGGTCTCGACGTTCTGCCACGCAGGCGGAATGATCATGCGCACGCCACGGAACAGGTCGATGCCACCGGTGACCATCAGCTCAAGCATGTTGTCCATGCTGGAGGAGTCGGAACCCACGCGGTTGACCAGCGGGCCGAGCTCTTCGAGGTCCATCAAATCGTTGGCGAACTTGGTGCGACGGGCCACGGCCCAGTTGCGGTTGCCGGTGATGGTATTGATCTCGCCGTTGTGGGCGAGGAAGCGGAATGGCTGGGCCAGCGGCCATTTCGGCAGGGTGTTGGTGGAGAAGCGCTGGTGGAACACGCAGATCGCGGTTTGCAGGCGCTCGTCGCTCAGGTCTGGATAAAAGGCGGTGAGATCCGCCGGCATCATCAGGCCTTTATAAATGATGGTCTTGTGGGAAAAGCTGCAGATGTAATGGTCAGTGTCGGCGGCGTTGAGCACCGACGAACGACGACGGGACGTGAACAGCTTGATCGCCATGTCCTGGTCGCTCAGGCCGTCACCCGCGATGAACACTTGTTCGATCTGCGGCAGGCGCTCCAGGGCCAGGCGGCCGAGTACGCTGGTGTCGATTGGCACTTTGCGCCAGCCGACCAGTTGCAGGCCGGCAGCAACGATCTCGCGGTTCATGTTCTCGCGAGCGGCTTCGGCTTTTACCGGGTCCTGGTTGAAAAACACCATGCCCACGGCGTACTGCTTGGGCAGGTCGGCCGCAAAATGCTCTTTGGCGACAGCGCGCAGGAACTGGTCGGGCTTTTGAATCAGCAAGCCGCAACCGTCACCGGTCTTGCCGTCGGCGTTGATCCCACCGCGGTGGGTCATGCAGGTCAGGGCCTCGATGGCCGTTTGCAAAAGGGTATGACTGGGCTCGCCCTGCATGTGGGCTATCAGGCCGAAACCGCAGTTATCCTTGAATTCATCGGGTTGGTACAGACCTGCTTTCATAGACACTTTCTCACCAGGCTGCCTCTTACATCGAGGCAAATTTCTTTTCAATTCAACCGGTTACCTTCCACGCCGAACGTACGCCGGCTTAGCGGGGGCAAAAGGGAGGTCATTGTACACACCGACACAGACGCTCACAAATTTAGCGACGAAATGTCGCAAATCTATGTCGCATTTATGAAAGGTTTAAAGCGATATGCTGTGCTAGTCAAAACTTTTTTAATTCTGACCGCTACGACTCAAAAGCTACTGTGGCGCAGACACCACAAAGCGCACGGTCCTTGCGGGGGACTGCACGCCTTGCGATTGTTTTTTGAGGTGCCGGGAGGGCGGCCTGGGTAAGGCCGCCGGATCTTCAGCGAGTTGCTGCCAGTTCTTGTTGAACGCTGGCAACAGTGCGAGGCCAAGGTTTACCAGCCTGAACCTTCGCTGGCAAGGCCTTGATGGCAGAATCGGCTGCGGCGCGGCTTGGGAAGCTGCCGTAGGTGATCACGTAGAGAGGCTTGCCGTTGAGCACTTTCTTGAAATAACGGTACTGGCCGCCCTGCTCCTTGACGAACGCCTGGGCGTTGGCCTCAGAGCTGGTGCCGAGGATCTGCACCACGAAATTGCCGGTAGGCTGGCTGCTGTACCAGCTGCTGCCAGCGGCGCCGGCCTTGGCCACGGTAGCGGCAGGTTTTTCAGCAGGCTTGGCCGCGGGTGCCGGCTTGGCAACTGGTGCTGCGGGCTTGGCAGTCGCTACTGTCGGCGCCGGGGTCGGCTTGGCAACTGGCGCAACCGGTGCGGCAGGCGCTACTGGGGTTGCTGGCGTGCCGGCCGGTACGCCCGCTGGTGGCGCGGTGGTGGTCACGGTCGGCGGCGTGGCGCTGGAGCCTTCCACCGGCACGCCGTCGTCGCCTTCGGAGATGCCACCGGCTTCTTCAGCCAGCGGGCCGCGCATTACAGGCTGGCCGACCATAGGCAGATTGGTTGGTTGGCCGGAGTTGGCGAATTCGACATTTGGCGTGGGCTTGCCCAGTGGCAACTGCGCCTGCTCAGTTGGCGCGCCGGTTGTTGTCGGTGCCTTGTTGCGACCCGGGATCAACCAGGCGGCGGCTACAGCGACCACGACAACGGCGGAAATAGCCAATACGTGCTTCTTAGGCATAGTGAACCCCATCTTTGGACGCTTGACCGCAGAGCGGCTGGCAATCATGGCTTCGATCATTGCATCGCGGGCAACCTGGTTGATGTTTCCAGGCCAGCCATCGGAGCTTTCGTGAATATCAGAGATCTGCGCAGCGGAGAAAAGTTCGATACCGGCCCCTGCACCCTCGAGGCGCTGAGCCAGGTATTCGCGGGTTTCTTCCTCTTCGTACGGCTGCAATTCGATGACGTGGAACAACTCTTGCTCACCGCTGATCTGCTCCAGATCGGCGATCAACGACGACTCGCCAAACAGGAACACATGCGGGCGGCCTTCCGGCGTGCCCGCGGCCAGCGCCAACAGCGCTTCCAGCGCGGATTCGTCAAGCTGCTCGGCGTCGTCGACCAGCAGGTAGACTTCCTGGCCGGTCAGGCCCAGTTGCACCACCTGTTTGAGAATCGCGTTCGGCTCGGCGTTGGATACGTCCAGGGCCTGCGCAACCTGGCGCAGTACACCCGCTGCGTCACCGGCGCCACGGGCCGATACCACCACGCTCTGCACCGATTGCTTGTTGGTGCTGGCGACCAGCGCCTGGCGCAGCAAGGTCTTGCCACTGCCCAACGGTCCCGTGACCACCAGCAGCAACTGGCTGTAGCGCGCCAGATGATGCAGTTGCCCCAATACCGGCTTGCGCTGCGCAGGGAAGAATTTGAAACCAGGTACCCGTGGAGCAAAAGGGTCATGGCTCAAGTGATAATGGCCGAGGAACGCCTCGTCGGCATGCAAACTAGTCATCGGGATCTTATTAACCTTTAAGCTGGGCCAGGGCGCGGTAATCCGCTCCCAGCGTGGCCTGTAAAATCTCTTTCGGATAATCGTCGGTCACCACCGCCTCGCCCATGTGGCGCAGCAGTACCAGTCGCAGTCGACCGTCGATCACTTTCTTGTCTATTGCCATATGTTCGAGAAAATCTGCCTCGGTCATCTCTGTGGGAGGGATGACCGGTAAGCCGGCGCGCTGGAACAGGCGGATACCGCGATCACGCTCCTGGGCGGTGATCCAGCCCAGGCGTTGCGACATCTCCAACGCCATCACCGTGCCAGCCGCTACGGCTTCCCCATGCAGCCACACACCATAGCCCATGTGCGTTTCGATCGCATGGCCGAAGGTGTGGCCCAGGTTCAGGGTAGCGCGCACGCCGGACTCCCGTTCGTCGGCATTGACCACCAGCGCCTTGGCGGCGCAGGAGCGGGAAATCGCTTCGGTCAAGGCCACCTGGTCGAGTGCGCGCAAGGCATCTACATGTTCTTCAAGCCAGCTCAGGAAGGGCTCGTCACAGATCAGCCCGTACTTGATGACTTCCGCCAGGCCCGCCGACAACTCACGCGGTGGCAGTGTGTTGAGGGTAGCGGTGTCGATCAGCACGGCCTGTGGCTGGTAGAACGCACCGACCATGTTCTTGCCCAGCGGGTGATTGATACCGGTTTTGCCGCCCACCGAAGAATCGACCTGGGACAACAGGGTGGTCGGCACCTGGATAAAGTCCACGCCACGCTGGTAGCAGGCTGCAGCAAAACCGGCCATGTCGCCGATCACACCGCCGCCCAGGGCAACCACGGTGGTTCGACGGTCATGGCGCGCAGTCAGCAGGCCATCAAAGATCAGTTGCAGGGTTTCCCAGTTCTTGTGGGCTTCGCCGTCGGGCAACACCACGGAAATCACCGAATACGCCGCAAGGCTGCGGCTCAAACGCTCAAGATACAGGGGCGCAACCGTTTCGTTGGAGATGATCGCCACCTGCCGACCGGCAATATGCGGCGCGAGCAGTTCGGGCTGGTCCAACAGACCTTCGCCAATGTGGATCGGGTAGCTGCGCTCGCCTAGATCGACCTTAAGTGTCTGCATGTTTCCCCGCGTTGAAGATGTATTGACGACCGGCAATGTCGCAATCCGACATCACCTGATGGCTCTACGCCACACCTCACAAGGTTATGGCGCGCCGCCGAGAATAGCGCATTTCGGGCCAGGCTTTAACGGGGTGGCAACCGCTGCAGGCGCTCCAGAATATCGAGCACCACCATCCGAGGGGGTCGCTCATCGGTTTCCACCACCAGATCGGCGATTTCCCGATACAGCGGATCGCGCAGCGCCAGCAGGTCCCGCAGGGTTTTTTCCGGGTTGGCCGTGCGCAGCAACGGGCGATTGCGATCGCGGGCGGTGCGGCCCACCTGCTGCTCGACCGAGGCATGCAAATACACTACCCGACCACCGGCATACAGCGCTCGACGGTTTTCGTCGCGCATGACGGCGCCACCGCCGGTCGCCAATACCACGCCATCGCAGCCACACAGCTCGGCAATCATCGCCTGCTCGCGGTCACGAAAGCCCAGCTCGCCTTCTTTATCGAAGATCCATGGGATATTGGCACCCGTGCGCAATTCAATTTCCTTGTCGGAATCTTTGAACGGCAGGCGCAGCTCTTTGGCCAGCAAACGGCCGATGGTGCTCTTTCCAGCCCCCATCGGCCCTACAAGAATCAAATTTCGCACAGAATCAACGACTCACAGCAATCGCCTGGTTATTCATGATACGCGGAGTCAGGAATACCAGCAGCTCGGATTTTTTCTCCGCCAGCACATCGCGCCGGAAAAGGCGGCCAAGATACGGCACATCGCCCAAAAATGGCACTTTATCTACCACTTTGCTTTGGGTATTGGAGAAAACCCCACCGATGACGATGGTCTCGCCATCCCTGACCAGCACCTTGGCGTTGACCTCGTTTTTCTTGATCGGCGGTACATCATTGAGCCTGTTCAAGTAATCGGGCTCATCCTTGGTGACCTTGACCGCCATGATCACGTGGTCGTCGGGGGTGATTTGCGGCGTGACCTCCAGCGAAAGCGAAGCCTCCTTGAACGACACCGAGGTAGCGCCCTGGGAGGTGGACTCTTGATAGGGAATTTCGGTGCCCTTGAGGATTCGTGCCGTCTCCTTGTCGGACGTGACCACCTTGGGCTGCGAGACGATTTCGCCGTTGCCGGTTTTCTCCATGGCTGTCAGCTCAAGGTCCAGCAGTAGATTGTCGGTGATGTAGGCCACGCCCAGACCCGAGGTGCCGGTCAGCGAACCCAAGTCGACAAACGGGGAGCTGGGCGGGTTTTGCGGCGGTTCGGCGCCGTCTGCCACGGGCTTGGAAATACCTCCGACACTTCCCCTGCCATGACTGAGCCGCCCACCCCAGCGCACGCCCAGGCTTTTGTCGTAGTCGACATTGGCCTCGACAATTCGCGCCTCGATCATCACTTGGCGGACGGGAATATCCAGTTGCGCCACGATACGCCGCAGCTCTTCGAGCCGTTCGCCGGTCTGGTAGGCGATGATGTTGTTGGTGCGATCATCCACCGCCACCGAGCCGCGCTCATCCGTGGCGCCTTCAAAACCTGTGACCGACTGAAACAGCTTGGCCAGGTCCGCCGCCTTGGCATAGTTGACCTGCAGCAGCTCCCGACGCAGCGGTGCCAGTTCCGCCATCTGCTTGCGCGACTCCAGCGCCAGCAGTTCGCGAGCGGCCAACTCATCCGCAGGTGCCACCAGCAACACACCGGCTTTCACGCGCTTATCCAGACCTTTGGTTTGCAGCACCAGATCCAGCGCCTGATCCCAAGGCACATCCTTGAGCCGCAGGGTAATTGAGCCCTGCACTTCATCACTGGTCACCAGGTTGAGCCCGGCGACATCGGCGATTTGCTGCAAGACCGCCCGCAGGTCGATGTCCTGGAAATTCAGGTTCAGCCGGGTGCCTGTATAGCTGACCGACGCTGCACTGTCGGGCGGCGGCAGGTGGATCAGGTCCAGGCGATTGGGCACAGCAGCAGCCATCGGTGCCGTGAACGCTATCCATAGCGCCACACCGAAGGACGAGAAAGTCCTTTTCATTGTTTGATTCCGTTATGAGTTGACGTTCAACACAAGGGTTCGCGGGCGTTCGAGCCAGCCGCCCTGTTCATCGGGAAACCGTTCGACCAAGTGGATAGACCCCTCTTGAATGGCCGTGACCTGGCCATGATCCGGCCCCAGGTAATCACCAATCGTCAGCCGGTGCACCCTGGATCCGGCACGCAGCAGGGCAAAAGCCTGCGCCCCCAACGACAGCGTGCCGACCATTTTGAACTGATCGATGTTCATGCCTTCCAGCAGCCCCCGTGGCCGAGCGAGATCCGGCGCAAGGGCCGGTCGCCCCGGCACGCGAGTTACTTGCAAACCGGGCGGCTGAAACGGGTCGCGCACAAACGATGGGGTGTAGACCAATGGCTGGGCCGGGTCGAACGCTTCGCGGGCCTTGGCGCTTTGCGTGGTACGCCGATAGGTCTTTGCCAGCATGTTCAGACGCAGCAAGGCGCCGTCATGCCCCAGTGCAACATCCTGCACGGTGACGACGCGCGGCAACCCACCCAGGGCGCCGACGAATGCTGCCAAGTCGTGGTAGCCCCCGGTCACGCCGATTTGCATGGGTTGCTCGATATAGAGCTGACGAGGCTCTTCATCCAACACCGTGATGCCCTCGACCCACACTCCATTGGCAACCGCCAATCGGGCGATGTCTTCAAGCAAGGCCGGCACCTCTGACTGGCCGGGCAATTGACGTAGAAGACCTGTGACCTTGCCCTCCATTGCCCTGAACTGATCGGTGCGCGCCTCAAGGCTGGAGGCCAGTTCAGCTTTTTCCGCCAACTGCTGCTGTAGCGTTTGCTCCCGCGCCTCAAACCCATGCAATCGCTCACGTGACGAGCTCAGGTACGCAGCCTCTCCTATCAGCAGCACCAGACCGGCCAGCCCACAGCCAAGCAGGACCTTGCCAGGCAAGGACCATTTAGCAGCGTTGTAGAAGAGCGTGGGGAAATCGAGCCTGGGCAGGCTCATGGTTGCGCCTCGCTGGATTCCCCCTGGCGCACCATCAGTTGAAACTCACTTTCGCCGCGCGCTCCATCAGCCTGCACGCGCTGCAGACGAGTCGAACTGGAGCCCTGGGATGACTGCTTGAGCTGCTGCATCAACCGGGCAATGTCCTGGTTGCTTTCAGCCGTGCCGCGAATGCTGATGGTGTCACCGTTTGCGACCACCTCATGCAGATGGACACCTTCAGGCATTGCACGAGCCAATTGCTCGAACAGTCGGGCGCCGGAAGAGCGGGCGTCGTGCAGGTCCTGCACCACCTTCATGCGTTCGGCCAGTTGCTGGCTTCGTTCCTGCAGGTCGTCGATGGTCCTGATCCGCGAATCCTGGGTAGCCACCTCCTCACCCAAGCGGCTATTGCGGCTCACTTGCCGATCTATCGCCTGGTCGATCACCTGGTCAGCCAGCCACACGGCCGCCAGCGCCAGGCAGGCAAATGCCAGCAATAGCACCATGAAATACCTGCGCTTGCGCTCTGCCAGCGCCTGACGCCAAGGCAAAAGATTGATTCGTGTCATCCAGCGAAACTCCTCAGGGCCAACCCGCAAGCCACTCCCATCCCTTGGGCATCCACGGCCCATTGTGCACCATCGACTCGATGACCCGGCGTGAAGCTGGCAAAATCCTGACGGCAAGCGCGCTCCAATGCAAACCCTTCGACATCGACCACCCGCGGCACCAGCCCCGCCCGGGCTAAAACCGCCACTCGCGCCTGGACCTGCTCGCGCAGACAGGCCGCCAACATGACTTCAACCCACTGCGGCCCTTGGGCCGATGGGCCCTGGACCTGAAAGTCGATCGCCACCTCATCCAATGGATAAGGAATGAACTGGTCGGCTTCCATCTGGATCTTCCAGGCCATTTCTTCGTCGCGCAGGCCCGCATCCATCTCGATCAACCGCGTGATCACCGAAGGGCCCGCCACTGCCACAGCGGCGTGTCGAGCCGAAGTGCGCAGGCAGGATAACGCTTGTTGCAAGGCTCGCCCCACGCCCTCGACGTCCAGCAAGGCGCCATCGACGACCGCATGGGCGGGCAGCGCCTGGGTGGCATAGCCCTGGACACTGAAACCACCCGATGAACGGCTCAGCTCGATCAACTTGATACCGCTGTCATTGATGTCGACACCCAAGACGATGTCGGCTTTTCGCCTGAAAAATCCCTTTCCCATAAAACTCCCCAAAACTTTCCCTGTCATACCGGCTGTCATCTCGCTTGATTGCTGCCAGGCACCCTGCATTCGGTCGGCTTGTTCGAGGCACGCGAATGACGCCCCAAGCTGAAAAATGCTTTAATGCCCAGCGTTTTTTCCCGCTTTTTTATCTGCTGCCCGGGTCGATCCATCGTTTGCCATGCATCCCCGACGCGTAACTCATTCTTTTCTCTGGAAATCCAAAAGCCTTGATTCGTCTGCTGAAGTTTTTCGGGTACTCCATTGTCGCGATCGTCTGCGGGCTGCTGCTCGTACTCAGCGGGGCCTACCTCTACCTTAGTCCGGGTTTGCCCTCCGTAGAGGCCCTCAGAAGTATCCAGTTGCAGATTCCTTTGCGGGTCTACAGCAGCGACGAAAAACTGATCGCGGAGTTCGGCGAAATGCGCCGCACACCGATCCGTTTCGCCGACATTCCACCCAATTTCATCAGTGCATTGCTGTCGGCAGAAGACGACAATTTTGCCAACCACTACGGCGTCGACCCCAGCAGCCTGGTACGTGCGGCCACGCAGTTGGTAAAGAGCGGACACATTCAATCCGGCGGCAGCACCATCACCATGCAGGTGGCGAAGAACTTCTTCCTCACCAGCGAGCGCAGCTTTTCGCGTAAAGCCACCGAGATCCTGCTGGCGCTACAGATTGAACGCCAACTGACCAAGGACGAAATCCTCGAGCTGTACGTCAACAAGATCTACCTGGGCAACCGCGCCTACGGCATTGAGGCCGCCTCCCAGGTCTACTATGGCAAATCGATTCGTGACGCCAGCCTGGCGCAGATGGCCATGATCGCCGGCCTGCCCAAGGCGCCGTCGCGCTTCAACCCGCTGGCCAACCCGGCGCGCAGTAAAGAACGTCGCGACTGGATCCTGGGGCGCATGTACAAGCTGGGCAAGATCGATCAGGCCGCTTATGAAAGCGCCGTGGCCGAGCCGCTGAACGCCAGCTATCACGTGCCGACGCCGGAAGTGAATGCACCGTACATCGCCGAAATGGCCCGCGCCGAAATGGTTGGCCGTTATGGCAGCGATGCCTACACCGAAGGCTTTCGCGTGACCACGACGGTTCCGAGCAACTTGCAGGAAATCGCCAACCACTCCGTACACGAAGGCTTGATCACCTATGATCAACGTCACGGCTACCGCGGCCCCGAGTCGCGCCTGCCGGGCAAGACCCTGAGTGCCTGGACCACCGAACTGGGCAAACAGCGCTCGATCAGCGGCCTGGAGCCGGCCATCGTCACCGAGGTGACCAAAGACGGCATTCAAGTGCTGACCCGCGCCGGTGAAGCCCACGTGGCGTGGGACAGCATGAAATGGGCGCGCCCGTTCCTGAACACCAACAGCATGGGGCCGATGCCCAAGCAGCCGTCCGACGTGGCCAAGGTGGGTGATTTGATCCGCGTGCAACGCCAGAAGGATGACAGCCTCAAGTTCAGCCAGGTGCCGGTCGCCCAAGGCGCCCTGGTATCCCTCGATCCGCAGAACGGCGCAATCCGCGCACTGGTCGGCGGTTTCGCCTTTGAGCAGAGCAACTACAACCGTGCGATACAGGCCAAGCGCCAGCCGGGTTCAAGTTTCAAGCCATTCGTCTACAGCGCCGCACTGGACAACGGCTACACCGCCGCCAGCCTGGTCAACGACGCACCGATCGTGTTTGTCGATGAATACCTGGACAAGGTCTGGCGGCCGAAGAACGACACCAACACCTTCCTCGGCCCGATCCGCATTCGCGAGGCGTTGTACAAGTCTCGCAACCTGGTATCGATCCGCCTGCTGCAGGCCATGGGCGTAGGCAAGACCATCGACTACATGACGCGCTTCGGCTTCGCCAAGTCGGACTTGCCGCCCAACCTGTCCCTGGCGCTGGGTACCGCAACCCTTACGCCGATGGAAATCGCCACTGGCTGGAGCACCTTTGCCAACGGCGGCTACAAGATTGCGCCGTACCTGATCGACAAGATCGAAAGCCGCAATGGCGACACCCTGTTCACCGCCAACCCACCACGGGTGCCCGGTGATGTGGTCAATGGTGTGGCGGCAACCGATGGTCTCGCAGCACCGGGTAACGGCGGCATTACCATCGAGCCCACGCCAGGCACAGCGCCGGCCGCAAACGCTCCCGCAACGACCGAGCCGCAAGCGCCAGCGGTTGCCGAGCGCATCGTGGATGGCCGCACCACCTATATCCTCAACAGCATCCTGCAGGACGTGATCAAGAAGGGCACCGGCCGCCGCGCACTGGCCCTGGGCCGTGCGGATATCGCGGGTAAAACCGGTACCACCAACGAGTCCAAGGATGCCTGGTTCTCCGGCTACAACGGCGACTACGTGACCACGGTATGGACTGGCTACGACCAGCCGGAAAGCCTGGGCCGCCGTGAGTTTGGCGGCACCGTCGCACTGCCGATCTGGATGAGCTACATGGGCGCCGCGCTCAAGGACAAGCCGCTGCACACCCAGCCTGAACCGGAAGGCATCCTGAGCCTGCGCATCGACCCGGTGAGTGGACGTGCGGCGTCGCCGAGTACGCCGAATGCTTACTTCGAGCTGTTCAAGAGCGAGGACACGCCGCCGTCGGTCAACGAGCTGGGCAATGGCGTGGCACCGGGCAGCCCGCTGCCGGCGGATGAAGGCGCGCCGATCGATTTGTTCTGACCCGATCCACGACGCAACATAGATCCAAATGTGGGAGGGGGCTTGCTCCCGATGGCGGACTGTCAGTCAATGAATACGGCGACTGATACACCGCCATCGGGAGCAAGCCCCCTCCCACATTTGACCTCTATAGGCTTCAAGAGAATTGCCATAAAAAAAGCCCCGACTCATTCGAGCCGGGGCTTTTTGTTGGTGCGCTATAACGGCTTAGCCGTTGAACACATCATCCACGCTTTGCAGCGGGTAGTTCTTTGGATACGGCAGGGTTGCTACACCGGTCTCGATCGCGGCCTTGGCCACGGCATCGGAGATCAGGGTGATCAGGCGCTTATCCATTGGTTTTGGAATGATGTACTCACGACCGAATTCCAGCTTGGCACCACCGTAGGCGTCGCACACATCCTGAGGCACCGGCAGCTTGGCCAGTTCACGCAGGGCGTTGGCAGCCGCTACTTTCATTTCTTCGTTGATGCGCTTGGCGCGAACGTCCAGGGCACCACGGAAGATGAACGGGAAGCCCAGTACGTTGTTGACCTGGTTCGGGTAGTCGGAACGGCCGGTAGCCATGATCACGTCGCTACGGGTGGCGTGAGCCAGCTCAGGCGAGATTTCCGGATCCGGGTTGGAGCAGGCGAACACGATCGGGTTCGGCGCCATGGATTTCAGGCCTTCGGCGCTCAGCAGGTTCGGGCCGGACAGGCCGACAAACACGTCGGCACCGTCGAGGGCATCAGCCAGGGTGCGCTTGGAGGACGGGTGGGCAAACATCGCCTTGTACTGGTTCAGGTCGGTACGCTCGGACTGGATCACGCCCTTGCTGTCGACCATGTAGATGTTTTCCAGCTTGGCGCCCATGCTGATGATCAGCTTCATGCAGGAAATGGCCGCAGCACCGGCGCCCAGGCAGACGATCTTCGCCTCACCCAGGGTTTTGCCGGCGATTTCCAGGGCGTTGATCATGCCGGCCGCGGTAACGATCGCGGTGCCGTGCTGGTCATCGTGGAATACCGGGATGTCGCACTGTTCGATCAGGGCCTTTTCGATCTCGAAGCACTCAGGTGCCTTGATGTCTTCCAGGTTGATGCCACCGAAGGTGATGGAAATGCGCTTGACCGTGTCGATGAAAGCCTGCGGGCTCTCGGAATCGACTTCGATGTCGAAAACGTCGATGCCGGCAAAGCGCTTGAACAGCACGCCTTTACCTTCCATGACTGGCTTGGAAGCCAATGGGCCGAGGTTACCCAGGCCAAGGATCGCGGTGCCATCGGAAATCACTGCAACCAGGTTGCCCTTGCCGGTGTACTTGTACGCCAGTTCTGGGTCACGGGCGATTTCACGTACGGGCTCGGCAACACCAGGGCTGTAGGCCAGCGACAGGTCGCGAGCAGTGGCAGTGGCTTTGGTGAGCTCTACACTCAGCTTTCCTGGACGAGGATGGGCATGGTATTCGAGAGCGGCAGTTTTCAAATCAGACATATCGGCATTCCGCTTTTACTGTTGGTCGACGGACCGCCGAGGATACGCGTGTCGCAAAGTCCCTACAAGACTGGGCAGTCACAGGTGTCAAGGGCCCTGGGCTACGACTTTTGGCCAAGAGCCACGGGATACAAGGGCTCAACTGTTCACAATCGAAATAAAAAATGTCTACAATTTTTTATTCAAAGCGTCGATTTCAGCATGCCGGGATCGGTTATTGGCAGGAGCCAGCGTGATTGACCTCTTTTCAAACCCCCACGGCGGGAGCGATCCTGCACCCAGCCGCGCGCTTCAATAGTGCGACCTTGCAGACCGTTGAGCATGGCCGGATCGAACTGACTGATCAGATCGGGGGCAATACGTAATACCAGTGACCCCTGGATTTCAATCCAGATGCCACCGCGATTGCGCTCGATCTTGCTGACTCGGCCAGTTACCAGCGCAAACCCGGAGCGCTTGAGTTGCGCCACCGTTTGCACCGGCGATTGGCGCCACAGCCCCAGGCGCGCCTGGCGGGCGCTGTTTTCCGCCGCCTGCTGGCAGGTGGCGAGGTCTACATTCGGCGCCACCCCCACCTGGAAGCCCAAGCCCTCGGCGAGCAATTGCGCTTCCAGGTTTTCGCCATTGGCGCCGTAGAGGTGGGCCAGGGTGCGGCCGTAATGATCCTTGCCCTCGCGGCCAGGCACCAAACCGACACGCCCATCACTGGCCTGCACCAACGCTTGTAGACGCTGGCGGGCGGCGACGGCAAACGGCTCGTCAGTACGACCCTTCTTGCCGGTTTCCGGCGCATTGAGGCCGATCATCCGCACGCTGCGGCCATCCTTGAGGCGTACGGTGTCGCCGTCCACCACGCGCTGCACTTCTACCCGCGCCACGGAAGCGGGTGCCGGGCAGAATACCGCGGCCTGGGCGGTTACCAGCCAAATCCCGGGCACAAAAAAGGCGCCCGCAAGGGACGCCTTTTTCAACAGCTGGCAAAAGCCCATAAGGCTTTTGAGCCTTACTCTGCTGGAGTAGCAGCAGGCTTCTTGCCGAAAGCACCAAAGCGATCTGCGAAGCGCTGTACACGGCCGCCGGTGTCCAGAGTTTTCTGCTTACCGGTGTAGAACGGGTGGCACTCGTTGCATACGTCAGTACCCAGTGGCTTGCACAGGTTCGAACGAGTTTCGAACTTGTTGCCGCAGCTGCAGGTAACTTCGATGGTTTCGTACGCTGGATGGATATCGGCTTTCATGGCACTTCCTCGGGCTAGCGTGCCGCCACTCGACACTATTGTCGAATACCGCACGTAATTAGGCCGCGGATTCTACCAGACCTTTTTAAACGCGCAAGCGGCGCTACTGACCAAAAACCTCCTTTCATCAGAAAACCATGGCATACCCAAGCCCTCCCCGCTCTGCTAGGCTCGCGCCCCTGCACCACTGCCTGCCTTTATATGAGATGCCCCGCGTGCCCGACGCCATTTTGCGCCTAGCCCTGCCCTCCCCCCTGCGCCGCCTGTTCGATTACCGGGCCCCGGCCGGCGTGCTGCGGACGCAGTTGCAGCCGGGGATGCGCGTGCGTGTGCCGTTTGGGCGCAGGGAAATGATCGGCATTCTGGTGGAGGTCACGGACCACAGCGAGGTCCCGGCGGAAAAGCTCAAGCCGGCCCTGGCCATCCTCGACGCCACACCGCCACTGCCGCCGGCACTGTTCAAGCTGTGCCTGTGGACTGCGCAGTATTACCAGCACAGCTTGGGCGATACCTTGAGCTGGGCGCTGCCGGTGCTGCTGCGCCAGGGCGAACTGGCCGAAGCGCGCCAGGAGCGTTTCTGGTCGATGGTGCCCGGCGCGCGCCTCGACGACCCGCGCATCGCCCGCGCCCCGCGCCAGCGCGAAGCCCTGGCCACATTGGCCCAGCACCCCCATGGCGTGGCCCACCAGTTGTTGAGCAAGCTGATGCTGAGCAAAGACAGCCTCGACCTGCTGCTGGCCAAGGGACTGGTGCAGGTGGAAATCCGCAAGCACGCCCCAGACCCACGCCACGAACATTGGCTGGCCCAGCCGGAGCTGCCGCTGAACCCCGAGCAACGCGCTGCCTATGAGGCGATCCGCGCCGGTTTCGACAGCTTCCACGCCTTCCTTCTGGCCGGCGTCACCGGCAGCGGCAAGACCGAAGTGTATTTGCAACTGATCCGCGAAACCTTGCAGGCCGGCAAGCAGGCACTGGTGCTGATCCCGGAGATCAACCTGGGCCCACAGACCCTGGCGCGTTTCGAGCAGCGCTTCAACGCGCGCATCGCCCTGGTGCACTCGGCGGTCAATGACCGTGAGCGCCTGGAGTCGTGGCTGGCGGCGCGGGACGGCGAGGCAGACATCATCATTGGCACCCGTTCGGCGCTGTTCACCCCAATGAAAAACCCCGGGCTGATCATCATCGACGAGGAGCACGACGGCTCCTATAAACAGCAGGAAGGCCTGCGTTACCACGCCCGCGACCTGGCGCTGGTACGCGCACGTCAGGAAGACATCCCGATTGTGCTGGGTTCGGCCACGCCGTCCCTGGAAAGCCTGCATAACGCCTACACCGGCCGCTATGGCCTGCTACGCATGAACGAGCGCGCCGGCGGCGCCAAACAACCGCGCTTCCTGCGCCTGGACGTGAAAAGCCGCCCGCTGGACAGCGGTATTTCCGGTCCGATGCAACAGGCCATCGGCCAGACCCTCGCCGCGGGCCAGCAAGTATTGGTGTTTCTCAACCGTCGCGGCTTTGCCCCGACACTGCTGTGCCATGACTGCGGCTGGATGTCCGAGTGCGAGCGCTGCGATGCGCGCATGACCGTGCACCAGCGCCACGGCGAATTGCGTTGCCATCACTGCGGTCATGTAGAGCGGGTGCCACGCCATTGCCCGCAGTGCGGCAAGGTCGACCTGCGCCCGGTCGGGGCCGGCACCGAGCGCGCCGAAGAGCGTCTGGGCATTCTGTTCCCGGATTACCCGGTGCTACGGGTCGACCGCGACAGCACGTCGCGCAAAGATGCAATGAACCAGTTGTTTGCCACCATTCAGAAAGGTCAACCGTGCATTCTGATCGGCACGCAGATGCTCGCCAAAGGGCACCACTTCCCACGGGTGACCCTGGTGTCGATCCTGGATGCCGACGGCGGGTTGTTCTCCGGGGATTTCCGCGCCAGCGAACGCATGGCGCAGTTGATCGTGCAGGTGGCAGGGCGCGCCGGACGCGCCGAAGAGCCGGGCAAGGTGATTATCCAGACGCACCTGGCCGACCACCCGCTGCTGATTCAACTGACGGAACAAGGCTATTTTGCCTTCGCCGAGCAGGCCTTGAGTGAACGCCGCGCTGCCGGCTTGCCACCCTTTGCGCACTTGGCGTTGCTGCGTGCCGAAGCCCACAAACCCGGCCAGGCCGAAGGTTTCCTCGATCAAGCCTGCAGCGTTGCTGAACGCTTGCTGGGCGAGTTGGGCCTGACCGGTATCGAACTGCTCGGCCCTGTGCCTGCGCCCATGGAGCGGCGTGCCGGGCGTTATCGGGCTCAGCTACTCTTGCAGGCAACCTCCCGTGCGCCGCTGCATCGACTGCTAAGTAGCTGGATGCTTGAGCTGGAGCAAATGCCCAGCGGCCGGCAGGTGCGATGGTCGTTAGATGTAGACCCGGTAGATTTATATTGAGGGTAATTACGTCATCGCAGGCAAGCCAGCTCCCACATTATGAAATGTGCCCCCCCCTTAAATGTGGGAGCAACTGTCTTGAAGGCTTTTAATTTAAAGGCTAATTGAAAG
>NZ_SPKQ01000048.1:0-649 GCF_023127895.1 Pseudomonas sp. NCIMB 10586
CGGTATTTGACCTGGGTGCCGTCGGCGTTGATACGGCGGCTGATCAGGTGCAACCCATCGGCGTATTCGTAGCGGGTGACGTGGCCCAGTTCATCGCGCTCGGCGATGATTTTTCCGTAGGGGTTGTAGCTCAATTCCCGGCAAGCACCGCCGGGCTGGATCAGTTTCAGCAGGCGACCGGCAGCGTCCCATTCATAACCGGTCAGTGCGCCATGCTCATCCTCACGGGCAACTTGCCGCCCCAGGTCGTCATAGCGATAACGCTTGATCCCGCCATTGGGCAATTGCTCTTCCAGCAACTGCCCACGCTCATTCCACACCAGCCGATGGCAACTATGATCCGGGTACCAAACCCCGGTCAGTTGCCCGTGTTTGTTGTAGCTGTAATCGGTAACCTCGCCGTCAGGATCGATCCTACGCGTAATATCGCCTTGCTCATTACGCTCGTATTTCCAGACAGCCTCGCCGCGCCTTACAACCCGTACGAAGCCGTTGTCATGTTCGTAGGAGGTCGGCTCATCATCCCCGGGAAACAACGCCACCAAGCGTCCGGCGTCGTCGTACTGATACGCCATCACCGCGCCCAGCGGATCCTGCTCGACGGTCAGCCGCCCCTTGGCATCGTAGGATTTGAAATGCTGCGCGCCGT
>NZ_SPKQ01000048.1:659-987 GCF_023127895.1 Pseudomonas sp. NCIMB 10586
GCCTCCCCACACCTCACAACCCGAACAAAACCGTTGTCATGCTCGTAGGAGGTCGGCTCATCATCCCCAGGAAACAACGCCACCAAGCGTCCGGCGTCGTCGTACTGATAGGCCGTCACCGCGCCCAGCGGATCCTGCTCGACGGTCAGCCGACCCTTGGCATCGTAGGATTTGAAATGCTGCGCGCCGTCCGGATCGATGCGCTGCACCAGCCGCGCCCGCTGGTCGTGGACATACACCTCCTCGCTACCATCGGCGTTATGCACCGTGACACGCCCGTCATCCCCCCAGGCATAGCGCGTGTCCATCTGCGAAAAACTTGCCCAAT
>NZ_SPKQ01000048.1:997-1596 GCF_023127895.1 Pseudomonas sp. NCIMB 10586
GGAAAAGCTCGCCCAGTGCCGGACGCAACGTGCCGCCTTGCCGGAACGCTCCCACGCCCAAAAGAAACTCGCCCCACCGGCCAACTGCCGCTCAACAATGACGTGCTGATCGTCGTATCGATAACGCTCGCTTTCCCCGACAGCATTGGTCGCGCAAACCAGTCGTCCGTCTTCGTCATAGGCGTAGGAAACAACGTTCTGCTCGGTTTCCCAGACGTAGGGCTCACGCCCTTTGGCGCGATGCACCTGGTAGTCCACCGCCACGATGCGATCCAGCTCATAACGCAGCAGCAGCGAGCGACCAGCACCGTTATCCAGCCGCTCGATCCGCCCGGAAGGATCACGGCAAATGCGCAGGCGGTTGTCATACGCATCGCTGATCGCAGTCAGTACACCGTCGCGAAAGTGATAGAACCGCGACGCCTGGGCCAGCACCAGCTCATCAGGAGCCGAGCCTAAATAGATCGCCGCTTCGGCCAGGCTATTGGTGATCGCTGGCCGAGAATCGGTGGGCAAGGGAAACTGCGTACGGCGGTTCTCATGATCAGTCCACACCACCGAATCGCCCGACACACAAAGCCTGTGCGCCAGCGCATGGC
>NZ_SPKQ01000049.1:0-42824 GCF_023127895.1 Pseudomonas sp. NCIMB 10586
GGCGGCTAAACCGGCATCCCTGCCGGTTTACCCCCCAAATCCCTGTCGAATTACGGCCAGCGTGGTTTGACGGGGCGCCTCAGATCAAAAGCAGATCAAGATCAAGGTCAAGAGCGGCTCGCTTCGCATTGTGGTTACGGGGGCAAGATCAAGAGCGGCTCGCTTCGCATCGTGGTTACTGTTGGCGAATGCAAAGTTGTGTAGATACCTATGGTAATCGGGGGCAAGCCCCTCCCACACGGGCCTAGCCTGGATTGAACAGCACCTGCTGCATCGCCTGGGGCGGCTGCCCGAATGCACGGAGGAACGCCTGGCGCATGCGTTCGCGATCACCAAACCCGGTTTCGCGGGCCACTACTTCCACCGGGTGACGGCTGGTTTCCATCATCGCCCGCGCCGCTTCCACCCGCAGGGCTTCGATGGCCTTGGCCGGGGTTTGCCCGGTTTCTTCGCGAAACACTCGGCTGAACTGGCGCGGGCTGAGCCGGGCGACTTCGGCCAAGGCTTCTACCGATAAATCATGGGTTAGGTTTTCACGCGCATAGGCCAGGGCCAGTTGCACGCGGTCGGATTTGGGGTCCAGTTCCAGCAAGGTTGAGAGTTGCGATTGCTCGCTGCCGCGGCGCTGGGCTATCACCAGCTTGCGTGCGATGCGGCGCGCAAGGTCGCTGCCCAGGTCGTTCTCCACCATCGCCAGTGCCAGGTCGACCCCGGCGCTCATGCCGGCACCGGTCCACACCTGGCCGTCCACCACGAATAACTTGTCTTCTTCCAGGCGAATATCCGGGTAGCGCTTGCGAAACGCCGGCGCGTGGATCCAGTGGGTGGTGGTGCGTTTGCCGGCGAGCAGGCCCGCTTCTGCCAGCACAAAGATGCCCATGCATAACGAGGCCACCCGGCGCGACTGTGCTGATGCTGCCTTGACCAGTTCCAGCAGGTTGGCCTCCGGCAGGCGAAACTCCAGGTAGCCGCTGACGATCAGAGTGTCATAACCCTCTGGGCGGATGGCGTTGGTATTGACTGAAAAGCCCTGGGAGGTCATCACCGCGCCGCCGCTTTCCGATACCAGGTGAAACTCATAGGCCGGCTCGCCGCGCAGCAGGTTGGCGCACTCGAACACCGAGCCCAGGCTAAGGCTCAACGACTGGAAATTCGGGTAAACCATCAGCGCAACGCTGTGCATTGCATCTCTCCAAGGGGCAGGGGAGAGGGGATTGTCGGCGTGTACCAGGCAAACGGCAACCGACTTTGGCGCATGTCCGGAATCCTTGCGGATATGACATTGTGAGTGGTTGCCTCGCTGCCTAACATGGCCCCAACGAACTAGACGACTGGTCTAATCGCACGGAGGCAAGCATGAGCAACGCAAGCAGCAGTGCACGGCAAGCGATTCTTGAACGTGCGCAATCCATCGTCGGTGCCAAGGGATTTTCCGCGGTGGGCTTGAACGAAATCCTGCACGCCGCACAAGTGCCCAAGGGCTCGTTCTATCACTACTTCAACTCCAAGGATGCGTTTGGCGTGGTGTTGCTCGATACCTATTTCGATCAGTACGTCGAAGGTATGCAGCAGCTGTTGGATCAGCCGGGTTTAACCCATCACGCCAAGTTGATGCGCTATTGGCAAGGCTGGATCGACAACCACACTGGCTGCACCGATACCGGCAAGTGCCTGGCCGTCAAGTTGGGGGCTGAAGTCTCTGACCTGTCAGAGCCGATGCGATTGGCGTTGCAGCGCGGTACTTCGCGCACCATCGAGTTACTCGCGCTGGCCCTGGAGCGCGGGGTCGAAGACGGCTCGCTCAGGTTCGAGCACGCTCCGCACAGCCTTGCCAAGCGCTTGTATGCGCTGTGGCTGGGAACCAGCGTCATGGGCAAGATCACCCGTACCACTGCGCCGTTCTGCGAGGCGCTGCTGCTGACCCAACAGTTGTTGGGCGGCCCTGAAAACCCTGCTACTCACATCGATCGAGGCACTAGAAAATGAAAGTATTAATGGTACTGACCTCTCACGACCAGCTTGGCGATACCGGGCGCAAGACCGGCTTCTGGCTCGAAGAGTTTGCCGCCCCTTATTACGCGTTCAAGGACGCTGGCGCCGATGTGGTGCTGGCTTCCCCGGCCGGCGGCCAGCCGCCGTTGGACCCGAAGAGCGATGAACCGGATGCGCAAACCGAGCAGACAGCGCGCTTCGCCGCAGACCCGGCTGCGCAGCAGGCCCTGGCTACCACGGTGAAGCTGGAAACGGTCAACACCGCCGACTTCGACACCCTGTTCTACCCTGGCGGCCACGGCCCGCTGTGGGACCTGGCGGAGTCGCCGGTGTCCATCGCGTTGATCGAGGCGTTCGAACGGGCCGGCAAACCCATCGGATTTGTCTGCCATGCACCGGGTGCCTTGCGCCACGTCAAGGCAGTCAACGGTGAGCCGTTGATCAAGGGCCGCCGTGTGACCGGGTTCTCCAACTCTGAGGAAGCCGCGGTGCAATTGACCGATGTTGTGCCGTTCCTGATTGAAGATGAATTCAAAAAACTGGGCGGCAAGTATGAGAAGGGCGCCGACTGGCAATCCTTTGTGATTGTCGATGGCTTGCTGGTCACTGGGCAGAACCCGGGCAGCTCCAGCGAAGTGGCCAAGGCCCTGCTGACACTCAGCGCTTAAGTTAATAAACCGAGGTACGCGCTGGCGACTCCCAGGAGTCGCCAGGGTTTTCGTTCGTTCTGAATTTGGAATATCCCCATGCCTGACTGCATTTTGAACACCCCGATAAAGCTGGGGCATCATCGCTTGAACAATCGCGTTGTGCTGCCGCCGCTGACACGCCAGCGCAGCGCCCAGCCGGGCAATATCGCCACCGACCTGATGGCCGAATATTACCGCCAGCGTGCCAGTGCCGGCTTCATGGTCAGCGAGGGTACGCAGATCGAACCGCGCGGCCAGGGCTACGCATGGACGCCGGGCATCCATACACCGGCGCAGATCGAGGGTTGGCGCAAGGTCACCGCAGCGGTACATGCCGAGGGTGGGGTGATCTTTGCCCAGCTATGGCACGTGGGGCGGGTGTCCCATAACGCCTTGCAACCTGGCGGCGCCGCACCGGTGGGGCCGTCTGCACTGCCGGCGCTGCAAGCCAAAGCCTTTATTGAAACCGGTCCGGGTGTGGGTGAGCTGGTGCAGCCACCCGTGCCTCGTGCGTTGAGCGCGCTGGAAATCGACGAGTTGGTCGGGCACTACGCCCAGGCTGCTCGCAATGCCCTGGACGCCGGGTTCGATGGTGTGGAAATCCATGCGGCCAACGGCTATTTGGTCAACCAGTTCATCTCGGCCCACTCCAACATCCGTGAGGATGAGTACGGCGGTTCGCTGGACAATCGCCTGCGCTTGCTGCGCGAGATTGTCGAGGCGGTGTGCAAGGTGGTGGGGCCGCAGCGCCTGGGCGTGCGCTTTTCGCCGCTGTTCAGCGGTACCGATCAGGATCGGGTCTACATTGGCCTGGTGGAAGAGGACCCGCACCGTACCTATATCGAAGCGATCAAAGTGCTGGAGGCGTCGGGCATCGCCTATGTTTCCATCGCCGAAGCCGACTGGGATAACGCGCCGGACCTGCCTGAAACATTCCGCCAGGCCGTGCGCCGCACCTTCAGCGGCAGGATCATCTACGCCGGCCGCTACACCGCCGGGCGCGGTACACGGCTGGTAGAGGCAGGGCTGGCGGACCTGATCGCCTTCGGACGGCCGTTCATTGCCAACCCAGACCTGCCCCAGCGGATTTTCAATGGCTGGCCATTGAATGCGTTGAAGGCAGAGGGCTTGTATGGGGGGACTCAGGCGGGGTATGTGGATTATCCGGTGTATGCCGAACCGGAGTGACACACGCCCCTCCCACATTTGTGCCGAGTACCGTCAAACTTGGCCGGTCGCCAAGGATTGAGGAAAGCGCCTCACTCCACCCGCAACACAATCTTGCCAATGTGATCCCCACCTTCCATGCGCGCATGGGCCTGGGCGGCGTCGGTGTATGCATAGACCTTGTCGATGATCGGCAGGCAGCGCCCGGCGCTGAGCACCGGCCACACGTAGTCGCGTAGCTGTTCGGCAATCGCGGCCTTTTCTTCGCGGGTGCGGGCGCGCAGCAGGGAGCCGGTGATCACCGCGCGTTTGGCGAGGATGGTCAGCAGGTCGACGTCATGAGCCTTGCCGCCACCGAGGAAGCCGAGCATCACCAGGTGACCGTCCATGCCCAGGGCCTTGAGGTTGTTGTTCAGGTACGAGGCACCCATGATGTCGAGAATCACATCGACGCCTTTGCCGTCGGTCTGTTGGGCAATGACCTCGGCAAACTCCTGTTCGCGGTAGTTGATCGGTTCGGCGCCCAGCTTGGCAATCGCGGCACATTTGTCTGCGCTGCCGGCGGTGGCGAATGCCTGGATACCGAACTCCTGGCAGAGCATCAATGCGGTGGTGCCGATGCCGCTGGTGCCGCCGTGGATCAAGGCGCGCTGGCCTTTATGGGCACCGCCGAGGTCGAACAGGTTGGCCCAGACCGTGAAGAAGGTTTCCGGCACGGCGGCGGCCTGAATCCAGTCCATGCCCGCCGGGATCGGCAGCGCCTGGCTGGCCGGCACCGCACAAAACTGCGCATAGCCACCGCCATTGGTCAGGGCACACACCTTGTCGCCCAGGCTGTATTCAGTCACGCCAGTGCCCAGCGCCACCACTTCACCGGCCACTTCCAGCCCGGGAATCGGGCTCATGCCGGGTTTCATCGGGTATTTGCCGGCGCGTTGCAGCGCGTCTGGGCGGTTGACCCCGGCGGCGTGCACGCGAATCAGAATCTCGCCTGGCCCGGCCACTGGCACGTCGGCGCGCCGTGGCTGCAAGACGTCGGGGCCGCCAGGCGTGGTGATTTCGATCAGGGTCATTTCTTGGGGGAGCGTCATGGAAAAGTTCCTGTAGCGATGAGCGTATGGGTTGGGACCGTAGCGCGGGGTCGGCAGTTCAGCAAGATCATGCCGGGTTCTTTCGGCAATGCAACGGCCTGGGGCAACCGCAGGATTTCAGCACAAGCCTGCAAGTACGTTGGCGCGGTTTCGGACGCGCTTTGCCTGAGCAAAAAAAGGCCGGGCGAACCCGGCCAAACAAGGAGAGGAGGTTGCAAGCGGTTCAGCGGCTGAGGAACGCCAACAGGTCTTCATTGAGCTGCTGGGTGTGGGTCGCGGCAAACCCGTGGGGTGCATCCTTGTAGACCTTCAGTTGCGCGCCGTTGATCATTTCGGCAGCCACCTTGCCGGTGGTTTCGAACGGCACGATCTGGTCGCCGTCGCCATGGATCACCAGGGTCGGCACGTCGATTTTGGCCATGTCCGGGCGGAAGTCGGTTTCGGAGAAGGCGCTGACGCAATCCACGGTCGACTTGAGCGAGGCAAGCATCGCGATCTGCAGGGTCTGGCTGAGCACACCCTCCGAGACTTGCTGGCCCTTGTTGATACCGAAGAACGGCGTATTGAAATCGCTGATGAATTGGGCGCGATCCTTCAACAGGCCGGCCTTGATGCCATCGAACACCTCGGTGGGGACGCCTTGGGGATAGTCGGGTTGCTGGCCGAAGATCGGCGTCACGGCACCCAGCAACACCAGGCCGGCGACACGAGCGCTGCCATGGCGGGCGATGTAGCGCGCCACATCACCGCCACCCATGGAAAAGCCCACCAGGGTCACGTCCTTCAGGTCCAGGTGTTCGATCAACTGCGCGATATCGTCAGCGAAGGTGTCGTAGTCGTTACCGGTCCAGGGTTGGTCCGAGCGGCCAAAGCCACGGCGGTCGAACGCGATAGTGCGAAAGCCGCGGCTGCTCAGGTACTCCATCTGGTATTCCCACATGTCGGCATCCAGCGGCCAGCCGTGGCTGAACAGCACGGGCTTGCCGCTGCCCCAGTCCTTGAAGTAGATCTGGGTACCGTCTTTGGCAACGAAGGTGCTCATCTGAATCTCCTTGCTTGAGTTAAAAAAGCGCTGAAAAAACCGTATCACTATTGCCGTTAACCTGAGCCCAGGCTTGTATGGGTGTGCTCGCCTGAGGTTACCAACTGAACTTGAGTTCCATGCCCAGGTAGTTGCTGTCGTGCCCACCGGCATCACGCAGGGTCTGGCCAGCCGCGTAGTGCACGGCCTCGATTGCACCGCTGATGTTGGAGGTAAACGCGTAGTCGGTGCGCACTTGGCCATAGGCGCCGGTCCAGCGTTGACCCTGGCCAGCCGTTCCGGCGACGGCGAGGTTGGGTTGGGTATAAACCGCGTCCGCGGTGGTCTGCCGCCACAACAGGCCGACAGCGGTTTGCACGCTCAGCTTGGCGATGGGTTTGACGGTGATTGATGGTTTGACGTGGATCAGGTTGCTGTAGCCCGTATAACCGGCCAGGGAAAAGTAGTAGCCGTTGGGGAACAGCGGGTTGAAGGTGCCGACGCGGCCATCACCGCGCTTGCGGTCACCGGAGGCGACATCCACTTGCAGGCCGAGGCGCGGTGTCCAGGCCAGCGTGTCGAAGGTGTAGCCGGTACGGCTGCCGCCGGCCCAGGCGCGGATCGCCTGGCTGCCCACCGACCCCTTTTGCAGCATGGCTTCGATATCCCAGTCGAAGCCCCGGGCCGCGCCGCCCAGGCGTACGTCGAGCAACTGGCGGGTCTCGTTGCCGTCGGCATCCAGGTAGTGGGCGGCACGGCGCTCGTAGACGCCGTAATAGGCCGACAACTCATTGCTGCCGCCCACCAGCCGCTCGACCCGCAGCATGTGGAAGCGCGCGTCACGATTGGATTTGTCGTCAAAGTGCCGGCCATCCTGGTATTGCACCGGTTGGCTGGCGATCCCGATAAAACGCCACTGGGGCGTTTCCCAATCGGCCCACAGCGCGTCGAAGGACTGGCGCACATTCGGGCCATCGCGCGACGAAATAAAGCGCTGCAAATCGAAGGCAAAGTCCTGGCGACCCGCCCGAGCCTTAAAGGTGCCGGCGCTGAAGGTCTTCACGTATTCGGCAAAGGCCAGGCGCAGGTCTACGCGGTTCTGGTCGGCGCCGCCGATGGTGGTTTTGTCATAGGCCCGTACATCTTCCAGCTGGGTGAACAGCCGCCAGTGTTCGTTGAGGTGCAAGTCGGCGTGCACCTGAAAACGCTGGATCAGGTAGCGATCACGCGCTACATCGCGCACGCCGAAGCCGCTGGCGTCGTTCATCTCGAAGCGTTCGCGCAACGTCGCACCCATGGACAGGTAGGTGAACGGGTTGGCGGCGGACAGCGGGATGTACTTGAGGTTGTCCAACGGTTGCGTGCGCAATGCCGGATCCTTGAGCACAGACCAGTCTTCCTGCCAGCGATTGGCCTTGATGGCCGGGCGGGTCGGTTGATTGTCGGCATGTACGCTGCCCACCACCAGCGGCCACAGCACGGCCAGGCCCCAGCCTGTACGACGGATCATTTCGCCGCGATGAGTTGGTGAATTTCCGCGACGTAACCGCCCGGGAATTGCACCAATGCGCTGCGACGGCCTTTGCTGGCGAAGCTCGGCACCAGTACGGTAGCGCCCGAGCCCGTGGCTTTGGCCAGGGTGGCCGTCAGGTCGGCTACCTCATAGCCGGTGGTTTCATGGCCAAAGGGGTAGGGCAGTTGGCCGTTGGTCACCAGTACCGCCATACGCCCAAAGGGCGACGTGATTTCGACGCGTCGGTAAGTGCCGCCAGCCTGGCCCACCTCCACAGCAGGTGCGTGCTTGTCATCGGCTACCACTTTGCCGTGGGAGAAGCCAAGGAACGCCTTGATAAAGCGGTCGGCGCGATCGGCGCTGAGGTACACGCGGTTTTCCGGCACCGTCTGGAAGGCGGCGTAGTCGGGAGCCTTGGTGTGCCAATACAGCTGCATGTTCACGCCGCCCGGCCACTGCACCACCGCATCGCGGCCGATGGGATCGGGAAAATCGCTGACGATGACCGCAGCGCCGTTGTCCCGAGCTGCCTTCAGGGCCACGTCCATGTCCTTGACCAGATAACCATTGCGCTCCTGGCCGAAAGGATGGGGGATGGGCGTGGTGAAGCCGAACAGTGACACCGTGCCGGCCGGGGTCTGCAACAGTTGCGAAGTGGTGCTGCTCGGCACCGGCAGCACATTGACCACCACCTGGGGCGTGCTCTTGCCCCCGAACGTGGCCAGGAAACTCTGGGCAAAACCCTCTACATCAGCGGGTGCTACATACACATGGCTGGTGTCGTATTGCGGCGCCACAGCCACTACCGGCGTGGCCGCCCATGCGCTGCCCGCCATGGCCCCGGCCAGCAATGTCACGGCCAGGGTTACCGCCCTCACTTTTCTGTACATGCCTACTCTCCAGCGCTTTTAAGAAAGTCAAAAGCTTAGGGGGCGGGCGGTGACGCCGATTGTATGGGCGTGCTTGGTTGAACGGTTCAGCGTCAATGGCATTGCCCGCACCTGTTGCGGTTCGCTGATCGGCCGTATCCAGAAAGCCCGGGAGATGCTGGGTTCTGCGCCGAACAGAGGATTGTCCGGGATGTGGAAATGATCGATATGCAGGGCATCAACGAGGCGTATAGCTTATCTTTAGCTGACCCACCGCTATCGGGATCAAGCTCCCTTCCACATGCACAGTGGGGTGTTCATTACAGTCGCGCCAGCCAGGAGGAGTCATGTCGACCGTTGTTCGTCTCGCCCAAGCAGCCGATGCCCAGGGCATCAGCCAGGTCATTCTGGCGGCCTTGCACAGCAGCAATGCACGGGATTATCCAGCAGATGTGATTGCTCGCGTCGCCACTCACTTCACGCCCGATGCGGTTCTGGAACTGCTCAACCGCCGTATTGTGCTGGTGGCTACCCAGGACCATTCAATCGTCGCCACCGCTGCCCTTGATGCCAACGTGGTGCGTTCGGTCTTCGTCAATCCCGAGCTGCAAGGGCAGGGTATCGGCCGTTTGTTGATGATCGAGATCGAACTGCGTGCCCGCGAAGCCGGGGTGACGGTGTTGAGTGTGCCGTCATCACTGACCGCCGAGCCGTTCTACAGCAAGCTGGGTTTTCACACCGTGCGCGATGTCTACCATGGCAACGAGCGCACGCTGGTCATGGAAAAGACCTTGCTGTCACGGCATCCCATCGGCCCCTACCGCGACCGGCAGCATCGCGCCCAAGTGATTGAGTTATGGCAGCAGGCGTTTGGCTATGACACCGCACACAACCTGCCGAGCCTGGCGATTGACAAGAAGCTGGCGGTCAACGATGGGCTGTTCTTCGTGGCCACCGACAAGAAAGCCGTGATTGGTACGATTCTCGCGGGCTATGACGGCCATCGTGGCTGGTTGTACTCGGTGGCGGTGCATGACGACTATCGTCGCCATGGTTTGGGATCGTCGCTGGTGCGCCATGCCGAGCAGGCGTTGACGGCCTTGGGCTGCATGAAGATCAACCTGCAGATCACCGGCGGCAATGACGTCGTGGTGGGGTTTTATGAGGCGTTGGGGTATGGGGTGGAGCCGAGGATCAGTATGGGTAAGAGGATTGCAGAAAATATCAACGGTTGACGCGCATGACCGACGGCAACCTGGTCATGGCTGGTGAGCTTTATTTCTTCGCTTTTTTTCGTTTTTTTATGGCATAGGCTGTCATTTTGGCGAAAGCGTTGGCTACGTTCAGGTAAAGCGCCTTGTCATCGTTATCGTAGTCTCCATCGCCGTCGACGTCATCGGGTGCCGAGGCGGTATCGTAAATCCCGTCGTGCTTGCTGGATGACGCGTAAACGGCCCAATCAAGGTCGTTGTTAATGTAAGTTTCCATCACGATTTCTTTACTACCGTCATTCTCGAAATCTTCTGCGGACACACGTAATTCATAGATCGCCATGATGGGCTCCTGCTGGGTTTAGAAGGAGAGTTAACTTAGGTGTGCCGATTTTTACTGTCTACTGTCAATCTTCACAGGTGATTGCACATCCAGTAACCCACCGCATAAAAAAGGCCCATTCACCGACAGCGGTGAATGGGCCTTTTTCTGAAGTGGCAGGTTCAGATCATTTTCAAACCTTGACGATCCAACCCGCGGGCGCTTCAACGTCACCGGTCTGCACACCGGTCAGTTCTTTGTAGAGCTTCTGGGTAACCGGGCCGACTTCGGTTTCGCTGTGGAACACGTGCATCTTACCGTTGTGCTGGATGCCGCCGATCGGTGAAATCACCGCAGCAGTACCGCAGGCGCCGGCTTCCTTGAACTGGTCCAGTTTGTCGATGAACACTTCGCCTTCGACCACGTCCAGGCCCAGGCGGGTCTGGGCCAGTTCCATCAGCGACAGGCGGGTGATGCCTGGCAGCACCGAAGGCGACTTCGGCGTGATGAACTGGTTGTCGTGGGTGATCCCGAAGAAGTTGGCCGAGCCGACTTCTTCGATTTTCGAGTGAGTCATCGGGTCCAGGTAGATCGCGTCGGCGAAGCCGGATTTCTTCGCTTCAGAGCCCGGCATCAGGCTGGCGGCGTAGTTGCCACCGACCTTGGCGGCACCGGTGCCTTGCGGCGCAGCGCGGTCGAAGGTGGAGATCTGGAAGTTATGTGGCACCAGGCCGCCTTTGAAGTAGGCCCCGACCGGGATAGCGAACACCGAGAAGATGAACTCCGGCGCAGAGCGTACGCCGATATTGTCACCGGTGCCGATCACGAACGGGCGCAGGTACAGCGCGCCGCCACTGCCATACGGCGGGATGAAGCGCTCGTTGGCCTTGACCACTTGTTTGCAGGCGTCGATGAAGTCTTCGGTCGACACATGCGGCATCAACAGGCGGGCACAGCTGCGTTGCATACGTGCAGCGTTCTGGTCCGGGCGGAACAGGTTGATCGAACCGTCCTTGCAGCGATAGGCCTTCAGGCCCTCGAAGCATTGCTGGCCATAGTGCAGGGCGGTGGAGCCCTCGCTGATGTGCAGCACGTTGTCGTCGGTCAGGGTGCCTTCCTGCCATTCGCCGTTTTTCCAGACCTGGAGAAACCGCTTGTCGGTCTTGATGTAGTCAAAACCCAGCTTGTCCCAATTGATGCTTTCGTTACCCATGACACCCTCTATCTCTGGTCAAGTCGGATTTTTTTCTGGATGGGAGCAACAATACTGCATTCTTGGCTTGTGTGGGAGCGGGTGGGTGGACCATTGAGCCTTTGTATTGGCTGGTCCACCGTCATCGCGGGCAAGCCCGGCTCCCACATTTGACTGCATTCCAAATGTGGGAGCTGGCTTGCCTGCGATAGCGTCACCGCAGTTTCACAGATGCAAGGCGTGCCCCAGTGCCCGCAATGCCGCTTCCTGCACCGCCTCGCCAAGGGTCGGATGGGCGTGAATGGTGCCGGCCACATCCTCAAGGCGCGAGCCCATTTCCAGGCTCAGGCCGAACGCGGTAGACAGCTCGGACACCCCAGCCCCCACGGCTTGCCAACCGACAATCAGATGATTGTCACGCCGCGCCACCACCCGCACGAAACCGGCTTTGGACTCAAGCGTCATGGCCCGACCATTGGCGGCGAACGGGAAGCTCGACACGATGCAGTCCAGCCCGGCAGCCTTGGCCTCGTCCGGGGTCTTGCCGACCACCACCAGTTCCGGGTCGGTAAAGCACACCGCTGGAATCGCGGCCGGGTTGAATTCGCGGGTCTTGCCGCTGATCAGTTCGGCCACCATCTCGCCCTGGGCCATGGCCCGGTGCGCCAGCATCGGTTCGCCGCTGAGGTCGCCGATGGCGTACACATTGCGCATGCTCGTCTGGCAGCGGCTGTCGATCTTGACCGCCGCGCCGTTCATGTCCAGGTTCAGCGCTTCGAGGTTCCAGCCTTGGGTGTTGGGTTTGCGCCCAACGGCTACCAGCACCTGGTCGGTGTCCAGCGCCAAGGTGTCGCCATTGGGCGCACGCACTTGCAGCTTGTTGTCGGCAAAGCCGGTGACACTGTGCCCAAGGTACAGCTTCACCCCGAGTTTCTTCAGGGACTCAGCCACCGGTAAGGTCAGCTCGGCATCGTAGGCGGGCAGGATATGTTCCTGGGCCTCGACCACACTGACCTCGGCACCGAGCTTGCGATAGGCGATACCCAGTTCCAGGCCGATATAACCGCCGCCCACCACAATCAGGCGCTTGGGCACGCGGGTCGGTGCCAAGGCTTCGGTGGACGAGATGATCGGCCCACCAATCGGCAGCATCGGCAGGTTGACACTTTTCGAACCGGTGGCCAGCAGCAGGTGTTCGCACTGGATGCGCTGGTCGCCCACCTCGACAGTCTTGCCGTCGATAACCTTGGCCCAACCGTGAACGACCTGCACCTTGTGTTTTTTCAGCAGCGCGGCGACACCCGTGGTCAGGCGATCGACGATGCCGTCTTTCCATTCCACGCTTTTGCGGATGTCCAGGGTCGGCACATCCACTTCAATGCCCAGTTGTGAGCCCTGGCTGTGATGCACGGTCTGCTGGAACTGCTCGGCTACATGGATCAGCGCCTTGGACGGAATGCAGCCGATGTTCAGGCAGGTACCGCCCAGTGCCTGGCCTTCCACCAGTATGGTGGGAATGCCCAGCTGGCCGGCGCGAATCGCCGCCACATAGCCGCCGGGGCCGCCGCCGATAATCAGCAGCGTGGTGTGCAATGTCTGAGTCATGCCCTTACTCCAGGAACAGGCTGGCGGGTTGTTCGAGCAGGCCGCGAATGGCCTGGATGAATTGCGCCGCGTCCATGCCGTCGACCACGCGGTGATCGAAGGAGCTGGAGAGGTTCATCATCCTGCGCACCACGATCTGGCCCTTGATCACCATGGGCCGTTCGACGATGCGGTTGACGCCGACGATGGCCACTTCCGGCAGGTTCAGCACCGGCGTGCTGACGATGCCGCCCAGGGCGCCCAGGCTGGTCAGGGTGATGGTCGAGCCGGACAGCTCTTCACGGCTGGCCTTGCCTGTGCGTGCGGCGTTGGCCAGGCGCACGATTTCTTCGGCAGTGCCCCACAGGCTGCGGGCTTCGGCGTGACGCACCACCGGCACCATCAGGCCCACGTCGCTTTGCGTGGCGACGCCCACATGTACCGCGCCGAGGCGGGTAATGACCTGGGCTTCGTCGTCGTAGCGAGCGTTGATCTGCGGGAAGTCGCGCAGCGCCACCACCATGGCCCGTACGATAAACGGCAGCAGGGTCAGCTTGCCGCGTGTCGCACCGTGCTTTTCGTTGAGATGCACGCGCAACTCGTCGAGGGCGGTGACGTCGATTTCTTCCACGTAGCTGAAATGCGCGGCGCGCCGGGTGGCGTCCTGCATACGCTGGGCGATCTTGCGGCGCATACCGATCACCGGGATCTGGTGTTCATCATTGCGCTCGGCGTAAGGGTTGGCGGCGCTGGCGCTGGTGGCCGGCCCCTGGTGCAGGTACGCCTCCAGGTCTTCGTGCAGAATCCGGCCCGCAGGCCCTGTGCCATGGACCAGACGCAGTTGAATCCCGGCATCCAGCGCGTGCTTGCGCACGGCCGGGGAGGCCAAGGGGCGCTCACTGGCGTCGCGGGCCACGGGTGCTTGCGGCGCCTTCACGGCAGGCGCGGGTTTGCTTTCTACCGGTGCGGGTGCCGGTTTGGCTTCGGCCACGGGCGTGGTCTTCATCGGTTCGGCAGCCACCGGCACATCCTTGGTGTTGCCTGCGCCTTCCACTTCAATGCTGATCAAAATACTGCCCACCGCCATGACTTCACCCGGCTCGCCGCCCAGGGAAATCACCTTGCCGTGGACGGGGGAGGGAATATCCACCATCGCCTTGTCGGTCATCACATCCGCCAGCACCTGGTCTTCAACCACCAGGTCGCCGACCTTCACATGCCACACCGACAATTCAACTTCCGCGATGCCTTCGCCAATGTCCGGCATCTTGATAACGTGCGTGCCCATTCAGACCTCCATGACCCGTTTCAACGCCGCACCCACTCGGGACGGCCCTGGGAAATACGCCCACTCCTGCGCGTGCGGGTAGGGCGTGTCCCAACCGGTGACGCGCTCGATCGGCGCTTCCAGGTGGTGGAAGCAGTGCTCTTGCACCAGCGATACCAGTTCGGCGCCAAAGCCGCAGGTGCGCGTGGCTTCATGCACCACCACGCAACGTCCGGTCTTTTTCACCGACTTGACGATGGTTTCCAAATCCAGCGGCCACAGGCTGCGCAGATCGATGACTTCGGCGTCGATGCCGGTTTCTTCGGCGGCAACTTGCGACACATACACGGTGGTGCCATAGGTCAGCACCGTCACAGCCGAACCTGGGCGCACGATGGCGGCCACGTCCAGGGGCACGGTGTAGTAACCGTCCGGAACCTGCGCTTGCGGGTGTTTTGACCACGGCGTTACCGGGCGATCGTGGTGGCCGTCGAACGGGCCGTTATACAGGCGCTTGGGTTCCAGGAAGATCACCGGGTCATCGTTCTCGATGGAGGCAATCAGCAGGCCCTTGGCGTCGTAGGGGTTGGATGGCATCACCGTGCGCAGGCCGCAGACCTGGGTGAACACCGCTTCGATACTCTGGCTGTGGGTCTGGCCGCCGTAGATGCCGCCGCCGCAGGGCATACGCATGGTCAAGGGCGCGGTGAACTGGCCGGCCGAGCGATAACGCAGGCGCGCCGCTTCGGAAATGATCTGGTCGGTGGCGGGGTAGACGTAGTCGGCGAACTGGATTTCCGCCACCGGGCGCAGGCCATACGCACCCATGCCCACGGCTACGCCGACGATGCCGCTTTCCGAGATCGGTGCGTCAAACACCCGTGAGCTGCCGTATTTGGTCTGCAAACCTTCGGTGCAACGGAATACGCCGCCGAAGTAGCCGACGTCCTGGCCGAACACCACCACGTTGTCGTCACGTTCGAGCATCACATCCATGGCCGAGCGCAGGGCCTGGATCATGGTCATGGTGGTGGTGGTCATGGCGGTTTCCAGTTCGATGCTGTTGTTGTGGTCGTTCATGTCACACCCCCAACTCTTGACGCTGGCGCTTCAAGTGCTCCGGCATCTCTTTATAGACGTCCTCGAACATGGTCGCGGCGCTTGGAATCTGGCCGCCGGCGAGGGTGCCGTACTGTTCGGCTTCCTTCTGCGCCTTGACCACTTCGGCTTCAAGTTCGGCACTGACCGCCGCATGTTCCTCTTCGGACCACTGGCCAATCTTGATCAGGTGCTGCTTGAGACGGGCAATCGGGTCGCCCAGGGGGAAGTGGCTCCAGTCGTCGGCTGGGCGGTATTTGGACGGATCATCGGAGGTGGAGTGCGGGCCGGCGCGGTAGGTGACCCACTCGATCAATGTTGGCCCCAGGTTGCGCCGTGCGCGTTCGGCAGCCCAGGCCGAGGCGGCATACACCGCGATAAAGTCATTGCCGTCTACCCGCAGGGAGGCGATGCCGCAGCCCACGCCGCGTCCGGCGAAAGTGGTGGCTTCACCGCCGGCGATGGCCTGGAAGGTGGAGATGGCCCATTGATTATTGACCACGTTGAGTATCACCGGCGCGCGGTAGACGTGGGCGAAGGTGAGGGCGGTGTGGAAGTCCGATTCAGCGGTGGCGCCGTCGCCGATCCAGGCCGAGGCGATCTTGGTATCGCCCTTGATCGCCGAAGCCATGCCCCAACCCACGCCCTGCACGAATTGGGTGGCGAGGTTGCCGGAAATGGTGAAGAAGCCCGCCTCTTTGACCGAGTACATGATCGGCAACTGGCGACCCTTGAGCGGGTCGCGCTCGTTGGACAGCAGTTGGCAGATCAGGTCTACCAGCGGCACGTCGCGGGCCATCAGAATGCTTTGCTGGCGATAGGTGGGGAAGCACATGTCGTCGATGTTCAAGGCCAGGGCCTGGGCGCTGCCGATGGCTTCTTCGCCAAGGCTTTGCATGTAGAACGACATTTTTTTCTGGCGCTGGGCGACCACCATGCGGTTGTCGAAGATGCGCGTCTTGAGCATGGCGCGCATGCCTTTGCGCATGATCTCGGTCGAAACACCCTCGGCCCACGGCCCGAGCGCCTGGCCCTGGTCGTCGAGCACGCGGATCAGGCCCTTGGCCAGGTCGGCGGTGTCGGCGGGTTCTACGTCGATGGCGGGTTTGCGTACCAGGCCGGCGTCGGTCAGACGCAGGTAGGTGAAATCGGTCTTGCAGCCTGGACGGCCCGAAGGTTCGGGAACGTGCAGGCGCAGCGGTGCATACGGCTGGGTCATGGCTTTCTACGCTCTATCTTGTGAATTTCTTGTAGTGGGCGCGCTAGCTGACAGTCAGTCTTCGGGTAGAAGAAATCTTGTCCTACAACAATCATAGGCGTGGCGTAGAAGAATATTTATCTGTGTTTCATTGCGCTCACCGTCATTTGCGGATAAAAAAACTGCATAAACATAATAAACAGGTGATTTTGTCTCATGCGCAAACTGGACCGTACCGATATCGGCATTCTCAACGCCCTGCAGGAGAATGCCCGCATCACCAACGCCGACCTGGCCCGCTCGGTCAACCTGTCGCCCACGCCGTGTTTCAACCGGGTCAAGGCGATGGAAGAACTGGGCCTGATTCGTGAGCAGGTCACGTTGCTGGATGCTGACCTGCTGGGGCTGCACGTCAATGTGTTCATCCATGTAAGCCTGGAAAAGCAGAATGAGTTGGCGTTGCAGCAGTTCGAAGGGGCGATCTCGGACCGTCCCGAGGTGATGGAGTGCTACCTGATGGCGGGTGATCCGGATTATTTGATCCGCGTGCTGGTGCCGACGATCCAGTCGCTGGAGCGTTTCATGATGGACTTTTTGACCAAGGTGCCGGGGGTGGCAAACATTCGCTCCAGCTTTGCCTTGAAGCAGGTGCGCTACAAGACGGCGCTGCCGCTGCCAGCCAACGGCATCAGCCTGGGCAACTGACTCAACGCGGTAAAAATGTGGGAGGGGGCTTGCCCCGATGGCGGTGTGACAGTCAACTTATGTGTAGCTGATCCACTGCTATCGGGAGCAAGCCCCCTCCCACATTTTTTACTGTATTTCAAAGTTGGTTGAGGGGGATCTTCAGGTAGGTCACGCCGTTTTCTTCCGCCGGCGGCATATGCCCCGCCCGCACATTCACCTGGATCGCCGGCAGCAACAAGGTCGGCATTCCCAGCCCGGCATCACGCTGGGTACGCATCTCTACAAACGCCGCTTCATCCACGCCATCGTGCACATGAATATTCCCCGCCCTTTGTTCCGCCACAGTGGTTTGGCACTTGGCCTCACGCCCCTCAGGCGGATAGTCATGGCACACATACAGCTTGGTATCCGAGGGGAACGCCAACAGCTTGCGCATCGATGCGTACAACTGCCGCGCATCGCCGCCGGGGAAATCGCAGCGGGCGGTGCCGACGTCGGGCATGAACAGCGTGTCGCCCACCAGGATCAAGCGGCCGTCGATCAAGTAGGCCATGTCGGCAGGGGTGTGTCCCGGCACATGCAGGGCTTGGGCTTTCAAACCGCCGATATGAAAGACCTCATCCGGCGCAAACAGGTGATCGAACTGCGAACCGTCGACGCGAAATTCCGGCTCCAGGTTGAACAGGTTTTTGAACACACCCTGCACCTTGCTGATCGATTCGCCTATCGCGATCTTGCCGCCCAGGGTGCGACGCAGGTAGGGCGCGGCAGACAGATGATCGGCATGAGCGTGGGTTTCCAGCAACCACTGCACCTGCAAGCCATGCTCGCGCACGAACGCGATCACCTTGTCAGCCTGGGCGGTATCGGTACGCCCCGACGCCGGGTCGTAGTTGAGTACCGAGTCGACAATGGCACAGGGGCCGCCATCCGCTTCATAGACGATGTAGGTATAGGTCGACGATGCGTCATCCAGAAAGGCTTGAATCAACGCTGGCATGGCGGCTGTCCCCAATGAAGAAAAAAGTGGTTACAATCAGTTTACGTTTACACATAATGTTTTGAGCTTAAGTGACATAAAGGACCCGAAGCAAATGGAATCTACCTTGAGTGAGGGCGAAGTCGCCCAGTTGCGTGCGTCGGCGTCCAAGGCTTGTTCCTTGCTCAAGGCCCTGGCCAATGAAGACCGACTGTTGATCCTGTGCCAGTTGACCCAAGGCGAGCGCAACGTCGGCGAGCTGGAAGCCCTGACTGGCGTGCGCCAGCCCACGCTGTCACAACAGTTGGGCATCCTGCGCGATGAAGGGCTGGTCGCCACCCGCCGAGAAGGCAAATACATTTTCTACGGGCTGGCCAGCCATGAAGTGATTCAAGTGATGAAGACCCTGTCCGGGCTGTATTGCGGCGCGGTCATAAAAAGCTGGGCGTGACGCCATCCGGCAGCGACCCTTGTGTGCATTGACTCAAAAAGGCAGTAGACAATGACCGAACAACACTGGGGACCCACCATCAGTGGCGATATCGTAGTCATCGGCGGCGGCTCGGCAGGCATCGGCCTGCTGGCCAGCCTGCTCAAGCGCGACCCGCAGCTGAACATCATCCTGATCGAGCCCAACGATTACCACTGCTACCAACCGGCCTGGACCCTGGTCGGCGGTGGTGCCTACGACCTGCAAAAGACCCGCCGCCCCCTGGCCGAAGTGCTGCCCAACGGCGTCAGTTGGGTACAGGCCGCCGTCAGCGAAGTGCTGCCCGACGAGCAAACCCTGGTGCTCGACAGCGGTCAGCGCGTCACCTGGCAAAACCTCATCGTCTGCCCCGGTCTGCGCCTGGCCTGGGAGAAGATCGAGGGCCTGCCAGACACCCTCGGCCAGCACGGCGTCACCTCCAACTACAGCTATGAGCACGCCGCCTACACCTGGCAACTGGTGCAGCAACTCAAGGGCGGCAAGGCGCTGTTCACCCAGCCTGCCATGCCGATCAAATGCGCCGGAGCGCCGCAAAAAGCCATGTACCTGTCCTGTGATCACTGGCTCAAGCAGGGCGCACTGAAAAACATCGAGGTGGAGTTCAACCTGGCCGGCGCTGCGTTGTTCGGCGTGGCGACCTTTGTGCCGCCGTTGATGAAATACGTCGAAAAATACAAGGCGCGCCTGGCGTTCAACTCCAACCTGGTAAAAGTCGACGGCCCGGCGCGCAAAGCCTGGTTCGAAGTCAAGGACGCCGAAGGCAACGTGAGCGTCGAAGAGAAAACCTTCGATATGTTGCACGTCGTGCCGCCGCAGCTGGCCCCGGACTTTATCCGCGAAAGCGAGCTTGCCGACGCCGCCGGCTGGTGCGAAGTAAACCCCCACAGCCTGCAACACCTGCGCTACCCGCATATCTTCGGCCTTGGCGATGTGTGCGGTACCACCAACGCCAAGACGGCGGCCGCGGTGCGCAAGCAAATCGTGGTGGTGGCCGAGAACCTGCTGGCCCTGCGCAAACAGGCGCCATTGCCGCTCAAATACGACGGCTACGGCTCCTGCCCGCTGACGGTGGAGAAGGGCAAGGTGGTACTGGCCGAGTTCGGCTACGGCGGCAAGCTGCTGCCGACCTTTCCCCTGGACCCGACTCGGGCGCGCCGTTCGATGTGGTTCCTCAAGGCCACGCTGCTGCCGTGGTTCTACTGGAACGGTATGCTCAAGGGCCGCGAGTGGCTGACCCGTCTGAGCAAGGTGGACTGAATGCTGCTGGCCAGTCTGTTGGGTGTATTGATGGGCCTGGTCATGGGCCTGACCGGCGCGGGCGGCGGCATCCTTGGGGTGCCGGCGTTGGTGCTGGGGCTGGGGTTGACGATGACCCAGGCCGCGCCGGTGTCGTTGCTCGCAGTGGGTGCGGCAGCGGCGGTGGGGGCCATCGATGGCTTGCGCCATGGCCTGGTGCGTTACCGTGCGGCGTTGTTGATCGCCTTGCTCGGCGCGCTGTTTTCGCCGTTGGGCGTGTTCGTCGCCCACCAACTGTCGGAGCCGGTGCTGATGGGGTTGTTCAGCGCGCTGATGGTGCTGGTGGCCTGGCGCATGCTGCAACGGGAAAAGCGCGAGGCGGGGCCGAGTGACCATGGCGCCGCTTCATGGGGCCAGAAGAATTGCATGCTGGATCAACAAACCGGGCGCTTCTCCTGGACCGCCAAGTGCAGCGCCACCCTGGCTGCGCTGGGAGCTGTGACGGGTGCTGTATCGGGCTTGCTGGGCGTGGGCGGCGGCTTCCTGATCGTGCCGGCGTTCAAACAACTGACCGACGTGCAGATGCGTGGGATCGTCGCCACGTCGTTGATGGTGGTCAGCCTGCTATCGCTGATCGGCGTGGCCGGTGCGTTTCATGCGGGCGTGAGCATCGAGCCGGTGGGCTGGGTGTTTATCGGCGCGAGTGTCGTCGGCATGTTGGCGGGAAGGCGGTTGTGTTCGGTCATCCCCGCGCGGGTGTTGCAAGTGGGGTTCGCCAGCCTGTGTGGGGTGGTGGCGATTGGCATGTTTGTCAGCGCGTTGCTCTGACGCGGTACCGGTGCACGGTCACGAAGTCTTGCAGTTGGTCGGGAACCTCCTCATTGGGTGCTGACACTCAGTGAACGGCCGCAAGCGCCGGACTCCTCGACTACGCATAGGCGTTTTATGACAAGCATTACCGCTGCAAGTACGCATTTTTCGCTTCCCCTGCCGACAGATGAACATCCGTCATCACCTGTGACCGATGGCGTCGACACCTCAATGACGTCCCCTCGTCTCAGCCAGGATAGACCGATACCCAGCAGCCCGGCGCCCTCGCTGGGTAATCTGGGAGGCGCATTATCCTGGTCGGTTCCCTTGAGCGCAGACGAACAGCGGCGCTTGCGTCTTGTCACGATGAATCACCAACACGCCCTTGGCGATCAGCCGCTGGTGATGCAAACCCAGGGCGGGGTGCTGGAGTTTCTGCGGTATCGGCAGCCGCTGCCGGCAGAGGCGGGCGACGACCCGGCTAAAATACTCCAGGCACTGGTCAACTCCCCGCAAGGGCAGCGGATGGGCAAAGCGCTACAGCAAACCATGCAAGGCGTTGACAGCGAAAGCAGCGCAAGCGATTACCTGCTGGCCGCTATCGCCCTGCAGATGGACCCTGAGTCGATCACTGCGCCCGGTCGCAACAGCGTTGCCGGTTTCGACCTGGGCAGTGACACACGTGGGGGGCACCACGCCTCCAAGGTTGTGGCCGGCTTGGCCGAACATTTGAGCAGTACTGGCAAAACCAGCGCTGCACTGGCGAGTGTCGGTGCGTACCTGTTGCTGGCCAAGGCGGCACCGCAGTTTCTGATCAAAGACATTCCCCCGACCGTAAAGGTTGGCAGTCAGGCGTGGGCCAGCCTGACGATGGCTGCGATGACGATTGAGGCGCACACACCCGGCAAAGTCCCTGGTATGACGTTTGCCCAAGTCATGAGTGAGGCGCAAGAAGCGCAGCGGGTCGACCCTGCAGTTACCCAAGCGGCACAAACCCTGGCATTGCTGGACTGGGCCGTGGCGAGCGGCGTGCTCACAAAAAGACAGGATGGCGACTATCTCCCCGCGCAACTTGAATCGGCAAGGGTCGCATTCAACGCGCAACAGGACGCCCGGCTCGTTGCTTCCCAGGCACTGGACACAGCACTGCCCACTCGAAAAGAGATCGCACTGGCCAAGCTCAAAGAGCGTTTTGGCGACCTTGGCGCATTTTTCGAAGAGAAAGCATTCGCGATTGATCAGCACTACGTGGCGATTGAAGGGGGAGGGATTTCGCTATTGGATATCGCCATGATCGACTGGCTGGAACCCCGGCCCTTCAGGGCGTATGAACCGAGCAGTTCACTCAAGGGCAATGACCTGCAAAGGGTGCTGACGCGTTTGAACGCCAACCGGCAGTTTGGCGTGCCGGCTGAATTCGAACGGCAGTTCAGCCGTGCGATCGAGGAAAAAAAGGCCGCCGTCAATACAGTGGTCAGGCACATGATTTCGCAACTGCCGTTGGAAGATCGCCAGCGCCTGGAGTTTGGGAAAATCAGCTTTTTCCAGGAAGGCTCATACGTCATGGATGGTCATTTCAATAATACGTATGGTCAAAATAAACCGGGGCTGCTGGTTAAAACTGAACTGCAAGGCGTGTCGCACGCCTACGTCATCGACTTCAATAAAGGCACGATTGAAACAGCGAGCCTTTACGATACGAAGATCAGGGCGGACAGGGTTGGCAACAAGGTAACGACGACCAAAACGTTCACGCCCAGCCACAAAGCAGATGGTCTTGGGCGTGAGCGCCCGTTAGATAACGGGCCATGGGAGAGCTTTACCAGTGCTCGATCCCATGGGATTGCCACGGCCTTTGTCGAGCACTTGGATCTCGACGATCCGGCTATCAAGTTGCAAGCCCGTGGGCAGACGGCCTTGGACACGGCGAACGCGCAGTTGAGCGAGTTTTTGTTGAACTTGATCCCCTTCAGGTCCGCCATTGTCAATTTTCAAAACGGCAAGTACGGGGACGGGGCTTTCGATCTCTTGCTGGATGTTTTCGGCTTTCTTACCGCCGGCACCGCCACCGCCGGAAAATTGCTCAAGGTCGGCCGCTCGGCGCTTTCCACCGGCGCCAAGGCATTGCGGGCGGCCAAGGTCATCGGTGTGGCGGCCATTGACGTGCTCAACCCTGTGGGAGGGGTGGGCGATCTGCCCAGGTTGGTGGGTACCGCTGGCCTCTATGTACTGTCCAAAGGCATCAAGGCCGTCAACAAACTCAGAGGCGCCACTGGCAGCTACGACGTGTTGAAAACTATCAGCAAACAGTACGACGTCGCGGCAACAGGCACCTTGAAGGTGGGAGGCCAGACAGTGGAAGGGGCTGCTGTGCTCAAAGGCGGCAAGTGGTATTCATTTGACGCTGACACCATGCGACCTTATGGCAGCCCGCTTGAGCAGTTCAAAGTATCGACCCAGGCTGTCGACGGTGAGGTGGACACGGCGAACATCGATGGGCTGAGTGAATTGAGCCATGAGCTGTTCGGGCACTTCAAAGTGCCAGACCGCAAAATCGTGGGGCTGTCACGCAATAGTCAGGGGGTGTATGTGGCGGCCGATGGGCACATGTCGCATATACGCCATACCGACAGCAACGGTGATACAGCGGTATATGAGGTGCGCCAGGTTTCGCGCACGGACGACGGTGTTGTGCAGGCGCGGGTTTATCACAACAACCGGCAAACCGAGTTGCTGGTCCAGCATGTACAAGGGGACGAATGGCAGCGCCTGGGGGCGCCAGGTGGCGGGCAGATCACCGCTGAACATTTGCGGGCCTGGGAGGCGTTGTCGCCGGATGAACAGGCCAGTCTTACCCGAAAGGGCTTTGCCAAAAAGAATCACCTCCCCCAGAAAACCTTTGAGTACTACGTGAAACCTGACGGCCAGTTGAGCGATACCGGTGTGATCGTGCGTGACCGCCCCGCCAACGCATTCACCGATAAGGTGACCGAAACGCATGTGCGTGATTGGCAAAACATGACACAAGCGGCGCGTGACGAAATGACCTTGGACGGATTTATCGGCCTTCATAACCTTCGACCAGGAACATTCAAAAGTTATGTGCGCCGGGATGGCACCCCGATGATCAGGGGCGAAGCGTTGCTCAAGTCGTCCGTCGCCCCCAGAAGCAACCAAATTACCGATGATCATTTACGCCAGTGGGATGAGCTTTTCAGGAGCCCGGACAACACATTGACGTCTGCGCAGTTTGTTAGCCAACACGGGCTCAGCCAACGTAGCTGGGAGATGTACGTCAAGGCGGATGGTTCTTTAAAGGAAATGGGCGCGCAGCGCCTGGAACAGGCACGGCAAAATGCCGCACTGGCGTCCGCAGGCCAGGCCCCGCCCTCCATGGCTGATCATTTGCGCGCTTGGCAGGCGCTGTCTTTGGAGCAACAACAAAGCCTTACCCGTGAGGGGTTCGCCCGGCAAAAACACCTCCACCCGAGAGTTTTTGAGCGCTACGTGCAACCCAATGGTCAACTGACCGCTACCGGTGTGGCAGTGCGCGACCGCCTGCCCGGCACGCCCTTCTATACGGTGACTGAAACCCATATCAGTGACTGGCAAGACATGACACAGGCGCAGCGTGACGTAATGACCCTCGAAGGGTTTGCCGAGCTTTATCACGTCAATCCGGGCTCGTTCAAAACGCATGTGCGGCGAGATGGGACCTTGGGGCCAGTCGGCAGGGAGCTGATGGACAGGGTAGCCGGGGTCGTCCCTAACAGAATTACCGATGAGCATCTTCGCCAATGGAAAGCGCACTTCGAGAGCCCGGATAACGCGGTCACGCAAGCGCAGTTCACCCGCGAGAACGGGCTCCATCCTGCTACGTGGAGGGACTGGGTCAACCCTGACGGCTCCTTGAAAAAGACCGCCAGGGAACGTCTTGAGCGCGCTGCACTGGGGCCCGCGGCCCATGCTCCGAGGGCGCCGATGCTATTGATCACCGCCGAGCATTTGCGCGACTGGGAGGCGCTGCCGCTTGCGCAACAGCAAGGCTCTGCCCGTAAGAACTTTGTCCGACATAGACACATCTCCCCGAGAACCTTTGATCACTACGTGCAGCCTGACGGCAAACTGAGCCCTGCCGGCGAGCTTGTGCGCGACCGCGCGGCCAACACACCGGTTGACAAGGTGACCGAAACGCACATCCTGGCGTGGCAAAACATGACACAGCAGGCGCGGGACGCCATGACCAGGGAAGGTTTTGCCGGTCACCATAACCTCAGTGCGCACTCATTCAGATCACATGTACGGGCAGACGGCAGCCTGTCGGCCACCGGCGAAGCACTGGTGAGCAGCGCAACCGATGGCACCTATAGGCGGATCACCAGTGACCTTTTGCGCCAGTGGCAAGTGCTTGCCACCAATGCGGACAACTCAATGACGCAAGCGCAGTTCTTGCACCAGCACAGGCTTAATCCAAGCGTCTGGACGAAGTACGTTAAAAGTGACGGCTCCTTTACAGCGATTGCTGTCCAACGTCTCGAACGGTTACAGCAAAACACTGGACCGCGTCTCACGCCCGAGCAACCGGCTGTGGATACGGCACGAAAACGACCGGCATCAGACCCTCTGGACCCGCCGCAAGCGAAGGTTGCGGATCTGACCTTGCACGCCGATACGCCTCAGGGCGTAGAGGCCCCGGGGCCAGCGTTGGCAGTCCCGCCTGTCGTTATCAAGGTTGAGCCCAGTGATTTCCAGACACTGCCCCGCCATCAGATCGACAACACACTGCCGATCCTGCAGGACCCGGCGAACCCCAGGCTCAGCTTGACTCAAGCACTTGAAGGTCCTATCGATGACATCCGTATCGCCTACTGGAATGGTGTGCTTGACGGGCTGGATAGCGCAACAAAGGCGCGCGTTTCAGCCCAAATCAAGGAATCGATCAAAGACTGGCTGCGAACCGAAGGTCAACACCAGTCTCGGTTTGAGGAGGCTATGGAAGTGGTCACGCCGCTGGACGATGGTGGGCCGGCTCGCGGCGCTTCGGTGTGGGCGCGGCGCGATATTCCTCAATATGAAGTGCTTGGTCCGTATGCAGGCAAATATCACCCAGACGAGGCGTCGTTGTTCGAGGAGCAACGCAAGCAAGGCTCGCGGGCTGTAATGACCTACCTGTTTGGTACCCGTTCGGGTATGCGGACGGTGAGTGGGCTGCACACGGGCAACACCCTGAGCCTGATCAACACCTCGCAACTGGGCGATGGGCCAGCGTGGAGGTCCAACAATGTCGTGTCCATCTCGGTCGGGAAAAACCTGACGTTCTACGTGGCGCTGAAGGACATCAAGAAAGGGGAAGAGTTATTGCTGGACTATGGACCGTTCTATAAACCGGTACCTGATATTGCGATCAAACCGGATCCTGATCGCTGAGTTCAGTGCTCGGCGCGTCAGCCTCCGCCCCCGAGCGAAAGCGCCAGCAGGCGCTTTCGTCAGGACGCTTCCTCGACAATGGACAGGTCGTTTTTTATGACAAGCATTAGCGCTGCACACACGCATTTTTCGCTTTCACCGCCTGCTGCTGAAAATCAGTCGGCGCCCGTGACCGACACCTCGTTGACTCCCCAGCCTCCCAACCAGGATGTGCCGTTGCCCGGCAACCCCGCCCCCTCGCTGGGGCATCTGGGCGGGGCATTGTCCTGGCCGGTTCCCTTGAGCGCAGACGAACAACGACGCTTGCGTCTTATCACGATGAATCACGCACATCATCTGGGCGATCAGCCGCTGGTGATGCAAACCAAAGGCGGCGTGCTGGAGTTCTTGCGGTATCGCCAGCCTCTCCCGGCGTCTGTGCAGGACGACCCTGCCAAGATGCTCGAAGCGCTGATCCGTTCCCCCCAGGGACAACGGATGGGCAAAGCGCTGCAACAAAGAATGCAGGGCATTGACAGCGCGAGCAGCGTGACGGATTACCTGCTGGCAGGCATCGCGTTGCAGATGGATCATGAGTCGATCAGCGCCCCGGCGCGCAACAAAATAGCTGGGTTCGACCTGGCCAGTGACCATTATTGGGGCCACCCCCCATCGGCAGTCGTGGAAGGCTTGGCCGAACACTTAAGTCGCACCGGCAAAACCAGCGTTGCGCTGGCAAAAGTCGGTGCGTACCTGTTGCTGGCCAAGTCGGCTCCGCAGTTTCTGATCAAAGACATTCCCCCGACGGTGAAAGTCGGCAGCCAGGCCTGGGCCAACCTGACGATTGCCGCCATGACGAGCGAAGCGCAGGCACCGGGCAAAGTTCCCGGCATGACGTTTGCGCAGGTCATGAGCGAGGCTGAAAACGCCCGACGGGTTGACCCTGTGGCCACTCAGCATGCCCAGACTGCTGCGTTACTCGATTGGGGCGTTGCGAATGAAATCATCCCCAAAAGAAAGGCTGACACCTACACCGCTGCACAACTTGAAACCGTCAGAACCGAGTTCAACCAACAGCTTGATGAGCGGATGTCTGCTTCAAAAATACTGGACAAGGCAATACCGACGCGAACAGAAATCGCACAGATCAAGTTGCAGGAGCGGTTTGGAGACTTGGGCGCGCTGTTTGAAGTCAAAGCACTCAGCACTGATGCGTCTCGCGTGGAGCACGGGCAAAACGGGATAAGCGGCACTCATTCACTCTTGGACTACGCCAAGATGGACTTGCCGAATCCGAGGCCGCTGAAGTCGAGCGACTCCCGCATCCCCGTAGAGGCGCTGAACAATAATCCTACGTTCGGCGTTCGGGAGGCTTTCGAACAGCAGTTCACCAGCGCCATCCAAGCAAAAAAGGCTGCGATCAATACAACCGTCAGGCACCTGATCTCGCAGCTACCATCTGCGGATAGGAAAAACTTCGAGTTTGGAAAAATCAGCTTTTTCCAAGAAGGCTCATACGTCATGGATGGTCATTTCAATAATACGCAGGCTCAAAATAAACCTGGACTGTTGGTCAAAACTGAATGGCATGGCACAACAAAAGCCTACGTCATCGACTTCAATAAAGGCTCGATTGAAAGGGCGAGCGTGTACGCAGCGCAGGTTCAGGAGTCCAGGGCAGGCAAAAATGTTTCTACGACCAAAGCGTTCACGCCCCGTCATAACGCAGATGATCTGGGTCGTGAACGCCCGTTGAGTGACGCACTTGTGAATAGTTTCACCAGCGCTCGATCCCGTTCGATTGCCGACGCCTTTGTCCAACACCTTGATCTCGATGATCCCGCTATAAAAGAACAGGCGCGCGGGCAGACACCCCTCGACGAGTATTACAGCCCCAAGCCGTTGAACGATTTTTTGTTGAACCTGATCCCCTTCAGATCGGCCATCGTCAATATTCAGAATGGTAAATATGGTGAGGCAGCATTTGATCTCATGCTGGACATCTTCGGCTTTGTTACTGCGGGGGCCGCCACGGCTGGAAAACTGCTCAAGATCGGCAGCGCTGTTCTCTCCAGCGGTGCAAAGGTGCTAAAGGCTGCCAAAGTCATTGGCGTCGCCACGATTGACTTGCTCAATCCGGTGGGTGGTTTGGGGGATTTGGCAAGGCTAGTGGGCAGCGGCGGCTTGTATGTACTGTCCAAAACCGTCAATAAACTCAGAGGTGCCACCGGCAGTTACGACGTATTGAAGGCGATCAGCAAGCAGTATGACGCAGCGGCGACAGGCGTGGTGAAGGTGGCCGAACAGACGGTGGAGGGAGCCGCCGTGCTCAAGAACGGCCATTGGTATGCTTTTGATGCCGACGCGATGCGACCCTATGGCAGCCCGCTCGAAGAGTTCGTGGTCGCAACCCAGGCTGTCGCCGGTAAGGTGGGCGCTCCGCACCTCGAAGAAGTGAGCGAACTGAGCCATGAATGGTTTGGTCAGTTCAACGTGCCTGAGTCGCGTATTGCTGGCCTTTCACGTAATGGCCAGGGCGTGTATGTGGCCGCCGATGGGCACCTGTCTCATATACGTCATATCGACAGCCACGGTAAGGCGGCGGTGTACGAAGTCCGCCAGGTGTCGCGCACGGAGGACGGCGTTGTGCAGGCCCGGGTTTATCACAACAACCGGCAGACCGAGTTGTTGGTCCAGCATATACAGGGTGACCAATGGCACCGCCTGGGGGCAACCGGTGGTGCAAAGCAAATCACCGCTGAACATTTGCAGGCGTGGGAAGCATTGCCGCGCCAGGAGCAAATAAGGCTTACCCCCAAGGGCTTTGCCCGCCAGCACCAACTGCCCTGGAAAACGTTTGAGTACTGTGTGAAAGCTGACGGTCGACTGAGCGAAACCGGCTTGATCGTGCGTAACCGCCCCGCCAACACGCCGTTCAACAAGGTGGACGAAGCGCATATCCAGAGTTGGCGAAGCATGACTCAGCATGAGCGTGGCGCCATGACCATAGACGGTTTTGCCGTTCATCATCACCTGAATTCGCATACGCTCAAAAATTATGTGCGGGTCGATGGCAGCCTTGGGCCAGAGGGTGAAGAGCTATTGGGCAGGGCTGCCGGTACTGCCTATGAGGTAATTACCGATGAGCATCTACACCAGTGGCGCACGCTCTTGGCACAACCGAACAACGTAGTGACGTCAGCGCAGTTCATGAGCCAACACAGGCTCAGCCCAGGCAGTTGGAGTCGCTTCGTTAAAAAGGATGGTTCCTTGAAAGAGGCGGCCGTGCGACGTCTCAATCAGGCCGAGCAAAACACCGCGCTCGCCCCCACCTTCCAGACTTCGGCACGCAAACAGATCATTACGGGTGAACATCTACAGGAGTGGGAGGCGTTGTCGCCCGCGCAACCGCGAAGCATTACCCGTGAAGACTTTGCCCAACAGAGGAACCTCTCGCCGAAAACCTTTGCCTACTATGTGCAGCCTGACGGCCAGTTGAGTGATACCGGCAAGATTGTGCGCGACCGCGCGGCCAATACACCCTTCAATACACTGACCGAAACGCATATACGTGATTGGCAAAGCAAGACGCAGCAGGCGCGTGACGCAATGACCATGAACGGATTTGCCGGCCATCATCACCTTAATCCGAGTACGTTCAAAAATGGTGTGCGGCAAGATGGTGGCCTTGGGCCGGCCGGTGAAGCGTTGTTGAACAGGGCGGCCGGTCTCACCTATACCGCGCTTACTGATGACCATCTACGCCAGTGGCGGGCGCTCTTCGCTCAATCGAACAGGTCAGTCACGCAGTCGCAGTTTTTGAGCCAACATGGGCTCAACCCAAACACTTGGCATCAGTCCGTTAACGCCGATGGCTCTTTAAAAGCGGCGACCGTGCAACGCCTCAATCGGGCAGAGCAAGATATCCCGCAGCTCCCCGTGCCCGAGCAACCGGCTGCGAGTGCAACACGAAAACGGCCTGCGCAAGACCCTCTGGATCCGCCGCCGTCGAAATCTTCGGATCTGAACACGCCCACCGACACGCCACACAGCGAACAGATCCCAGGTTCGTCTTCGGACATCGTCGTTATCAAGGTTGAACCCGACGTTTCCCCTGTACTACCTCGTCATCAGATCGACAATACTCTGCCGATTCTGCAGGACCCGACGAACCCCAGGCTCAGCTTGACCCAATCACTTGAAGGCCCTATCGAGGACATCCGTATCGCCCACTGGAATGGTGTGCTTGACGGTCTGGATAGCGCAACCAAGGCACGCGTTTCAGCCCGGATCAAGGCGTCGATCAAAGACTGGCTGCGGACCGAATGCCAGCACCAGTCCCGGTTTGATGAAGTCCTGGAAGTGGTCACGCCGCTGGATGATGGTGGGCCGGCGCGCGGCGCATCGGTGTGGGCGCGGCGCGATATCCCCCAATTTGAAGTGCTTGGCCCGTATGCCGGCAAGTACCATGCAGACGAGGCGTCGTTGTTCAAGGAGCAACGTAAGCAAGGCTCCCGGGCTGTACTGACTTACCTGTTCGGTACACGTTCGGGTGTGCGTACGGTGAGTGGGCTGCACACGGGTAACACTCTGAGCCTGATCAATACCTCGCAGCTGCGCAATGGGCCAGTGTGGAAGTCGAACAATGTCGTTTCCGTGGCGGTCGGGAAAAACCTGACGTTCTATGTGGCGCTCAAAGACATCAAGAAAGGTGATGAATTGCTGCTCGACTATGGGCCGTTCTATAACCCTGTGCCTGAGATAGCGATCAAGCCGGACCCCGATCGTTGAGGTGAGCCGCTCGGCGCAGGCAGTGGGCCAGCCGATGCCGCCTTTCGGCCGTTTGAAGATCAATTGTGCGTTCGCCATGGAAAGATGAGCGCTGCTCAGGTTTACTACTACCTGAGTAAGCGCTTCACCGACCTTGCACGTCGGCTCACCAAGGTCACCGAATGGATAAATACACCCCCCACACCTGGCAGCCCCACGAGCGGCCGAGCCTGCCCGGCTCGCCGTCGACGCCGCTGCACCCCACCCACAAGCGCTGGCTGTTTGCGCTGGTAGGCGTGCTGGTAGCAATCACCGGTGGCCTGGGCAATGCCCTGGTTATCGCCAACCTGCAATACCTGCAAGGCGCACTGGGCGCGACCACCGCGGAAATGGCCTGGCTGCCCGCCGCGTATGTCATGACCAACGTGTGCATGAACCTGCTGCTGGTGAAGTTTCGTCAGCAGTTCGGCCTGCGTGCGTTTACCGAAGTGTTCCTGGTGTTGTATGCGCTGGTGACTTTCGGCCACTTGTTTGTCAACGACCTCAACTCGGCCATTGCGGTGAGGGCGGCTCACGGCATGGTCGGCGCGGCGCTGAGTTCGTTGGGTTTGTACTACATGATCCAGGCGTTCCCGGCCAAGTGGCGCTTGAAAGCTCTGGTGCTGGGGCTGGGCACCGCGCAATTGGCGCTGCCCCTGGCGCGGCTGTTTTCCGAAGACTTGCTGCAGATCGCCGAATGGCGCGGGTTGTACCTGTTTGAACTGGGCCTGGCGCTGATCTGCCTGGGTTGCGTGTTCCTGCTCAAGCTGCCGCCCGGTGACCGCTTCAAGACCTTTGAAAAACTCGACTTCCTCACCTTCGCCATCCTTGCCACTGGCGTTGCTTTACTGTGTGCGGTGCTGTCCCTGGGACGTATCGACTGGTGGCTGGAAGCGCCGTGGATCGGTGTGGCCTCGGCCTGCTCGCTGGTACTGATCATGGCGGGGCTGGCCATCGAGCATAACCGCAGCAACCCGATGCTGATGACGCGCTGGCTGGGCAGCGGCGTGATGATTCGCCTGGCCTTGGCGGTAGTGCTGATTCGCATGGTGCTGTCCGAGCAATCCACCGGTGCGGTGGGGTTCATGCAAATGCTGAACATGAGCTACCAGCAAATGCATACCTTATATGTGGTGATGCTGGCCGGGGCGATTGCCGGGCTGGTGGTCAGCGCGTTGACGATCAACCCGGCGCACCTGTTGATGCCATTGGTGATTTCCCTGGCACTGATGGCGACAGGTTCGGTGATGGACAGTTTTTCCAGCAACCTGACGCGCCCGCAAAACCTCTACATCAGCCAGTTCCTGCTAGGCTTTGGCGGCACGTTCTTCCTCGGGCCGACCATGGTGCTGGGCACGAAAAACGTGCTGACCAACCCGCGTAACCTGGTGAGCTTCTCGGTGATGTTCGGGATTTGCCAGAACCTCGGCGGCCTGATCGGCGCGGCGTTGCTGGGCACCTTCCAGACCGTGCGCGAGAAGTATCACTCAAGCATGATCGTCGAGCACCTGACCTTGATCGACCCCCGTGTAGCTGCGCGAGTGCAGAGCGGCGGGTCGGCCTACGGTGGCATCGTCGCCGACCCGGAACTGCGCAACCTGATGGGCATCCGCAGCCTGGCCACGGCGGCCACCCGTGAAGCGAATGTAATGGCTTACAACGATGTGTTCATGCTGATCGCGATTATTGCGATCCTGACCATGCTGTGGATCTTCACCCGCAGCCTATGGTTGATGAGCACCACCAAGGCAATCCCTCCTGTTCAACCCAGCGGCGCGACTTCATGACCGAACCTTCAACCACCACCACAACCGCCATCGCTGCCACACCGGAAGGCAGCACGCCACCGGGCGCCGTGCCCACCCAATTGAGGCCTTTGCGCGTGCGCATCATCTCGTCCCTGGGTTTTGCCGCCATCGCCATCATCGGTGTGCTGATCGTGCTGTACGCCTGGCAGTTGCCGCCGTTCAGCAGTGCGGTGGAAACCACCGAAAACGCTCTGGTGCGCGGGCAGGTGACGATTATCGGCCCGCAACTTGGCGGCTATGTGTTCGAAGTACCGGTGCAGGATTTCCAGTATGTAAAAGCGGGCGACCTGCTGGTACGCCTGGATGACCGCATCTACAAACAGCGCCTGGACCAGGCCCTGGCGCAACTGGCGGTGCAGAAAGCGTCGCTGGCCAATGTGGTGCAGCAACGCAACAGCGCCGAAGCGACCATCAAGCTGCGTCAGGCCGCGCTGGTCGACAGCCAGGCCCAGGCGCGCAAGAGTACCGCTGACTTGCGTCGCAACGAAGAATTGATCAGCGATGGCTCGGTGTCCAAGCGCGAACTGGACGTGACCCGCGCCGCCAATGCCCAGACCATTGCCGCCGTAGCCCAGGCCCAGGCCAGCCTGGAAATTGCCCGGCAAGACCTGCAAACAGTGATCGTCAATCGCGGCTCCCTGGAAGCGGCAGTCGCCAGTGCCGAGGCGGCGGTGGAACTGGCGCGGATCGATTTGTCCAACACCCGCATCACCGCGCCACGCGATGGTCAGTTGGGGCAGATCGGCGTGCGCCTGGGTGCCTACGTTAACTCCGGCGCGCAATTGATGGCCCTGGTGCCCAAGCAGCTGTGGGTGATCGCCAACATGAAGGAAACCCAGATGGACAATGTGCAGGTCGGCCAGCCGGTAACCTTCACCGTTGACGCGCTGAACCATCGCAAATTCCATGGCACGGTGCAGCATATCTCGCCGGCAACCGGCTCGGAGTTCAGCCTGTTGCAGGCGGATAACGCCACCGGCAACTTCGTCAAGATCGCCCAGCGCGTGCCAGTGAGGATTACCGTGGACCCGGACCAGGCCGAGAGCGAGCGGTTGCGACCTGGGTTGTCGGTGGTGGTGAGTATCGATACGGCAGGGCGCCTGAAAAACAGCCCACCCTGACACTGATACTGACACAGTGCAGAGCAAAATGTGGGAGGGGGCTTGCTCCCGATTAGCACAGGTATCTACACAACTTTGCATTCGCCAACAGTAACCACGATGCGCAGCGAGCCGCTCTTGCTCTTGATCTTGATCTTGATCTTGATCTTGATCTTGATCTTGATCTTGATCTGCTTTTGATCTCAGGCGCCCCGTTAAACCACGCTGGCCGGAATTCGACAGGGATTTGGGGGGTAAACCGGCAGGGATGCCGGTTTAGCCGCCCCGCGCCATGGATGGCGCGTGGCGGCGGCCCCCCAAATCCATGGCGGATTACGGGCACACCGAGCCTAAGCGAGGTGCCGAGTGGTGGGGCAAGAGCCTTTTTGGTTACTTTTGGGGCTCTTTTCCAAAAGTGACCCGCTGTAAAAGCGGAACCAATAGCGGCCGTTACCCAAACACCGGATATGTACTCGGTCTGATCCAGCACCCTGGTCGGCCCGGAGGCCGCCATCGGGAGCAAGCCCCCTCCCACATTTGACCAAGGTGTGTCACGTAGGCGCCTGTCGATTGTGAGGCCGTCAGGTGAGCAACCCCCCTCTCACATTTGCTCACCTGTATTCTGACGATTGGGTTTACAGCACCACGCTCGGCAACCACAACGACAGCGCCGGAATGTAGGTCACGGCGATCAGCACCAGAAACAGCACCGCATAAAACGGCAGCAGCGCCTTCACGGTTTTCTCGATGCTTACCTTGCCCACCGCCGCGCCGACGAACAACACCGCGCCCACCGGAGGCGTGATCAAGCCGATGCCGAGGTTGACCAGCATGATCATGCCAAAGTGCACCGGGTCGACGCCGATACCGAGGATCACCGGCAACAGGATCGGCGTAAGGATCAGGATCAGCGGTGCCATGTCCATCACCGTGCCGAGCAACAGCAGCATGACGTTGATGCACATCAGGATCACGTAGCGGTTGTCCGACAGGGTCAGGAACAGCGTGGTGATCTTCGCCGGGATCTGCATCAGGGTCATGATGTAGCCGAAGCTGGCGGCGAAGGCGATGAGGATCATCACGATGGAAATGGTGCGTACCGTGCGATGCATCAGCTTGGGCAGCTCGCGCCATTTGTAGTCGCGGTAGATGAACATGGTCACGAAAAACGCCCACAGCACCGCGATGGCCGCCGACTCGGTGGCGGTGAAGATGCCCGACAAGATGCCGCCGAGAATGATCACCATGGCCATCAGGCCCCAGAGTGCATCAGCGGCGATCTTCAAGGCCTGCTTCAAGGGGATGACTTCGCCCTTGGGGTAGTTGCGCTTTTTCGCGAAGATCAGGCACAGCACCATCAGGCACGCGCTCATTAAAAGGCCCGGCACCACGCCGGCCATGAACAGCGAGGCGATTGATACCGTGCCGCCGGCGGCCAGGGAGTAGAGCACCGAGTTGTGGCTGGGCGGGGTCAGCAGCGCTTGTACCGAGCCACTCACGGTCACCGCCGTGGCGAACTCCCGTGGGTAGCCACGGCGTTCCATCTCCGGGATCAGCACCGAACCGACCGACGCGGTATCGGCCACCGACGAGCCTGAGATCGCACCGAAAAACGTCGACGCCATGATGTTGACCAGCGACAGCCCGCCGCGCACAAAGCCCACCAGCACCCCGGCAAACGCCACCAGCCGCCGCGACATGCCGCCCTCGGCCATGATCGCTCCGGCCAATACGAAGAATGGAATCGCCATCAGTGAAAACTTGTTCACCCCGCCCGCCACCTGGATCATCAGGGCCTGGAACGGAATGTCGATCCACCACGCGCCGATCAGCGCCGACAAGCCCAGGGCGTAGGCCACCGGCATACCGATCAGGATCAAGGCGATAAAGCTGCCCAGCAGAATCAATGCGTCCATATCAGGCAGCCCCTTCGCTTTCTTCAACCAGGTCGAAACGCACTACGCGCCGGTGGCTCTGGTCGCCCAGTAGAAGTTTTTCCAGCACGAATATCAGGGTCAGCAAGCCGCCAATCGGGATCGGCATATAGGTGATACCCACACGCAGGGTAGGGATGGCGCTCATGAACTGGTTCCAGGTGGACAGGCACAGCTTGGCGCCCCAAATGGTCATGAACAGGCAGATGGTCGCCATCAACAGTTGCGAGACGATGCCGACAACGCGGCGCTGAGCATCAGGCAGGCGATCAGTGATCATCGCCACCGACATATGCGCCCCGGCGCGGTAGCTGGCAGCCGCGCCGATAAAGGTGAACACCAGCATCAGCAGGATCGCAGAGGGTTCCGGCCAACTGGAGCCGGTGCCGAGAATATAGCGGGCGAAGATGCCCCAGGGAATGATCAGCGCGACCCCCAGGACCGAGAGGCCGGCGACCCAGATGCAGGTCATGTAGATACGGTCGTTGATGCGCAGCAGTAGATTCTTCATGGCGTTCACCGTGACCGGGCGCGTCGATACCGACCGCGCCGGGCCTTGTCAGGGAGGAGGGCGTTACTGAACGGCGTCGATACGCTTGATGATGTCGGCGTAAGGCGCACCGTACTTCGCGCGAACCTGCGCGGTGGCGTCATAGAAGGGCTTTTTGTCGACGGTGATGAACTCGACCCCGGCCTTTTTGAGTTTCTCTTCACTGCTGGCCGACTTGGCATCCCACAACACACGCTCGTCAGCCTGGGCGGCCTTGGCGGCTTCCTTGACCATGTCCTGCTGTGCGGCGGTGAGCTTGTTCCAGGTGATTTTCGACATCACGATGGGCTCGGGCAGGATCAGGTGTTCGGTGAGGGTGTAGTACTTGGCGTTCTGGAAGTGGTTGTGTTCCAGAAGCGTCGGCGGGTTGTTTTCTGCGCCGTCGATCACCCCGGTCTGCAAGGCGCTGAAGATCTCGCCGGTGTCCATGGCGATACCGTTGGCGCCCATTGCATTGAAGGCTTCGATGAAAATCGGGTTGCCTTGCACGCGAATCTTCATGCCCTTGAGGTCTTCGATCTTGCGCACTGGTTTCTTGGTGTAGAGGTTGCGCGTGCCGCCGTCCATCCAGGCGAGGGCGACCAGGCCGAACTCGGAATCGGTGATCTTGGCGAGGATCTCATCGCCGATTTCGCCGTCAATCACTTTGCGCATATGCGCCTGGTCGCGGAACACGAACGGCAGGTTGAACACATTCACGTCCGGCACCACCGGGCCGACGATGCCAAGGCTGACGCGGGTCATTTGCACGGCGCCGACCTGGGCCTGTTCGACGACTTCCTTCTCGGAGCCGAGCACACCGCCCGGGAAGTACTTGAAGGTCAATTCGCCCTTGCTTTGCTGGGTCAGGGCCTTGCCCATGTTTTCTTCGGCGACCACGGTGGGGTAGCCAGCGGGGTGGATATCGGCAAACTTGATTTCCAGCGCGTGGGCGGCGCTGCTGAGGGCCACGAGTGTGGCAGCGAGCAAGGTGCGTTTGAAGTCCATGGGCGGTGATTCCTGTCTTGTTATTGTTGTATTCAAGGCACAGCGATGCAGCTAGAGGATGAACTGGGGTTCGGGCAATCCCTTGACGCCGGGGTTGAGGGCAAACACGCCGCCGGACAGCGAACTGTCACGCTGATCGTCACGAATGGAGGTGACGTACAGGGTGTCCAGGCGACTGCCGCCGAAGGCGCACATGGTGGGTTTTTTTACCGGTACGGTGAGGGACTGGTCGAGGCGACCGTCGGGGGTGAAACGGTGGACCAGGCCGGCATCGTTGGCGCAGATCCAGTAGCAGCCATCCGCGTCGACAGCTGCACCATCGGGCCTGCCGAGAAAGTCATGCATGTCCACAAACACCCGGCGGTTGGACGGCGTGCCGGTGTCGATGTCGTAGTCGAATGCCCAGATCTGCTGCACTAGCGGGTGTGAATCAGAGGCATACATTGTGCGGCCATCGGGGCTGAAGGCCAGACCGTTGAGGGTGATGAAACCATCGAGCTGCGCATGGGGCGCCGTGCCAGACGCATAGCGATAAAGGCTGCCCTCAGCGGCGTTCAACTCCATGTTCAGCACCATGCTGCCGGCCCAGAAGCGGCCTTGGCGATCACAGCGGCCGTCGTTCAAGCGCATGTCCGGGCGCGGGTGTTCGACACCGGCCAAGAGCGTAGTGTCGAGGCTGCCGTCGTTGTGCGGAGTCAGTTCAAAGAAGCCGGTTTCCATGCCTGCCACCCAGTTGCCCGCTTGGGTACGGGCGATGCAGGCGAGCATCTGCGGGGCCTTCCAGGCACGCAGGTGCCCGGTAGAGGCGTCCCAACGGTGCAAGCCACCGTTGGGGATGTCCACCCAATAGAGGGCGTTTTCTTCAGGCACCCATATCGGGCATTCCCCCACGGCGTTGCGGGCATCGACAATCAATTCTGCAGTCATGGCCACTCATTCCTTTGGGTTGCTGTGCACTCAGTCACCGAACGGGCCTGCCGCGCAGAACGCGCCGCCCTGATAAATCCTTGCCGGGTCATCATCTGCGACCGGCGGCTGGGCCTCGACCTGGGCGCGGAACACTTCGGAGCTGTCCTTGGGCGCAAAGCCCAGGTGTGCGGCGTAGCGGTTGTCCCACCAGGTGTCGAGGTTGGCCGACATGCCGTAGACCACGGTATGGCCGACATCGGGCGTGTACAGCGCGCGTTCGAGTAGTTGGGTCAGGTCGTCGAAGCTCAGCCACGTGTGCATCATCCGGCGGTTCTGCGGCTGCGGGAACGAGGAGCCGATGCGGATGCTCACCGTCTGGATGCCATAACGGTCAAAGTAGAAACTGGCCATGTCTTCGCCGTAGGACTTGGACAGGCCGTAGTAGCTGTCCGGGCGGCGTGGGGAGTGGGCGTCGAGTTGTTCACCCTGTTTATAGAAACCGATCACATGGTTGGAGCTGGCGAAGATCACACGCTTTACGCCATGGCGACGTGCGGCCTCGTAGATATGGAAGATGCCGCTGATATTGGCGCCGAGCACTTCTTCGAACGAGCGCTCTACCGATACGCCACCAAAATGCAGGATGGCGTCGACGCCTTCTACCAATTGGTGCACGGCTTGCTTGTCGGACAGGTCGCAGGTTTGCACTTCTTCGCGGGCATCGATGGCGGGAGCCATGTCGGCGATATCCGACAGGCGCAGGACCTTGGCGTAAGGGCGCATACGTTCGCGCAAAACTTTACCGAGGCCACCGGCGGCGCCGGTGAGCAGCAGGCGGTTAAACGGAGCAGGGGTTGTGGTGGTCATGGGCGTTCCAGATTTTTGTTGTAGGTTGTCGTATGACTATATGGAAATAGTGTTAGGGATTCTTGGTGTTGTCAACGTCCTTCCAGGCGCATGAGATCAAAGGTGGGAGCTGGCAAGCCAGCTTCCACATGGATGTGTTGCACCTTTGAGATCGAGTTCGACCCTGGAACTTACAACAACGAAATCGGATAGCTGATGAAAATCCGGTTCTCATCAAACTCGTTATTGCTGAAGTCGCGCCGCATTGTCGAATTGCGCCACTTCACATTGAGGTTTTTCAGTGCACCACTTTGCACCGTATACGCCAGTTCCGACTCACGTCCCCATTCCTTGCCATCGGTGATCGCTGCGGTGTGCACGTTACTGCCGCTGATGTAGCGGTTCATCAGGGTCAGCCCTGGCACGCCGAGTACGACAAAGTTGAAGTCATGGCGCACCTGCCAGGATTTTTCCCTGGCATTGTCATAGCTGGAGTTGTAGCTGTCGTTGGCCAGCGTGCCGCCGCTGGTGCCGTTGATACGCATCCATACGCTGTCGCCGGTGAGTTTTTGCAGGCCGACGTAGAGGGTGTGGCCGTTGTATTTGGCCGAGAGCAGGGCGAACACGGTCTTGTTGTCGAGGTCGCCGGCCAAGGCGCTGCCGTCTTCCTTGCCGTTGAAGAAGCCAAGGTTGGCGCCCAGGGTCCAGTCGCCCACCGGCTGGCTGTGGGTGAGGTTCAGATACTGTTGCTGGTAGATATCAGTGAGTTCGGCGTACCACAGGCCGACCTGGGTGCGCTTGTCGTTGAAGGTATATTCGCCCCCGCCGAAGTTGAAGCGGTCCGAGGTGAACGCAGCTTTGCCGTTCATGAACATGTCTTCCATGCTCGCGTCGTTGCGTGGGCTGTTGCCGCGAAACTGGCCGCCGTAGAGGCTCAGACCGGCGATCTCATTGGACGTGACCTGGCCGCCGCGAAAGGTCTGGGGCAGAGAGCGGCCATCATCGGAACGCAGGATCGGCAGCACTGGCATCCACTCGCCAAGTTTGAGCTCGGTCTTGGACAGCCTGGTTTTCAGCGCGACCCCAAGGCGTCCGAAATTGTCGGCAGGGCGGCCATCGTCATGCACCGGCAGCAGTTGAGTACCGGCAGTGCCTTTGCCGCCATCGAGCTTTTGCGAATACAGGCCCAATACATCAATCCCGAACCCGACAGTGCCTTGGGTAAAGCCGGATTTGGCGTCGAGAATGAAGTTTTGCGTCCACTCTTCGGCCTTGCCCTGAGGGTTGCCGGGGTTGGTGAAGTTGCGGTTGAAGTAGGCGTTGCGCAGGTTGAGCGTGGCCTTGGCGTCGTCGATAAAACCTTCGGCTTGAACGCACAGGGGCAGGGTGACGGCCAGGCTAGCGAGGCTGATAAGGCCCAGGCGTGCAGAGCAATTGCGGGCGAATTGACTCACAGTGAGGCTCCCTTTCTTTTGTTGTTTTTATTATTTGTTATACGTCGTCGTACAACATTGAGCGGGATATTTGCGGGGTTTTCGGGGTGTGTCAAGCAGAAGTTATACGATGACTGTGTATGACCTGATCTAAAGCGGGCAGGGTCAATGTGGGAGGGGGCTTGCTCCCGATAGCAGTGTGTCAGTCACAGATGATCTGACTGATACACCGCTATCGGGAGCAAGCCCCCTCCCACATTTGATTGAGTTAAACCTGGTTTTTTATACCGCTAAAACCATCGGAGGCAGGGTGCCAAGGAGTGAAACGGCGGCTACTGCGCAGACCCCCAGCAGCCATTCCGTCATCACGCTGGCTTTCAAACTGCCCAAGCGCTGTTCGCAGCGTTCGATACGCAACCGGTTCAGCAGCGCCAACCCCAACATCCCCGCCACCAACCCCACCTTGATCAGCAGGATCAAGGCAAACCCATTGAACAGTGGCGTGGGCCACAGTTGCCCGGTGAGCACGCGCACATTGATCAAACCGGTTACCAGCAAGCCGGCGACGAGGCCGTAACCCACGCCGCTGAAGCGCCGCAAAATCGGCTCCAGCCGGTACTCTTGCGCGTGCCTGAGGATCAGCACCAGCACCAGCAACCCACCCAGCCAGGCCCCCACGCACAGCAGATGAACCACTTGGTTGAGGATCAGCAATTGCCCACTCAGCCCGTCGAGCATGGCGCCATGGCCCACCGGCGCGAGGGTCGCCAGCAGCAGGGTGATCAATGGCAAACGCAAGGCTGGCCAGGGTTTGATCAGCACGATCACCAGCAGAACATTCAGCAGCAGATGCCAGGTCCATACCTGGCCGAAAAAGGTCTTGCCCAGCACCAATTGCACGGTGGCCGGTTGCAGTGCCGCGTCCCAACTGCCGGCCATGCTGGCGGTGATCAGCAGTAGCCACGCCACGCCGGAGCCAAGCCCCAGCCAGGCCAGGCCACGGGTGATGCATAGCAGTTGCCGGTCCAGAGTCGGCTGTACCTGGGTGCCGAGCAGCCAGGGCCGGAGCACGCAAGCCCCGAACATCAGCAGCACGACCATAAAATGCAGGAAACGGCACAGCACCAGCAGGGTTGCCATGGGTTACTGGCCGACCTTGAAGCTGTATTTACCGCTGCTCTTGTGGGTGTCGACCGACACTGCATTCCACACCACTTTGTAATTGCCGCTCGCGAGCGGGGCGGCAGGGGTCACGACCAGGACTTTCTTGTCCGCGTCCGGGGTTTCCAGGCCCTTGATGGCGATTTCAGTGCCGTCCTTGCTCAGGGAGACCTTGGTGAAGGTGGCTTCGACGCCTTCGGTGAAGGTCAGGCGCAGGTCTTTCGGCGCGGCGACGCTGCTGTTGGCCGCAGGTTCTGCGCTCTTGAGGTGGGCATGGGCAAATGCCGCCGAGGCGCCCAGCAGGGAGGTGAGCAGGGCGAGGGTGGTCAGGGCTTTCTTGATCAACATTGTTCAATACCAATCAATGGGTAGGAGCGGGCAGTGTACGAAGTTTCGGCTTGGCCTGTCGCCCCGATCTAGAGCTGGTGGTAGTCTTTAACCCGTGTTGTTGTCAGGGAGCCCTTATGGGCAATCACAAGATCGGAATCCGTCGGGTCAACGTCGAGAAAATCCTGCTGGCGGCGGAAAAAGTCTTCGCTGAAAAAGGCTACGGCAGCACCGCCATGGCCGACATCGCCGAAGAGGTGCAACTGCCGCGTTCCAACCTGCATTATTACTTCACCACCAAGAGCGAGCTGTACAGCGCGGTGCTGTTCGACCTGCTGGAGCTGTGGAAGCAGGATGCCCTGAGCTTCGAAACCTTCGATGATCCGCGGGTGGTGCTCAGCAGCTACATCCGCGCCAAGATGCAGCGCTCGCGTACGCGGCCGTATGGCTCCAAGGTCTGGGCCAATGAAATCATCCACGGTGCGCCCACGCTCGGTGAGGCCCTGGATGAAAGCCTGTACGACTGGGCCAAGATGAAGGAAGCGAAGATTCGCCAGTGGGTGCAAGACAAACGCATCCTGCCGGTGGAACCGTCGAGCCTGCTCTACATGATCTGGGCCTCGACCCAGCACTATGCCGACTTTGATCACCAGGTGAAGATTTTGAATGATCACCAGCCGTTGTCGGATATGCAGTTCGAAAAGGCGATTCAGACGGTGACCAGTGTGATCTTGCGGGGGATCGGATTGGAGCCTTGAGCCTTGTGGTGAGGCTGAGGGCCCCATCGCAGCATGGGTATCTACACAACTTCGTAGCAGTCACCAGTAACCACGATGCGAAGCGAGCCGCTCTTGATCTGCTTTTGATCTTAGGCGCCCCGTTAAACCACGCTGGCCGGAATTCGACAGGGATTTGGGGGGTAAACCGGCAGGGATGCCGGTTTAGCTGCCCCGCGCCATGGATGGCGCGTGGCGGCGGCCCCCCAAGTCCATGGCGGATTACGGGCACACCGAGCCTGGGCGAGGTGCCGAGTGGTGGGGCAAGAGCGTTTTGGTTACTTTTGCGCTTTTTTCAAAAGTGACCCGCTGTAAGAGCGGAACCAATAGTGGCCGTTACCTAAATAACGGATATGTACTCG
>NZ_SPKQ01000050.1:0-84278 GCF_023127895.1 Pseudomonas sp. NCIMB 10586
AACACCCAAGCAATTTGCATGCTCTGAGCTGAAAAGCGAAAGAGACCAGATTGCGGTGTGTGAAGACGAAAATGAACCGAAAGTTCGACGCTCACAAAACACCGAAAACTGTCACATACCCAATTTGCTGAAGCGAGACCAACTGGTCACGACTCAGTACCCGAATTTCTTGACGACCATAGAGCATTGGAACCACCTGATCCCATCCCGAACTCAGCAGTGAAACGATGCATCGCCGATGGTAGTGTGGGGTTTCCCCATGTGAGAGTAGGTCATCGTCAAGATTAAATTCCAGAACCCCTGTTTGCTAACGCAAACAGGGGTTTTGTTTTGGGCGGTCGAAAAGCCGGCTGCCTCTGGGACTCTCGCTTAAATAACGTGCCGTTGGGGAAATCAATGCAAAGTGTTTCTGCATTTTTGGTATGGTGCAGCACATTTTCACAAGGACTGATCGTTACCCGCAGGAGGCGGCGTCGCTAATTTCCAACGAGATGCTGTAGAAATGCCTGAGCCGATACCTATCAAAGATCACGAAAAAGAAAACCGCCTGGTCAACAAGCGCTTGCTGGCCTGTGCACTGCTGGTGGTAGGCATCACCTGTGCCCTGGTGGGGCGTATGTATTTTCTGCAAGTGGTGCAGTACGACTACCACTCCACGATCTCGGAAAACAATCGGGTTCACGTACTGCCGATCACGCCAACTCGCGGCTTGATCTATGACCGTAATGGTGTAGTCCTGGCCGACAACCGTCCGAGTTACAACCTGACCATCACCCGTGAACGCACCACCGACCTTAAGGGTGAGCTGGACGCGCTCGTCAATCTGCTGCATCTGCCTGCCGAAGACCGAGCCATGTTCGATAAGGCGCTTAAGCAGGCTCGTCACCCGTTTGTTCCGGTCACGCTGTTCTATGAGTTGAACGAAGAACAGATCGCCGTTTTGGCCGTCAACGAGTTCCGTCTTCCAGGGGTAGACGTCGAGCCCCAATTCGTCCGCCACTACCCGCTGGGTGCGCACTTTGCCCACTCCATCGGCTACGTCGGCCGCATCAATGAGAAAGAATCCAAGACCCTTGATTCCGTGGAGTACCGCGGTACCCAATCCATCGGTAAAACCGGGATCGAGCGTTTTTACGAGGCCGAGCTGCACGGCCATGTCGGTTATGAAGAGGTCGAGACCAACGCCCAGGGGCGCGTCCTACGCGTGCTCAAGCACACCGATCCGATCCCTGGCAAAAACATCGTCCTGAGCCTCGACGTCAAGCTTCAGGAAGCCGCCGAAGAAGCCCTGGGCGACCGGCGTGGTTCGGTCGTGGCTCTGGACCCGCAAACCGGTGAAGTACTGGCCATGGTCAGCAAACCGAGTTTCGATCCGAACCTGTTCGTCACCGGCATCAGCTTCAAGGAATACGCCGCGCTGCACGATTCCATTGATCGGCCGCTGTTCAACCGCGTGCTACGTGGGCTCTATGCGCCGGGTTCAACCATTAAGCCGGAAGTTGCTATCGCGGGTCTCGACAGTGGCGTTGTCACCCCGCAAACCCGGGTGTTTGACCCCGGCTATTACCAGTTGCCGGACTTTGACCACAAATACCGCAATTGGAACCACAGTGGCGACGGTTGGGTAGACATGGACGCCGCCATCATGCGTTCCAACGACACTTACTTCTACGACCTGGCCCACAAGCTAGGCATCGATCGCCTGCACGACTACCTCGCCGAGTTCGGCCTTGGTCAGAAGGTGTCCCTGGACATGTTCGAAGAGTCCGCAGGTCTGATGCCCTCTCAGGCCTGGAAGCGTGCGACCCGTCGCCAGCCCTGGTTCCCAGGCGAAACCGTGATCCTTGGCATCGGCCAGGGCTATATGCAAGTGACACCACTGCAACTGGCCCAAGCCACTGCATTGATCGCCAATAAAGGCATCTGGAACCGTCCGCACCTGGCCAAGACCATCAACGGCGTGCCTCCGGTGGATGAGAACCCGATGCCCAACGTGGTCTTAAAAGACCCGCGTGATTGGGAGCAGGTCAACCATGGTATGCAATTGGTGATGCACGACCCACGCGGTATCGCCCGGGCGGCAGCGCAAGGCGCCCAATACCGCATCGCCGGCAAGAGCGGCACTGCCCAGGTAGTGGCGATCAAGCAGGGTGAGCGCTACAACCGCAACAAGACGCTGGAGCGTCATCGCGATAACGCCTTGTTCGTCGGTTTTGCGCCGGCCGAACATCCGAAAATCGTGATTTCCGTCATGATTGAAAACGGCGAGGCCGGAGGCCGTGTGGCTGGGCCGGTTGTGCGGCAGATCATGGATGCCTGGTTGCTTGACCAGGAAGGTCATCTCAAGCCGCAGTATGCGACGCCAGCCAAAGCGCCAGGCGACCCACGCGTCTGACTCAGGCCCGCCACTCGTCCCAGCGCTCTAAGCCTTCATAGGCCAGCCATGGCACCTCATGGGCCATCCAGATATGCGAGGTGGGCCTGACGCCGGGATCATCGTCCAGCGTCGCCACCCGCACGATCACGTGGGGCTGATGCCCCCGTTCGGCAATCAGATGTGAGCCGCAGCGCGAGCAGAAGCGTCGGAGTTTCCCCGGCGAGGATTCAAAGGATGCCAAAAGCTCTTCACCGTGCGTCCAGCGAAAATGCTCGCGCATCACCCCGGCAGTGGCAACAAACGCAGCTGCGTGTGCTTTGCGACAGCTGTCGCAATGGCAGTGGCTGATGGGCATGTCCAGGCTGTCCACCTGATAGCGCACACTTTTGCACAAGCAACTTCCATTCAATGGGTCAGTCATAACCTATGGCCAGGTCAAGGAGGGGGTCATCATCATCGCGCACAACGCAAGGTTGCGCATTGGTCGATGTCGCCTACTGTTCAAAGAAGGAGGTGACTCATGCACGTATTAGATCGAATCGAACGCAAAGTCCTGCTCAATGCATCGCGTAAACAGGTTTGGGAGGCTCTCACGGATGCCGAGCAATTTGGCAGCTGGTTCGGTATCGCGCTCAAGGGCAAAACCTTTGTAGCCGGGCAAACTATCGAAGCGCCAATTACTTACCCAGGCTACGAACATGTAGTCTGGAAGGCCAGGATCGAACGCGTCCTGCCGCAAACCCTGTTCTCTTTCTGGTGGCACCCCTTCGCGGTAGAGGAGGGCGTCGACTACGACAACGAAACACCGACCCTGGTGGAGTTCACCATCGAGGATCGCGCCCCCGGCATCCTGCTGCGGGTTGTCGAATCCGGTTTCGACCAGGTTCCCGAGGCGCGGCGCCAGAAGGCGTTCAAGATGAACTCCCGTGGTTGGGATGAGCAGATGGGCAATATCGAAACCTATCTGAGCGAAACCCGACCAGTATGATGGTGGGCAAGGGGGCAGATCAGCCCCCCAACGTAATCACGTTCTAGAAATCAATCGACGCCGACAACTTCGCCACTCGCGGATCCCCCTGGCTCAGGAACCCGCCCTGGGCCGACTCCCAGTATTTCTCGTTGGCGACGTTCTCTACCGTGGCACCCAATGTCACCTCGCGCTTGTCCACGGCGAAGGTGTAGCGCGCACCCACGTCGAAGCGGTTCCAGGCCGGCAGGCTCAGGTTGTTGGCCGCGTCGGCGTACTGCCCGCCGGTGCGCAGCATACGCCCGCTGAGGCTTACGCCTTGCAGGCCGGGCACATCCCAATCCACCCCGGCGTTGAGCTGGAATGACGGTACGCCAATGGCACGGTTGCCGTCGTTGGCGCCGTTGAGGGTGCCCTTGAGTTCGGTTTTCATCAGGGTCACCCCGCCCAGCAAGCGCAGGCCGCTGACCGGTTCGCCGAATACGTTGAGCTCGACGCCCTTGTTGATCTGCTGACCTTCCCGCACGTAGCGGGCGGTGGTGGCGTCGATGGCCTCGGCATAACCCGCGCCGGGCTGCTCGATACGATATACACCCAGGGTCGCGCCATAGGTGCCCATGTCCACTTTGACACCCGCTTCGATCTGCTTGGACCGGGCAGGCGCATAAGCTTGCCCGCCACCGATGACCGTCAGGTTGCCTGATTTGAGCGGCGACGTCGGGCCCTGAGCCAGGCCTTCAATGCGGTTGGCATACAGAGATACGTGCTCCCACGGTTTGAACACAATGCCGTAGACCGGTGTGGTGATCGATTCGTCATAGTTGGCGGTGCGGGTACCGCTCATGTAGTTGTAACTCTGCACCACCATCTGCTGGCGACGTGCACCAACGGTCACTAACAGGCGGTCATCGAAGAACCCCAAGGTGTCGGATACCGCGACGCTACGCACGAATGTCTTGTCGGTGATGGTCGGATCGCTGAAGTCGGTACCTGGGGTATTGCGTGGGCTGTTGAGGGCCGGCGGCGCGCCGGTCACGGGGTTGTAGATATTGGTCGGGGTTTTTGCGCTGGCGAATACATAGGCGTTGCGCGCCTCGGTCCAGATGCCTGCCAGGCCGAAGTTGAGCCGATGGCTCACCGGGCCGGTGTGGAACTTGCCATTGAGGCCACCCATGGCACTGGTATTGTTTTCTTCGTGGGCGATAGTCGAGCCGCTGGCGCTGGCATTGCCGAGATTATCGCTCAAGGTCACCGACGAGTAGCGCCCCATTTCACGGCTGTGCTTGGCACCGGTTGCCGCGTAGGCGGTCCAGTTTTCATTCAGGTCATATTCGGCGCGCAGCATCCCCAAGGTGTCTTCAAGGTTGGTACTGCTCCAGCTTGGCGCGTAGTTGGTGTCTGCCGACGGCGCATCCGGCACCTGGGTGATGGTGCCAAGGAACACCGAGTTACGCCCACCGTTGATACGCTGCTTCTGATACACAAAATCACCGGACAGCCGCAAAGCATCGCCGCGGTAATCAAGGCCGACGGCAAACAGCTTCGAACGCTGGTTTTCATCATCAATCCCGGTATCGCCTTCGCGCTGGGACAGGTTGACCCGTGCGCCAAACCGGTTGTCTTCGCCGAAGCGCTGGCCAATATCCAAGTGTTCGCCAATCCGACCATCGCTGCTGATATCAGTGCTGAAACGGCGCAGCGGAACATCATCGGCACGCTTGGGTTGCAGGTTCACACCGCCACCAATACCCGAACCGGTGGGCGTGACGCCATTGATGAAAGCATTGGGGCCCTTGAACACTTCCACTCGCTCCAGGGCATCGGTGGAGATGATCTGGCGGGGTAGGACGCCGTACAAACCGTTATAGGAAATGTCGTCACCATTCAACGGCAAGCCACGAATCATGAACGTCTGGGACTGGTTCGCATACCCTGAGGCCTGGCGCACAGAAGAGTCATTGAGCAACACGTCGCCGACGGTTTCCGCCTGCTGGTCGCGAATCAGCTTTTCGGTGTAGGAGGAAATGCTGAAGGGCACATCCATGATGTCCTGGTTGCCCAGCACACCCAATTGGCCGCCGCGTGCAACCTGGCCACCTGCAAACTCAGGGGGCAGCGCTGTGGGCGCCAGGGCTTGGACATTGATGTTGGTGGCGCCCAGTTCCAATACGTTGTCTGAGGCCGCTGGGGTTGCCGCCTGTGCAGCAAGGCTCACGGAGCAACAAAGGGCGAGCAGGGCCGGGCGAAATGGCGCAGCGAAAAGATTGCAGAGGGGCATGGTCGATCCAGACGGCTAACTTATGAGGAAGGGGGCAGCGACGTTGCGCTTCCTCACTGCGCGGATACGACTCCGACGCAAATGATAGTGATTGTTATTAATGTCCTGCAACAAATTTATGCGATTGCGCTCTGCGTGCGCGTTAACCTGCCGCGTTTGTACAGATGCCGAGTAGAATCACGCCCTGAAAGCGATTCCTGAGGTGCGGTACGGTGGATTTACAGCAGGGTTTTGTCCTGACCCGGCATTGGCGCGATACCCCGTTAGGCACGGAGGTCAGTTTCTGGCTGGCCACCGACCACGGGCCTCGGTGTATTCGCCTACCCGTGCAAACCTCGGTGATGTTCATCCCCGAAGTCCATCGCAAGCCGCTCGATTGGCTGCTCAAGGGCGAGCGCGATCTGGAGTTGCGTGCGCTGCAACTGTGCGACTTCCACCATCGCCCGGTCCTGGGCCTTTATGCCCGCCAGCACCGCCAATTGATGGACATCGAAAAGCGCCTGCGCAGCGCCGGGGTCGATGTCTACGAAGGCGACGTGCGACCGCCCGAGCGTTACATGATGGAGCGTTTTATCACTGCCCCCGTATGGTTCGGCGGCACGCCCGACGCGAACGGCACCTTGCTCGACGCGCAGATGAAGCCCGCGCCCGACTACCGCCCGCGCTTGAAGTTGGTGTCCCTGGACATCGAAACCACCGCCCAGGGCGATCTGTATTCCATCGCGCTGGAAGGCTGCGGCGAGCGCCAGGTGTATATGCTCGGCCCGCCAAACAAAACCGATGCCGTGGACTTCAAGCTCGACTACTGCGACACCCGTGCGCAACTGCTCGAACGCCTCAACCAATGGCTGGCCACCTTTGATCCCGATGCGATCATCGGCTGGAATGTGGTGCAGTTCGACCTGCGCGTCCTGCATGAGCACGCCCAACGTCTGAACGTGCCGCTGTTGCTGGGGCGTGGCGGTGAAGCCATGACCTGGCGCGAGCACGGCAGCCGCAATCACTACTTCGCGGCAGCGGCGGGGCGCTTGATCATCGACGGGATCGAAGCGCTGCGCTCGGCGACCTGGAGCTTTGAATCCTTCAGCCTGGAAAACGTCGCACAAACCCTGCTCGGCGAAGGCAAGGACATTTCCACCCCGTACCAGCGCATGGACGAAATCAACCGCATGTTCGCCGAGGACAAGCCCGCCTTGGCGCGCTACAACCTCAAGGACTGTGAGCTGGTCACACGGATTTTTGAAAAGACCGAGTTACTCAAGTTCTTGCTGGAGCGTGCCAGCGTCACTGGCTTGCCGGCCGATCGTAACGGCGGTTCGGTCGCCGCCTTCACCCACTTGTACCTGCCGTTGATGCATCGCCAGGGTTTCGTCGCGCCGAACCTGGGCGACAAACCGCCCCAGGCCAGCCCTGGCGGGTTTGTCATGGACTCACGCCCGGGCCTCTACGAATCGGTGCTGGTGCTGGACTACAAAAGCCTTTACCCATCGATCATCCGCAGCTTCCTGATCGACCCGGTGGGCTTGATCGAAGGCCTCAAGCATCCCGACGACAGCGACTCGGTAGAGGGCTTTCGCGGCGCACGTTTCTCCCGCACCCGGCACTGCCTGCCGTCCATCGTCACTCGCGTATCCGAAGGTCGTGAAGAGGCCAAGCGCGAGCACAACGCGCCGCTGTCCCAAGCCTTGAAAATCATCATGAATGCCTTCTACGGCGTGCTCGGCTCCAGTGGCTGTCGGTTTTTCGATACGCGGTTGGCGTCGTCGATCACCCTGCGGGGGCACCAGATCATGCGCCAGACCCGCGAGCTGGTGGAGGCCCAGGGTTATGAAGTGATCTACGGCGACACCGACTCCACCTTCGTCTGGCTCGGCAGCGCCCATTCTCCGCAGGATGCCAATCGCATCGGCCTGGCGCTGGTGCAGCACGTCAATGATTGGTGGCGCGCCCACCTGAGCACCGAGTACGGCCTGCAAAGTGCTTTGGAGCTGCAATACGAAACCCACTTCAGCCGCTTCCTGATGCCGACCATCCGTGGCGCGGAGGAGGGCAGCAAGAAGCGCTACGCCGGTTTGGTGGTGCGCGACGATGGCAGCGAAGAGATGGTCTACAAAGGCCTGGAAACCGTGCGCAGCGATTGGTCGCCTCTGGCCCGGCAATTTCAGCAGGAACTCTACCGGCGCATCTTCCATCGCCAGCCCCATCAGGATTACATACGCGATTACGTGCGCCGTACCCTGAGCGGCGAGTTCGACGAGTTGCTGATCTACCGCAAGCGCCTGCGCCGCCCCTTGCACGACTACGAACGCAATGTCCCGCCCCATGTGCGCGCGGCACGTTTGGCCGACGAGTACAACGACCGCCTGGGGCGCCCGCGCCAGTACCAGCGCGGTGGCTGGATCAGCTACGTGATCAGCGTCAACGGCCCCGAACCCTTGGAAGTGCGGCAAGCGCCCGTCGACTACGACCACTATGTGACCCGGCAATTGCAGCCCGTTGCCGACGCGATCCTGCCGTTTGTGAATGATGACTTCGGTACCCTGGTGGGCGGGCAGATGGGGCTATTCTAGGCAATGGACCACACTGTCCCTATCGCCCATCGCTCAGGAGGCAACGCCCATGTACACACTTTATGGCACCGACGAATCCGGTTCCTGCATGATCGAAATCGCCCTGCAGCGCTGCGCCGTGCCGTGGCATCGCGTGGACGCCAGCTCCTGGCAGGACGGCGAGGGCAGTGACGCTCTTGCACGTATCAATCCACTCAAGCAGATCCCCACCCTGGTCACCCCCAATGGCCAAGTGTTGACCGAAAGCGCCGCTATCCTGATCCACCTGGGCCTGGAGTACCCCAAGGCCGAGTTGCTGGCCGGCGATCGTGCGCAGATCCTGCGCGGCTTGCTGTACATCGCCGCCAATTGCTATTCGGCGATCGGCATCATCGACTACCCGCAACGCTGGTTGGGTAATGCCGATGAGGCGCAGCAAGCGCAACTGGTCAGCGGCACACGGCGCTACCTGCACCAGGCCTGGATCGTGTTTGCCGATCAGTTTGCCGACCAGCTGTTTACCCCGGGCAACGTGCCAAATGCACTGGGCATCATGGCGGCGGCGGTGTCGCGCTGGGATGACGCGCGCGAGGTGCTCGGCAACCTGGCGCCGGGCTTTGCACAGAGCCTGGAGCGGGTAGACGCCGACCCTGTCGTGGCCCCGGTTTTTGCCCGGCATTGGCCGCAGTGGAAGGTCTCGTAACCGGAAGAAACAATGACCTGGCCACTCTCCAAGCCCTTGCGTAGCGGGTGTCCTGACCTACTCTTCTCAAAGTGATGTAGGAATCATCCTTGAATTTGACTGTCGCAGACATGAAACTCAAGAACCCTGCATGGAATTCAAAGGAGGTGCGCATGCTCATCCGGTCGCTGACCCTGGCTACCTTGATGGCTTTTACGGGGCCGTTGTTGGCCGCTGATGATAATCCGCTCAAGCAGGAGTTGGGCAAGACGCGCCCGCTGGTGGTCGTGGAGCTTGATGCTGGAAACCCGACACTGGCAACGCTGAAGAAACAACTGGAAGAGGCTGCCACCAAGCAGTCCTTCGAAGAGCGCAGCATGGTGTTCTACACCGTCAAGTTCGGTAGCATTGGCGCCGAAGGGGAGAAGTTCGCCAAGGACCCAAAGGACAGCAAAAAGCTCACGCCGCCTGAAACCAACGCGCTGATCCGTGCCCTCAAGCTCGGCGTCGGCAGCGGCACCAAGGTGATCCTGATCGGCAAGGATGGCGAGAAGAAACTGGAGAAGACCGTACCGCCGGATACCCTCGACCTGAAGGAATTTTTCAGCGCCATTGACCAGATGCCGATGGCCGAGAAAGAAGCGGCTGCTCCGGTTGTGCCAGAACCTGCGCCTGCGCCTGGCAAGAACGCTACCAAAGCGGGTAAGGCAACCAAGCCGGCTGCGCCTCAACAGCTGGATGACTGAGTCCGTGCAGGAGCTGGCTTACCAGCTCCTGCGCAGGCCGTTGCGGTGGTGGCTCCAGTTCACTGTTTCCACGGCTTGAACCACCCAGCCAACCCTCCCAATACCAGGGCCGCCGTCACGGTACTCAAGCCCAGTTGCCAGCCATCGTTTTGCAGTGGATGCAAGATGACGGCTGCAGAACCCAGTAATACCGCACTCAGCCCCCATTGCAGCGGCCAGCGCAGTTGCCCAAGCAATTGCTGGCGTTGCATCAGCAGCAGGTTGGTGACGATAACCCCGCCCAACGCCGCCAGGGCGATACCCGGCAAACCCAGAAAGTACGGCAGCAGCACCAACAGCAAAGCGTTGACCCCGCTGCCCAGCAATTCGCAGCGCAAGGGCAGGCGCGTGTCGCCGCTGGCATAGGCGTAGCGGGCGAGCATAGCGTTCCAGGCGCCGAACACCAATGGCGTCGCGAACCAGGCCAGCAGGGCGGGCAGTGGGCTGTCGGCGCTTTGGGCGGGCATCAGCAGATGAATCAGCACCGGGCTGGCGCCGATCAGGCCGAGGGCGGCCGGCAGGCTGAGCAGGGTCGCAGCATCCAGGCCTCGGCGCAGCAGGGCCAGGCGCTGCTGGCCTTGTTCGCCGCTCATCATGCCCAGCAGTACCTGGTTGAGGCTCATCAGGGCGATCAAGGGCAGATTGATCAGTTTGCGTGCAAGGTTGACCCACGTGACGGCACCTTCCCCCAGGTAACTGGCGATCAAGCGTTCGAGCAGCGCCAAACCCTGGCTGGCGACATTGCTGGCCAACAATGGCCCGATGCGCCCCAACAGTTCGCGGCCCGCCAGCTTGTCGCCAGTGACTTGCCACGGCCGCCAGCCGAAAGACCAGACCGGCGCCAGCAGTGGCAGGCACATCAATACACTGCCGGCAAAAAAGCTCATGGCCAGTTCGCCGCTGTCGCTTGCGCTGCCACGGATAAACAGGTACAGCACCGGCGGCAGGTTGAACAGCAAAGAGCCCAGCCCCGGCAGCACAAAACGCTGGCGTGCCTGCAAGGGAATACTGAACAACCCATGCATCACCAGGCCCGGCGCACAGGCCGCCAGCCAGCGCAAGTTAGCGGCGGCTTCGGCATGGGCCTCGGCGTCCAGGCCGGGGCCGATCAGGCGCACCCACAGCGGCGCGCCCAGCGCCAATATGGCAAACAGGGCCAGGCCTACTCCCAGCAGGCGTGGGGAAAGACTGGCCAGCCAGGCTTGCTGGCGTTGTGGGTCGCGTTGTTGATAGAGGGGCAGGGCAGCCGCCGCAAGCAAGCCGGCGGCCAGGGTCATGCGCAACGCTTCGGGCAAAAATACCGCCACCAGAAACCCGTCGCTGCGGCTGCCCGCGCCCCAGGCCGCCACCAGCAGCCATTCGCGGGCAAAACCGGCGACCAGCCCGGCGAGGGTCGCGACGGTCAGCCAGAGCGTGCTGCCGAACATCAGTGGAACAGGGTGAACAGGCCCTTGCCACCCACCTTATAGTTCAGATCATGGCAACGTTCGCCCATGATTTTGGCCCCGGAACCGCCAATGATTTTGTAGGGGGCCACAGCCTTGGCCACCACGGTATTGGCGCTGATCACCGAACCATGACCCAGGTGCGTGCCGTAGCCGATCAACGCCCGGCTGCCGATCCACACATAGTCGTCGATGTAGATCGGCCCGGAAATCGACCAGAACTCCGGTGCCTGCAAATCATGACTGCCGGCGATGATCAGCACGTGGGAGGCAATCGCCACGTGGTTGCCGATCACCAGCCCGGCGCGGGCGTCTACCTGGCAATGCCAACCGATCACCGTATCGTCACCGACTCTCAAGTTGTGGATGCCCAACACTTCGGTGTTACGCCACAAGCTTGTGCCCTTGCCGATCTTCGCGCCGCCCAGGCGCAGCCAGGCAATGCGCACATGGTGGCTGGGGATCTTGTTGATCAAAATGTTGTAGGCCATGTCCCAGGCGTTGCGCCAGCGATCCTTGATCGTTGCCCAGTTTTTGCCATAGCGCGGCAACAGCTTGCCCGGCAGGTCCTGCTTCATACGGCGGAACAAAAGGCGGGCCACCGGGTGCTCAAGGGCGGGTTCCAGGTCGATGGAGTTTATCCAGAAGCGCTTGTTGTCGCCTTCGCCCTCTTCAAACACCACGTCGTTGGCCAGGCACCAGTCCAGCGCCTCTTCCAGGTCCGGCAGGCTCACGCCCAGTTCAGCGGCCAGTGTGGGGAGGCGATCGCGCAAATCGGTGGAGTGAATCATCCGGTGTTTCATGGTTGGTTATCCTTTGGCGCAATAGCAGCAACAGGGGCGGTAATGGAGGGGCGCAGACGCACCTGTTGCAGGCTCATGCCCATCAACAGCCAGAACAGCGCGATCAGTACAAAGGTGAAGCTGAAATAGTGGTCGAAAATCCCCGTCAACAGCGCTGCCATCACGCCGCAGATACACCCCAGCCACAGGGCGTTGTCGGCGGTGACCTTGCGCACCTGGCCCAGCGGCCGCACTTCACGCCACCACAACACCGTGACGGTGATAAACAACAGCATCCCCGGAATGCCGACCTTGTAGATGAAGTTCAGCCACAGGTTGGAGATGCCCAACAGGTTGGTGCCGGGTACGGGTGGGTCGATCTTGAAGCCGATCCCCAGGGGGTATGTCGACATGGCCTCGGGGAATCTTGCGTACTCGTCGAAGCGGATTTCGGTACTGGCGTTGGTGGACGAAAAGATAGTCAGCAAGCGCTCCTGCAACGGCGGATAGAACATCACCAGCGCAACCCCAAACGCCACGCCGATACCGATGATGCGCCCGCTGTTAGGTACGCGCTTATAGGTCAGCCAGATCAGCACCAGCGCCAGGGCCACGATGGCGCCACGGGAAATACTCAGCAGCAGGCCGGCGCAACCCAGCACCGCCACCGCCAGGCCCAGCGCCCGGCGCCAGCCGCTGCGGGTCCAGCCGTAGAACAGCGCCAGGGGGATAAACAGCACCAGCACGCCACCCGTCAGGTTTGGGTGCACCCAGGGCGAGGCCATGCGCGTGTAGTTGGCGGAAAAAATATCCTTCACCGCTTCAGGGTGGGCGTACTTGAGGTCGGTAAGCACCTCGATCATCGACATGGCGTTGCGCGTTTTCAAAAACATGAAAATCGACAGCAACAGCATCGCCAGGTTGCCCAGCAGCAGGGCGACCACCACCTTGTCGCGGTCGGCGTCGGTGCGCAGCAGCAACGGCACGATAAACAGCAACGACAGGTTCATCAGCCAGCGTACCCAGTTCACCGGTCCGTTGCCTTCGGCATGGATGATGACCATGCCCCAGATAAACGGAATAGTGCTGAACAGCATCAACCACATCAGCGCGCGCTCGGTCGGACGCCACAGGATCAAGCCGCGGGTCTTGCCGATAAACGATTGCCAGAACACCCCGACCCAGGTCAGCCCCAACACGGCTTCGCTGATGGTGGTGCGGATCCCCAGTTCCAACGTAGTGTAGGGAATGCTGGTGGCCAACACCGCGAAAATCAGCAAGCCCCACAGGGGAAAGCGGATCAGGGTCAAGGCCACACCCGCGCCGGCCACGACCAGCAAGGCCTTGATCGGCGACAGGGCCAACAGCAAAATGCCGAAGACCAGGCCCAGGAGCAGACTGATGAGTTTTCCTGGCAGCATTAGCGGTCCAATTCCTTGAGCAAAGTATCCAGGCGCGAGCGATAGGCCGGTTCGGCAAATTGCCGGGCCCAGGCGCGCTGCGTTTCGGCGTCTGCCTTGTCGCCCGCGGTTGCCAGTTGCTGCATGACGTTCTGCAATTGCCTGGCATCGTGTGGGTCGAAGCGCGGGGCGCCGGGCGGCGCGACTTCATCCAGGGCGGAACCGCGTGCCACCGCCACCGGCGTGCCGACACTCAAGGCTTCCACCACCGGCAGGCCAAAGCCTTCGGCATAAGACGGCTGCCATAGGCAGTCGGTATGACGGTAGAGGGCTTGCAGTTGGCCGTCGGATAAACCGCTGCACCAATGCAGGCCCGGCAGTTCGCCAAGGGCGGACGGTACATCGCTGGCATGGCCCACCAGCACCAGGTCCGGCACCTCAGGGTTCGCCGCACGGCAGGCCTGCCATTGGCGCAGGAAAAATGCCATGTTCTTGCGCGGCTCCCGCGTGCCCACCACCAGCCAGTAACGCGCCGGCAGGTTGTCTGGCAGCGGTTCTGGCGCTGCATTCAATTCGGGCACCAGGTTGCTCAACACCCGGAACTTGGCCCGAGCCCAGGGGAATACGCGGGCGGCTTCGTTGCAGGAAAACTGCGAAGGGCACCACACCCGGTCAGCCTGCCACACCGACCAGGCAATCGAGGCGCCGTCGATCAAGCGATAGGCCAGGGCCTTGAGCCTGGAGCGATGGAAGTTACGCTGAGTCAGCTGAAACAGGTCATGCAGCACCAGGATATAACGGGTGCCGGCGGGTTTGCGGCACAGCGGCAAGCCCATATTGGCCGTGGCGATGTGCAGGTCGATCTGTTGCTCGTGCAAGGCTCTGGGCAAAAATTTGCGCTCGAACCGCAAGCGTACCTGCGGCCGTTGCAGGCCATCCAGCGGGCTGGCCCACGGTGGGCAAATGGCGTTCTGGCGTTGCGGGTGGTCCAGGGGCGCCTCAGTGAACAGCACCACCTCGGTGTTGCCCCGCGCGCGCAGGGCATCTTCCAGCGCCAGGACCTGGCGGGCGATGCCCGACGAGGGCGCAACCGTGGCGGGGCGATAGTCCAGGGCTACGCGCATGGCTGAGACTCCTTAGAGGCGATCAAGGTGCGGTAGATGTGCTCCAGTTCGTCACCGGCCACCGCCCAGTCGTGGTAATGCCGCGCATAATCGCGTGCCGCATCGGCCAGTTGCCGGGCCAGCAGCGGCTGATCCAGCAAACGCACGATGGCATCGGCCAGGGCCTCGGCGCTTTCGCCCGCGAGGTAATGCGCCTGGGGTTGCACCGCCAAACCGGAAACACCCTGGGCCGTGCTGACCAGCGGCAAGCCGGCGGCCATTGCCTCCAGCACCTTGAGCTTGGAGCCGCCGCCATGGCGCAACGCGGCGACAAAACCGGCGCAGCGCCGTTGCAGGGCGCACAGATCAGGAACAAACCCCAGCCACTCGACACGTTCATCCGGCCAACGGTCGCGCCAGTGTTCGGGCAAGCCGTAACCGGCCACTGCCAGGCGCGCGTTCGGACACTGCAGCCAGACCCGGGGGAATATCTCCTCAAGCAACCACTGCACAGCGTCCAGGTTCGGTGCGTATTCGTAATTGCCGACAAACAACAAACGCTGGCTCTGTGCATCGGCACTGACCTGGGCGAAGGCACGGCTGTCGACGCCATTGACTACCACGCTTACCGGCGTTGCAGTCAACGGCCGCATGGCCTGGGCGTCCGCGTCGGTCACCGCGATCACATGGGCGGCGGCATCGAACGCCTTGCGTTCCCATTGCCGGCAGCGCCATTGGTCGTACTGCACGAACGGCGCAGCCCACTTGGGGAAACGGTCATAAGTGGCGCCACCCAGGCTTGATTCCAGGTTGTGCTCGGTCAGCACAAACTCGCGCTGGCGCTGCTGCAAGGTGCGCAGAAACGGTTGCAGGCTGTAGCTGTGTTCCACTTGAATCACGTCCCAGCGCTCGTTCAACAGTTGCGCAAATTGGGCTTGCAACGGTGCCGACAGGCCATTGACCGTGGTCAACAGCGGCCACGGTGCGAATACGCCCGCGAGCAGGGTCATCGGGTGTTTCAGCGGCCGGCGCGGCACCACGATCAGGCGTTCGAGCAACGGTTCAAGGGCTGCGTGCACCGCGTCATCGGCCGGTGTCTTCGATTGCGCCAGCAGCGTGATGCGATGCCCGCGCTCACTCAAGGTGCGCAGCAAATGATACTGCCGGGTCTTGCCGCCGCTGGTGGTCGGCCACGGCAGATAGGGCACAATCCATAGGATTCTCATGTACAGCTCTCCATGCCCGGGGCTACCACACCAGTATCTGCAAACTCGGCTTCACCGCTGGGCGAATACCGTTGTCGTCGTTCAGGGGCTGCCGGGCTCCGGTCAGCGGGTCCAGCAGTTCTGCGTGTTTGATGTCCGGCAGGCTGATGCTGCTGCCTTTGGCACTCCAGTACATCAACAAGTGTTTTCCGTCAGGCCGAGTCCAGGCCACGCTGTAGAAACTGTCCGGCACATCCTCAAGCTTGGGCGTGGTGCCGGGTTTAAGGGAGGGGCCGGTGATCTCGAGGAAGCGGGCGAGGGCGGTGTAGACCGGCTTGGGTTCGCCGTCCAGGTTCAGCAGGCCGTAATGCTGGTCGCGTGGCGAGGCGCGTTGGTCGAGGTCGGACAGCGCGAACAGGAAAATCTTCTGATAGTCCTGGGACGCCATCAACGCCAGGCGGCGCAAGGTGTAGTCGGCCTGCCCGTCGATACCGATCAGGTCCTGCATCTCCTTGGGGCCGGCATAGCTGGACCAGCCCCACTCGGTAGCCCATACGTTCTTGATCCCGGCGCCGTGCAGCATGGTATTGAGTTGATCGCCGCGCAGCAGCACTTCGTTCTTGCCCGGTTCATCGGTTTCCGGGGTCATCGAATAAGGGTGATAGGCCGCGACCATGCCCAGGTTTTGCACGCCCAGCGCGCCGAGCGCTTCGAACATCAGGGTTTTGCCACGCGGCGGCATTTGGCTGTAGTACGCCATGCCGCCCATGACCTGCAGTTTGCCGGGCGCAGCAATATTCAACGCCTGGTGACTGGCCAATAACAATTGCCCGTACTCCTTGGCGTTGACTTTGGGGCGCCAGTTGTTCGGCAGGTTCTGCTCGTTCCACACCTGCCAGGCATCAATATTGGGGTAGCGCTTGGCCAGGAGTGCCAGGCGCAGCGCGTAGATTTCGGGGTCCCGCGGGCGATACTGGTCCTGGAACTGCGCGCCCTTGGGGGCGGTGGTGATAAAGGGCGCCGAGCCCACCAGGTAAAACACCGAGCGGATTTTTTCAGCGCTCAGGGTGCGGTCCAGTTCATCGAAGGTGCTGAGTTGATAACCGTCTTCTGTGGGCTCCAGGCGATCCCAGTGCAGGTCGACCCGCACCCATTGCAACCCAAGTTTCTTGTATTGCTTGATCTGCTGGCGGTACTGCTCGGGCGTGAACCACAGAAAGTGCGCGTTCACGCCAAGGAAGTCCTTCCATACCACAGTGCGCTCCGGGGCCAGATTCACCGGCTGCGCATCGACTTTTTCACTCGACAGCAGGGCGCCACCCACGGCGATTGCCAGCACCAGCGGCAGATAGCGCCACATCGGGCGAACAGATGAAATATTCATCGCAACGGCTCCTCACAAGCATCCCGAAATAATTCGGCAAAACGTTGGGCCGTGGTGGCCCACTGGCGTTGGTGGCCGATTTCCGCTGCCCGGGCAGCCCATTGCCGGGCCTGCTTCGGGTCGAGGATCAAGCGGTTCAAGGCGTTGCTCAAGGAGTCGATATCGCCCTGCTGATAGGTGATGCCATTGCCGCTGGCCACCTCCTCAGCAAAGGCTCGCGCATTGGAGGTGATCACCCCGCGCCCGCAGGCATTGGCCCACGACAGCGCGCCACTGGTGCCACGCATCTGTCCCAGGAAACCGAGTTTTTTCGATTCGCGGTAGGGCAGCACCATCACATGGTGCGCCTGGATCGTAGCGGCGATCTGCGCCGATGGCAGGTCCAGCTGCCAGTCCACCACATCCTCCAGGTGCAGCGCGCTGATCTGTTGGCGCAGGCCGTCGAGGTAGTTGCCGGCCGGGTCGAAGGTCATTTCCGGGGCGGTGCCGCCGGCCAGGGTCAGGCGCACCTGGCCTCGGCATTGCGGGTGAGCGGCCAGTGACTGGGCCAGGGCCTGGAGCAGATCTTCAATGCCCTTGCCGCGATAGATAAAGCCGAAATACAACAGACGCAGCGGCGCAAGCGGCGGCAAGTCCTGGGGCGCGATGGGCAGGTTGCCGTGAGCAATCACCGCCACTTGCTGCGGGCGCAGGCCCATGCGTTGGCGCAGGCAGTCGCCTCCCAGGCGGGTGAGGGTGATCAGCCGGCGCATACCTTTGGCCAGGCGTCGTTCTTCGTGCAAGGTCAGCGGGTCGGCCAGCAGCGCCGCCGCCTGGGGCAGCGGGTGGGGCAGGCGTTCGAGCAGGGTCAAGGGGAAAAACAGCTTGGCCCGGCGCCAGATCAAGCGCTCCGGATCATGCACCGTAGCGGTCAACGGCAGTTGTGGATGTGCCCGACGCAGGTAGTCAAGCGCCTGGAACTCACCGAAGCGCCCACCTCCCAATTCGGCATGGACCAGGTCCACACCGTGCCAGTCAAAGGCTTGCAAGCGCCGCAACTGTTCAGCCAGGTCCTGGCAACCCACGAGGGGGGTCACCACTTCAAGGCCCAGTTCGATCAACGCGTTGCGCAAATGCGCGGCGTAATCGGCGATTCCGGTCTGCTCCGGTGGCAGAGGGGCCAGCAATGCAATACGCATCAGGCCGCACCGCGCCAGCTGTTGATCCGCGCCAGGACCTTGGCCGGTACTTCGAAGCGGCGGCGGTTGAGGATCATGCCGTCGACTTTGCCGAACGCGGTGGTCAGCAGCGACACCGCGTTTTCGATGGTCGGTACGGTACTGGTGCGGGCTTCGATCACCAGCACGATCTGGTCGGCACGGCGTAGCGTCAAAAAGGCCTGCGGGTTGGACGACAAGGCCGAGGCGTCCAGCAACAGCACTTCACCCGGCGTGGGCGCGTTCGCCCCGTCGACCGAGACGCGGTGGCCACGTTCTTCCAGCAGGCGCTTGAGCTGCTCGATGATAAACGTCACGCCCTCGCCATGCCGCGCCGAGGTCAGGCCCAGGGCAAAGCCTTCACTGGCGATGCGCTCCAGGGGCAGCAGGCTGTACAGGCGATAGAGGCTGGCGGTGACGGCGGCCGGCGTGGCGTCTTGCACGTCGGGGATGCTGCTCCACAGCGGCACCTGGAACATCTCCTGCAAGCGGGTGCCATCGTGGATGCGTTGGTCCAGCAGGTACAGCACATAAATGGTCAAAAAGCCCACGGCTACGCCGGCGGGAATGGCGAACAACAGAATCAGCAGGCTTTTGGGAAACACACGTGACGGGTTCAGGGTGGCGTGTTCGATCAGCGCGATGTTGCTGATCTGGCTGTTGTCCAGTTCGTGGTCGATACGCGCCTGTTCAAGATTGTCCGAGTACAAGGCGTAGCTTTTTTCGGCGGCGCGCAGTTGTTGGCTCAGCTTGTTGAGTTCCGGCTCATCGGTCATCGCCTTGTCACGCTGGTCACGCAGTTCGGCGAGGGTCTTGTCGTAGTTCTCGATCTCCCCGGCCAGTTTGCGCTCTTGCAATTGGGCGTCGATCACTTGCTGCTTGACGTTGATCACCAGGCTGTTAGGTGCGGTGTTTTGCGAGCGTTCCAGGCGCGTAGCTTCCTGAGCGCTGAGGGCTTCGATGTCGCGGATGTTCTGCTCGATCTGATTGACCTGCGGCGTGCCCGGCAGGTAGGTGCGCAACAGGCGTGCGCGTTCCACTTGCAGCGCATTGAGCTGGCGCTTGAGGTCCAGTTGGGTGGGATTGAGGCTGGTTTCGCGCATCGTCACCACGTCTGCCGGCTGGCTCTTGATCTGCTGGCTGGCGTTGGCCAGGAGGCTGCGAATGCCCGAGATCTGGTTTTGTGCGCTGACCTTGGCGTCGGTGACACGGTCGATCTGACTGGTGAGGTTCTTCAGGCGCGCATCGACACTGATCGAATCGATCTGCTTCAAACGGCCTTGCAGTTGGTCCTTCAGGCTTTGGATATTTTCCGCCACCTTGGCGCGTTCGGTTTCGTAGAAGGTATGCAGGCTCTTGCGCCCGAGAATCCGCGCACGTTCCTCAAGGTAGGCGTTGACCCATTCCTCGACGATTTTTTGCGCCACCGCCGGGTCGTCCCAGGTGAAGGAAATCTCGATCACTGAAGAACCCGGCTCGTGACCGGCTTTGAAGTTCTTCTCCAGCGAGGTCGCCAGGCGCTCCAGCGGGCTTTGCTTCTCGGCAAGGCCCACAAACTGCAGCACGCTGCGTATGCCATTGATGACTTCGCCAAGGCCCTTCTTGATGTAGAACTTGGTGACCTTCCAGAAGCCCTGCGGCGGCTCGGAGGTCATCGCCATATAGCGCTCGGCAACGATATGCACGATGGGCCGGCCCGTGAGCATTTTTTCTTCGTCGACAATCGGGTCGTGCTGGGTGCTCGGGGCAATCAGCGTCTGGCGGTTGGCGGCTTCGATCGGCAAGGTGGTGTTGTCCCGCCCCGGCTTGACCAGCAAGCGTGCGTCGGACTCGTAGCGAGCCGGCAACAGGAAGGCACCCAGCACCGCGACGACGATCGTGGTGATCACTGCCAGTTTGAATTCGCGGCGGTAGATGAAAAACAGCCGCAGCAGGTCGCGAAGAGAGCGGATTTCGATCACAGGATCACTCCATTGCATATGGGGTTTACGAAAGACGGGAACGCTTGGTTCGAGTGATACGACGCCCGCTTCATAATCCTTGGCCTGCGTTGATGGTTGGGTTGTTGTAGATGGTGTTGCCGCTGTTTTTCACGTCGCTCTTGTTCAGGTCGTAATTCAAGCCAATGCCAATGCCCTTGTTGATCGGAAACAGCTTGGTGAAGTACATATCCACGGCCTCCACCGTCGCGCCGATGCCCGACTGCGGCACGAAGATCAAATCGCCGCGCTGCAACGCCACCCGCGGGTGATTGGGGTTGGTCAACATGCTCTCCAGGCTGATGAAGTACGTCCTGTACTTGCCATCTGGCCCGGTGCGCAGCAAGGCCACGTTGGAGGCATCCGCCGAGGGCAATACACCACCGGAACTGAGCAGTGCCTGCTCGACGCTGACGTTGCCGGCCAGGTCGAAAAACGCCGGGTTAGACACCGCACCGCCGATAAACACCTTGTTGCTCGGTGCGCTGGCGATGTTCACCGTCACCGCGGGTTCGCGGTAGATGCGCTTGTACTTCTCGGTGATTTCCTTGCCCAGGTCTTCGGGCGTGCGCAGGGCGGCCTTGACCCGGCCAATATTGGGTACCGAGATCACGCCGTCGGGGCGCACGACGAATACGGTCATGTCATCGGCCGCCGCCGGTTCCTGGGCGTCGCGCACGATCCGCAGCGAGTCGCCGGTCTGGATCAGCACCTGGGGTGGTGGCAGGTCGGCCAGGGTCAGCGCCGCTTGATGGCCGGCCTTGAGCGTATTGTTGTCAGGAAGCGGCACCCGCGCAGGGGTCGAACAGCCCGCCAGCCAGATTGAGGCACTCAAGAGGCTGAGCAGGGTAAGACGGGAACGTCGGTTGGTAGTCTTCATGACGGCTCAAGTCCAGTAAGTGGAAAACATGCCCAGGCGCCGTTTAAGCGAGTTGGGCAAGTGGCGTTCAAGGTGGCCGAGGCGATAACCCAGCAATTTAAAGGCGCTGCGCACCACCACTTCCGGCGCACGGTGCAGCGCGTTGGCCTCGCGCAATGCGCGCAGTTCGGCCAGCACATAACGCTTACCTTCGCCGCCGGCGTCGCCGAACGCCTGGCGAATCCACGCCTCGCGGCCGTAGAACACACCGATATCGAAGTAGCGCTTGAACTCGTCCAGCAAGCGGTAATCGTGGGAGTGATAAACCTGCGCACTGGCGGCGTAGCGCACCTGGTAGCCGGCCAGCAACATGCGTGCGGCGACGTAGGCGTCTTCGCTGCCAATCACATCCTGGGGAAAACCACCCACCGCCTGCAGGGCGCTGCGTCGGTACACCGAAAACGAGTCGGAGCTGAAGCAGGTCTTGATCCCTAGCTGCGGTGCATCGGCCAGGCTTTTGCTGCGGCTGGCCGCCGGGTAATTGAAGTGCCGCGACTGTGCCCCCAGCACCCCTGCACCGGGGTGCGGCAGCTGCCGTCCATAGGCCACGCCATTGAGCGGCTCCAGTTGCAATTCGGCGATCAGGTTGGCGAACGTCTCGGCCGTGGCGGGGATTGCGTCCTGAGTCATGACGATCAAAGCGTCGCCGCCCACCTGTTCACTGGCCCAGCGCCGAGTGCCGCCGTGGTTGAAGTCGCGGGCATCAATCACCTCCACGCGCGCGCCAAACTCGCGAAAGCGCGCCACGGTGTCATCGCTCGATGCGCTGTCGACCACCAGCATCTCGTCCGGTTGCAGGGTTTGCATGCGCAGCGCCGGCAGTAAGCGGTCCAGATGGCTGGCCGCGTTGCGGGTGGGGATGATCAGGGACGTGCGCATCAGGGTTTCTCTTCCACCGGCGCGCGGCCGTAGATGTCGTCATAACGCACGATGTCGTCTTCGCCCAGGTACTCACCGCTCTGTACCTCAATCATCACCAGATCGATGATGCCGGGGTTGGTCAGGCGGTGTTTGTGGCCGGCGGGAATATAGGTGGACTCGTTCATATTGAGCAGGATTTCGCGCTCGCCATTGGTGATCATCGCTGCGCCGCTGACCACCACCCAATGCTCGCTGCGGTGATGGTGCATTTGCAGGGACAGCGAGCCTTTTGGCTTGACCACAATGCGCTTGATTTTGAAGCGCGTGCTTTCTTCCAGCACCGTGTAGGTGCCCCACGGGCGGGTGACTGTGCGATGCAGACTGAACGCCGGGTGATTCTGGCGCTTGAGTTCGGCGACGATATAGCGCACGTCCTGGCTGCGGTGCGCGTCGGCGATCAACAGTGCGTCCGGGGTGTCGACGATGATCAGATCGCGCACGCCCACTGCACCGAGTACCCGCTTGGGCGAGTCGATGTAGCAGTTATGCACGTCGTGCAGGATCGCCTCGCCATTGATCTGGTTGCCATTGTCATCACTGGGGGTGAGTTGGCGCAGCGCTTCCCAGGAACCGATATCGCTCCAGCCAATGTTGCAGGGCACGACCGCGACCTTTGCGGATTTTTCCATCAGGGCCACGTCGATGGAGATGTCCGGCGCGGTACCGAAACCTTCCGGGCTCAGCTCACGCTGGCGACTGCTGCTGTTCTGCAGGCTCTGGCTGTGCTCGAGTGCGGCCTTGGCTGCGTCCAGCACTGCCGGGGCGTGGCTGGCCAATTCTTCCAATAGGCTGGCCGCCTTGAAGCAGAACATGCCGGCGTTCCACAGGTGCTTGCCGCCGTCCAGATAGCCTTGGGCGGTGGCCAGATCGGGCTTCTCGACAAAGCGCCGGACCTGAAACCCGGCCCCCAACGCTGCGCCTTGTTCTATATAGCCAAAGCCGGTTTCGGCACGGTCAGGCTGAATGCCAAAGGTCACCAGGTAACCGGCCTCGGCCAGCGCACGGGCTTTTTCCACCGCTTGGGCGAAGGCCGTTTCATCCAGGATCAGGTGATCGGCGGGCATCACCAGCAACTGCGCTTCAGCGCCGAAATGCTCCTGCACATGCAAGGCGGCCACGGCGATGGCGGCGGCGGTGTTACGGCCAAACGGCTCCAGCAGCAGCTCCAGGGCCAATCGCTGGGTGTTCACCGCGCGGTAGTCGTCGAGGGTGCGAAACAGCAGGTCACGATTGGTCACTGTCAGGATGCTTTCCACCCCCGGCAAGTGGCTGGCGCGCAGGAAGGTCTTTTGCAGCAGGCTCTGGTCGTCGCGCATGCGCATGAAGGGTTTGGGCATGTTCTGCCGCGAAACCGGCCACAGCCGCGTGCCCGAACCACCGGAGATGATGCACGGGATCAATCCGTTAAGAGGGTTCATCAATAGACTTCCTTGGTGGAAAGGACGGCCGGAACCGTCATGAAAACGATGTACAGATCCAGCCACACCGACCATTTGGCGATGTATTCCAGGTCGTATTCGACTCGCTTCTGGATTTTGAACAGGGTGTCGGTCTCGCCACGGTAGCCATTGATCTGTGCCCAGCCGGTGATGCCTGGCTTGACCCGGTGGCGTGAGCTGTATTCGCTGACCGCTTGCTCGAACGGAACCCCGGCGGCCTTGGTGGCCGTGGCGTGGGGGCGCGGGCCGACCATCGACATATTGCCCAGCAGCACGTTGAACAGTTGTGGCAGCTCATCAATGCTGGTCTTGCGAATGATCCTGCCTACCCGGGTGATGCGCGGGTCCTGGCGTGTGGTCTGGTTCTCGGCGTTGAGGTCGGTCTGTTCCACGTACATCGAGCGGAACTTGAACACTCGGATCAGGTTGTCGTTGTAGCCAAAGCGCTTCTGGCGAAACAGCACCGGGCCCTTGGAATCGAGTTTGATCGCGATGGCCGTCGCCAGCATCACCGGTGACAGCAACAACAGGCCGAGGCTGGCCAGCAGCAGGTCTTCGCAACGCTTGATAAAGGGTGACCAGCCGCGCAGCGGCAACTGCGAGGTGTTGAACATCAGGATGCCGCCCACATCGGTGATGCGGTTATGCCCATAACGCAAGGCAGCCATGTCGGGCACCAGCATGACGTTCACCGACATCTGCCGCAGGCGTTTGACCAGCCCGTTGATACGCTGCTCGGCAGCCCAGGGCAGGGTGATCATGACCTGGTTGACCTGTTCGGAGCGGATCAGCTTTTCCAGGTCGCGGGTATTGCCCAGCAAGGGCAGGCGGCTCAATTCCTTGGGAATGCGCTCGGTACGGTCGTCGATAAAGCCGATCAGGCCGGAACGGATATCGCTGTTGCGCGACAGGTGTTCAGCCACATGCACCGCCGTCTCGGTAAAACCCAGGATCACCGTACGCTGCAAGAATTTGCCGTTCTTCATCAAATGGCGATACAGGCGCAGCATCAATATCCGCTCCACGCCAAACAGCACCAGGCTCATGGAGAACCAGGCCGCCAGGTTGCGTGGGCTCAACTGTGGGAACAGCAGCAGGATCTGGTACATGAACAGCAGGATGCAAAACGCTGAGACCCAGGCCACCAGCATCACGCGAAAACGCAGGCGATTGCTGAACAGATCCTCGGAGTACACCCCCAGGGCCTGGAACAGAATGATGGTCAAGAGCGCAAAGAATACCAGCAGGCCAAGGTAGTGGTTGCGCATGTGCTCGGCGACGGGTTCCGGGTAGAACAACAGGATAATTGCCGGCACTACAGCAGTGAGGCCGTGGATCAGTTTTACGAAGACGACAAAAAACTCAACGAAACCGGGACGAGTCAAAAACAGGCTATCGACCGACGATTTACCGCGCATAGATCAGATCCTCAATACACCACCAGAACGTTCCTATTCGTTTTGCTCATCCATAAGGCAGGTTTGCTTTACAAGTGGTGCAAATCGAACAACTGCAGTTGCTGGGTAATACGTAATGCCTGTTCAGACGCAGGAATTTACGGAGTGATGGCTAAATAGTGGCTTCCTTGAGGTTCCGTGTCAATGATTTGGCTTTTTTTGCCGTTGCCTTCAATGGCTCTCATGAGGCCCCCATGATATGACGATTTATTGACATGAGAGGCCGTGCTTTCAGAAAAATCGAGAATCGATGATGGCTTTTTGGAGTGTAGGAACAAACGTGGGGATTTGCCTGCCAGCGAAAAAAAGCTTTTTTTTGACAGAAGCAGGGCGGGGGAAGGGGGGTTGTCGAACCAGAGCCGGCTTGCCGGCTCTGGTGCAAGGACTGCTGATGTTTAGAAGTTGCCTTTGAGGCTCAGCGTGAGGTTGCGCGGCTCTCCATAAAGATTACCCCAGCCTGAGGTACCCACGGTCTGGTAGTAGTTTTTATCGAACAGGTTGTTGCCGTTGAGCGCCACAGTCCAGGTGTCGTCCACCTGATACGCAATGCGCGCATTCCACAACGCATACCCGGCCTGTTCCAGTTTGATGGTTTGCAACCGGTAGTTGCTGCTTTGGGCGTTGACCCCTGCGCCGACTGTCCATTTTGACAGTGCACCGTCCAACTGGTAGTCGCCCCACAAACGCAGCATATGCCTTGGTACGTAGGTGTTGGACACCGCGCCTTCGGCTGCGCTGTCGATGTTCTTCAGGTTCTTGGTTTGCGTGTAGGTGTAGCCGCCAAACACTTGCAGGCGTTCAAGCAATTCGCCGCTCAGCTCGGCCTCGACCCCTTGGGCGCGAACTTTGCCCGTGTCGGTGTAGCAGTAGCCGTCGGAGGAGCTGCCGCAGCGGGTCTCGAAATCGGTTTGGGCGGCGTTTTTTTCGATCGCGCGAAACAGCGCCAGGGAGCTGTTGAGGCGCCCGTCAAACCATTCGCCCTTGATACCCAGCTCGTAGTTCTCACCCATTTTCGGCTTGAGCGCCGAACCGCTGACCGTGGCGTAGGAGCTTTGTGGCTGGAAGATATCGGCGTAGCTGGCGTACACCGAAAGGTTGTCATTGAGGTCGTAGATCAGCGCGGCAAACGGCGTGACCACGCCGGTTTCCTTGGTGCGTGCATCCTGGTCGGCCCACTCGCCCCAGGCCAGGTTCAAGGACTCACGGCGGTTTTCATACCAACTGACGCGACTGCCGAGAACCAGCATCAACGGTTCGGCCAGGCGCAGGCGCAAGGTGGCGTAGGCGCCGTATTGGGTGGCGGTTTCCTTGACCGTGCCGCCACGGTACATGTTGGGCCAGAAGGTATCGTCGGCAGGTTCCGGGAAGTGGTGGTTGGGGTTGAAAACGCTTTGGCGCTGGGGCAGGTTGCGGATCGCGTAGACATCGTCCTGGGTGCCACGACTGCCATTGGCGCCGAGGATCAACTCATGTTGCAGGCCAAACGCTTCAAATTGACCATCAATGTAGGCATCCAGGCCGTAGTCCTTGTGATCGTAATCCAGCAGCGCGGCGTAGCTGGTGAGCGTAGGGGCCGGGTTACCATAGTCCACGGTGCTTTCGCTGGCGGCGTATTTGATGTCTTGCAGGTTGCGGCTATGCACGGCGCTGACTTTGAGCTTCCAGTCGTCGTTGAAGTGATGGGTCAGATCGGCGAACAGCGTGGTGCGCTGGCTTTGCCAATCGTTCCAGGCCTGGCCCAGGCAGGTGGAGCGGCTCAGGCCGAGGCTTTTGCCGTCGCGGTAGCGCGGCAGGCCGCTCCAGCACGGTGTGGCGTCGACATCCTCATAGCTGGCGCCGAAGCCTAGGGTGGTGTCAGGGCTGACATCCATGTCCAGCGCCGCGTAAAACGCCTGGTCCTGGCGCTTGGCAAGGTCCATGTAGGAGCCACGATTCTGCTGGCTGACCGACGCACGGCCGCGCACCGTGCCGCTGTCGTTCAACGGGCCGCCGGTGTCGAGTTCGGCGTGGTAGTTATCCCAGGTGCCCGCCGACAGCCCGAGGCTGGTGGTCGGGGTGGCTTGGGGCCGCTTACGCACGAAGTTCACTGCACCGCTGGCGGTGCCGGCGCCCTTGAGCATACCGGCGGCGCCTTTTAGCACCTCTACCCGGTCATAAATCGCCATGTTCGCGCTGAAACTGTCGGCCTGTATGTAGTCCTTGCCGATGTCCAGCGGCACACCATCGAACTGGTACTGACCGAGCATCTTGAAGCCCCGGGAGTAAAAATACTTGCCGCCCATGGGCGACTCGTAGCTGGTGATCCCTGGCGTGCGCTCCAGCAATTGGTCGATGGTGGTGATGTTCTGGTCATCCATCAGCTTGCGGGTCATCACGCTCACCGATTGCGGCGTGCGTCGCAGGCTGTGTTCACCCTTGCCGATGGTCACCGCACCGGTGGTGTAGGAACCGCTGCCTTCGGTGGTGGCGCCTAGACGATCACCAGTGATGGTGGTGGCGCCCAGGCTCAGCGCCGAGCCGGCTTGCTGCTGAGGTAGCAGTAACCAGGCGTTCTGGCCCTGGCTTTGCGCCTGCAAACCCTGGCCCTGGAGCAACTGGCTCAGGGCCTGTTGTGGGGCCAGGGTGCCGCTCAGCCCCGGGCTGCTTTTGCCGGCCACGCTGCCCGCGTCATACGACAGGCTGATACCGGCCTGCCGCGCAAACTGATCAAGGGCGCCGGCCAGAGGCCCGGGCGCAATATTCCAGGCGCGGGCCTGGCGCTCGCTGCCGGGTTCCTGGGCTGTTGCGGTATACGGCAAAGCGCTGGCTGCCACGCACGCGCCAAGAAGAGTGGCATTGAGGGCGTGTCTGAGGGGGGAACGCTTGGAGGGGAACGCTTGCATGACCGCGGGATGCTCCTGAAGGAAGTGGACAACACCGGCCTGTTGATCGGCCTTTCCTTACAGGTCGAATGGCAATGAGAATTCACCTCATTTATTTTCGGCCGCTCAAACCCGAGCGGAGACGGTCACCCAATAGGGGCTGCGGTAGGTCACATTGATCGACAACGATTGCGCCACCAGCTTGAGTACCTGATCGGTGTCTTCCAGTTGATAGGTGCCCGAAACCCGCAGCCCCGCGACGGCTTCGCTGCAACGGAGCAAGCCGTTGCGGTAGCGGCCCAGTTCGGCCAGGAAGTCGTCAAGGCGCATATTGTGGGCGCTGATGACGCCGTCGCTCCAGGCCCAGGGATCCAGGCCATTGGTGGGAGAAGGGCGAATGCCGCTACGGTTGAACAGCACCTGTTCGCCCGGCTTGATCATTTGGCGTGCGCTGGCGTCATGGCTGTCGGCATACACCGAGACCGCACCCTGCTGCACAGCCAGCAGCGTGCCTTGGGCTTCTTCACGTACCACAAAGCGCGTGCCGAGGGTGCGCAGGTAACCATCGCGGGTGTGCACCCAGAACGGACGGTTGTCAGCGCCGGTATTGACCAACACTTCACCCTGACGCAGGTTCACCAGACGCCGCTCGGCATTCAGGGTGATATCGATGGCACTGGCGCTGTTGAGCTGGACCTTGCTGCCATCGTTCAACGCCACCCAGCGCCGCTCGCCGGTGGCCGTGCGGTAGTCGGCCATCAGGGCGGGCAGGGGCGTGTAGTCGCGACCCAGCCAGGCCAACCCGGCGGCGCCGGCAAACAAGCCCAGCAGCTTCAAGCCTTCACGCCGACTGATACGTTGGCGCGCGCCATCGAGGGCATGGCGACTGACATGCGCCGGCAGTTGGGTGAAGTCGTCATTCATGGTCGCCACGCGCTGCCACGCCAGTTGATGCGCGGCGCTGGTGTGCAGCCACTGCTCAAAGGCCGCCGTGCTGGCGTCGTCAGCGGTGTTGAAGCGCAGCTTGATCATCCACTGGATGGCCTGGTCCACCAGACGCGGATCAGCATTCGGCATAACGTAACCGATAGCAGGCGTGCAGTGCCTTGGACAGGTCACGCTCCACCGTGGCCTTGGACACGCCCAGGCGCAGGGCGATTTGCGCGCAGGTCAGGCCGTCCAGTTGGGCCAACAGAAACGCCTCGCGCACCCGTGGCTTGAGCTGGTCGAGCAAGCGGTCGATGCGCGCCAGGCTGTCGAGGATCAGCAGGCGGGTTTCTTCGCTCGGCACCTCGACTTGAGGAAAGTGCGCCAGGCTTTCCAGGTAGGCACGTTCCAGTTCGCGGCGTCGGTATTGGTCGATCATCAAACTGCGCGCGATGCTGCTCAAGTAAGCACGCGGCTGCTGCAGGGTTTGTTGCTTGCGCGCGTTGAGCAGGCGCACAAAGGTTTCCTGCGCCAGGTCAGCGGCGTGTTCACGGCAGCCGGTGCGTCGGCTCAACCAGCCGCGCAGCCAGGAATGGTGGGCTTGGTATAGCTGGCCGATGGCGGCATGGTCCAGTGGGTGATCGCTCGACATGGTCATCCTGGCGCAGCAGGCTTAATTGATAATGTTTCGCATTCTAGACGTTGGTTGTGGCATTCAGCAATCACTGGTTTGCTGCGTCAGTAATGTATCCAGCACAATTTTTGTAGAGCCTGCGAGCGCCGTGCTGACGCTGATCGCGAGTGTGTTTCATGTACTGCTGGGCATGTTTGGCGGGGCGCTCAGCCGCTTCTTCGCCAAACGCACCAAAAGCGCCTGGCTGCAGAAGTGGGGTTTGGCGGCGGTGCTGATGGCGTTGGCCGTGCGCTTGGCGGTGATGTCGCGTCCTGCCTGACGACACGCGGGAAGCCAAGCAGGTTTCTGTGTGGCGAGGGAGCTTGCTCCCGTAACGGCCTGCCAGTCGATGCTCATTTACCTGACACCTCACAATCCAATTGTGGGAGCTGGCTTGCCTGCGATGGCGGCCTGACAGGCGATGCTTCTCTACCTGACACCCCGCGATCCAAATGTGGAGCGGGCTTGCTCGCGAAGGCGGCCTGACAGCCGACACAGTCATACCGAGTACATATCCATTCCTGCGGTAACGGCCACTCAGGGTTCCGCCCTGACGGCGGCTCACTTTTGAACAGCGTGTCCGGTCCGTACAGGTTGAAGGTTCGCAACGCAGTGTGGTGTTGGGGATTTGCCGGATGGTAGAGGGCGTTCAGTTGCTGGTTGATCGGGTAGTAGAGGGAGGCGGCGAGACGCGAGCGCAGTAACGGCGATGCCTGTCAGTTAAGAAGCAGCGCTGTACTGTGGCGAGGGAGCTTGCTCCCTCGCCACGGATGAACATTCAACCCAACCGTGCAGCCGCCCGCGCCACAATCTCCCCACGCACTCTGCGTGACTCCACCGTGCGCTTGTTGGCTTCCTCCAGCACATGCCGGGGCGCAGTCTCCGGGCGGCCGGAGTCAAACGGTGGGGCCGGCGCATATTCGATCTGCAGTTGCACCAGTTGCGCCGCCGCTTCGCTGTACAACTCTGCGGCCAGGGTCAGGGCAAAGTCGATGCCGGCGGTGATCCCGCCGCCGGTAAACAGGTTGCCGTCACGCACCACGCGCTCCTGCACGGGAACAGCACCGAGCGGGGCGAGCAGGTGGTGGTAGGCCCAGTGGGTGGTGGCCTTGCGACCGCGCAGCAACCCTGCCGCGCCCAATACCAATGAGCCGGTGCACACCGAGGTCATGTAGCGCACTGTCTGTGCCTGGGCCTTGAGAAAATCCAGGGTTTGCGGGTCTTCCATCAACGGGCCCACACCGGCGCCACCGGGTACGCAGAGCACATCCAGGTTCGGGCAGTCGGCGTAAGTAATGGTCGGCGTGAACACCAGGCCAGTGCTGGAGGTGATCGGCGCGAGGTCTTTCCATACAAGGTGAAGCTTCACGTCTGGCAGCGAACCGAGGACATCATAGGGGCCGGTCAGGTCCAGTTGCTGGATGCCGGGGAACAACAGAAAGCCGATCTGCAAGGTCATGGTGCAAGCTCCGAAAGAAATGGACGACCGCACTGTAGAAGCCTAGGCTTTGGCGGGTACGCCATTGAGCCCACTAATCACGCCAATCATGCCCAAGATTATTCATGTACTCGCTTTTGAAAATGCCCAGGTGCTCGATGTCACCGGGCCTATGCAAGTGTTTGCGTCGGCTAATGACCTGTTGCGCCAACGTGGTTTACCGTTGCCCTACGCGGTGAACGTGATCGCCGCTCAGCCTGAACCGGTGAGGACTTCTGCCGGCCTGGCGCTGCTGGCTGAACCGCTGCCCGCCATCGACGCGCCTTGCGATACCCTGGTGATCGCCGGTGGCTGGGGCGTGTACGCTGCCGCCGAAGACCCGACACTGGTGCAATGGGTGCGCGATAAATCCCGGCACACCCGGCGCATGGCTTCGGTGTGCACCGGGGCCTTTCTGCTGGCCGCCAGCGGTTTGCTCGATGGTTGCCGAGTGGCCACGCACTGGACGCGGTGTGAAGAACTGGCGCGCAAGTTTCCCGCACTCACGGTGGAGGCCAATCCGATTTTCATCCAGCAGGGCGCCGTGTGGACGTCTGCTGGTGTGACCGCCGGGATCGACCTGTGCCTGGCCCTGGTAGAGGATGACCTGGGTCGCGCCATTGCCTTGGAAGTGGCGCGCCACTTGGTGGTGTTCCTCAAGCGCCCTGGCGGTCAGTCGCAATTTAGCGTGACGTTATCCCTGCAAAGGAGCGACAGCCGCTTTGCCGACCTGCACGCTTGGATCGCCGACCATCTGACGCTGGATCTGAACATCGCCACGCTGGCGGCCCAGGCTGGCATGAGCGAGCGTAGCTTTGTGCGCCATTACCGCGCCGAGACCGGCCAGACCCCGGCCCGGGCCGTGGAACTGATCCGTGTCGAAACTGCGCGCCGGCAATTGGCAGACAGCACGACCTCCATCAAACGTATCGCCATGCAGTGCGGTTTTGGCTGTGAAGAGACTTTGCGCCGCAGCTTTGTGCGGGCCTTGTCAGTGACGCCTCAAGCTTACCGGGAGCGTTTTTCAGCGCTCCAGTAGTTCCAGCAATGCTTCAAGCGTGACCCGGGGCGCTTCCTGGAAAACATTATGACCAATGCCTGGCAAAACCTGCCGGCGATAAAAACCACTGAAGTGCTCCACATCGTCATCCTCAAGCGACGGCGGGCCCACACCGTCGTCGGCCCCGCATAACGAAATGCTGGGCACCGTTATCGCCGGTTGCTGCACCAATGCCTGCTCAATGGATTCCAGCGCGGGATCACCCGGCGCATACATGAAACGATGGCGGTAAGAGTGAATCACCACCGCGACAAAGTCCGGGTTATCAAATGACGGCGCAGTCTTGCCATACAGACTTGGCCCTTCACGCCAGGTCGGCGACCAAAGCCGCCATAACAACTCACACAGCTCTTGTCGATTGGCGGTCAAACCGTCGACTCCACGCTGGGTGTGGAAGTAATACTGGTACCATAATCGATGCTCGGTTTCCGGTGCCCGAGGCTCGAGGGACTGGGCGATGTCCTGGATGTTGTAACCGTCCCCCGTCACCAAGCCGCGTACCCGCTCGGGCCATAGCGCCGCGACAATACACGCCGCGCGCCCACCCCAGTCATACCCGGCGAGCGTGGCCTGCTTAATGGACAGCGCATCCATGAAATCCAGCAGGTCCTTGGCCAACGCCGCCTGTTGGCCGGAGCGCATGACCTGGTCGTTGATAAACCGCGTCGGGCCATAACCGCGCAAATAGGGGACCAACACCCGATAACCACGCTCGGCCAGCACCGGCGCGATTTCGTCATAACCGCGAGGGTCATAAGGGAAACCATGCAGCAGGATCACCGGCTCGCCTGCGATGGGGCCGTGGGTTTCATAAGCCACGTCTAGCATGGACGTGCGCACATACAACAGCGGGGCAGGGGACGTCAGGGTTGCCATACAGTCTTCTCCCCACTGAGTTTGCGGTCCAGGAAGGTTGCCGCACTGATCAATGCCAGGTGGCTCAACGCCTGAGGTGTGTTGCCCAAGTGCCGAGCCTGGCTGTCGAATTCTTCGGCGTACAGTCCCAGCGGGTTGGCGTAGCGCAGCAGCTGTTCGAACTCCAGGTGGGCCTTTTCCACTTGCCCGGCGCGGGCCAGGCATTCCACGTACCAGAACGAGCAGGCGGCAAATGCGCCTTCGGTGCCTTGCAGGCCATCGATCTGGCTGTCGTCATTGCGGTAGCGGTAGACCATGCCGTCGCGCACCAGGCTTTTCTGGATCGCTTCCAGCGTCGCCAGCCAGCGCGGGTCGGTGGCCGCAACGAAGCGCACCAGCGGCATCAACAGCATCGAGCCGTCCAGCGCCGTGCTGCCGATATGCTGGACGAAATGCCCGCGCTCTTCGTTCCAGAAGTTGCTCCAGATGTCGGCGTAGATAGCCTGGCGTGTCTGGTCCCAGCGCGCGAATGGGGCGGGCAGCGAGCGTTTGGAGGCGAGGCGAATAGCTCGGTCCAAGGCCACCCAGCACATCAGGCGCGAGTGCAGAAAGTGGTGTTGCTCGCCGCGCATTTCCCAGATGCCTACGTCTTTGCGGTTCCAGATCTCACACACTTGGTCGACCACTTCCACCGTATGTTTCCAGCCTTCGTGGGAAATGGCTTCGCCGTACTTGTTGACCAGATACACCGCGTCCATCAGTTCGCCGTAGATATCCAGCTGGATCTGGTCGAACGCTTCGTTGCCCACGCGCACCGGCTGGGCGCCGCCGTGGCCGCGCAAATGATCGAGTGTGGTTTCCGGCAACTCCTGGCGACCGTCGATGCCGTAGAGAATATTGATTTTGGTCGGCTGGCCGCAGCAGTCGCTGACTCTGCCTTTGAGCCAGCGCATATAGGCGTTGGCTTCCTCGACAAACCCCAGGCGCATGAACGCGTAGACGGTAAACGACGCATCGCGTATCCAGGTATAGCGGTAATCCCAGTTGCGCTCGCCGCCGGGGCTTTCCGGCAGGCCGAAGGTGGCGGCGGCGATGATTGCGCCGTGCTTGCGCGAGGTCAAAAGCTTCAACGCCAAGGCCGAGCGGTTGACCATTTCGCGCCAGCGCCCACGGTAATTGGACTGGGAGATCCAGCCGCGCCAGAACTTGAGGGTGCGTTCCAGGTACAGGTCCGTGCAGTCGTTGACCACCCGCGGATCATCCTGGCCGCCGAGCACAAATTCGGCGCCCTCGTCCTGGGCCAGGGTGAAGCGGGATACGACTGCATTTTCTTCGAGGGTCAGCGGGTGGCTGCCTACCAGGCGCAGGCCGGGCTGACCGTCGGCGCTGAACAGCACGCCGCTGTCATCGGCTGTGGTGTGGGTCTTGGCACGGGCGTAGTCGTGGCGCACGGCGCAACGCAGGTGCAGAGTTGCCTGGCCACTGACTACCCGTACGCGGCGAATCAGCAGCGGCAAATCGTCAACGTCTTCGCTGACGGCCAGCAGATCGGTGATTTCCACCACCGCCTCGTCACTCAGCCAGCGTGTTTGCAGCACGTTGGTGTCAGGCAGGTAGATCTGCTCGCGGCGGGCGTTGGGCAGGTCCGGGGTAAGCTGGAAGGTACCGGCGTCGGGCGTGTCGAGCAGTGCGCAGAAGATCGACGGGCTGTCGAATTCCGGCCAGCAGAAAAAATCGATGCTGCCACGGTCGTTTACCAGTGCGGCACTGCGCATGTCGCCGATGATGCCGTGGGCATCGATGGCGCTTTGGGGTTCTTTTTTCAGATCAACCATTGCCGCGAAACTCCGGATAAAGGCTCATGCCGCCATCGATGAACAACGTACTGCCGACCACGTAATCAGAAGCATCACTGGCCAGCCACACCACTGCATTGGCCACATCTTCTACATCGCCGATGCGGCCATAAGGAATCAATTTGAGCAACTCTTTCTCCGCAGCGCCTTCAGTGGCTGCACGGTTGATCGCCGTACGAATGGCCCCCGGCGCAACGCCGTTGATGCGGATGCGTTGCTCGCTGACTTCCTGGGCGAGGGTGCGCATCAGCATCTCCACGCCGCCCTTGGACGCTGCATAATTCACATGCCCGGCCCACGGAATGACTTGATGCACCGAACTCATATGGATGATTTTGCCGGCCGCTCGTGACACGCCCTCACGAACGCCCTGACGATTGAAGATACGCACCGCCGCTCGGGCACAGAGGAACTGCCCGGTGAGGTTGACACCGATCACGGTGTTCCAGTCCTCGAGGCTCATGTCGACCAGGTTGGCGTCTTTTTGCAGGCCTGAGTTGGCCACCAGAATATCCAGGTGGCAGAAAGCATCGAGGGTCTGTGCGAACAGGCGCTCGACATCAGCCTCCTTGGACACATCGCCACCGATGGCAAGCGCCCGACCGCCGTTGGCATTGATCTGTGCGGCAAGAGCCTCGGCGGGGGCCGCCTGGGAATTGTAGTTAAGCACCACTGCCGCGCCCGCGTCGGCCAGGGCTTTGGCTGCGCCAGCACCGATGCCGGAACTGGCGCCGGTGACCAGAGCCACTTGTTGCTGCAAGGAAATCTGCATCGCCCACCCACTGTGTTTATCCGAGTCCTTTCAGCTGACTGGCGGCGGGGAGCGGAAGTTCACCGCACGGCTTGTACGCCTAGACCGCGGGCCGCAGGTGTAGCGCCGGGGCGCAAGGCAAAGGTTTATCGTAATATGCTGAAAACAAAAGGTAAGGGATGGAGCAAAGGAATGTGTATGTCGACACGCACCCCAAGGATGAAAAGTTTACTCATTGGCTTATCAGCCGTTTTATCACTGGCTCAGACATCATTGGCTGTTGCGGAAAACAGCAATGGAAAAACGCTCTATCTACAGCGATGCGGCGTGTGCCATGGACCCGATATAAAGGCCACCGGGCCATTGGCTAAAAAAAGCAATCCCCCCACGCCTGACCTTACAACCGCCGCGTTCAAACAGCGGCTGCATGATTATCCGGGCGTGATCGTCTCGTCGATAATACTTCGCCCAAATGGCAACCTGATTCCAAAGACGTTGAAGGACAACGGTGTGAAGATAGCGCCGCACGCGTGGAGCGTTCAGGACTTCCGCGATCTGCATCAATACATGAGTAGCGTGATTTCAAAAAGTTGAGGGGTTTGAGTGCGGCGGGCGTACCGGCGATGGACAGCAATTGCCCCACTTAATAGGAAGCATTACTATTCACGCCCCGCCTCCTCAGTGCCTTCGCGATGAATCCTCAGCCGCCCCGCAGAACAGGCTTTTTCGAGCACTACGAAGAGTTGATCGGCACCTGGACGCGCCGCTTGAGGAACCGTCAGCAAGCCGAGGACCTGACCCACGACACTTTTGTGCGAGTGCTTGAGTCCGACGCCAGCGAGGTTGCACAACCGCGCGCCTACCTGCATCAAACCGCGCGCAATATCGCGGTGGACGCCTACCGGCGCGCAGAACGCCGCGCGGCGTTGACGTTGCAGGCCGTTGATCACGCCCCCCACAGCGGTGATCCGGAGCATTACATGCACGCGATTCAGTTGGCCGACTCCATCGAGCGGGCCCTGGTCGAGTTGCCGCTCAACTGTCGCAAGATTTTTATCTGGCAGAAAATCGAGGGGCTCACCCAACAGGAAATCGCCGTGCGCCTGGGGCTGTCTAAAAACATGGTGGAGAAGTATATGATCCGCACCCTGCGGCATCTGCGTGACCACCTGGATGCAATGGCGCCATGACCCGCTTTGAAACAGGATCTTCCACGATGGATAAGCGTGTCCGTGACGAAGCGGCGCAATGGTTTGTGCGCCTGCAAGACGGCCCGTTGAACGCCGAAGAACGGCAACGTTTCGAGGCCTGGCGTGCCGAGCAGCCCGAACACCAATATGAGTTCGATGTGCTGCAAGGGCTGTGGAGCGCCACGGATCTGCTGCCCCAACCCCGTTTGCAGGCTTTGTGCGATGCGCCGGCCGAGCGCCCCAGGGGTGGGGCGGTGTTGCGCTATGCGGTAGCGGCCGGTGTGGTTGCCATTGCCGTGGGCCTGGGTTTGTTCAGCGGGCTGGGCCAGTCCAAGCTCTACAGCGCCGAGTTCACTACCCGGGTGGGCGAGCAGCGCCAGGTGGCCTTGCCAGACGGCTCTGTGATGGACCTCAACAGCCGCAGTGTGGTTGCGGTTCACTACGAAAAAGGTCGGCGGGGCATTGAGCTCAAGCAGGGTGAGGCGATGTTCAGTGTCGAGCACGACGCCAGTCGCCCGTTCGTGGTGGCCGCCGGGGCAGGGCAGGTAACGGTCACCGGCACACGCTTCGATGTGCGTCGCGATGACGACCGCACCCGCGTGGTGGTCGAGACCGGCACCGTCAAGGTGCAGGGACGAGCGTCGGCTCAAGTCGTGACGCTCACCGCCGGCCGGGGCACTCATGTCGATACTCAGGGCGAAGTGGCTGCGGCCTATGCCGTAAACCCTGAAGAGCTGACCGCATGGCGCACCGGCAAACTGGTGTTCAACAACGCTAGCCTGGCCGAAGTGGCGCGGGAAGTGTCGCGCTATCGCGAGCAACCGTTGCGCATCACCACGGCAGCGGTGGGCAACCTGCGTCTGACCAGCGTGTTCAACGCCAGTGACACCGACGCCTTGCTCAAAGCCTTGCCACATATTCTGCCGGTTGCCTTGCGCACCTTGCCGGACGGCAGCCAGGAAATTATTTCACGCTGACATTCAGGTTTTTTTCGCATTGTTCGTCTTCTACTGCAACTGCAACTGGTTTGCATTAACAGCCGCACACTTTTGCGATCACAGGACTAGGTTCGACGTGAAAAAACTCGCCCTCCACAACAATAAAATCTCCCGCTGGGCGCCTCTCGCCCTGGCTATCGCAGTCAGCATCGCGCTGCCTGCCGCACAGGCTGGCGAAGGCGTTCATATTCGCGCCCAGCCCCTGGGTGCAGCCTTGAGCCAACTGGGCCAGCAGACCTCCCTGCAAGTGTTCTTCAGCCCCGACATGGTCGCCGGCAAGCAAGCCCCAGCAGTGGATGGCAACCTCTCGCCTGAACAAGCCCTGCGCCAATTGCTGCAAGGCAGTGGGCTGGATTACCAGATCGACGCAGGCTCCGTAACCTTGCGCACGCTGAGCTCCGGCACTGGCGAAGCTGGCTCGCCGCTGGAACTGGGCGTCACCGACATCAAGGTGGTGGGCGACTGGCTCGGCGATGCCGATGCCGCCGTGGTGCAAAACCATGCGGGTGCACGCACGGTGGTGCGCCGCGAAGCCATGATGGAGCAGGGCGCGATGAACGTCGGCGACGTATTGCGCCGCGTGCCTGGCGTGCAGGTACAGGAATCCAATGGCACCGGGGGCAGCGATATTTCTCTCAACGTCGGCGTACGCGGCTTGACCTCACGCCTGTCGCCACGCTCCACCGTGCTGATTGACGGCGTACCGGCAGCCTTCGCCCCGTACGGCCAGCCGCAACTGTCGATGGCGCCCATTTCCGCCGGTAACCTTGACAGCATCGACGTCGTGCGTGGTGCCGGGTCCGTGCGCTATGGCCCGCAGAACGTCGGCGGCGTGATCAATTTCGTGACCCGCGCCATCCCGGAAAAATTCTCCGGGGAAGTCGGCACTACCCTGCAAACGTCCGCCCACGGTGGCTGGAAGCACGTCGAAAATGCGTTTATCGGCGGCACCGCCGACAACGGCATCGGCGCCGCGCTGCTGTACTCCGGGGTCAATGGCAACGGCTATCGCAACAGCAACAATTCCAACGACATTGACGATGTAATCTTCAAGACCCACTGGGCGCCGACCGATCAAGACGACTTCTCGCTGAACTTCCACTATTACGATGCCAGCGCCGACATGCCCGGCGGCCTGACCCAGGAGCAGTTTGACGCCAACCCGTACCAGTCGGTGCGCGACTGGGACAACTTCAGCGGCCGCCGCAAGGACGTGTCCTTCAAGTACATCCGCCAGATTGACGACCGTACCCAGGCTGAAGTGCTGACCTACTATTCCGACAGCTTCCGAGGCAGCAACATCGCCAACCGCGATCTGAAAACCCTCAGTTCCTACCCACGCACCTACTACACCTTCGGCATCGAGCCACGGGTGTCCCATGTGTTCGATGTGGGCCCCAGCACGCAGGAAGTCAGCGTTGGCTACCGCTACTTGAAGGAAGGCATGCACGAGCAGGCCACCAGCCTTAACCTGGTCAACAACGTACCCACGCCAGGTGGGCAGAGCGACGGCCACGTTTATCAAGACCGCACCGGCGGCACCGAAGCCAGCGCTTTCTACATCGACAACAAAATCGACATCGGCCAGTGGACCATCACGCCGGGCATCCGCTTTGAAGACATCCGCACCGAATGGCATGACCGCCCGGTAGTGGCCTTGAACGGCAAGCGTACCGAGGAAAAACGCCGCGAGATTCACAACAATGAACCGCTACCGGCCCTGAGCGTGATGTACCACGTCAGCGACGCATGGAAACTGTTCGCCAACTACGAAACCTCCTTCGGCAGCTTGCAGTATTTCCAGTTGGGGCAGGGTGGTACCGGCAACCAGACCGCCAACGGTCTGAACCCGGAAAAAGCCAAGACCTACGAGATCGGGACGCGCTACAACGACAGCATCTGGGGCGGCGAAGTGACGCTGTTCTACATCGACTTCTCGGATGAACTGCAATACGTCAGCAATGACGTAGGCTGGACCAACCTCGGCGCCACCAAGCACGCCGGTATCGAAGCGTCGGCCCACTACGACCTGTCCAATCTTGACCCGCGCCTCGACGGTCTGACCGCCAACGCCGGCTTTACCTACACCAAGGCCACCTCCGAGGGCGACGTACCGTTCAAGGGCCGCGATCTGCCGCTGTATTCCCGTGAAGTGGCGACCCTGGGCCTGCGTTACGATGTCAATCACTGGACGCACAACCTGGACGTCTATGCTCAGTCTGGCCAGCGTGCGCCAGGCACCGGCACCACCTATATCACCCAAGGCACCGCTGACGGCCAGTACGGTGATATTCCGGGTTATGTTTCGGTCAACGTGCGCAGCGGTTATGACTTCGGTGCGCAACTGTCGAACCTGAAACTTGGCGTGGGGGTGAAAAACCTCTTCGACCAGCAACATTACACACGCTCCAGCGACAATAACGCCGGGATATACCTGGGCGAGCCGCGCACGTTCTTCGTACAGGCAAGCGTTGGATTCTGATCTTCGGTTGATGGCAATAATCGCAGCCCAAGGGTTGCGATTTTTTTTGCCCGCGCCCGGCGTAATGCAAGCCTGCCTGATCTGTTTCCTACACCGTCAAAGCACGTATTGTTGCTGCGTCAGGAACTGTTTCCGACACAAAACCACACATGGGAAAGCTGATGGGCTTCGACACTGCGTTGGAGCGACAAGCTGAAATCGCGCCTACTGCAATGGAGAAACCTATGTCTGTATCGATGGATACATCCGTCTCTGCTTCAACAACGCCAGACCGTTCACAAGTCACTGGCAAGGCTGTCGTCAAACACACTCGCGAGGCACCTGCTGCGCCTTCTTTCAATGATCAGCGTGCTGCCCATGTCAACTTCCCGACCACGCAAAACAAGGCCGGGCCGGTGTTCGATCACCATCAGCCGGCAACAACCGCGGCTGATGTGCTTGGCCATCAACACAACCCTCCCGGGCTGCATCACTTACTGAGCCAACTCAAGCGCTGGCTCAGTCATTGGTTCCTGGGGCATCGGCCGCCCATGCATCCGGGCTGCAGCAACCCGCCGCCAAGGCCCAACCCCGGGGCAAGCAATCCACCGCCGCGCCCCGACCCTACTGCAGGGGGTAGGCCTTATCCGGTCGCCCCCGGCAGGCCGGATCCGCAATACTCATTAAAGAGTAACGAAGAGTTGGCGCAGCAATTGCGCGACAGCTTCAACGCGTTTAGAGATCCAAATAACCCTGGGTCTATCAGCGTTGACAGCATTCTTGCGATGGCGAAACGAGGATGGTCACCTAACCCGGTCATGAGGGAAAACGCCCGCTTGGCCAATGAGCTGCTGCGACGTCCGGAGCTGATGGCGGCGCTTGACCGGGACGGTCGCACCGGTGCGTTGAATGATCTTATTGATTGGAAAAGCCTGAACGCGGTTATCCAGGGAGATAACTACTTCAAGTACAAGACTGACAAGGAATTGGCCGCTGAAATGCTCGAGCATTTCGATGAACTCAAGGATGGGAGCGGCGGGCCACACCTGAAATTCAAAGACTTGAGGAAACTCGCAAGTCAGGAGCTCACAGGCGATGCAGCCAAGGATCACCTGATCCAATTGGCCCAGGCAGTCATGAAACGGGGCGACCTGCTCAAACTGTTGGATAACCTCGTCAGTGCCGACGGTGATGGAAAGATCCGTCGCAAAGCATTGGCCTTACTGTCGCAATAACCCGCCTTCAGGCGCTGTGCTGCGAAAACGGCGCCTGATTCAATCATTTAAGGAACGGCTTACGCTTATTTGCCACATAGGTGGTAACTGCGGTGGTGCATTGGCCCACTGCTTTTCAGATTTCGCCTGAGGGAAAACACATGACTTCAACTTCGTTTAATTCCTCCCAATCCTGCCGCCTTGAACTTCTGCAAAACACCCAGCAAGTAAACCCTGCGCTGTCCGAGAAGGGCGGAGTATCAGAAGGTATGCCCACTGCCGCGCAGGAATATGTGGCCCAAGCCCGCCGCATGAAAGCGTTTGCCGGCGAGCGAAAATTTCAGGCGCCCGTTGCGGATGATTTTTCCCGGGGCATGTTGGCTGACCGCCAGGTCCCAGTGGCCCGCGCTGATTCACTGAAAAGCACCGGGCTGATCAATAGCCTGGCGACGTGGTGGCGTAGTCGAAAGTCAGGTTGATGCTGCCTTGCCTGGGCTTTTACATATTGTCATTGGTATTCGCTGCTCATCCGGAACTGCCGTCTCCCTCCAACCACACATGAGGTGCTTGTCCGAGTGGAATCCATTCGTTGATCTTGTCATTCCGACACAGGTCACCAAGCGGATATGCATCTGAATAGAGTTGGAGAAAACCCATGAAAATCGAGGGTGTACTACCTCCCGGTCGGCCTCTCGCCCCTGGCGGGTCAGCTGCGCGAGCAACGACGCTATCACCGGTCACTTGGCAGGAAGCTTCTTCCGTGCCGGAGCGAGGGATCTCTCGCCAGCCCACTCTTTTGCGCGGAACGTTATCCGCTCTAAGTCATCGAGACCTACAGAACTTCCCCGCTGAACGGGCGAGCAGTTCCCTGCCGGGTGAAACTTCAACGGACAAGCAGTTGGCAAAGGCCCTTGAAAAAGCCTTTGGCCTGTTGCACCCCTTCCTTAATGAGGGGCGCTTGACCTGGATGTCATTGCAGCGGATCGCCGCTCAACCCATGGGTGAAAACGAGGCACTGGACGGCGCCATTCAGGTCGTCAGGGAAATTCTCAAGCGTGCGCGGTTAAGCGACACCATCTTCAGCCGCGACGGCGATATCACGCGTGACAGCCTCAGTGCGGCAGCCCAGGCTTTGCATGGCAACAGCTCGGCGAGTGCGTTCAGCCAGGATCCGTTTCATACCCATGGCAACGCGCAAGTGGTGCAAGCGCTGCAAAGCCAGTTTGAACAGTTGAGAGACAAGACAATGGATCGCACCTTCCTGTTCGAACAACACCAGTACGTTGAGATTGCCAAGCTCAAGGCGGTCATGCAGGACCCTTACGAAGTTGATCAGAAGGGCAGCCCTGTACTGGACACGTCTACCGGCATGCCCAGGCCCCAATACAGTGAGTTGTGTGTCTACACGGCGAAGAACATTATCGAACGCCCAGGTTTGCTGCCTTCATTGGAACGTGCCAACGGCACACGACTGTTTGGCCCACCCCACAAAGAGGGTTGGCTGAGCAACAAAAGCCTCGAGCGCTGGCGGGAGCAGGACGATGCTCGCAAAGCGCGCTGACTGCCGGGCCTATACCTTGAGGATTTTGCCGCTGATGGCCACGGCCGCCAGCAACACCGCAATCAATACAAAGGCGGTGCTCAGGCTGCTGCCATGGGCGATAAAGCCGATTACCGCAGGGCCGGCGAGAATGCCGGCATAACCGAGCGTGGTGATGGCCGGCACCGCAATATGCTCCGGCATGACCTTTTGTTTGCCGACGGCGGTGTACAGCACCGGCACGATATTCGAACACCCGGCACCCACCAATGCGTATCCAAGCAATGCAGTTTCCCAGGCTGGTAATAGCGTCGCGATGAGCAGGCCGACACACGCCAAGGTGCCCCCGATCACGATTACTCGCGTTGCCCCCAGGCGTCGGACAATGGCATCACCGGTCAAACGCCCAGCGGTCATGGTCAAGGCAAATGCCGCGTAGCCAAGGCCGGCGTAAGCTTCATCCAGGCCGCGCTCGGCACTGAGGAATACCGCACTCCAATCCAGCACGGCACCTTCGGCCAGGAACACGATGAAACACAGGCAACCGATGAACAACACCACACCATGGGGCACCGCAAACGCCGGGCCGGAGCTTTCACTGCCATAAGGCAGGAGGTGCGGTGCGGCCTTGAGCAGCGCCACAACCATGATAGCCACCACTACCAGCGTCGCCTGCAGTGGCGACAGGCCCAGGCCCAGCAACCCGGCAACCCCCGCTGCGCCGACGATGCCCCCCAGGCTGAATAAACCATGGAAGCCCGACATCATGGTTTTACCACTGGCGCGCTCGACAATCACCGCTTGCAGATTGACGGTGGAATCCACGGTGCCCAGGCCCGCGCCGAACAGGAACAACCCTGCGATCAACAAGGGGATCGAACTGACAGTGGCCAGCATCGGCAGGGCCAGGCAGATCATGAGCGTCCCTGCGGTCAGTACGCGACGGCAGCCGTAGCGCGATGCCAAGGCGCCTGCTGCCGGCATCGCGATGATCGAGCCAACTCCCAGGCACAACAGCAGCAGGCCAAGCGTGCCTTCATTCAGATCTGCGCGCGCTTTGGCATACGGCACCAAGGGCGCCCAGGCGGCGATACCGAAGCCGGCGATAAAGAAAGCGATGCGCGTCGACATCTGCTCCAGCCGCCCGGGAATTACGGGCGCAGGGGTGGGGATGGCAGTCATGAAAAGTCCTTGGTTTTGCGTTCATCGAGCGATGTTCAGTGTCACATCCTTGCACATCAGGCCCTCTGGAGCGAGCCGGGTTCCCTTCGCGTTCGGAATCAAAAATACGGATCGAGAAAATTATTTTTACAAAGCCGGAACTCTTTGGTGGCTGATAACCACACAGGAGTGATCGAGCCTGTAGGCGGTGGTCTGGAAGGTGTGTAATCCTCGTGAGGGTGGCTGAACCCCAGGTTTCTTGCGACGGATTACCACCTTCCAGACCACCTCCCACAGGTGGCGGTTCTGTAATACGCTGTCGTTCTGGTAAGCAGGTAACTGAACGGACGGGCCGATGAAAAATTTCAGGCGGGTGTGGTAATGACCCGATTCTACGATGCGCGCGGCAATATCTATGGGGTGGTCAGCCCCACCTATTTACGTGAACTGGGTATTGATGTGCCCAACAATGCCCGCACGGCGGCGATCACGCGCAAGGCGTGGGCGGCGTCGGCTATTGCCTCTGAATGTGGCTGGGGCTTATTGCCTCGTCCGGCTAATACAAAGGCGCACCGCTGCGATGGTTTGTTGGTAGGGCCTTTTCAGGACCAGTCGCCGTTTGATCTGCTGATCATCAATACCGACGGGTCGCTGGCCGAACGCAGTGGCAATGGCCTGACTATTTTTGCTCAGGCGTTGAGCGACCAGGGCTTGATGGCCCAGGGCAGTGAATTGCGGGTATATCACGACAAGCCTGACGCGGTATCGCCCGTGGCCACTTATGTCGAGCCGGCGATGCATGAACGTGAGCAAGGTTTCTGGTTGACCTTGGGCCGACCTGATTTTGGCCCCTTGGCGGTAAGTGCCGCTGGCATAAGCTCCGTGGTCGTGGGCAGTCACCTATTCAGCTGCCTGGCGGCACTGACATCGATTGATTCGCATTGGGGAATTAGCCAGTTCGTCCGGGTGGGTAATCCTCATTGTGTGACGCTGGTCGAGCAAGTGTCGGCATTGCCAGACAACGACACGATGCATCAATCGGTGCTGTTCAATCGGTTGAAAACTATCGCTTTTGCACCGCCCGCAGGTACCGGCCAACCCTGTGCCGGTGGAATCAACCTTCAATGGGCGGCTCGGGACGTTGGCAATCGTGTGATAGCGCGGGTATTTGAGCGAGGGGAGGGGCCCACGGCGTCCTCGGGTACCAGCGCCAGCGCCGTGGCGTGCGCGGCATGGCGCGCGGGTTGGGTTGAGGGGGGAGACATCGCCGTAGTGATGCCGGGTGGCACGGCGCCAGTGCGTTTGCAAACCGAGTCTGGACAGCTGCAGGGTGTCAGTCTTTTTGGGGCGGCGCGACTCATCCCCTGAATTTGGAAGGCTGCTGTCGGCTTGGACAGATGTCAGCTGTTTCTTCGGAACTTGGTTATTCAGATATAAAATCGCGTAAGAATTTTCTTGTTGTTCTTAGATGTCTTATTGGCTGTATGTCTTGCTTTATAAGCGACATTTCCATCCTCGGTGTACGAAACTTCTTTTTTATTGGGTAAGCGCCGAAAAGCGCGGGAAATCGCTAAGCTTTAGTCTGTTCAGGTGCTTTTTTTCGCAATCCATCCGGTATTGGCGAGGGAGAGTCGTTCAGTTGAAAAGTTGATGGCGGGTAACAAAGGATGGTTAACGCGTTTGTTTCGTCACGTTTCAAATTAGTTCTTTCAGGCATAACTACAGACTTTCAGGTAGTGGCATTCAAAGGCACTGAAGCCCTCGATCAGCCTTACTTCATACATGTGCAACTGGTCAGCGAAGACCCTTCCTTCGATTTGGAGGCGCTGCTTCATCAACCCGCCTATCTGGACTTTGGCGAAGCGGAGCAGGGGCTGCATGGGCAGGTCTACGCCATCGGTCGAGGTGACCCTGGCGTGCGGCTCACCCGTTATCACCTGACCCTCGCCCCGCGCCTGGCCTGCCTTGCCCATCGTCGCGACCAGCGGATATTCCAGCAACGCAGCGTGCCGCAGATCATTGCAACGGTCCTTGAACACCACGGGATCCTTGCCGACGCCTATGCCTTCGAGCTTGGACCGGTGGTGTATCCACCGCGGGTGTTTTGCGTGCAGTACAGGGAATCCGACCTGCACTTTATCCAGCGGCTGTGTGAAGAGGAGGGTATTCACTACCATTTTCGCCACAGCGTGGATAACCATCTGCTGGTATTCGGTGACGACCAGACGGTATTTCGACGGCTGGCGGTGCAGCGTTATTGCTCGTCGGGTGATCCGGCGCTCGAGACCCGGGTGGTCCAGCGCTTCGACCGGCGTTTGCAGACACGCAGTCAGCGAACCGTGCGTCGAGACTATGACTTTGAGCATCCTTCGTTTTGCCTGCAAGAACAGGCCGGTGCCAAAACGGCAGAACCATGGGAAGACTATGAATGCCCCGGTGGTTTCACCGGCCGTGCCCGGGGGGCGCAACTGGCGCGGCGTGGCCTGGAGCGCCATCAGCGTGATCGCCATCGGGTGTTGGGCAAAAGCGATCAACCCGCGTTACGCAGTGGTCACTTTCTTGAACTGTGCGGTCACCCGGATCCAGCGTGCAATGACTTATGGTTGCTGACGTCGGTGCGTCATGAGGGCTACCAGCCGCAGGTGTTGGAAGAGTCGGCATTCGAGGCCGGCGGGTTTCAGGGCTATCGCAACCGATTCACTGCAACCCCCTGGCGCGCAGTGCATCGCCCGGCCCTCAAGCACCCCAAGCCGACGATCAGTAGCAGCCAGACCGCAACGGTAACCGGGCCCGTTGGAGAGGACGTGCATTGCGATGCCTATGGCCGGGTGAAGGTGCGCTTTCATTGGGATCGCCTGGACAAAAACGACGATACGAGCAGCTGTTGGCTGCGGGTGGCGTCGGGCTGGGCCGGTGACGGATTTGGCGCGCTGGTCATTCCCCGGGTAGGCATGGAAGTGCTGGTGAGCTTCCTGGAAGGCGACCCGGACCAACCTTTGGTCAACGGCTGCCTGCCCAATGCGTCGCACTTGCCGGCTTACCCCTTGCCACAGCACAAGACACGCACGGTACTGCGCAGCCGCAGCTCCCCAGGCGGTAGCGGTGGCAATGAGCTGCATCTGGAAGACCGCAGTGGCGAAGAGCTCATCTACCTGCGCGCCCAGCGTGACCTGGAACAACGGGTGGGGCATGACAGCCGCCTGGAAGTGGCAGGGGAACGGCATGAAGTCATTCGGGGAACCAGTACGGTTCGGTTGGAGAGTGAGGAGCGTCGCCATATTCTCGGTGCTCGCAAGGTCGTGCTCGAGGCGCATGACCACCTCGACGTACAGGGCGATAGCCTGACCCGTGTTGCTCAGACCCTGGTGATCGAAGCCGGGCAACAGGTTCATCTCAAGGCTGGTGCCAACCTGGTGATTGATGCGGGTGCGCAACTGAGCCTGAAGGCTGGCGGAGAGCACCTGCTGATTCAGGCCGGAGGTATTTTCAGCAGCCGGCCCATCATCCTGGGCGGTTCACCGTCCGCAACGCGCTCGGTAACGCCCCCGCCAGTTGCCGGCGCGCAAGTTTCTGCAGCGCAAGGCGTCATCATGGATTTGGCTAAAAAACTGGGTGCGGACTTTTGCCCCCTGTGCGAATGCTGCCGCGAAGGTCAGTGCGATATTGCGGGGAGGGCAGCTTGATGGACAGCCTGGTCACTCGATGGATGGCCCGACAACAGCAACAAGGCTACCACCTATGCCTGATGCTTGAGGGGAGTCATGAGGCTAGCCAACCGCTGCTGGCAGGGCGCGACCTGTCGCGTTATTGCAAGCTCTACAGCGAGACCGATGCGGCGCAGTTGGCGAGTTCTGGCCCGCTGATCCTATTGCTGGAACAAATGAATGAGCCTGCACTGATCGACCTGCTGCAACATCCCGAGTCGAACTGGGGATGGCTCTTTAGCCTATCCGCTGCCGACTTGGCGGGTGCAACGCGACATTGGCGCGACAGGCTGCTGGTGGGGCCGACGGGGCAGCGGGCGCTCTATCGTATTCACGACAACCGCACCCTGGCCCGCGCCTTGCTCCATCTATCAAAGGAGCACTGGCCGGTCTATCTCGGGCCGCTGGTCAGCGTGTGCTATTGGCATGAAGGGCGCTGGCACCAAAGCGAAAACCCTGCTCCGGGCGATTATTCGGCACCGGATCCAGCGCCCTGGCTGGATACGCCAAACCCACAGGCCGAAGCCATCCTGCACGCCAATATCCTGCGTTATCTGCTCGCGGAGCACAGTGAGGACCTGGCGGCATTGGTCGAATTCCAGGACCCCAAGGTCTGGCTCAGCCAAATACTGGAACAGGCGCGGACCTGGCAATGGCGCAGCCCCGAGCAGTTGGCGTTCCTGGTGGTGCGCCGGTTGGAAGAGACGATCCGAAGCAGCGTTATTCATTGGCCGCCTCGGGCTGGGGAAACACCTGAAGTGCATTTTGACCGGGTCGTGGAGCAGTGGCACAGGGAGGTGGGAAACGGTGAGTAGGTGGATGGCAGCGGTGTTGCTTGTTCTTGGGGGCGCGGGGATTCCGGGGTGCGCGGGGCGGGTGGTGGATAGTTTTACATTGGAGGTGGATTTGCCGGCCCAGTTTGAACTTAAAACTGCTGCCAATTACCGACCTGCGACGGGTGAACGCTGCGTTTTACCCAGGCGTCGAGGTAAGAGACCAGAGCGAAAAGTCTTTTTCACGGAATACAAACCGGTAGCGAGCAGGATTAGCTATGAACTGCCGCTGGCTGAAACGGTAGAGGGTTGCCCGTTGGTACTGCGCAGTGTGGAGTTTGGTTTTTATGCGAAGTGGGGCGCGCGGGATACAGATGTGGGGGGGGATGATGCCTATATCTCTATTAGCGATCATCTGGATATACCTGGGATGCAGGAGAAAGGAGTGAAGGAGCTATCAGGTCAGTGTCAATGGTTGTTTCGGACAGTAGGTCCCTTTCATGCAATCAGGAAAATCCTCCAGTGCCGTTCGGTTAATTCGCTAGGACAGTTGCAGACAACACGCGTTGGTGGAACTGCACAGCGCGATCAACTGCGGGGGAGAACCCTCAGGGTGATGCTAAAGATGACTGATGAGGAACGCCCCGCTTTTGGCGATAACTGGGTCGCTGTTCCAGGAGGGTGGAAACGCTGCAAGGGTATAGATTTTGCCGATCTGGATGCTTACTGCAATGGCAATAACACCGATTTCAAGCCAATAAAAATGCCGGATGGCCGCATCTGCAATATTTATCCAACGTGTGAGTGATAAGGAGTTAAGCCATGTATTTGGACGCAAGGAAGCGATCCTTTTTCAGCGACAGTGCGCCAGCTTGTTCATTGCGAGGGCACTGGGTCAGCTTTTGCCTGGTCGATGAGCTCGGGGTTGGCGCGACGTATGGCGGCCTGCCATATACCGTCCGCGACAGTGTAGGACAGCAGTACAAGGGTAGATTGAATGTAGAAGGCTTTGCCAAGCTGGAAAATATTAATAGCGGCCCCGTCATCCTTGTTTTTGATGACCTGTATTCAGGAGCAGGGCAGCCATATCGTCGGTTAATGATGCGACCGACCTATCAGCTTCCAGTTACCGAGCTTCAAGTTCGTGCTGAGCAGACTGGATTTGCTATGGCCGATGGGCGTCGCGTTGAGGCTAATCCTGCACAACAACAAGCCAACCAATTCTACCAAGTCGAAGTCAGGGATCTAGTACGCCATGTTGCCCACTTACCTGCGATAACGCCTCGTGCCCATAGTCCCAAACGTCATGTACTGAAAATGATGGCCGACCTTGGATTCGGCCCACCCGAGCCAACGTTGTCAGGTATCGTACTGTTCCCCAACAACCACACTGTCCTCGAAGTACGACCACTACGGGCGTTGCGCCCAATGCTATGTATTGAAGACAGATTCAGTGCCCTGAACCTGTACCAGCTCGCATTGTTTGCCGCGTTGAGTTATTGCGATTTTGGGCAGGAACCCTCAGAAAGGCCTTTGCATGAAGTCCGGTTTCCGCTGGATCCAAGCGTTGGAAATTTATTCGCTGAACAGCTTTCGTTGTATCACGAAGCCTGGCGAATTGACCCGAAGCAAGTGCAGCGTTTTTATCCGCTCTATGAAGAGGTCCCTTATTCCAGCCGTTTCGAAATCCTGCCATTCGATCCTGAGTTGTATCCCCAAAACCGACCGGAACTGAAGGAAGAACAGGAGCACCCTCCGCGCTTGCACTTTTTCGATGACGAAAAATTCGGCACCGACACCCAGGCTTTCATCACTCACCACGATGAGGTAATCCTGATAGCTGTGCGAGGAACCGTCAGCCGTGCCGATGTGCTACGTGACGCAGACGCCCATCAGGTAGCGTTTGCCGAAGGCGTTGGAAAAGTGCATGACGGATTTTATCAAGCCTACCGGGCTATGCGTGATTTCGTATTGCGATACCTTGATCAGTTTCACACCGGCCAACGCATTGTAATTTGCGGCCACAGCCTCGGCGGCGCCATTGCATTGCTGTTGGCCGAAGGACTGCGCCGAACGCCGGACGCCCACTACAACATCCTCCTTTACACCTATGGGGCGCCCCGTGCCGCTGACTCCGAATTCACTGCCGGCGCTTCATCACTGGTCCACCACCGCATCGTCAATCACAACGACCCCGTGCCTAGTGTCCCCGCCCCGTGGATGAACACCACCGCCAAACTCTGGATACCCGGTGCCATCACCTTATTCAGTACTCCTGTACCCGGTGGCCTGTTGTTCGCCGCCGGGTTGGTGCGCATGGGGGGCAACCCCTATCAACATCATGGTGAACAACATCACTTCATGCCGATCACGCTCCCGGATGGCACCCATTCTTCGGTGTTATGGAAGCCGGGCTGTGAGTCCATCGAAGAGGCGGGTTGTAATCGCGCATTGCAACTGCAGGGCGACATGCCCGACCGCGACAATCTATTGAGGCAGCTTTTTCAGGCCGGTCAACACTTCATGACCACCAGCTACATCCCTGCGGCCTGGGCTACATTGCGGCGCTGGCAACAAACCCTGGATAGCCAAGGCCCCTTGGTGACTCCAAGGGAGTTTGAGCTGCTCGACCAGGCTCTTGAGGACATGCGCGCGCAACTGCGGGCCAAACGGCGTGACCTCGCCCGTCTACGCCCTGCCAATGATCGCAGCCATGAAACCAACGATGCCTTGAACGCCGAGATCGACCGTTTGCACACCAGCCGTGAGCGTCTGGCCAGCCTGCGCTGGCGTCGCCTTCAAGCCCGCGATGTCTACGGCAGTCATGCGGAGGCTACGCACCTGCACGCCAGCCTCAAACGCTGGTTCAGCCACCGTGAGAATCGCGAGCCTGCTCAATTTGCCAGCATCCCACCGCCTTCCCACGATGATCTGGCAAGGGCGCAAACACTGGATATCGACTCCATCGTCTAGCCACCGGGTTACATAAACTCCACCTGTGCCGGTTGCCGCTTCATCAGCACCTTGCCATTGCGGATCGAGTACAGCGGCAGGCCCTGGCTACGAATGACTTCGTAGTCGCTGTCGGCCGACAGGATCAGCAGGTTGGCAGGGCGGCCGGCTTCCAGACCGTAGCGGTCACCCAGGGCCATGGCCTTGGCACTGTTGTCGGTGACCAGGTCCAGCGCGCTTTGCAGGTTGCGGTAGCCGAGCATATGGCAGATGTGCAGGCCGGCTTCCAGCACGCGCAGGATGTTGCCATTACCCAACGGGTACCAGGGGTCGACGATGGAGTCCTGGCCGAAACACACGTTCATGCCGGCTTCGAGCAACTCGTTGACACGGGTGACGCCGCGGCGTTTCGGGAAGCTGTCGAAGCGGCCTTGCAGGTGGATGCTTTCGGTGGGGCAAGACACAAAGCTGATGCCGGAATGCCCCAGCAGGCGAAACAGTTTGGCGCAGTACGCGTTGTCGTAGGAGCCCATGGCCGTGGTGTGGCTGGCGGTGACGCGGGTGCCCATGTCGCGGCTGCGGGCTTCTTCGGCAAGTACTTCGAGAAAGCGTGAGTGAGGGTCATCGGTTTCGTCACAATGCACGTCCACCAGGCAACCGGTGCGTTCGGCCAGGTCCATGAGGAACTTCACCGAACTGACCCCTTGATCGCGGGTGTATTCGAAGTGGGGGATGCCGCCGATTACGTCGGCGCCCAGGCGAATGGCTTCCTCCATCAACTCGCGGCCATTGCGGAACGACTCGATGCCCTCCTGGGGGAAGGCAACAATTTGCAGGTCGATCAGGTGCGTGCTTTCTTCACGCACTTGCAGCATGGCTTTGAGCGCGGTGAGGTCCGGGTCGGTGACGTCGACATGCGTGCGCACATGCTGGATACCGTGGGCGGCGAGGGCCTGGATGGTTTTTTTGGCCCGGGCCTTGGTGTCTTCCTGGGTAATGGTGGCCTTGCGTTCCCCCCAGCACTCGATCCCCTCGAACAGCGTACCGCTCATGTTCCAGCGCGGTTCGCCGGCAGTGAGCGTGGCATCAAGGTGGATGTGGGGTTCGACGAAAGGCGGTATCACCAGGTTGCCGGCGGCGTCCAGATCGCCGGCCGCGAGCGTGGGAACGCTGGTTTGCGCAGTAATACTGGCGATCCGGCCGTGTTCCAGGTGCAGATCATGCAAGCCTTCACGGTTGCGCAGGCGGGCATTGATGATGTGCATGGTCAAGTTCCTCTTGGCTAAAAACAATCAGGCAGGCAGCCGCCGGATCCTCAAGGCGATATCGATGCCCCGGCGGTCATGATGCGTAGTATGGCGCTGAGCAACACGTAGGTCAGCGATGCGGCAACAATTCCCACCAGCGGCGCGACCCATGGCGAATTGAACGCCAGTACGGTACCCACCCCATACGCTACCAGACCCGGCCAGTTGAATGCCGGCAGGCGAGCATCCGCCAGGCGCGGGTATTGGCCCCCATAACGATAGAAGAAGTCCGCCATGATCACCCCGCCAATGGGCGGGATCACGGTGCCCAGCAGGATCAGGTAGGGCACCAGCAGGTCGTACATGCCAAGCAAGGCGAGCAGGGTGCCGATTACTGCACCGGCCAGGGTCACCGTTTTGCGGCGCTGGGTGCGCAGCAGGTTGCAACCGGCGACGGCGAAGTTGTAGATGGTGTTGTCCTGGGTGCTCCAGATATTGAGCAGCAACATCGCCATCGCGGCCATGGCGAAACCTTGCAACAGTAAAACCTCTACCACATCCGGTTGCTGATAGACGATGGCGCCATAGGCGCCGATCAGCACCATCAGGCCATTGCCGATAAAAAAGCCGATCAGGCTGGCCAGCACCGCGACCTTGGCCGAGCGCGAAAACCGCGTCCAGTTGGTGGCCTGGGTCGCACCGCTGACGAAGGTGCCGAACACCAGGGTAATCGCCGTGGACAAGTCCAACTCTGCGGTTGGCACCACCGCCAGCAGCCCCGGTAGCCCGCCGACCTTCACCGTGGCGACCCACATCGACAGGATCAACAATAACCCCATTGCAGGCACTGCGATCCAGGACAGGATTTCCAGCCCGCGATACCCCACATAGGCAGTGGCGCAGAACAATAAGCCAAACACCATCATCAGCCCCAGCACACTGCCTGGGCTCAGTTGGAAATACTTGCCCAATACTACGGCCGCCGTGGCAGTGCCCCAGGCATACCAGCCGATCTGGGTAAAACCGAGGATCAAGTCGCTGAGCTTGCTGCCCACTTCGCCAAAACAGAAACGCCCCATCAACACCGAATTCAGGCCGCTCTTGAACGCGATGTAACCCAGGCCTGCGGCATAGATACCCAACAACAGGTTACCCAGGGCCACGACGCCGAGCATGTCGATGAAACTGAACGCCACCCCCAGCTTGCCGCCGGCAAACATGGTTGCGGTAAAAAAGGTAAAACCCAGCAACACCATGGCCGTGGACGCAAGGCCTTTGCGCGCATGCAGGGGGACTTCGCTGAGGGGGTAATCGTTGCCAGGTGGTTGCTGCGTCATGGGGGCTGCTCCCTGAGTAGTGACGCAGCTCGTTTGCATCGTGCGTGCCAACGCAGAGGCGGGTAGATATCAGCTAGCGCAAGCAAGCCCCTTCAAGTTACCCCAGCCCAATCCGGTGCAGAAGCAGTGCAGCGGTGAGCCAAACTGGCTCAGTCGAACAGCGTCTGCGTGGTCTCACCCCGATGAAACGCAAAGGCCGCCTCAAGATCACTTTCAATCGTGCGCCCGCGAGACAGGGGCGGCAGATCATCCAGTGTGAAAAAACCGACTTCGGTGGTTTCAAAACCTGCCATGGGCGCGAGTTGGTCCACCCGGTCACACAGGAAGTACAACTTGTAGAAATCCCTCACATCCGGCCGGTACAAGCCCTTGGCTTTGTGCGTCACGCTGTATAACGTCCTTGCGGTGACCGTCAGCCCGGCTTCTTCGCGGATTTCCTTGACAATGTTCTCGGCCGCCGACAAACCGATGTCGGCATAACCACCCGGTAATGCCCAGCAGCCATCCGTCGACTCCCGTACCAGCAAAATCCGCTCACCTTCGATCACTGCACCGCGTACATCGATCATTGGCGTCGAATATCTCTGGGCAAAATCCGAGACCAGGCCGTTGATACGCTCCAGCGGCACGTTGCCCAATTGCGCCAGCATGGTGTGGGCGATCAGGGCAATTTCTTCCAGACGTTCGCGTTCGAAATCATCGGTGCAGAAATGCAGCCCCGTGGAGGCCAGTGCCTGCAAGCGCTTGGCGTGGGCCAGCCAGGTGTTTTCCATCACGTTCTCCTGTAGGCATTTCCAAAAAAAACCACCCGCAGGTGGTTTTTCCAACACGCTACCGCTTACTCGCCGCGATAGATGCAGCCGCTGGTGCAAGTCTCATGGATGCGGATTGCACTGAGTTCCGGGAGCAGGGGTTTCAATTCATTCCAGATCCACTTGGCCAGCACTTCGCTGGTGGGGTTTTCCAGGCCGGGGATGTCATTGAGGTAGTTGTGGTCGAGGCGCTCATAGAGCGGCTTGAAAATCGCCTTGATCTCCGAGAAGTCGCGAATCCAGCCGGTATGGGGATCCAGGTCGCCGCTCAGGTGGATGGCCACCTTGAACGAATGCCCATGCAGGCGCCCGCATTTATGGCCTTCCGGTACGTGGGGCAGGCGGTGGGCGGATTCGAATGTAAATTCCTTGAAGATTTCCACAGTGTTTTCAGCTCGGTCAGGTGTCTGGCAGGCGGCGAGTTTAACAGTTTGATCAACCCTTGCGCATACCGCCCCTCGCCAGCAGGCCCCATGGGGTCAAAGGGCTTGCAAGTGTTCGCCCAATTTACCGTTATCTGCCAATGCCAGGAACTCATCCCCCAGCCGCTGGCTCTCGCTCATCGCGGTTTGCCAATATTTGTTGCGGCTCGGGTCGTCGCCCATAAAGCGCTTGAAGTCACTGCGGTCTGGCAGTTTGCCGTGGGGCAGGCGGGCCAGGTAGTCCCTGGATGGCGCCAGCAACAATACATCCTGCAAGCCTTGCGGGTTGCTGCGTCGCCACGGCAGGCCCTTGTCAAACCAGCCGGGGATGACTCGGTCGGTGAAGTGCGGGTACAGCACGATGTCATCGCCGTGATAGGGCAGGTCGAGGTGGTAGTCCAGCAGGCCGCCGTCGCGGTAGGTGCCGGCCCCGGCGCCGGGCAGGTCGCGCACGCCTTGCATGACCATGGGGATTGAGCCGGATGCCAGTAGCGCCTGGCGCAGGTTGCCCAGTTCCAGGTCGATGAAGCGCGAGGCAAAGTCCTTGAGCGGATGTACCGGCGGCGCCTGGCGCGGGTCGTGGATGATCAGCCGCTCGAAATGCCGCGACAGCCGGGCGCGGCCCCGCAGGTTATCGGCAATTACCGACGACAAGCCCAGCCCCAGCCGCCCACGGTGGTCATCGGCAAGCAGCCCGTGGCTCTTGACCACCATGATGTTCAGCCGGTAGTCGGGGTTGTCCAGCACCCGCGCATCACGGCCGGCCAGCAGGTCATCGAGCATCCGTTGGCAGCTCTGACTGACTTCGGCCATGGTCACGCCCTTGGCGAAGCGCTGCTCGTTATACAAGCGGCCCAGGTCCAGCAAGCCCTGCACCGGGTCGGGCAGGCAGGCGCTGGCAAACCGCCACGAACCAATGGAGGCGCCGATCAGCGCGCGTTCCCTTGGTGCGCGCGGCAACCAGTCACCGAACAGCGCCAAGTCCAGCCCTTGGATACCCAGGGCCTTGGGGCCACCGGCCGCACCGGGGAGGATGCCCACGTCGGCAGGCGCAAGTCCCTGCTCGCGAATACGGCTGAGCGCGCGTTTGCCTGCCTTGAGGGTCAAGGCAGGGAACTTGATATGGATGGCAGTCATACCGGTCTCTGTTGAGGCAAGCGGGGCATTATAGAAAATCTCGCTGGCAGTGGGGAAAACGGTCCGCTTGGAAATTGCCATGGTGGCAATTCAGTTTCAGTTAAGTTGCGACAGGTACCGTGACCGGCGTAGGAAAACATCATGTAACGGAGACTTATCATGAAGCGCCTCACTGTTCTGGGCGCCGCCGCTATCATCATCGTTACGGCGACCCAGGCCGCCGCGGCGGACCCTGACAAGCCACTGATCGTGCCCGCCACTGTTACTATTGTCGCTTTCGATCAATTGGAAGCCACGGCCCTGGCCCTTCACCCCGGTTCGACGCTACTGGACACCGACCTGGATGAGGAATACGGCAAGTACGTCTACGAAGTGGAGCTGCAAGATGCCGACGGCATTGAATGGGACGTTGAATTGAACGCGCTCACCGGGCAGGTTCTCAAGAATCATCAGGATACGTAATGAAGGTAAATTTACGCGTCGGCAGTCGAGTGGCGCTGGTGCTCATGATTTTTTGCTCCAGCCTGGCGGCCCGCGACCTCAACCAGGATGAAGCCCTGGCCCTGCGCCAGCAGGGCGTGATTCTGCCGCTGGAACAGCTGCTGCACCAAGCCATGGCGCGTTATCCCGGCTCGCGGCTGCTGGAGGCCGAGCTGGAAAAGAAACACGGGCAATACGCCTATGAAGTGGAATTGGTGACTACCGAAGGCGTGGTACGCGAGATCAAGCTGGACGCGACCAATGGTGTGTTGATCAAAGATGAGGAAGACTGATGCGCCTGCTACTGGTGGAAGACAACGTACCCCTGGCCGACGAACTGCTGGCCGGCCTGCAGCGCCAGGGCTATGCGGTCGACTGGCTGGCCGATGGCCGCGACGCGGTGTATCAAGGGCGCAGCGAGCCGTATGACCTGATCATCCTCGACCTTGGCCTGCCTGGCTTGCCCGGGCTTGAGGTGCTGGCGCAATGGCGCGCCGCCGCGCTGGCCATCCCGGTACTGATCCTCACCGCCCGCGATTCCTGGGCCGAGCGTATCGAAGGGCTCAAGGCCGGAGCCGATGATTACCTGAGCAAACCCTTTCACCCCGAAGAACTGTACTTGCGCATCCAGGCGCTGTTACGCCGCTCCCACGGCCAAGCCAACCAGCCAACGCTGCAAGCCGCCGGCCTGCATCTGGATGAAGGTCGCCAGTGTGTACTGCGCGATGGCGCCGAGATCCAACTGACGGCCGCTGAGTTTCGCTTGCTGCGCTATTTCATGCTGCACCCCGAACAGATTCTGTCCAAAAGCCATCTGGCCGAGCATTTATATGACGGCGAGACCGAGCGTGACTCCAATGTACTGGAGGTCCATGTCAACCATCTGCGCCGCAAACTGGGACGCAGCGTGATCGAAACCCGGCGCGGCCAGGGCTACCGATTTGGCGCCACCCCGGCATGAAGTCGATCCAGCGGCGCCTGAGCCTGGGGTTGATCAGCGTGATGGTGATCGTCGGCGTGGTACTGGCGCAGACCAGCCTCTTGCTGTTCGAAGCAGGCTTGCAGCGCTACCTGGAGGCGGGCTTGCGCAACGACAGCGAGAACCTGCTGGTGGCGCTGGTGCGCGGGCCCAACGGCGTCCAGTTGGATGAACAGCGCCTGTCGCCGGCTTATCAGCGGCCGTTCTCCGGGCATTATTTTCGTATCGACTTTGCCGATGTTCATTGGCGCTCCCGTTCACTGTGGGATCAGGAACTGCCCAGGCTCCCCGAGGCGGGGCTCAAGGGCAACCTGCAATTGGGCCCGGAAGGTCAGCAGTTGTTGGTGTTGCGCTCGGACTACAAGCGCTTTGGCAAGTTGATTTCCATCAGCGTGGCGCAGGACTACACACCCGTGCGGGAAAGCTTTCGCCTGATGCGTCAGGTGGGCCTGGTGGTGGGGGTGGTGGCGCTGCTGCTGGTGCTGGTGCTGCAACGGGTCACCGTGCGTCGCGCCTTGCGCCCGCTGGAGACGGCGCGCAACCAGATCGCCCAACTGCAGCAAGGCCAGCGCTCCCAACTCGACACTCAGGTGCCGCAGGAACTGGAACCGCTGGTGGCGCAAATCAACCATTTGCTGGCCCACACTGAAGACAGCCTCAAGCGCTCACGCAATGCCCTCGGCAACCTGGGCCATGCGCTGAAAACCCCTATGGCGGTGCTGTTGAGCGCAGCCTCCAGTGATGCGCTCAAGGATCATCCGCAGTTGAGCCAGTTGTTGCGCGAGCAGCTGGAACAGGTGCAGCAGCGCCTCAATCGCGAGCTTAACCGTGCCCGCCTGGCGGGCGATGCGCTGCCGGGTGCACTGTTTGACTGTGAAAAAGAACTACCCGGTTTGTTGGCCACCCTGCGCATGATCCATGGTGAGCACCTGGACCTCGCCTATCATGTCGCGCCGGGTCTGCATTTGCCCTGGGACCGTGAAGACCTGTTGGAACTGCTGGGCAACCTGTTGGACAACGCCTGCAAGTGGGCGGATGCCGAGGTGCGCTTGAGCGTCAGCGAGACGCCCCGGGGCTACCTGTTGGCGGTGGAGGACGACGGTCCGGGCATTCCTCAGGCCCAGCGCGACCAGGTATTCAGCCGCGGCGCACGCCTGGATGAGCAAAGGGTCGGCCATGGCCTGGGATTGGGGATCGTACGGGACATCGTTGAGGTGTGGGGCGGGGTGTTGCAGTTGCAGGAAAGTGAGCTGGGTGGGCTCAAGGTATTGATCGAGCTACCACGCCGCTAGCACTGACCCACCCCAGTTCAAAAATGTGGGAGCTGGCTTGCCTGCGATAGCATCGACTCGGTTTGCCTGAAATACCGAGGTGTTGCATCGCGGGCAAGCCCGGCTCCCACAGAAAAGCCTGGCTGCATTCAGACCCGAAACTGATCCATCAACCCCTGCTGCTGGTTGGCCAGGCTGTTCAACGCCTGGCTGACCCGCGCCGATTCATTGGCCTGTTCCGACAGCGACTCGGTTACATCGCGAATGGTCGCCACGTTGTTGTTGATCTCTTCGGCCACCGCGCTTTGCTCTTCGGCGGCGCTGGCGATTTGCAGGTTCATGTCGCTGATCACCGTGACGGCGTCGCCAATCTGGCGCAAGGCCGTGACGGCCTGGCCGACTTGTTCGACGCTGCCTTGGGCCTGGCGATAGCTGTTGCCCATGGAGCTGACCACGTCGGTAGTACCGTTTTGCAATTGTTCGATCACCAGGCGGGTTTCTTCCACCGACTCCTGGGTGCGTCGTGCCAGGTTGCGCACTTCGTCGGCGACCACCGCAAAACCTCGCCCGGCCTCGCCGGCACGGGCGGCTTCGATAGCGGCGTTAAGCGCCAACAGGTTGGTCTGCTCGGCGATGCCACGAATCACTTCGAGCACCGAGCCGATCTTCTCGCTGTTAGCGGCCAAGCCTTCCACCTGGGTCATGGCGGTGCTCATATCGGCGGCCAGGTCACCAATGTTGGCGGTGGTGCGGTCTATGACGGTCAAGCCTTCGCGCGTCGCCTGGTCGGCATCCTTCGCAGCTTGGGCCGCCTGAGCGGCACTGCGGGCGACGTCCTGGGCGGTGGCACTCATTTCATGGGACGCGGTGGCCACCTGATCCACCTGGCGATACTGCTGTTCCATGCCGGCACTGGTCTGCGTAGCAATCTCGGCGGACTGGTCGGCGGTGCCGCGGGCGTCCTGCACCGAGCGCTTTACCTCGGCAATGATCGGTTGCAGCTTGTCGAGGAAACGGTTGAACCAGCCAGCCAATTGGCCCAGTTCGTCCTGTTTGCTGTAAGCCAGGCGCCGGGTCAGGTCGCCTTCGCCGCTGGCGATGTCTTCGAGCATATGCGCAACGCCAAGAATCGGCCGAGTCACACTGCGCGCCATCAACCACACCAGCACCAAGCCAACCACAGCGGCCAGCAGGCCCAGGCCCAGTTCCAGCAAGGTGCCCTTGGCATTGTCAGCGTCCAGCTGGGTTTTCAGCGCCTCGGCGGGGGCTACCAGAACTTTTCCCGGTACATCCAGCAATACGCCCCACGACTTGCCCCCTGGGATCGGCGCAAACGGCGCCAGCACCTTGAGTTGCTGGTCGGTGCGCAGGCTGTGGGTCTGGGTGCTGTTGGCCAAGGCACTGACCAACTGCGCACCGCTGGCGGTGTCGACCTGCTCCAGGCGCTGGCTGAGTTTGCTGGCATCCGGGCTGTAGCCGGCCAGCAAGCCGGTGGGGCTGAGGATGCTGACTTGGGTCTGGCCGTCGTACAGCTTCTGGCTGGCCTGTTGGCTCACGGCCTGCAAGCTGTTGAGGTTGATGTCCACCGACAGTGACGCAATGACTTTGCCATTGACCATCAGCGGGAACACGATGCTGGTCATCAGCACGTTCTGGCCGTCGATCACATAGAAATAGGGTTCGATCACACACGGCTTGAGGGTCGTGCGCGGGCAGGTGAACCAGGCGTTGGCTTTTTCACCGCTTGGGCTAATGGAGGTGTCGGTCATGTCGCTTTCAGGCAGCGCCATTGAGGTGATCTTGCCCGGCGTTGGTTGCGACCAATACAGGGCGAACCGGCCTTTGTCATTACTACCCAGTTCCGCCTGGTTGGCGAATAGCTCGTCTTTGCCATCCAGCGCATTGGCTTCGAATACCAGAGACAAACCCAGCAGGTCGGGGTTGGCCTGTAAGGCGGCCTTGACCTGGCGGGTCAGGTCTTCACGGGTGTCGAAGGCATCGAGAAAGCGTTTCTCCGCCTGTTCGCGCAAAAACAGTACCTGGCGGGAAAACCCATGGCCGTATTGGTAGGCATCCATGAACTGCTGGCGAATGCCCAGCGCCTGCACTTCACCTTGGGCCTCAATGCGCGCCTGGGCGGCTTCGTCGAGCATCTTCATGCTGGACGCCTTGACCTGCTCCGAGCTCTGCGCCATGCGATACAGCGACAGACCCACAAGCAGGGTCACGATCCCCAGCAGGCACAGGCCCGCCAGCAGGGTGATTTTCCATTGAATGGAGAGCTGCCTGAGCGACATCGGGACATCCTTACCTGAAAGCACATGGAAACAGCTTATCGGCCGGCGCCCGTGGTTCTTTATTCAAACGACCCATTTAAACCTCAAAGCGGCGTCGTTTTTTGACATGAGCGCCTGCCTGCTGCAAAGTGCGCGCCCTCTAATAAGACCTCTTTCAAGCCTGCACGCCGGCAGCTGTTCCCATGGGCCGTGCGCGGGCATGCCTGTCTTTTATGTTTTTGCTTGAGGTAACCATGATTAACGCAGTCATCGCCGCGGTCGGCACCATGCTGGTGCTCAGCCTGTCCCGCGTGCATGTGGTCATCGCCATCATCGTTGGTGCCCTGGTGGGCGGCTTGACCGGTGGCCTGGGGATCGACGCCACGCTCAAAGCCTTCAACGGCGGTCTGGGCGGCGGTGCAACCGTCGCCTTGTCTTACGCACTGCTGGGCGCTTTCGCGGTGGCCATTGCCAAGTCCGGCCTGGCCCATGCGCTGGCAGACAAAGCCTTGCTGCTGGTGGACCGTCAGGAAGCCAGCGGCGGCAGCCACGTCAAATGGCTGTTGATCGGCCTGTTGTGGGTGGTGGCGATTGCCTCGCAGAACATCCTGCCGATCCATATTGCGTTCATTCCGTTGCTGGTACCGCCGCTGTTGTACGTGCTGACCAAGCTGCAACTGGACCGCCGCCTGATTGCCTGCGTGATGACCTTCGGCCTGATCACGCCGTACATGTTCCTGCCGGTGGGCTTCGGCAATATCTTCCTCAACCAGATCCTGTTGGCCAACGTGGCCAAGAGTGGCGTGGATATCAGCCAGGTCAACGTCACCCATGCCATGGGCCTGCCGGCACTGGGCATGGTGGTCGGCCTGCTGGTGGCGGTGTTTGTCAGCTACCGCAAAAAGCGCGTGTACGACCTGGAAAAAATCGAGCGCGTCGAGCAAGTGGCGGTGCAGTACAACCCGCTGACCCTGCTGGTGGCCGGCCTGGCGATTGCCGCGGCGTTCATCATTCAGTTGTGGCTGGACTCGATGATTATCGGTGCCCTGGCCGGGTTTTTGATCTTCTCGGTGTCGGGCATCGTGCGCTGGAGCGACACCGATGACCTGTTCACCGAAGGTATGAAGATGATGGCGATGATCGGCTTCATCATGATCGCCTCGTCAGGCTTTGCCGAAGTGCTCAAGGCCACCGGTGACGTACGCTCACTGGTGGAAGCCTCGGCGGCGTTTATCGGCCATAGCCGCGGGGTAGGGGCGTTGCTGATGTTGTTGGTGGGGCTGTTGGTCACCATGGGCATCGGCTCGTCGTTTTCCACGGTGCCGATCCTTGCCGCGATTTTCGTGCCGCTGTGCGTACAACTGGGCTTCAGCCCGTTGGCCATCGTGTGCATCGTCGGCACCGCCGGTGCATTGGGCGATGCCGGCTCGCCCGCCTCGGACTCCACCCTCGGCCCCACCTCCGGCCTGAATATCGACGGTCAGCACCACCATATCTGGGACACCGTGGTGCCGACCTTCCTGCACTACAACATCCCGTTGCTGGCGTTTGGCTGGCTGGCTGCGATGACGCTCTGACGCAAGCACTGCACCTCTACGGTGGCGAGGGAGCTTGCTCCCTCGCCACACAAGCTCGCTCCTACAGAAATCACTTACCTGGCCGTTAACCTCTCAAGTCGCCACTAACAAGAGAGAAAAGCCATGCGTCTGAGTTTGAAGGCCAAAGTCCTGGCCCTTGCCGTTGTGCCGGTGTTGCTGTTTGCCGTGGTCATCAGCCTCACCACCGTGTGGATTCTGCAGGGCCAGGCCCGCAACGAAGTGGATGAAACCCGCCAGCGCCTGCTCGACGATGCCAAAGCCACTTTGCAAGGTTATGTCGAAGTGGCCATGACCACCATCAAGCCGCTCTACGACGCAGCTGCTCCCGGCGATAGCACGGCGCGGGCGCAGGTGGTCAAGTTGCTGTCCAACACCCGCTACGGCAAAGACGGTTATTTCTTCGGCTACGACTCCGAAACCATCCGCCTGTTCAAGGGCAACAGCCCGGACGGCGTAGGCAAAAGCTTCAAGGACAACCGTGACCCCAACGGTGTCTACGTCAATCGCGACCTGGTCAAGGTCGGCAAGGACGGCAGCCACTACTTGCAATACAGCTCGACCCAACCCGGCCAGACCGAACTGGTACCCAAGCTCGGCTACACCGAATACCTGCCCAAATGGGACATGGTTATCGGCACCTCTGTGAACCTGGACGGTATCGAGGCCCAGGTGGCGGTGGTCCAGGACAAGGTCGAACAGCGTATGCAAGGCGTGCTGCTGAGCATCCTTGGCGTGGCTGTGGTGGTGTTGCTGGTGATTGCGGCGGTGGGCATGTTAGTCGCCAATACCATCCTGCGCCCGCTGAACCTGATGAAAGCCAACCTCGACGACATCGCTGCCGGTGAAGGCGACCTGACCCGCCGCCTGGCCATCACCAGCCAGGATGAACTGGGCGACCTGGCCGGTGCGTTCAACCGGTTTGTCGATAAAATCCACGGCCTGGTGCGCCAGATCACCGAAATGACCGCCCAGCTCACCGGGCTGGTGAGCCAGGTGTCCGACCAGGCCCAGCGCTCCGAGCAGGCCATGGAACGCCAGCGTCACGAGACCGACCAGGTGGCCACCGCGATCAACCAGATGTCGTCCGCGGCCCATGAAGTTGCGCGCAGTGCCCAGGGCGCTGCGGTCGCCGCGCAACAGACCGACGCCGAGGGCCAGGCCGCCAAACGCGTGGTGGACGGTAGCATCGCGCAGATTCACGCGCTGGTGAACGATATCCGCAGCAGCGGTGTGTCCCTGGACAGCCTGCAGCAGGATGTGTCGTCGATTGTCAGTGTGCTCGGTGTGATTCGCTCGATTGCCGAACAAACCAACCTGCTGGCGCTCAATGCGGCCATCGAGGCTGCGCGGGCCGGGGAGGCCGGCCGTGGGTTTGCCGTGGTCGCCGATGAAGTGCGCGCCCTGGCCAGCCGTACGCAAAGCAGCACCCAGGAAATCCAGGGCATGATCGATCGCCTGCAAAAGGGCACCGAAGCCGCCGTTGACGCGATGCGCCGCTCCAGCGATGCGGGCGAAGGCACCTCGGCCCAAGCCAACGAAGCCGGGGCGTCCCTCGATACCATGGCCCAGCTGATCGGTACCATTAACTCGATGAACGCGCAGATCGCCAGCGCCGCCGAAGAGCAGACTGCTGTGGCCGAAGAGATCAACCGCAGCGTGCATCAGATTGCTGTGGCGGTGGACAGCGTAGCGGATGAAACCCAGCTCGGCGCCCAGACCTCGCGCAGCCTCGCGGACCTGGGCCAGCGGTTGGGACAGTTGGTCGGTCAATTCAGGATCTGAGGTTCTACAAATCGCGCATCAGTAGGCCAAAACGCAGGTCCATCTCGACCGGCAAGGGCACATACACCGTGTGCCCATCCCCCGGCGCCACCTCAATGGCTTGCCCCTTGGCGTTGTGCAAGGTGGCCAAGTCAAAGTGAAAGTTGCCGGCGGGCGTCATCAATTCCAGGTGATCGCCCGCGGCAAAGCGATTCTTCACCTTGACCTCGGCCAACTCCCCGCGGCGTTCGCCGGTCAATTCCCCAACAAACTGCTGGCGCTCGGACACCGAGCTGCCGTTCTGGTAGTTCTGGTATTCGTCGTGCACATGCCGACGCAGGAAACCTTCGGTGTAGCCGCGCTGGGCCAGGGACTCCAGATTGGTCATCAAGCCGCGATCAAACGCGCGCCCGGCCACCGCGTCGTCGATCGCCTGGCGATACACCTGGGTGGTGCGTGCGCAATAGAAGTGGGATTTGGTGCGGCCCTCGATCTTCAATGAGTGCACGCCCATCTGCGCCAGGCGCTCCACGTGCTGCACGGCGCGCAAGTCTTTGGCGTTCATGATGTACGTGCCATGTTCGTCTTCAAAGGCCGGCATTTGCTCATCGGGACGGTTGGCTTCCTGTAACAGGAATACCTGGTCGGTGGGTGTGCCGAGCCCCAGCGTCGGCTGATGGTGCTGGACGATGTCGCCGGTCGCGTTCTCCACTGCCGGCGTGGCCTGGTATTTCCAGCGGCAGGCATTGGTGCAGGTGCCCTGGTTGGCGTCGCGCTTGTTCATGTAGCCCGACAGCAGGCAGCGCCCGGAATAGGCCATGCACAGGGCGCCATGTACGAACACCTCCAGTTCCATGGTCGGTACGTGCTGGCGGATCTCGCCGATTTCTTCCAGGGACAGTTCCCGCGACAGGATCACCCGGCCAATGCCTTGCTGCTGCCAGAATTGCACGCTGGCCCAGTTCACCGTGTTGGCTTGTACCGACAGATGAATCGGCATCTGCGCGAAATGCTGGCGCACCAGCATGATTAGCCCAGGGTCGGACATGATCAGCGCATCCGGGCCCATGGCGATCACCGGCGCCAGGTCCTTGAGGAAGGTCTTGAGCTTGGCGTTGTGTGGCGCAATGTTCACCACCACATAGAAACGCTTGCCTTGCGCATGGGCTTCCTGGATGCCGAGGGCGAGGTTGGCGTGGTCGAATTCGTTGTTGCGCACGCGCAGGCTGTAGCGTGGTTGGCCGGCGTAAACCGCATCGGCACCGTAGGCGAAGGCGTAGCGCATGTTTTTCAGGGTGCCGGCGGGAGCGAGCAGTTCGGGGGCAATCATCGGGGGCATGGGCGTGGGTCGCAAAAAGGCGCGAGGGTAGTGCAGGGGCGGTCATGGTTTATTGACCCAGGTCTAAACAAGCCGATCTATGCTTGTTCGATAAACAAGGGCACTCCCAGGTTTCGCCGCGGACTAAGCAACAGGGCTGACACCGGCCCGGCTTTCTCATATGGACCGGACATGAATCAAACCAACCTGCAATTCAAAACCCTGCTGCTATTGCTGGCGCTGGTGACCATCGCCTTTATCTGGATATTGCTGCCGTTCTATGGCGCGGTGTTCTGGGCGGTGATCCTCGGCATCATCTTCGCGCCGATGCAGCGCCGCCTGCAGCAGCGCTTCAGTTGGAACCGCAACCTGACCTCCCTGACCACCTTGATGGTGTGCCTGGTGATCGCGATTCTGCCCGTGATCATTACCAGTGCGTTGCTGGTTCAAGAGGGGGCCACGCTGTATAAAAACGTCGAAAGCGGCAAGCTCGACGTGGCCGGTTATATCGAGCAATTCAAGAACTTCCTGCCGCCGTACTTCCAGCAACTGCTCGATCGCTTTGGCATGGGCAACCTGGAAGGGCTGCGCGAAAAGGTGGTCAAGGGGGCGATGCAGGGCAGTCAGTTCTTCGCTTCCCAGGCGTTCAGCTTCGGCCAGGGCACCTTTGATTTCCTGGTGAGCTTTTTCATCATGCTGTACCTGCTGTTCTTCCTGCTGCGCGATGGCCCCGAGCTGGTGCGCAAGGTGCGCACGGCGGTGCCATTGGCCGAGCCGCAAAAGCGCCGCCTGCAACTCAAGTTCAACCGGGTGGTGCGGGCCACGGTCAAGGGCAACGTACTGGTGGCCGTGACCCAGGGTGCGCTGGGTGGTTTGATCTTCTGGTTCCTGGACATCCCCAGTGCGTTGCTCTGGGCGGTACTGATGGCGTTCCTGTCCTTGCTGCCGGCGGTGGGCGCAGGGATTGTCTGGGCGCCAGTGGCCGTTTATTTCCTGTTGAGCGGCGCCATCTGGCAAGGCGTGGTGCTGGGGCTTTTTGGTGTATTCGTGATTGGCCTTGTGGACAACGTGCTGCGTCCGGTCCTGGTGGGCAAAGATACCAAGATGCCGGACTACCTGATCCTGATCTCGACCCTGGGCGGCTTGTCGGTGTTTGGCCTCAACGGCTTCGTGATCGGGCCGCTGGTGGCGGCCTTGTTCATGTCGTGCTGGGCGTTGTTCGCCGAAACCAAGCCGCGGGTCAAGTTGCCCTTGCCTTAGGTCTCAGGCCTGGAGCCTGAAGTCGGCCGCCAGCCGGCGTTGTGTTTCGGCGTCAGACAACGAAGTGAGCGGGCCGCTGATAGGCTCGCCATCACGTACCACGTACCAGCAGGCAAGCAAGCCGAGCTTGCGCAGAGGGGTGGGAACGGCGCTACCGATGACAGACATGATTTGAACAGTGGGCATAAGGACCTCCAATCGCTATGGAGGCCACCTTAAGGGGTGTCGCTATCCAGGAAAAATCACCTGGCTCGATAGTCGACATCAACGCCAGGCGTTAATCCACCACCTGGTCGAGCATGTTCACCACTTCGTGTTCACTGAGCAGCCCCTTGCGCACCAGGTTTTCAGCCAACAGCGCCAGGAACTTCGCGCTGCGATGGCCTTCAAGGTGCTTGAGCTCGGTCAAGGCGCTGTAGACCTTGCTGGACGTGCAGAGGCCGGCGGTGCGGTGCGGATTCTGGGTGGGCATGTTCGTTCGTCCTTAATTGTTATTGGTGGACCGGGTCGATAGTGAGACTGTTTTATGACGCAACCATGACAGCGCACGCCTGGGCCGATCAAGAGGATATGCGACTCTTGTACTGTGGGATTGTCGTCATAGCGACATTGGCAGGATTAAACCGGACGTTCCAGGCAAAAAAAGGCCCCGCATGTGGGCGAGGCCTGTTCCACTCAAGTCAATTGAAACTTACCAACCGTGCCGGTAGTAGCCGTGGGGAGGGCCGTAGTAGCCGCGAGGCGGGCCATAATAGCCACGGGGAGGCCCGTAGTAGACCGGCGCCGGGCGATAGTAAACCTGCTGCTGCACGTACACCGGTGGTGGCGGCGCGTAATAGACCGGCGGTGGGGCGGCATACACTGGCTGCGGTTGCACATACACCGGCTGTTGCACATAGACCTCACGAGGCTGGCTGGCAACCACGGAGCCGACGACTGCCGCGCCCACAAGTGCACCCAACACTGCCGGGCCACCCCAACCACCACCGTGGGCGGAGGCTTGGCCGGCCATCGCAAGTGCGCCGATAAGCAAGGCGATTCTGGGGATTTTACGCATCATGGTCATTCCTCGGTTAGCCCCTGCGCTTGTGGTCTGCAATCAATAGACCCAAGGATTGTCGCGGGGATACTTTTAAGACAACGTATTTCAAAAAAACAGCACGGCCAGTAGGTAAAGGTTGTGTAAGGTCTGTACCGATTTGCTTACTTCAAGGAGTTACCCATGCAGATGCATCCCAACAAGGACACCCAGCTGTGCATGTCGCTGTCGGCGCGCCCTGGGAACTTTGGCCTGCGTTTTCATAACCATCTGTATGAACAGCTGGGGCTGAATTTCTACTATAAAGCCTTCAGCAGCCAGGATTTAGCCGGCGCGATCGGTGGCATCCGAGCCTTGGGTGTGCGGGGTTGTGGGGTTTCCATGCCGTTCAAGGAGGCGGCCATCGCGCTGGTGGACGAACTCGACGATTCGGTTCAAGCCATTGACTCGCTGAACACTATCGTCAACACCAACGGTCATCTCAAGGCTTACAACACCGATTACATTGCTGTCGAGCAACTGCTGAAGAAGCACGCCGTGCCGAAAGATTCCACCTTCGCCCTGCGTGGCAGCGGCGGCATGGCCAAGGCGGTGGCCAGCGCCTTGCGTGATGGCGGTTATGCCAACGGTGTGATCGTAGCGCGCAATGAGGTGGCGGGCCGGGCATTGGCCAGCAACCTGGGGTATGAGTGGCAGGCGGACCTGGGCGACCTGCGTCCACAAATGCTGATCAATGTGACGCCCATTGGTATGACAGGCGGGGCCGAGGCGGATGCATTGGCGTTCGATGCCGACGCGATTGATCAGGCAGAAACTGTTTTTGATGTGGTGGCAATTCCGGCTGAAACACCGTTGATCGTGCGTGGCCGTGCCAAGGGCAAGCGGGTGATTACCGGGTTGGAGGTCATCGCGATCCAGGCATTGGAGCAGTTTGTGCTTTATACAGGCGTGCGCCCGACTCAGGAGCAGTTCGAGGCGGCAGTAGCCTTCGCCCGAAGCTAAAAACTTACACAAATCCACTGTGTGTGTGGGCTTGCTCGCGAATAGGGTGTGTCAGCCAATGGATTCTTGACTGATGCACCACTATCGCAGCATGGGTATCTACACATCTTTTGGTACGGCGCTGTACCTGTGGCGAGGGAGCTTGCTCCCGCTGGCGGCCTCGGGGCCGACCAGGGTGCTGGGTCAGACCGAGTACATATCCGTTATTTAGGTAACGGCTGCTATTGGTTCCGCTTTTACAGCGGGTCACTTTCGAAAAGCGCGAAAGTAACCAAAGCGCTCTTGCCCCACCACTCGGCACCTCGCTTAGGCTCGGTGTGCCCGTAATCCGCGATGGATTTGGGGGGCCGCCGCCACGCGCCATCCATGGCGCGGGGCGGCTAAACCGGCATCCCTGCCGGTTTACCCCCCAAATCCCTGTCGAATTCCGGCCAGCGTGGTTTAACGGGGCGCCTAAGATCAAAAGCAGATCAAGATCAAGAGCGACTCGCTTCGCATCGTGGTTAGCGTCGGCAGTGGCTACAAAAGTTGTGTAGATACCTATGACTATCGCAGGCAAGCCAGCTCCCACATGTTTATCTGCGTTATACCTGTTCCAACTGCGCCAGCCGTTCTTCCAGTGCGGCAATCCGCGCTTCCAGCTCTTCGATCCGTTCCACCGAAACAGCCCCCGCGCTACGCTCTACTGGATTGCCTCGCGCGGTCATGATCGCTTCAATATCCGCCGGATCCCCCAGCGCGTGGGTATACCGATCTTCCCGCTGGCCCGCCTGGCGTGGCACCAATACCGCCAACCCTCGGGCAATCAGGCGTTCCAACTGGTGAACGACCTGCTCGGCATCTTCAAAGTCATGCATACGCCCGCTACGGGTCAGCAACTCGTTGACCGTCTGCGGCCCCCGCAGAAACAGCAACCCGGTCAAGATCACTTGGGCCGGCACCAGTTCCAACGCCTTGTCCACACGGTGTTCCCAGCGGTCGGCACGGCTACCCATCACCAGGCGGGTAAAGCCTTGGCCCTCCAGCGCGCGCAGGCTTTGGCCGACCTGGCCCTGGCTGAGGTTCATCACTGGCTCACGGCTGGTTTTCTGATTGCAGGCCAGCACCAGGGCGTTGAGCGTCAGGGGGTAGGTTTCGGGGTGGGTCGCCTGTTTTTCGATCAGGCAGCCGAGGATGCGGATTTCCGTGCTGTTCAGGCGCGGCTCAGGGGTGTCGGTGTCATGTTCGGCGGTCATCGCGCGTTCCCTATGCAGTGAAGTTCACCAGCGTAATCCTCAAAAAATAAAAGACAAGCGCCGGGCATGGCTATAATCGCCGCTGGTTCCAACCCTGCCATTATCGTGAGACTGACATGACTATTTCCCTGTACGCCGCTTCTATCCCAGTCTTCAAGCAAATGCTCAACGCATTGAGCGATGTGCTGAACAAAGCCGAAGCCCACGCTACTGCCAAGAACATCGAGCCCAATGCCCTGCTGCAAGCGCGTCTGTTCCCGGATATGTTCCAGCTGGTGCGCCAGGTACAGATCGCCGTCGACTTCGCCAAAGGCGTGTCGGCACGCCTGGCCGAGATCGAAGTGCCCAAGTACGAAGACACTGAAGTCACCTTCGCCGACCTGCAAGCGTTGATCGCCAAGGTCCTGGCGTTTGTCGACACCATCAAGCCCGAGCAGATCGACGACAAGGAAGGCATCGAGATCGTCACCCGCCCAGGCACCCCGAAAGAGAAGCGCTTCAGCGGCCAGTCCTACCTGCTGACCTACGGCCTGCCGCAGTTCTTCTTCCACGTCACCACCGCTTACGCTCTGCTGCGTCATAACGGTGTGGAAGTGGGCAAGCGCGATTACATGGGCGCGTTCTAAACCGGCAAGCACAAAAAAGCCCGGTGTCGTTCGTGATTGAACGGCACCGGGCTTTTTTTGCGAGGCGTTTAAGCTGCCTGTTCTTCCTTGCCCAGGCAGGCCGCCGCTGTAAACAACACATCGGTAGACGAATTCAGCGCCGTTTCCGCCGAATCCTGCAATACGCCGATGATGAAACCGACGGCCACCACCTGCATGGCGATTTCACTTGGAATGCCGAACAGGCTGCACGCCAGTGGAATCAGCAGCAGCGAGCCGCCCGCTACACCGGAGGCCCCACAGGCGCAAATGGCCGCGACCACGCTGAGCAGCACCGCGGTCGGCAGGTCCACGGCAATCCCGAGGGTGTGCACGGCCGCCAGGCTTAGCACGGTGATGGTGATTGCCGCACCGGCCATATTAATGGTGGCACCGAGCGGGATCGACACCGAATAGGTGTCTTCATGCAGGCCCAGGCGCTTGCTCAACGCCAGGTTGACCGGAATGTTGGCCGCCGAGCTGCGGGTGAAAAATGCAGTAATACCGCTTTCACGCAGGCACATCAGCACCAATGGGTACGGGTTGCGGCGCAGTTTCCAGAACACGATGGCGGGATTGATCACCAGCGCCACGAACACCATGCAGCCGATTAACACCACCAGCAGGTGCGCATAGCCGAGCAAGGCGCCGAAACCGGAGGTGGCCAGGGTCGAGGCCACCAGGCCGAAGATGCCCAGCGGGGCGAAGCGGATGACCACGCGTACGATCAGGGTCACGCCGTTGGACAGGTCGTCCAGCACCGTGCGGGTGGTTTCACCGGCATGGCGAATGGCGACACCCATGCCGATGGCCCAGGCCAGGATACCGATGAAGTTGGCATTCATCAGTGCGCTGACCGGGTTATCCACCACGCTGAGCAACAGGCTTTGCAGCACCTCGCCAATGCCGCCGGGAGCGCTCACCGTGGCGTCATGGGTGGCCAGTACCAGAGAGGAGGGGAACAACGTGCTGGCGACCACTGCGACCACGGCGGCGGAAAAGGTGCCGAGCAGGTACAGGAACAGGATCGGGCGGATATGGGTTTCCTGGCCATGCTTATGGTTGGCAATCGAGGCCATGACCAGCACAAACACCAGGATCGGCGCGACGGCCTTCAGCGCCGTGACAAACACCTTGCCGATAAAGCCCGTGGCGCGTGCGGCCTCGGGGAACAGCAAGGCCAGCACGATCCCGGCGATCAGGCCGATGACAATTTGGGTGACCAGGCTGACGCGCATTAAACGTTGCAACAGGGAAGGGGCAGCAGTCATAAAGAGTTGTCTCTAGTTTTTTTAGTAGGGCACAGCATTGCAGGCAGAAAGTACTGTAGGAAGCAGGCGCGAAGTCTAGCATGCTGTAGGACGCGTCTCGTTCGCTGCGGCATTCCGTCACCCGTTTACGTCGGATTTGGTCAAGCCCCGACATGTTCTGTTAAGATTCACCCCTCTCATCTTTCCTCTCTATCAGCGAGCCCTTCGGGCTGTCGTTGATGTCGCTGTTTCTGGAGTTTGCATGTTGTTCCCTATCTTGCTGCTGTCGGCAGCCGGTTTTACCGTGCTGACCACAGAATTCGTGATCGTCGGCTTGTTGCCCTCGATCGCCCGGGACCTGAATGTCAGTGTGTCCCAGGCCGGGCTGCTGGTGACGCTCTTCGCGTTTACCGTGGCGGCGTTCGGCCCCTTCCTGACCGCCTACTGCGCGCGGTTCCAGCGCAAGCGTCTGTTTATCAGCATCCTGATCATGTTTGCGGTGGCCAATACCGTGGCGGCATTGGCGCCCAATATTTGGATAATGTCCCTGGCTCGCTTGATTCCGGCGTTGGGCTTGCCGGTGTTTTGGGCCTTGGCCAGCGAAACGGCGGTGGACATTGTCGGCCCTGAATTCGCCGGGCGTGCCATTGAAAAAATCGGCTTCGGCATCGTCTGCGCCACCGTGTTCGGGATTCCGGTAGGCACGCTGATTGCCGATATGTTCGGTTGGCGCACCGCCTTTGCAGTGCTTGCGGTGATTGCCCTGGCCAAGGCGTTATTGCTGTTCATTTACCTGCCGGTGACCCAGGCAAAGAACGAGCAAGTCACCTTGCGCTCGCAATTCAAGATCCTGCGCAGCCCGGTGATGCAGGGCCACATCCTGCTGTCGATCCTGGTCTTCAGCGGCATGTTCACCGCCTATACCTACCTGGCGGATATCCTTGAGCGCCTGGCAGGGTTCGACGGCACGCTGGTGGGGTGGTGCCTGATGGGCTTCGGCGCGGTCGGGCTGATCGGCAATTCCCTCGGCGGGCGCGCGGTGGATCGTCACCCCTTGATTGCGTCCATAGTGTTCTGCGGGTTTATGATCGCGGGCATGGTGGCAGTGGTGCCGGCGATTCATTCCACCATTGGCCTGGCGGCAGCGATGGCGGTATGGGGCGTGACCCAGGCGGCGATGTTCCTGGTCAGCCATGTGCGATTGATGAAGGCGGCGCCCCACGCGCCGGCGTTTGCCGCCTCGCTGAATATCGCCGGGGCCAATCTCGGCATTGGCCTGGGTGCAATGGTGGGTGGGCATGTGATTGACACCCTGGGCCTGGGCAGCCTGGGCTTTGCCGCCTCAGGGTTCATCCTGGTGTCGATCCTGCTCGCACTGTGGCTGATGAGCGCCAAACCTCGCGCGGCCAGCGCCTGATCAAAGGGGGCGCGCAGTTTTTTCAGGGCAGGGCGGTAAACAACTCGCGTCTTGCCCCTTCGGTAATCGCCACGATGCCGGGGTGCTTGACCTTGCGCTCCACCGAGATCGCATAGAACGACTCGGTCACCGCGTCGGTCTGGCCGATCAGCGCCACGCCGTATTGGCGCACCACCTCATCGGCAATCACGCTGGGGGCGATGAAGATTCCGCTGCCGGATTGCCCAAACGCTTGCATCAACGCACTGTCGTCGAATTCACCGATGATCCGCGGTTGAATCTGCTGCTCGGCAAACCAGCGCTGCAACCGGCTGCGCACTACGGTCTCTGCCCCCGGAATCAATAACGGCGCACCGTGCAAACACTGTGGGAAATCGCCGCCATGCTGGTCAGTCAACGCCTGGGTGGCGAAAAAACTGATGCCGCATTCCCCCAGTTTCTGGCTGTAGCCCTTGATGTCCAGATGGCTCGGCATCGGGCTGTCGGAAATCACCAGGTCCAGGCGCTGGATCGCCAGGTCGGCGAGTAAACGTTCGAGTTTGTCTTCGCGGCAGGTGATGCGCAGCGGTTCGCTCAGCTCCATGGTGGGGGCGATCAGGCGGTAGACGATGGATTTTGGCACCACATCCGCCACGCCGACCCTGAACGGGATCTGTTGCTCATCGGGCTGAGCGCGCAACATCGTCTCAAGTTCGTTGCCCGTCTGGAACATCTGCTCGGCGTAGGGCAGCGCCTGGCGCCCGGCTTCGGTCAGCTCAAGCTGGCGCCCCACCCGCTGAAACAGAGCAATGCCAAAGGTTTGCTCCAATAGGCTGATCTGCCCGCTGATGGTCTGGGGCGTGAGGTTCAGCTGTTCGCAGGCACGCACGATGCTCCCAGTCTTGGCCACCACCCAGAAGTAATGCAGTTGTCGATAATTGAGCATCGGAGTCTACACTTCGTAAAAATCGAAGTATACGCGAGAAAAATACGAATTTTCCTGAACTGTTCCCCTGCATAGAATGCATCGCTATCGCGGGGCCACTATTTGGACCCAATGGTTCTAATGAGGAATACAGCATGAAACTCAATTCCCTGGGCGCGGCGTCGCTGCTTGCGCTTTCATTGGTGATGATCGGCGGTTGTGATCAGGTCGAGAAAAGCGCGCAGCAAGTGTTGGGCAAAGCCAGCGAATCGGCCAAGCAAGCGATCGATGACACCCAGAAGGCTGCCGAACAGGCATTGAGTGAAGCGACCCAGGGCTTGATCAATCCGCAGAAGAAAGATGATCAGGAAGAAAAAGACGCTGAATCGAACACCCAAGAAACCTAATTTCCCAGCACTACCACGTCAGGACTGACCTATGGATTACCTTTTACAACTGGCCGCCAGCCCCACCGCCTGGGTCGCACTGGCTACCTTGATCGTCATGGAAATCGTGCTGGGCATCGATAACCTGATCTTTATCTCGATCCTCACCAACAAACTACCCGAGCAGCACCGGGCCAAGGCGCGGCGCATCGGTATCAGCATGGCGCTGGTATTGCGCCTGGGCCTGTTGAGCACCATCGCCTTCATCGTGCAGTTGACGGCGCCGGTGTTTGAAGTGTTCGGCCAGGCGTTCTCCTGGAAGGACATGATCCTGATCGCCGGTGGCCTGTTCCTGGTGTGGAAGGCAACCACCGAAATCCATCACAGCATGGACCCGGAGCCTGAAGAGAAAGCAACGGTTGGCAACACCGTGGCCATCGGCTTCGCGGCGGCCATCGGGCAGATCCTGTTGCTCGACCTGGTGTTCTCCATCGACAGTATCATCACTGCCGTGGGCATGACCGAGCACTTGCCTATCATGATCATTGCCGTGGTGACCTCGGTGATCGTGATGCTGGTGGCGGCCGAACCGTTGGCCAAGTTCATCAATGACAACCCGACCGTGGTGATGCTGGCCCTGGGCTTTTTGATCATGATCGGCATGACGCTGATCGCCGAAGGCTTCGGCGCCCACGTGCCAAAAGGCTACGTGTATGCGGCCATGGCGTTCTCGGCGGCTATCGAATGCCTGAACATCGCACGGCGTAATCGCCACAAGCGTTTGCTCGCTGCCCGCGAGTAACCGCTGACCCAAAAGGCCGGCTGCGCTCACAAGAGCCCAGCCGGCCTTTTGCTGTCTGTTAGAATCGGCCCACTTGATAGCTTGAGGTCTTCCATGAACGAGCCGATTCGCCTTACCCAGTACAGCCACGGTGCGGGTTGCGGCTGCAAGATTTCGCCCCAGGTGTTGGAGGTGATCCTTGCCGGCAGTGGCGCACAGAACCTGGACCCCAACCTGTGGGTGGGCAACGCTTCACGCGATGATGCGGCGGTATACGCCATTGACGACGAGCGCGGCGTGGTCTCCACCACGGACTTTTTCATGCCGATAGTCGACGATCCCTTCGACTTCGGCCGCATCGCTGCCACCAATGCCATCAGCGACATTTATGCCATGGGCGGCGACCCCTTGATGGCCATCGCTATTCTTGGCTGGCCGGTCAACGTGCTGGCGCCGGAGATTGCCCGCGAAGTCATCCGCGGGGGCCGTTCGGTGTGCGACGCTGCCGGTATCCCGCTGGCGGGTGGGCATTCCATTGACGCCCCGGAGCCGATCTTTGGCCTGGCCGTTACCGGGATCGTGCAAAAGCGCCACATGAAGCGCAACGACACTGCCACTGCCGGCTGCAAGCTGTACCTGACCAAGCCTTTGGGCATCGGTATCCTCACCACCGCCGAAAAGAAGGGCAAGTTGCGCGAGGCCGACGTCGGCCTGGCCCGTGACTGGATGTGCACCCTCAACAAGCCTGGCAGCCGTTTCGGCAAGTTGGCCGGTGTCACTGCGATGACAGACGTTACCGGTTTCGGCCTGCTCGGCCACTTGGTGGAAATGGCTGACGGCAGTGGCCTGACGGCCCGCATCGAGTATGCAAAAGTCCCACGTCTGCCAGGGGTTGAGTACTACCTGGACCAGGGCTGCGTACCGGGCGGCACCTTGCGCAACTTCGACAGCTACGCCAGCAAGCTCGGGCGCGTGCAGGAGTTGCACAAGCGCGTGCTGTGCGACCCACAGACCAGCGGTGGCCTGCTGATCGCCGTCACCCCCGAAGGCGATAGCGAGTTTCACGCGGTAGCCGCCGAACTGGGCCTGAACCTTGAGCCAATCGGCGAACTGCTTGAGCGACAGACCAACGCGGTAGAGGTGATTTGATGGCAACTGACATCACCGATTACCGCGACATCTTCCTCAATGACCGGCCGATGATGGATACCCGCGCGCCGGTCGAATTCGTCAAGGGCGCGTTCCCCGGGGTGGTCAACCTGCCGCTGATGACCGACGACGAGCGCCAGCGGGTGGGCACCTGCTACAAGCAGCAAGGCCAGCAAGCTGCAATCGTCCTGGGCCATGAGCTGGTCTCTGGATCGATCAAGGCCGAGCGCATCGAGCAATGGGCGCAGTTTGCCCAGGCTAATCCGGATGGCTACCTGTACTGCTTTCGTGGTGGGCTGCGTTCGCAGATCGTGCAGCAATGGTTGAAAACCGAAGCGGGCATCGAGTATCCGCGTGTCGGCGGTGGCTACAAGGCAATGCGTACGTTCCTGCTGGAGATCCTGGAGCAGACGACCGCTGAATGCGATTTCGTGCTGCTTGGCGGTATGACCGGTACCGGCAAGACGGAGGTATTGGGTCAACTGCGCAACGCCCTGGACCTGGAGGGCCATGCCAACCATCGGGGTTCCAGCTTCGGCAAGCGTGCCACCGCGCAACCGTCCAATATCGACTTCGAGAACCGCCTGGCCGTGGACCTGTTGAAGAAACGCGCAGCGGGCATTGGCCAGTTCGTGGTCGAGGACGAGAGCCGCATGATCGGCAGCTGTGCGCTGCCACTGCCATTGCACAAGGGGATGCAGACGTTTCCAATGGTGTGGCTGGAAGACAGCGTTGAGGGCCGCGTCGAGCGTATCCTGAAGGATTACGTGGTCGACCTGTGCGCCGAGTTCATTGACGTGTTTGGTGAAAGCGGCCAGCTATTATTTGCCGAGCGCCTGACCCAAAGCCTGGCCAATATTCACAAGCGTCTGGGCGGTGAACGTTTCCAGCGGCTGCAGGCGATTTTGCAGGACGCCCTGGCAGAACAGGCGCGCAGCGGTGCAGTGGACCTGCACCGCGTGTGGATCGAAGGCTTGTTGCGCGAGTATTACGACCCGATGTATGCGTTCCAGCGCGAGAGCAAAGGCGCTCGGATCGAGTTTGCCGGGGAGCAAGAGGCGGTGGTGGAATATTTGCGTGAACGAGCAGCTCGGGTGGGGTGATCTTTCGGACGCCATCGCAGGCAAGCCAGCTCCCACCTTTTGAAGTGTGAATACATACAAAGGTGGGAGCTGGCTTGCCTGCGATGAGGCCATCAGCCCCACTGAAAATCTAAAGAATCACCGCCCCAATCAACCCACACACCACTCCCACCAGCATGGTCAACCCGGCCACCGTCACCAGTACCCGTGCATCGAAATCCTTGCGCAGCATCAGCAGCGACGGCAGGCTCACGCTCGGCAGGGTCATCAGCAGGGCAACGGCCGGGCCGGTGCCCATGCCCAGGGTCATCATGGTTTGTACGATGGGTATTTCTGCCGCTGTAGGAATCACGAATAACGTACCGACGATCGCCAGCGGCACCAGCCACACCAGGCTGTTGGCCATCGCCCCGTCCACATGGGGGAACAGCCACACCCTTGCTGCACCGAGGATCAATACCGCCAGAATGTACACCGGGATGGTGCTCCAGAACAGTTGCCACAAGGTGCGCAACCAACGGCTCAGGAAGGGTTGCGACTCCAGGGTGCTGACTTCGGCGACAGCCTCCAGCGCCGCTTCCGGCACTTGATCAGGGCGCGCGATACGCTGCGCTACCAGAGACACCCCCACCACCAACACAATCCCGGCCACCAGCCGCAGCGCGGTAAAGTCCCAGCCCAGCACAAACCCCATGAACACCAGCGTGGCCGGGTTCAACACCGGGTTGGCAATCCAGAACGCCAGCGCCGCGCCCACCGACACCTGCTGACGGCGCATGCCCGCCGCCACTGGCGCTGCACAGCAACTGCACATCATTCCCGGCAAGGCAAATAGCCCGCCGCGCAGGGTCGAGCCCAGCCCGGCGCGGCCAAACAGGCGCAGCAGCCAGTCGCGAGGGATCAGTACTTGCAGTAATGAACCGAGGATCACCGCCAGCACTGCGGCTTTCCAGATCGCCAGGAAATACACTTGGGCGTAGGCCAGCGCCGCTGTCAGGGGCGAGCTTTGCTGGTCATTGAGAATCGAGGCGCCAATGCTGTGGTTGTCCGCCGCTACAAACGCCTTGAGGTAGTAGGGCGACCATTTCACATAGTAGAGGCCGATGCAGGCCACCAGCAGAAACAGGGCAGGCTTGTACCAGAACGACCAGCCCCGATTGGGCTGGGAGGACGCGAGGTTGGACATGAAGAGGATCCGCAGGTGAGTCGATAGCCGGGCATCATACGCCCCTGCGGCTCACGCTTCAGATATCTGCACTGACCTGGGTCGGATCCGGGCAGGTTTCATCGCCGTTATTCAGCCCCTGCTTATAGTTGCGACTGAGCAGCGAGGCCTTGCCGTTGTGCCAGGTCAGCGTCAATACGTACAGGGAGTCATAGTCATTGCCAGACCAGTCATCGGTGAGGGTGTGCTTTTCGCCGGACGCTTCGCTGGCGACTTTGTTGATCAGCTCCGGCAGGTAACCATGGGACCAGGCCGTGTAGATCGTCGCGTTGCGGTACTTGTCCTCGACCAGTTCTTCGGCCAGGGCGCTGGTGTCATTCGCTGAGAATTCGATGTTCACCGGCAGGCCAAGCTTGATCGCGCTGGGGCTGATGGTAATCAGTGGGCGAATGTAGCTGTAGGAATTGTCCAGTTCACCTTCCTCGACATTGCGTGTCGGGTTGGCGGCAAACACGTAGTTGGCCTTGCCAAACTTCTCCGGCAGGACAGTAGCCAGGTTCATGGCACGGTTCAGGCCCTGGCAATTGAGCTGGCCCAGGCCACCGGCCGGTTTTTCGCCGTGGCGCAGGAATACCAGGGTTTGCACGCCGTCCACGGGTTGGGCACGGCTTTCACGGGCGTCGAGAGCGGTGACGATGGCCGCGCTGACCAGCAGCAGCGGCAACATCATGTATGAATAACGTTTGAATCGTTGCACAAGGCGCAGAGGCTTGATCTTCATTATAGGTTCGAGTCTTCGTGCGTCGGGTTAAGGCGGACAGGCCCGGCCCCAGTGACGCGGCAAGCGTCCTGCGGTATTCCCTGTCGATATAGCAAGGTGCCTCCATTCACCCTTCGGGCGCTCTTAAGAGTGCAATCGGGCGTTTTGGTTCGCCCAGAGGGGATACTAGTGGGCAAATGTTGCGCAACGATGACCCATGCACGGTGGCGGGCAGATGACTATCATGAGGGCTTTCCGTCCAGGGGGTTCTCGATGAACGCACTCGCCGCTTTCCCGATCAACAGCAAATGGCCTGCCCAGCACCCGGATCGCCTGCAGTTGTATTCGTTGCCCACGCCCAACGGCGTCAAGGTGTCGATCATGCTCGAAGAACTGGGGCTGCCCTATGAAGCGCACAAGGTCAGTTTCGACACTCAGGATCAGATGTCCCCGGAGTTCATGTCCCTGAACCCCAACAACAAGATCCCCGCGATCATTGATCCTAACGGCCCGAGCGGGCAGCCGCTGGCGCTGTTCGAGTCCGGCGCGATCCTGATCTACCTGGCGGAAAAGACCAGCCAGTTGCTTTCCGAAGACCCGGCCACCCGCTATGAAACCCTGCAGTGGCTGATGTTCCAGATGGCCGGGATCGGCCCGATGTTCGGCCAGGTGGGGTTCTTCAACAAGTTCGCCGGCAAGTCTTATGAAGACAAGCGCCCGCGTGACCGCTACGCCGCTGAAGCCCGGCGCTTGCTGGGCGTTCTGGAAAAACGCCTGCTGGGTCGCACCTGGATCATGGGGGACGAGTACAGCATTGCCGACATCGCCACTTTCCCCTGGATTCGCAACCTGATCGGTTTCTACGAATCCGGCGACCTGGTGGGCATTGCCGATTTCCCTAACGTACTGCGCGCATTGGACGGCTTTGTCGCACGTCCGGCGGTCATCCGTGGCCTGAGTATTCCGAGCTGAAGCATGTCGACTTTCGAGTTCCAACAACTGGATGTATTCAGCCGCGTACCGCTTAAAGGTAACCCGTTGGCCGTGGTGCTCGGCGCCGATAGCCTCACTGACCAGCAGATGGCCGACTTTGCCAACTGGACCAATCTCAGCGAAACCACGTTTTTGCTGAAACCCAGGGATCCACGGGCCGACTACCGTGTACGCATTTTCACCACCCTCACGGAACTGCCGTTTGCCGGCCACCCGACGTTGGGCAGTTGCCACGCCTGGTTGCAGGCCGGTGGCGTACCCCGAGGCGAGGAGATTGTTCAGGAGTGCGAAATCGGTCTGGTGCGCATCCGCCGCCAAGGTGATGAACTGGCGTTTATCGCGCCGCCGTTGTTGCGTGTAGGGGCCGTGGAGGCTCCGTTGCTGGAACGCGTGCGTCTGGCATTGAAGCTGGCGCCCGAGGCGATTGTGCGCAGCCAGTGGGTCGACAATGGTGCCGGGTGGCTGGCGGTGATGCTGGCTGATCGTGACGCGGTGCTCGCGTTGCAACCGGACTATGCGCAACTGCTGGGCCTGGCCGTGGGGGTGATCGCCCCCTGTGATCCAGTGCGTGACGCGGTAGACGCACAATTTGAAGTGCGCGCCTTTATCGCTGGCGACGGCGCCCCTGAAGACCCGGCCACCGGCAGTTTGAACGCAGGTGTTGCCCAATGGCTGCTCGCCGAGGGCTTGGCGCCCAGCCGTTATGTGGTCAGCCAGGGCACGGCGATGGGGCGAGCAGGGCGTATTCACATCGAGCGCCGGGGCGATGAGGTGTGGGTCGGCGGCGCCGTAGCGCTGTGTATCCAAGGGCAGCTACAGCTCTAGATCAATAAATTGTTACGCGCCTGGCAATACACTATTGGCCGCTTGGCATTTGTGTTGCCGGGACTTGGGGGCATAAGCTTTGGCCCCAAAGATTTCAGCCATTTTTCAGGAAAGCCATGACCAGTCAGTTCCCCCAAGCCCGCCCACGCCGCCTGCGCCGCTCCCCGCAACTGCGTGGCTTGTTCCAGGAAAGCGAATTCACCCTTAACGACCTGGTGTTGCCGATCTTCGTTGAAGAAGAAATTGACGATTTCGTACCGATTACCAGTATGCCGGGCGTGCTGCGTATCCCGGAGAAGAAACTGGCCGGCGAGATCGAGCGTTACGCCCGTGCCGGCATCAAGTCGGTGATGACCTTCGGCGTATCCCACCACCTCGACGCCAACGGCAGCGATACCTGGAAAGAGCGCGGCCTGGTTTCGCGCATGTCCTCGATCATCAAGGACGCGGTGCCGGAAATGATTGTGATGTCCGACACCTGCTTCTGCGAATACACCGACCACGGCCATTGCGGCGTGATGCACGGTGCCCATGTCGACAACGACGCAACCCTGGTCAACCTCGGCAAACAAGCTGTGGCCGCTGCCCGCGCCGGCGCCGACGTGATCGCTCCGTCCGCCGCCATGGACGGCCAGGTCCAGGCCATCCGCCGTGCCCTCGACGACGCCGGTTTCACCCACATCCCGATCATGGCCTACTCGACCAAATTCGCCTCGGCCCTTTACGGCCCCTTCCGCGAAGCGGGCGGCAGCGCCCTCAAGGGCGACCGCAAAAGCTACCAGATGAACCCGATGAACCGCCGCGAAGCCGTGCGCGAATCGCTGCTGGACGAACAGGAAGGTGCCGATGCGCTGATGGTCAAGCCAGCCGGCGCTTACCTCGACATCATCCGCGACATCCGCGAGGCTTCACGCCTGCCTGTGGCGGCGTATCAGGTGAGCGGTGAGTACGCGATGATCAAGTTTGGCGCACAGGCGGGGGCGATTGATGAAGACCGGGTGGTGCGCGAGACCTTGGGGTCGATCAAGCGGGCGGGGGCGGATTTGATCTTTACCTACTTTGCGATGGATTTGGCGTTGGCGGGGATCTAAAGGCGTCGCTGAACCTGTGGCGAGCGAGCTTGCTCGCGTGGGGCTGCCTAGCAGCCCCGTATCTCGGCCAGAAAATTATTTAATGGCGTTCTTTAATGCTAAGGCAACATGGTTTAACCACGTTTCCCCATCATTCCATTCATTAGGGTAATAGTAATAACAGCCGATATCAGAGAGTAAAAAGTCTTGAAGCTCTTGCTCTGTTTTTTTGGCTGATACCAGTTTTTCTAGCTCTAATAGCACTATTACTATCGTATCTTCAGACGATTCCGAGATAAAAAAATCAATTACGTCGTTTGCGCTTTTGTGATCATCAGCCCAATCTTGATTGAAGTACCCAGCAAGAAATTGCTGTAGCTCGGGGTAGTCTTTGTTCATGGGTTTGGAAAGCCTGTGTGAATTCGATATCCAGTATGCATTTTTTGGTCTCTGCGAATAATTAAGTAAATTTCTTTTCCGGGTACAGATGTCGTAGTGTTCTTTCTGAAACTTGTGCCTATTGGCTCTTGGGATGGTTGAGTGATGACTATCTGCTGGTTGTTTCCTTGTAGGAAGTCTTTGATTTTGTCTTGATTGTTATCCAATACCTTTGAAATGGCGAGTTCAGCTGTTGCGCGATCATGAAAAGTAGAGGCTGCCGGGATATGTGGTTCCCGCCTCAAGCGGTCAAGCAATTGTTGATCCGTTCTACCGACATGCTTTTCCATAAGATGTCCTCCTGCCGCCTCATGTGCGGCTAAACCTCCTCCTGGAACGATTACGCTATAAGGCCCTTCAGGGCAGCTTGTTTTTTTACAGCTTAGTCCCAGCGGATCCACCCACCCAGTGGGATTGGGCACGTACTGGTACGCGTTGATCCCACCCGCCAACTTCACCGGATCCGGCGTCAGGTAACGACCAATATCCGGATTGTAGTAGCGATGGCGGTTGTAGTGCAGCCCGCTTTCCGGATCGAAATACTGACCCTGGAAACGCACCGGATTGTCGATTTTGCCTACGTCCAGGCGGGCGATCTGGCCGTAGGCGCGGTAGTGGGCGGACCAGACGATTTCGCCTTCGGTGTCGGTCAGTTCTTGTGGCGTGCCCAGATGGTCGAGTTGGTAGTGATAGGCCTTGGTCTCTTTTGGGCCGAAACCTTCCAATAGCGCTAATGGCCGGAAGCTGTCGGGTTCGTAGAGGTAGCTGCGATGACGCTCTGCATGGTGCTCGGCAACCAGCTTGTCGCCTTGCCAGAAAAACTCGGTGGTCTCGCCATCCACGGTTTTGCTGACACGCCGCCCAAACGGGTCATACCGATAGCTTGCGGTCTGCCCGTTGGGTTTGGTGACGCCAATCA
>NZ_SPKQ01000050.1:84288-389794 GCF_023127895.1 Pseudomonas sp. NCIMB 10586
ATGTAGAAGCTCATGAATTTCACCGGCACGTTGCCAACTCAACGGTCTGGTACACAGAATTTCTTGACGACAATAGAGCATTGGAACCACCTGATCCCATCCCGAACTCAGCAGTGAAACGATGCATCGCCGATGGTAGTGTGGGGTTTCCCCATGTGAGAGTAGGTCATCGTCAAGATTAAATTCCAGAACCCCTGTTTGCTAACGCAAACAGGGGTTTTGTTTTGGGCGGTCGAAAAGTGTCCACTCTATCCGCGCACGGCTGTCAGGCTGTGTCCGCCCCATGCACCACAGTGCTAAAGTCCACCCCTCGATTTTGCTTTTCCCAAGGAAGCCGTTATGCCGGACGCGACGTCCCTCAGCCCTGGATTCATGGTGGTTCACGGCAACCGCCTGGACGAACTGCGCAGCCTGGTGGTCAGCTGGATGCGCCGTTATCCACTGGCGCCTTTGGAAAACGAAATCGCGTTGGTACAAAGCAACGGCATCGCCCAATGGCTCAAGCTGGCCTTGGCTGAAGATCCGCAAGAAGATGATATGGGCGGCTGCGGCATTGCCGCAGCAATCGACGTGCAACTGCCTGGCAGCTTTATGTGGCAGCTCTACCGCATGGTCCTGGGCCGTGATGAAATTCCACCCAAGTCCCTGCTCGATAAAGCCCCGCTGACCTGGCGTCTTATGCGCCTGTTACCCGAACTGATTGGCCAGCCGCATTTTGAGCCCCTACAGCGCTTCCTGACTCAAGACACCGACCTGCGTAAACGCTACCAACTTGCCGAGCGCCTGGCCGATTTGTTCGACCAATACCAGGTCTACCGCGCTGATTGGCTGGAAGACTGGGCCGCAGGTCGGCACCAACTGCGCAATGGTCGAGGCGAATCCAAGCCCCTCAACCCTGCCAACTGCTGGCAAGCCGAGTTATGGCGTGCGCTGCTGCTGGATGTAGGAGAGGAGGGCATGGCTGAAAGCCGAGCAGGCGTTCACCAGCGCTTCATCGAGCGCATCAACAGCCTTGAGCAAGCGCCCCCCGGCTTGCCTTCCCGGGTGATTGTATTCGGCATTTCATCACTGCCGGCCCAAGCACTGGAAGCCCTCGCTGGCCTGGCCCGTTTCAGCCAGGTCCTGCTCTGTGTACATAACCCTTGCCGCCATCATTGGTCCGACATCGTCGCCGACAAGGATTTACTGCGTAATGAATACAAGCGCCAGGCGCGCAAAGCCGGTATGCCGGTCACTATCGATCCCCAAACCTTGCACCAGCACGCCCATCCGCTACTGGCAGCCTGGGGCAAGCAGGGCCGTGATTACATCAGTTTGTTGGACAGCTACGATGACCCCAACAGCTACCGCGCCGCATTTCGCGATGGGCGCATCGATCTGTTCAGTGACAGCGAACCCACCACGCTGCTCAACCAGCTCCAGGACGATATCCTCGAACTGCGCCCGCTGAATGAAACCCGCGAACTGTGGCCCGCTGTTGATCTGGAGCATGATACGTCCATCCGGTTCCACATCGCCCACAGCGCCCAGCGCGAAGTGGAAATCCTCCACGACCAATTGCTCCAACGCTTCAGCGCCGATCCAACGTTGCGCCCTCGGGACATCATCGTCATGGTTCCCGACGTCGACAGCTACGCGCCGCACATCCGCGCGGTCTTCGGCCAGCTTGAGCGAAATGACCCACGCTTCATCCCCTTTACCCTGACAGACCAAGGCCAACGCGGCCGCGACCCGCTACTGATCGCCGTCGAACATCTGCTCAAGCTTCCCGACAGTCGTTTCCCCGTCAGTGAAATCCTCGACCTGCTCGATGTTCCCGCCCTGCGTGAGCGTTTTGCTATCAAAGAGCGCGACCTGCCCACCCTGCATCGCTGGATCGAAGGCGCCGGTATCCGCTGGGGGCTGAACGCCGAACAACGTGTCGGTTTGGGTCTACCCACAGATCTGGAACAAAACAGCTGGCGATTCGGCCTGCGCCGTATGTTGCTGGGCTATGCAGTCGGCACTGGCATGGCCTGTGAAGGTATTGAGCCCTACGACGAAATCGGCGGCCTCGATGCGGCATTGATCGGCCCGCTGGTCGCCCTGCTCGATGCCTTGAATGATGCCCATCAGGCGTTATCACAACCGGCTGCTCCCAGGGTGTGGGGCGAGCGATTGCAACGCTTGATGCAGCTGTTCTTCCTGCCCAGCAGCGAGCACGATGACTACCTCTTGGGCCAGCTTGAGCAACTGAGAGAGACCTGGCTGGAAACCTGCGAATCCGTTGGCTTGCAGGACGAGTTACCGCTTACGGTCGTCCGTGAGGCATGGCTGGCCGGATTGGATCAGGGTCGCTTGTCCCAGCGCTTTCTCGCCGGAGCTGTCAATTTTTGTACCCTGATGCCCATGCGTGCGATCCCGTTCAAGCTGGTCTGCCTGCTCGGCATGAACGACGGCGACTACCCACGAGCACAACCGCCGCTGGACTTCGACCTGATGGGCAGCGACTACCGTCCCGGTGACCGTTCGCGCCGCGAAGACGACCGCTATTTACTGCTCGAAGCGCTGCTCTCGGCCCGCGACCAGCTCTATATCAGTTGGGTTGGCCGCAGCATCCGCGATAACAGCGATCGCCCTGCCTCGGTATTGATCGGCCAGTTGCGCGACCACCTCGCCAGCGGCTGGCAGCACGCCGGCAGCGATAAGCCGCTGATCGACGCAATGACCCAGGAACACCCGCTCCAACCCTTCAGCGCCCGCTACTTCCATGAAGGCGATCCACTGTTCAGCTACGCCCGCGAATGGCAATTGCTGCATGAAGCGCGGGATGTCATGCCCCCAGCGAATGTATTGCTGCAGCATCAACAGGAAGAACCCCTGAGCCTCGGTCAGTTGCAGGACTTCTTGCGCAACCCAGTCAAACATTTCTTCAGCCAGCGTCTGAAAGTATTCTTCGAAGCCGCAGAAGTGCCTCTGGCTGACGAAGAACCCTTCGTCCTCGACGCACTGCAGCGCTATAGCCTCAGCGACAGTCTGCTAAATGCTGCACTGACCCACCCCGATCACCTCGACCAGGCCCTCAACGCCCAAGCCCTGCGTTTGCAGGGCAGTGGCCTGTTGCCGATGGTCGGTTTCGGTGAGTGCCTGCGTAAGGAGTTGATCGAGCCGTTGCCTGACCTGGTGCAGCGCTATCAACAGCTTCTGGCGCTGTGGCCGACCCCACATACCGGCGCTGAACCTATCAGTTTTGAGTATCGAGGCATTCAGTTGGAAGGCTGGATCAGCGGCTTGCATCGCCGCAGTGATGGCGGCCTGTTAAGCGTTACCACCATCCCCAATAGCATTGGCTCGATCAAGACACGCAAGTGGCATCGCTTGATCCGCCCTTGGGTCAACCATGTGGTGGCCTGCGCCTGTGGCCTGCCATTGAGTACCGGCCTGGTAGCAAGTGACGACACCTTGCTGCTCGAGCCGTTGGATAAACCTACTGCCCAGGAAATCCTCGGCAACCTGCTGCTGGCTTGGCACACCGGTATGAGCACACCGCTGCCCGTTGCAGTAAAAACCGCTTTCGCCTGGCTCGGCCAAACTGACCCCGCCAAGGCCCAAGCCGCGGCCAGCAAAGCTTACGAAGGCGATGGCATCACCACTGACGGCGAACGCCGCGAAACGCCTGCTCTCACGCGGCAATTTCCCGACTACGCGGCGTTGGTCGCCAGTGAGGAATTCGAAGGCTGGTGCGAAACCCTGTATCGCCCGCTCATCAACGCACCATGGCGATCGCTTTCCAGCGCGGAGGCCAGCGCATGATCGGCAAACCCTTGGCCCTGGCATTCCCGCTTAAAGGCAGCCAGTTGATTGAAGCCAGTGCCGGCACTGGCAAGACCTTCACCATCTCCGCGTTATACCTGCGCCTGGTGCTCGGCCATGGTGGTGATGAGTCCGGCTTCGGCCGCGAACTGCTGCCGCCGCAAATTCTCGTCGTCACGTTCACCGATGCGGCCACCAAGGAGCTGCGTGAACGCATCCGCATCCGCCTGGCCGAAGCTGCGCGCTTCTTTCGCGACGAAATCGAACAGCCCGATGCGTTGATCGCCGACCTGCGCGAGCAATACGCCCCACAGCAATGGCCGGCCTGCGCCAACCGCCTGGACATCGCCGCGCAATGGATGGATGAAGCCGCGGTCTCGACGATCCACAGCTGGTGCCAGCGCATGTTGCGTGAACATGCGTTCGACAGTGGCAGCCTGTTCACCCAGACCCTGGAAACTGACCATAGCGACCTGCTGGGCGAAGTGCTGCGCGATTACTGGCGATTGTTCTGCTACCCGATGCACGACGATGCGCTCAACTGGGTGCGCAACAATTGGGGCGGCCCCGCGGCGCTGATGCCAAGGGTGCGTGCGCTGTTCGGCAGCGAGCGGCCCACCGACGAAAGTCGCGAGCCGGCCGAACTGATCAACGCTTGTTTGCAAGAGCGTCGCGCCGCGCTGACGACCCTCAAGGCACCCTGGCAACAATGGGCGGCCGAGCTGCGCGATATCTGCCTGCAAGCCGTCGCCGCCAAAACGGTCGATGGGCGCAAGATGCAAGCGCGCTACTTCGAACCCTGGTTCGAAAAGATCAGTGCCTGGGCCGCCGATGAAACCCTGGAGCAATTGGACATCGGTACCGGCTTCACGCGCCTGACGCCCGAGGGCATGGCCGAAGCCTGGAAGGGCGAACCGCCGCAGCACCCGGGGATCGAGGCGATGGCCGGCCTCAAAGCCAGCCTCGATGCATTGCCAACGCCCGACGCCGCGGTATTGCAACATGCGGCTGGCTGGGTGGGTAAACGCTTCGAAGAAGAGAAACGTCGCCGCGCTGAAATGGGCTTCGACGACATGCTGATCCGCCTCAACGCGGCCCTTCAGGCAGACGGTGGCGAGCGCCTGGCCAGTGTGATCCGTGAGCAATTCCCGGTGGCGCTGATTGATGAATTTCAAGACACCGACCCGGTGCAATACAGCATCTTCGACAGCATCTACCGCATCGACGAAAACCACCTGGACAGTGGCCTGTTCTTGATCGGCGACCCGAAGCAGGCGATCTACGCCTTTCGCGGTGCCGACATCTACACCTACCTGCGCGCCCGGCAGTCCACCACCGGCCGCCATCACACCCTGGGCACCAACTTCCGCTCCAGCCATGCGATGGTCGAAGCGGTGAACCACGTGTTCCAGCGTGCGGAAACCGGCCGTGGTGCGTTCCTGTTCCGCGAGCCCAACGGCGAGAACCCGGTGCCGTTTCACCCGGTGCTGTCCCAGGGCCGCAGCGAGCACCTGCAGGTTGACGGCCAACCGTTGCCGGCCATGAACCTGTGGCACCTGCCTACCGACCAGCCGATTTCCACCGCGGTTTACCGTCAGCACTTGGCTGCGGCCTGCGCCACACAGATCGTCGCGTTGCTCAATGGTGGGCAGCAAGGCACAGCAGGTTTTGTAAAAGAGGGCAGCCTCAAGGGCGTATTGCCGTCAGACATCGCCATCCTCGTACGCGACGGCAAGGAAGCCCAGGCCGTGCGCGCTGAGTTGGCCAGCCGTGGCGTGCGCAGTGTGTACCTGTCGGATAAGGACTCGGTTTTCGCCGCCCAGGAAGCTCACGACCTGCTGGCCTGGCTCAAGGCCTGCGCCGAGCCGGATGTCGAGCGCCCGCTGCGCGCCGCCCTGGCCTGCGTCACCTTGAACCTGTCCCTGGCGGAACTGGAGCGTCTGAACCAGGACGAATTGGCGTGGGAATCGCGCGTGATGCAGTTCCGTGGCTACCGCGCAATCTGGCGCACCCAAGGCGTGCTGCCGATGCTGCGTCGCCTGCTCCACGACTTCAAGCTGCCTCAAACCCTTATCGCCCGCAGTGATGGCGAGCGCGTGCTGACCAACCTGTTGCACCTCAGTGAGTTGCTGCAACAAGCCGCGTCGGAACTCGATGGTGAACAGGCGTTGATCCGCCACTTGGCCGAACACCTGGCACTGTCGGGCCAGGCCGGTGAAGAACAGATCCTGCGTCTGGAAAGCGATGAGCAACTGGTCAAGGTGGTGACCATCCACAAATCCAAGGGCCTGGAATACGACCTGGTGTTCTTGCCCTTCATCTGCTCAGCCAAACCGGTGGATGGCAGTCGCTTGCCGCTGCATTACCACGATGAACACGGCAAGTCCCAAGTGAGCCTGCGGCCAACGGCCGAGCTGATCGCCCAAGCCGATGACGAGCGCCTGGCCGAAGACCTGCGTTTGTTCTACGTGGCCTTGACCCGCGCCAAACACGCGTGCTGGCTGGGCATTGCCGACCTCAAGCGCGGCAATAACAGCAGCTCGGTCTTGCACCTGTCGGCATTGGGGTATTTGCTGGGGGGCGGGACGTCGTTGGGCGAGTCCACCGGCCTGGCGCGCTGGTTGCTGGATTTACAGGAAGGTTGCCCGGCCATCCGTTATGGCCTTGTGCCGGATATCCAGGACATCCTGTTTCACCCGCCGCGCAATGAAGCGACGTTGCTTGCGCCGTTGCTGCCCAAACGCAAGGCTGCGGAAAACTGGTGGATTGCCTCCTACAGTGCCTTGCGCATTGGCGACAGCATGAGCGCCGCCAGCCTCGAAGCGCCGGAAAGCCCGCAGGCCCAGAAGCTGTTCGATGACGAACGCCTCGACCCCGATGCACCACGGGAAGTGGTGGCGTCCGGCGGTGATATTCACCGTTTCCCACGCGGGCCTAATCCAGGCACCTTCCTCCACGGCTTGTTGGAGTGGGCCGGTGAAGAGGGTTTCAACGTGACGCCCGAGGCCATTGAAAAGGCCGTGGGCGCACGCTGTAACCGCCGCAATTGGGAAGGCTGGATCGTCACCCTCAGCGGCTGGCTGGGGCATCTGTTGCAAACGCCGTTTCCGCTGTACAACGACCACGTGACCCTCAGCGGTCTTGAGCAGTACCAGATTGAAATGGAGTTCTGGTTCGCCAGTCACACAGTCGATGTGCTCGCCCTCGACAAGCTGGTGTGCCGGCACACCCACGGCGGCGTTTCCCGTGTGGCCGCGGAGCCGGTGCTGCTCAACGGCATGTTCAAGGGGTTTATCGACCTGACGTTCGAACACGAGGGGCGCTACTACGTGGCGGACTACAAATCCAACTGGCTCGGCCCCGACGATTCGGCCTACACCCAGCAAGCCATGGAGCAGTCGATCCTTGAGCATCGGTACGACCTGCAATACGTACTTTACCTGCTGGCCCTGCATCGCCAGCTCAAGGCACGCCTGCCCGATTATGACTACGACCAGCACGTCGGCGGCGCCTTGTACCTGTTCCTGCGTGGCACCCAGTCGGTGAGCCAGGGGGCGTATTTCACCCGGCCGCCCCGTGAGCTGATCGAAAGCCTGGACCTGTTGTTCCAGGGCAAGCCAATTGCGCCCAAGGTCGAGCCCGTCTGGGAACAAGGAGTGTTGCTATGAGCCTGTCGCCGTTACCGCTGGAGGAGCTGGCACCGCTGAGTCACGCCACTGACCTGGTGCAGTTGCTTGAGCGTTGGGTCGAGCGTGGCTGGTTGCGGGCCCTGGACAAAGCCTTCGTCGGCTTCCTGCACGAGCTTGATGCCCAGGCCGATCCCTTGGTGCTGCTGGCGGCCGCGTTGACCAGCCATCAACTGGGCCATGGCCACGTCTGCCTGGACCTGTTCGAAACCCTCAAGACGCCGGACTTCGCCCTGTCTTTGCCGCCCGAAGGCGACCTGCACACCGGCGCCATGCTGCTGCCGTCGCAGTTGCTGCACGGCCTGGACGGTGCCCATTGGTGCCATGCCCTGGCGGGCAGCCCACTGGTCGCGCTGGCGGTCGATGGCAGCGACGTGGCCCAGAGCCGGCCATTGGTGTTGTCCGGCAAACGCCTGTACCTGCGCCGCTACTGGACCTACGAGCGACGTATCGATCGCGCCCTGCGCCTGCGCCTCGCGAGCGTGGAGCCCGCAGCTGCCGATTTGCCACAACGCCTCAACCGCCTGTTCGACCAACCGGCGCCGGATGGGGTGATTGATTGGCAAAAACTTGCCTGTGCGCTGGCTACCCGCGGCGCATTCAGTATCGTCACCGGCGGCCCCGGCACCGGCAAGACCACCACCGTAGTGCGCCTGCTTGCGTTGCTGCAGGCGCCCGCCGTGGAGTCCGGCAGCCCGTTGCGCATTCGCCTGGCCGCGCCCACCGGTAAAGCCGCTGCGCGCCTGACCGAATCCATCAGCCAGCAAGTGCTGTCGCTGACAGTGCCCGACAGCGTGCGGGAAAAAATCCCGACGCAGGTCACCACGGTTCACCGCCTGCTGGGCAGTCGTCCCGGTACTCGCCACTTCCGGCATCACCTCGGTAATCCATTGCCGTTGGACGTGCTGGTGGTGGATGAAGCCTCGATGATCGACCTGGAAATGATGGCCAACCTGCTCGACGCCTTGCCATCCCATGCGCGTCTGGTATTGCTGGGCGACAAGGACCAATTGGCGTCGGTGGAAGCGGGTGCGGTACTCGGTGATTTGTGCCGCGATGCCGAAGACGGCTGGTACAGCCCGCACACTCGGCAATGGCTGCAAGCCGTCAGCGGCGAAGACCTCAGTGCCAGCGGCCTGCAAGAAGACCTCGACGGTAGCCATCCCCTGGCCCAGCAGGTGGTGATGCTGCGCTATTCACGTCGTTTCGGCGAAGGCAGCGGCATCGGCCAGCTGGCGCGCTGGGTCAACCAGCAAAATGCCGAACAGGCACGTCAGCTGTTGGCCGCAGGTCGTCATGACGACCTGTTTTGCGTCAGCCTCAAGGGCGAGCATGACTATGCCCTTGAGCGCCTGGTGCTGGACGGCCAGGGCGACGGCGCCCAAGGCTATCGCTACTACCTGAATCTGCTGCAATCGGCACGTCCACCCTTGGATACGCCACGTGATGACGCGGCCTGGACGCATTGGGCGCAACAGTTGCTGCAAGCCTTCGATGCGTTCCAACTGCTCTGCGCGGTGCGCAAAGGCCCTTGGGGCGTTGAAGGGTTGAATCAGCGCATCACCGCGGCCCTGCGCAAAGTACGCCTGATCGAAGGCGACGAGCAGTGGTACGAAGGTCGTCCGGTACTGATGACCCGTAACGACTACGGCCTGGGCCTGATGAACGGCGACATCGGTATCGCGCTGAAATTGCCCGAAACCGAGGGCGGCTCCCACGTGCTGCGGGTGGCCTTCCCACGTAACGATGGCCAGGGTGGCGTACGTTTTGTGCTGCCCAGCCGCTTGAATGATGTTGAAACCGTGTATGCGATGACCGTGCACAAATCCCAGGGCTCGGAGTTCACCCATACGGCGCTGATCCTTCCGGACGCTTTGAACCCGGTGCTGACCAAAGAGTTGATCTATACCGGTATTACCCGCGCCAAGCGCTGGTTCAGCTTGATCGAGCCCCGCGGTGGGGTGTTTGAGGAGGCGGTACGGCGCAAGGTCAAGCGTTTGAGCGGGTTGATGCTGGAGTTGGACGCCGTGCCTGAAAAACTGACTGATAGGTCATGAAATATTTCTGATTCAGATGTCTGATTTTTCTGAAAAAATAGTAGGCCTCGTGTCAGCCGTGCGGCATGGGGTTTCCCGCCGCTGTGCTATCGTTGCGGCATCACCCTGGAAAATACCTGAGAGAAGTGCTGCATGAACGTGGCTGTCTCGCCCACAGAGCGCAGTTTGAGCTGGAGACGGATGTTGCTGGTGGCGGTTCTGTGCCTGCTCGCACCGCGCGTCTGGGCGCAGACGCCGAGCCTCGCCGAGCAGCGCGCCCAGGCGGTCACCCAGGTCGTCCTGGGCATTCTCAGTTATGCGCGATGGCCGGTGGAGCCTGCGCAATTGCGGCTGTGTGTTGTGGGGCCGACTCAGTACACCGATGACCTGGTCAAAGGCACCACCCAGGCCACCGGTCGTCCAGTGCTGGTACGGCGCCTGCTGGTCGATCATCCGGATATCGTCAATGCCTGCGATGCCGTCTACATCGGCAAAATCACCCCCGACGAACGCAACCGCCTGTTTACCTCATTGATTGGCCACCCTGTACTCAGCATTAGCGAAGGGGGCGACCAGTGCACGGTGGGCAGCCTGTTCTGCCTGCGCGTCAGCGATGAGCAGGTGTCGTTCGAGGTCAACCTGGATTCCGTCGCCCGCAGCGGCGTGCGTATCCATCCCAGTGTGTTGCAGTTGTCTCGCCGTCGAGCGCCTGGCTCATGAGCCGCGATAAAGTGCGGCCGACCCTGCGCTCGGTGATTGCCCGCGGGCATATGATTCTGGCGCTGGTGGCGGTCACCCTGGCCAGTGTGTCCCTGACCCTGCTCGGCGTACTTGCCCTGCGGGTTTACGCCGAGCACAACCTGCACCTGATCGCCCGCTCCATCAACTACACCGTGGAAGCGGCTGTAGTGTTCAACGACAGCGCGGCGGCCACCGAAGCCCTGAGCCTGATCGCCTCCACCGAAGAAGTGGCCCAGGCAGAAGTATTCGATATCAACGGCAAGCTGCTGGCGCGCTGGGTTCGCCCGGAAACCGGCATGTTGTCACGGGTCGAGTTGCAAATAGCGCACGCCCTGCTCGAACAGCCCATCAGCCAGCCGATCCTGCGCCAGGGGCAAACTGTCGGTAGCATCCATCTGGTCGGCCACGGTGGCAGCCTGTTGCGCTTTTTGCTCAGCGGCCTGGTCGGGATTCTGATCTGCACCGCCCTCAGCGCCTGGGTGGCGTTGCATCTGTCGCGGCGTCTGTTAAATGGTATCACCGTGCCACTGCAGCGCCTGGCGGCTGTTGCCCACGCCGCCCGTAGCGAGCGAGACTTCGACCGACGCGTACCCTCGGCGCAGATCGCCGAACTCGACAGCCTGGGCAGCGACTTCAACGCTTTGCTCGGCGAGATGGAGGCCTGGCAGAGCCACCTGCAAAGCGAAAACGAAACCCTGGCCCACCAGGCCAGCCATGACAGCCTCACTGGCCTGCCCAACCGCGCGTTCTTCGAAGGCCGGCTTATTCGCGCCTTGCGTAGTGCCGCCAAGGTCAACGAGCGGGTGGCGGTGCTGTTTCTCGACAGCGACCGCTTCAAAGACATCAACGACAGCTTCGGTCACGCTGCTGGCGATGCCGTGTTGGTGGCTGTTGCCGATCGCGTGCGTGCGCAACTGCGCGAGGATGACCTGGTGGCACGCCTGGGCGGCGATGAATTTGCGGTATTGCTGGCGCCGCTGCACAAGGCCGAAGACGCCCATCGCATCGCCGATAAAATCATTGCCAGCATGGACGTGCCGATTTCGCTGCCAGGGGGTACCCAGGTGTTGACCTCCCTCAGTATCGGCATTGCCATTTATCCCGATCATGGCGCCACTCCCGGCACCTTGCTCAACGCCGCCGATGCGGCGATGTACCAGGCCAAACGCCTGTCTTCAGGCGGCCAGCAAACGGCGGAGTCGGAGCATCCCGTCGTCAACGTTCAACACAGGAGTTGATTCCCTTGTTCGCTAACACACGCGTTTTATTTATTTCCTTACTCGTTGCCTTCCTGGCCCTCAGCGGCTGCCAGACGCCCCCGCCCAAGGGGCTCACCCCGGCGCAAGTCGCCGTACTCAAGCAGCAAGGCTTCGAGCTGACCGACGAGGGCTGGGCCTTCGGCCTGTCCGGCAAGGTCCTGTTTGGCAGCGACGTCGAAACCCTCAATAAACCCAGCACCGACATCGTCGAACGCATCGGCCAGGCCCTGGTAGGCGCGGGCATCGAGCGCGTACGTGTCGACGGCCACACCGACGCCTCGGGCAAAGAACCCTACAACGTGGCGCTGTCCCTGCGCCGCGCCAAGAGCGTGGGCAAGGTGCTGACCCGCGTGGGTATGAAAGAAGAAAACATCCAACTGCGCGGTTTGGGCAGCAGCGAGCCGGTGGCGCCGAATACGACCACAGCAGGCCGCACCGAGAATCGCCGGGTGTCGATTGTTGTGATCGCAGACTAAGCGGGTTCACCTTCCCCCAGCTGAAATGCATTCAATATGTGGGAGCTGGCTTGCCTGCGATGGCGGTTGATCGGTAGATATAGCTTTTGCTGATACACCGCTATCGCAGGCAAGCCAGCTCCCACATTCAGCCTGCAAACCGCATCTCCCGCGTCTGCCCCATCAACAACCCTTGATTCTGCTCAGTCACCTCCCTGATGTAATCCCACAACAACGTAATCCGTTTCAACTTCCTCAAATCCTCCCGGCAATACATCCAGAACTGCCGCGTAATCGCAATCTGCTCTCCCAGCACCGGCAACAAGCGCGGATCCTGCGCCGCCAGAAAACACGGCAATATCGCCATCGACCGGCCCTGCTGCGCCGCCACGTACTGCGCGATCACGCTGGTACTGCGCAGGCTGGCGCTGGCGCCGGGCACCACGTTGGCCAGGTACAGCAGCTCCGAGCTGAAGGCCAGGTCATCCACGTAGCTGATAAACGGATGCTCGGCCAAATCCGCAGGTTTGCGGATTGGCGGGTGTTGGTCGAGGTAGTCCTGGGTGGCGTACAGCTGCAGTTTGTAGTCGCACAGTTTACAGCACACATACGGCCCGTGTTCCGGGCGCTCCAGGGCGATGACGATGTCGGCTTCGCGCTTGGACAGGCTGATGAAGTGGGGCAGGGGCAGGATGTCTACCGAGATCGCGGGATAAGTGTCGACGAAATGGCTCAACTGCGGGGTGACGAAGAAGCTACCGAATCCTTCGGTGCAGCCCATGCGCACATGGCCGGACAGCGCCACGCCGGAGCCGGAGACTTGTTCGCAGGCCATGTGCAGGGTGCTTTCGATGGACTCCGCGTAGCCGAGCAAACGCTGGCCCTCGGTGGTGAGCACGAAGCCGTTGGTCCGGGATTTTTCGAACAGCAACGTACCGAGCGACACTTCCAGTGAACTGATGCGCCGCGACACGGTGGTGTAGTCCACCGCCAGGCGCTTGGCGGCCACGCTGGCCTTGCGGGTGCGCGCCACTTCGAGGAAAAACTTCAGGTCATCCCAGTTCAGGGCGCCTAGAGAGGTGATGTTTTTTTGCATATTGGACCGGCTTTTATGTGCGTTCTTATTAGAAGTTTGCACATCTATACTCCAAAAACAGTCCGAACGCCTCATTCTTCAAGGCGATTCAACGCCTTGGTTCTCTGCATAACTACAAGATTCTGGAGACCACATGAACGCATCTGCCGATATTTCCGTGCAACAGGTCAAGTTGCTGATCAACGGCGAGTGGGTCGAATCCAAGACCACCGAGTGGCAAGACATCGTCAACCCGGCCACCCAACAAGTGCTGGCCAAAGTCCCGTTTGCCACTGCCGATGAAGTCAACGCTGCCATCGACGCCGCCCATCGCGCCTTTCAGACCTGGAAGCTGACGCCGATCGGTGCGCGGATGCGCATCATGCTCAAGCTGCAAGCCCTGATCCGTGAACACTCCAAGCGTATCGCCGTGGTCCTCAGCGCCGAGCAGGGCAAGACCATTGCCGATGCCGAGGGCGATATTTTCCGTGGTCTGGAAGTGGTCGAACACGCCTGTTCCATCGGCACCCTGCAAATGGGCGAATTCGCCGAAAACGTGGCCGGTGGCGTGGACACCTACACCCTGCGCCAACCTATCGGCGTGTGCGCCGGCATCACTCCGTTCAACTTCCCGGCGATGATTCCGCTGTGGATGTTCCCGATGGCGATTGCCTGCGGTAATACCTTCGTCCTCAAGCCTTCCGAGCAAGACCCGTTGTCGACCATGCTGCTGGTGGAGCTGGCGCTGGAAGCCGGTGTGCCGGCCGGTGTGCTCAACGTGGTGCATGGCGGTAAGGACGTGGTGGATGCGCTCTGTACTCACAAAGATATCAAGGCCGTGTCCTTCGTCGGTTCCACCGCCGTCGGCACCCATGTCTACGACCTGGCCGGCAAACACGGCAAGCGCGTGCAGTCGATGATGGGCGCCAAGAACCACGCCGTGGTGCTGCCGGATGCCAACCGTGAACACACCCTCAATGCCCTGGTCGGCGCCGGTTTCGGCGCGGCGGGCCAGCGTTGCATGGCCACCTCGGTGGTGGTGCTGGTGGGCGCGTCCAAGCAGTGGCTGCCGGTTCTCAAGGCTCTGGCACAAAAGCTCAAGGTCAATGCTGGCAGCGAAGCCGGCACGGATGTCGGCCCGGTGATCTCCAAGCGCGCCAAGGCACGCATCCTTGAACTGATCGAAAGCGGCGTGAAAGAAGGCGCCAAGCTGGAGCTGGATGGCCGCGATATCAAGGTGCCAGGCTTCGAACAAGGTAACTTTGTCGGCCCGACTCTGTTCTCGGGCGTGACCACCGACATGCGCATCTACACCGAGGAAATCTTCGGCCCGGTGCTGGTAGTGCTGGAAGTCGACACCCTCGACCAAGCCATCGCCCTGGTTAACGCCAACCCGTTCGGCAATGGCACGGGCCTGTTCACCCAAAGTGGTGCGGCGGCGCGTAAATTCCAGAGCGAAATCGATGTGGGCCAGGTCGGCATCAACATTCCGATTCCGGTGCCAGTGCCGTTCTTCAGCTTCACCGGCTCGCGCGGTTCCAAGCTCGGCGACCTGGGCCCGTACGGCAAGCAAGTGGTGCAGTTCTACACCCAGACCAAAACCGTCACCAGCCGCTGGTTCGATGACGACACGGTCAACGATGGCGTCAACACCACCATCAACCTGCGCTGAACCTGGGAGACGACCATGAAGATTGCATTTATCGGCCTGGGCAACATGGGCGCGCCCATGGCCCGCAACCTGATCAAGGCTGGGCACGCGCTTAACCTGTTCGACCTGAACCAGGCGGTACTCAAGGAACTCGCCGAACTGGGCGGCACCATCAGCAGCTCACCGCGTGATGCGGCCCAGGGCGCAGAACTGGTGATTACCATGCTGCCGGCCGCTGCTCACGTGCGCAGCGTATGGCTCAATGACGACGGTGTGCTCGCGGGCATCGGCAAAGGTGTCCCAGCGGTGGATTGCAGCACCATCGATCCGCAAACCATCCGTGATGTAGCGGCAGCGGCAGCGAAACAAGGCGTGGCAGTGGCCGATGCACCGGTCTCCGGTGGCACCGGCGGTGCCCAGGCCGGGACGCTGACCTTTATGGTCGGCGCCAACCCGGAATTATTCGCTACCCTGCAACCGGTGCTGGCGCAGATGGGCCGCAACATCGTGCACTGCGGCGATGTCGGCACCGGGCAAATCGCCAAGATCTGTAACAACCTGCTGCTGGGTATCAGCATGGTCGGCGTCAGTGAGGCCATGGCCCTGGGCGATGCGCTCGGCATTGATACGCAAGTGCTGGCCGGCATCATCAACAGCTCCACCGGGCGCTGCTGGAGTTCCGATACCTACAACCCGTGGCCGGGTGTGATTGAAACTGCTCCGTCATCGCGTGGCTATACCGGTGGCTTCGGCGCCGACCTGATGCTCAAGGACTTGGGCCTGGCTACTGAGGCCGCACGGCAGGTACACCAACCGGTGATTCTTGGCGCGGTGGCCCAGCAGTTGTATCAGTCGATGAGCCAGCGTGGGGAAGGGGGCAAGGACTTCTCGGCGATCATCAACAGTTATCGCAAGCTCAAATAAACTGTGGCGAGGGAGCTTGCTCCCGCTGGACTGCGCAGCAGTTCCATCTTTTGGGGCCGCTACGCGCCCCAGCGGGAGCAAGCTCCCTCGCCACAGGTTCTTGCTGATCAAGCAAAAACGAAGTACTTGCGCACGGTCTCCACTACTTCCCAGGTACCTTTCATGCCTGGCTCCACCACGAAGATATCCCCAGCGCGCAAATGGATCGGCGCCATGCCTTCAGGTGTGATCACGCAGTAGCCTTCCTGGAAATGGCAGTATTCCCACTTCACGTACTCCACGTACCACTTGCCCGGCGTGCAGATCCAGGTGCCCATGATCTTGCTGCCGTCTTCGCTGGTATAGGCGTTGAGGTTGACGGTGTGCGGGTCGCCTTCAAGCTTTTCCCATTTGCAGGCATCCAGGACCGGCAGTGGGTGGGTGTCGCGCAGTACGGTGATGGGCTTGGACATGATGACTCCGAGGTAAGGGAACAAGAGTCGAACCCTATAGCGTCGCGGCCAGGGCTGGTGGTCTGGACTCGACATCGGTATGCCCAGAAGCGCAGTTAATGTGGGAGGGGGCTGTGTAATTGTTCGGTAATTTGTCCTTTTATCGCAGTAACTGCGAAACATTTCCCATCTCACGCCAGAATTCGCAAGAAAATTCAGAGCTGGCCCTCGTATCATTCACCCCAGTACCCAGTGAGAGCCTTGCAATGAACCCAATAAAAACGTGGTGGGATATCAGCCCGCCCTTGAGCACGGCGACCCCGACCTGGCCGGGCGATACGCTGTTCCAGGAAGAGCGCGTGTGGCAGTTCGGCCCGGAGTGTCCGGTAAATGTGGGCCGCGTAACCCTGTCGCCGCACACCGGTGCCCATGTGGATGCACCGCTGCATTACAGCGCCGATGGCGCGCCGATTGGCGAGGTTTCGCTGGATGTGTACATGGGCCCGTGCCGGGTATTGCATTGCCTGGGCAGCGGCGCGTTGGTGCAGCCGCATCAGTTGCAAGGGCGTGTGGATAACCTGCCGGAGCGCGTGCTCTTGCGTACTTATCCACAAGCGCCATTGACTGAATGGGATTCGAATTTCACTGCCATCGCCCCGCAAACCATTGAGCTGCTCGCCGGCCTGGGTGTGCGCCTGATCGGTATCGATACGCCGTCCCTGGACCCGCAACAATCCAAGACCATGGATTCCCACAACGCCGTGGCGCGCCATGGCATGGCGATCCTCGAAGGCATCGTGCTCGATGAAGTGCCGGAGGGCGACTATGAACTGATCGCGCTGCCGCTACGTTTTGCCCATCTCGATGCCAGCCCGGTCCGCGCCATTCTCCGCCCGCTCAAGGAGCCCACGCGATGAGCCAATGTCCTTTCTCAGCTGATTACCAACCGCCGGAAGAATGGCATAACGCCGAACTGAATTTTTCCGAGTCCATGAGCTATGGCGATTACCTGGACCTGGGCAAAGTCCTCAGCGCCCAGCACCCGCTTTCTCCAGACCACAACGAAATGCTCTTCATCATCCAGCACCAGACCTCGGAGCTGTGGATGAAGCTGATGCTTCACGAACTCAAGGCTGCCCGCGAACATGTGCGCCTGGGTGAGCTGCCACCAGCGTTCAAGATGCTGGCGCGGGTGTCGCGGATCTTCGATCAACTGGTACACGCCTGGGCCGTGCTGGCGACCATGACGCCGTCGGAGTACAAGGCGATTCGCCCGTTCCTGGGGCAGTCGTCGGGGTTTCAGTCGTTCCAGTACCGTGAGATCGAATTCATCCTGGGCAACAAAAGCCGGGCGCTGCTGCGGCCCCATGCTCATCGCCCGGATTTGCTGCAGCAATTGCAGGTGGCAATTGCCACGCCGTCGCTGTATGACGAAGCGGTCAACCTGATGGTCAAGGCCGGACTGGCGATTGACCCGCAGCGCGCCGAACGCGACCCGACGGCGGCCACAGTGCATGACGACTCCGTGGAGGCGGCGTGGCGCGAGGTGTATCGCGACCCGAATCGGTACTGGGACCTGTATCAGTTGGCCGAGAAGTTTATCGACCTGGAAGATTCGTTCCGCCAATGGCGCTTCCGGCATGTCACCACGGTGGAGCGCATCATCGGCTTCCAGCCGGGTACCGGCGGCACAGAGGGCGTGGGGTATTTGCGCAAGATGCTCGACACGGTGCTGTTCCCTGAACTCTGGCGAGTACGTTCCACGCTCTAAACAAAAAAGCCCCGGATCTCCGGGGCTTTTCATTTGGAATGCAGCTAAAAATGTGGGAGGGAGCAAGCCCCCTCCCACAGAGGTTACTGGGTTACTGCAACTTTCCCGTTTCTGATCCGAAACCGATAGGCGATGTAGATAATTCCCACCCACACCGGCATCGCATACACCGACTCGCGAATCCCCGGAATCGCCAGCATCACGCCAATGATCATCACCATGAACGCCAGGCACAGGTAGTTGCTGAACGGGAACCAGAAGGTCTTGAACGACGGTGTCACGCCTTGCTCGCCCATGGCCTTGCGGAACTTGATGTGGGTCAGGCTGATCAGCGCCCAGTTGATCATCAACGAAGCAACCACCAGCGCGAACAGCAACTCCAGCGCACTGTGCGGCGCGACGTAGTTGACCACCACGCACAGCATCGTCACTAACGCCGAAATCGCCAGGGCCCGCAGCGGCACGCCTTGTTTGTTGAGCTTCATCAGCGCCTTGGGCGCGTCACCCTGCTCGGCCAGGCCGAACAACATGCGGCTGTTGCAGTACACGCCGCTGTTGTACACCGACAACGCCGCGGTCAGCACCACGAAGTTGAGGATGTGGGCGGCGGTGTCGTTGCCGATCAGCGAGAAGATCTGCACAAACGGGCTGCCGCTGTAGGCATCGCCCGACGCGCCGAGGGTTTGCAGCAATTGATCCCACGGGTACAGCGACAACAGCACGGTCAGTGCGCCGACGTAGAAAATCAGGATGCGGTACACCACCTGGTTGATCGCTTTGGGGATGACCTTGCGCGGTTCGCTGGCTTCGGCGGCGGTGATGCCGACCAGTTCCAGGCCGCCGAACGAAAACATGATAAAGGCCATGGACATCAGCAGCCCCATGCCGCCATTGGGGAAGAACCCGCCGTGGCTCCACAGGTTGCTGACCGACGCTTGCGGGCCGCCAGTGCCGCTGAACAGCAGGTAGCAGCCGAGCACGATCATGCCGACAATCGCCACCACCTTGATGATCGCAAACCAGAACTCGGCTTCACCGAAGAACTTCACGTTCAGGGTGTTGATCAGGTTCACCGCAACAAAGAACACCAACGCGCTGACCCAGGTTGGAATCTCCGGCCACCAGAACTGGATGTACTTGCCCACCGCCGTCAACTCGGCCATGCCCACCAGCACGTAGAGCACCCAGTAGTTCCAACCCGCCAGAAAACCCGCGTAGCCGCCCCAGTATTTGTGCGCGAAGTGGCTGAAGGAGCCTGCCACCGGCTCTTCGACGATCATCTCGCCGAGCTGGCGCATGATCAGGAACGCGATAAAGCCGGCCACCGCATAGCCCAGGATCATCGACGGCCCCGCCGACTTGAGTACCCCGGCCGAGCCGAGGAACAAGCCTGTACCAATCGCGCCTCCCAAGGCGATCAGCTGAATGTGCCGGTTCTTCAGGCCACGCTTGAGGCCCACCGGGTTAACCATGTCATCCGCCATTAACATTCCCTTCTACTTGTTTTTCTCAAGGGTGATTGCACGCCGCATCGGCCCCTCAGAACTGCTGAGGGTCAGATATTACTCTGCGTAAACTTTTCGTAATACAGCTGAACGCCATCAAGTGCCTGATCCACCAGCCATTGTTGAATGGATTCGACCATTGGAGGGGGGCCGCACACGTACATATCCGCCGATCTGTCCCGCAATTCGGCCAGGTCAAAATGTTCGGTGAGGTAGCCGCGCTTGCCGGGCCATTCGGATGAAGCATCGCTGAGTACTTCGGTGTAGCGAAAGCCCGGGATTGTCCTCGCGTAGTCCTGGATACGCGCCGCTTCGCATAAATCCTCGGCACCGCGCACGCCGTAGTAGAGGTGCACCGGTTGCGAGCAGCCGTTGGCCGCCAGTTCATCGAGCATACCCAGCAACGCCGACAACCCGGTACCGCCCGCCACCAGCACCAGCGGCCGGATGACATGCCGGAGGTAGAACGCCCCCAATGGCGCCTCCAGCAGTATCGCGTCGCCTACCTGGCAGCGTTCGCGCAGGTAGTTGCTCATCACCCCATCCGGCAGCAGGCGCACCAGGAACTGCAGTTGGTTACCCGGCCGATTGGCGAAGGAGTAGGAGCGCCAACTGTCGGTGCCGGGCACCGCGACACGAGCGTACTGGCCGGGCAGGAAATCCAGTGGCTGGTCCAGTTGCACCTGCAAGATCGCCGTACTGGTGGAGACCTGCTGCACGTCGCTCACCGTACCGCGTACCTGCACTGGCCCGGATGCATTGCACAGGCTTGAATCGAAGTCGAAGTAGAAGGTGGCGTCGGACTGCACCCGAGTCTGGCAACTGAGCATCTTGCGTTGCTGCAGGTCGAGGCTGGAGAGCGCTTCTTCGTCGACATAGTCCTGGGTGTACTCGCCGGATTCGCAACGCCCCTGGCAAGTGCCGCACACGCCTTCGCGGCAATCGAGCGGGATCTTGATACCGTTGCGCAGGGCTGCATCCAACAGGATTTCATTGGCGCCCACCGGGAAGAACAAGGTCTTGCCATCGGCAAAGCTGAAGGCCACTTTGTGATTCATTGGAAAAACTCCCGGTGCCTATAGGTGATAGAAATCCAGCACCGAGTTGATGGTGTCGTTGAGCAGCAAGGCGTGCTTGCGCATGATCAGCCAGCTGTCGCCCGCAGGCTTCAGGTGGTACGTGGCATGCCCGTAGAACTGCTCGGACGTGGCCAGGCGATAGAACAACGTGTGCCAGTTCAAGCGCACCTCCAACGTGCCGTCAGCCTGCTCTGAAATGCGCAGGTTATTGATCAGGTGCAGAGTGCGCGGCATTGGCGTGGCCGAGGCAGCCTTGCCGGTGCGCAGGCGGAACACGCGGTCTTCCAGGCCCGAACGGTTGGCGTAGTAGATCAACGACATCTCACGTTTGGGGTCTTTGGTGTAGACGTGTTCCGAGTCCCATTGCGGCAAATGGAATTCGCTCTGGGGGTCGAACAACTGCACGTAGGCGTCCCAGTCCTGGGCGTCGCACAGTTCGGATTTACGGTAAAAAAACTGCTCGACCCGGTACTGCAACTGCGCATTCATCACTTCACCTCCCGCAGGCTCAGGGCCCGCTGGTCCAAACCCTTGAGCAGAAACTGTTGCCAATTGCGGTGCTGGTTGACGTACAAGCCTTCGTGGGTGAATTCAGTGCCGGTCATGGCCGGTTGAATGCCGATGGCTTCACTGTTGGGAGTGGGTCCGGTCTCCCAGCGGTGGCTGCCCCGTGATATATCGCTCCAGCGTTCCAGGCGGCCCTGGAAACCGCGCTGGGCTTCGCGAAACTCCACCAGGTCGTCCGGCGTGCCCATGCCCGAGACGTTGAAGAAATCTTCGAACTGGCGAATGCGGTTTTCGCGATCCGCGTCGGATTCACCCTTGACCCCCAGGCATTGGCTGATTATCTCGGTCTTGTTCCAGGCCACTGGGCGGATGATGCGCAGCTGCGAACTGATCTGGTCGAGAAAGAACAGGCTGGGGTAGATGTTCAGGTTGCGCAGACGGTGCATCATCCATTCGGCCTTTTGCTGGCCATGTTCGGCCACCAGGCGCGGCATGATGGTGGCGTAGCCGGAACGCACGCTGGGGTTGGGCATGTCGCTGAACAACACACTGTGGCCGTTATTGAAGGCGAACCAGCCGTCATCGGTATTCGCGTCGCCGGCGCCGAGCTTGCTGTAGTCCAGCGTTGTGCTTGCGCCTGCGCCGTTCTCGGTATTGACCTGCTGGCGATGCTGCACCGTGGCCACGTAGTTGTAGTGCACGGTGCTGACGTGATAACCGTCCAGCCCGTTTTCGTTTTGCAGCTTCCAGTTGCCGTCATAGGTATAGGCCGACTTGCCCGGCAGTACTTCCAGTTCACCGGTCGCCGATTGCGCGACCATCATGTCGAAGAACACTTTGGCGTCGCCGAGGAAATCTTCCAGGCTGTTGGTGCCGTTTACGTCGAGGCTGATAAACACAAAGTCTTTGTAGCTTTCGATGCGCGCCTTTTTCAGGCCGCGGGTGGCTTTATCAAACCCTTCCGGATATTCCCCCGGCGCCTTGACCTTGACCAGCCGGCCATCACTTTTGTAGCACCAGGCGTGGAACGGGCAGGTGAAGGTGGACTGGTTGCCCTTGCCCACGCGAGTGAGGGTGGTGCCGCGATGCTGGCAGGCATTGATCAGCGCGTTGAGCCGGCCTTCGCCGTCGCGGGTGATGATCATCGGCTGGCGCCCGGCGCGCATCGTCACGAAGTCGTGGTTATTGGCCAGTTCGCTTTCGTGACAGGCATAGATCCAGTTTTTCTCGAAGATCAGTTCCATCTCCAGGTCGAACAACTCGGGTTCGGTGAACATGTCGCGGGCGATGCGGAACACTTCATCTGCCGGGCGAAAGTCCAGGCAGCTTTCGATAAAGGTTTTCCACTGCTCGACGGTTCTTGCACCACTCATGGGAGGCACCTTTTGATAATGGCTAAAACGGGTGAGCCATTAAGGCGCTGCAAAAGGGCGGTGGGCTATCCGCTTAATGGGGGAAGATGGGCCGCAAAGTTGGGCAGCAAATACCCAACACGGTGCGGCGCGGTGACGCAATGGGCTACTGTCATTGCAGGTGACGGTCGCAGAAAACCCGGATTTATCCACATAGTCGACGGTTGCTATCCACGTGGTTGCAACGGCGCCGACGTGGCTTGGAACTTGCTGTCGATGTTCAACGACGCGCCGCCAGAGCGCGCAAACGCCTAACCGCCGTGGGTGCAGCCCGATGAGTAGCCAGACACGCGATATTCATATTCAACGCTTTGACCTCGAAGGCGCCCGCAGCTGGATGTCCGGTATCTGTGGGCCCCATCGCCTGGCGACGGCCACCCCCGAGCGCCTGCGGTTTCACCACAGCGCCAATGTGTTCAAGTCCCGCGCCACCACCCTGGGTGTGATTGAGTACGGCACCGACGTGACCATCGACATCGAAGACGCCGAGCATTTCAGCAGCTATAGCCTGAGCCTGCCATTGGTGGGCGAACAGGAGCTGAGCAAGAACGGTGAACGCCTGAGTTCCAACCGCGACCAGGGCGTGATCATTTCACCCAACGAGCACCAGGTGCTGGCGATTTCCGGTGACTGTCGCAAGTTGCAGGTGGTGATCACCCGTGCGGCGATGAGCGAGTCGCTGGAAGGTTTGCTGCAACGGCCCATTGATGCGCCGCTGCGCTTTGAACCGGTGATGGATGCCGTGGACGGCGCCCCGGCTTCGTGGTGGCGCATGGCGCGATACTTCATCGCCGAACTGGAATGCAGCAGCGAGTTGTACGAGCAGGCAGCATTTACCCGGGACCTGGAAAGCTCGCTGATCAAAGGGCTGATCCTGGCCCAGCCGAATAACTATTCTGAAGAATTGCGCGAGGTGTTGGGGGTAAAACTGCCGCACTACCTGATTCGTGCGCGCCAGTACATCCACGACAACGCCCGTGAAGCGCTGCACCTGGAAGACCTGGAAGCGGCTGCCGGGGTGTCGCGGTTCAAGCTGTTCGATGCGTTTCGCAAGTACTTCGCCTTGTCGCCCATGGCGTATCTGAAGAAGTATCGGTTGGGGGCGGTGCGTCAGGAGATTCTTGAACAGGGCTCGGTGCGTACCATCTCTGAAATTGCGTTGGGTTGGGGGTTTACCCACTTGGGCAGGTTTTCGGCGGAGTACCGCAAGCTGTTCGATGAGTCGCCCAGTCAGACATTGCAACGCAAGCGCCTGCGCATTACTTGAACCTGATGAAGATCAAAATGTGGGAGGGGGCTTGCTCCCGATAGCGGTGTGTCAGGCACTGGAAAAGTTGACTGAACCACAGCTATCGGGAACAAGCCCCCTCCCACATTGGATTTTCAGTAAATATGGAATCTCAGATCAACTCTTCCACCAGTTGCAGGCAATGAGTCAGCCCCGGCGACTGGTCATTCACCCGTCGGCTCAGAATGATCGGCGAGGTCGCAGTCGCCTCCACCACCGGCGTATAGCCAATATCCGCCCGATGCAGCACCTGCACCGACGCCGGTACCAGCGTCACACCCATACCGGCGCCTACCAGGCCGATGGCGGTCTGCAACTCGTTGGTCCACTGCGCCACCTTCAGGCTCAAACCGTGGGCGTCGAACAGCGCGATCACATGGTCGGCATAACTGGGGCGTGGGTTACCGGGGTAGAGCACAAAGGGCTCGGCGGCCAGCTGGGCGAGGGTGGCAGGGGCACCCAGCAAGGGGTGGCCGCTGGGCAGCACGGCCACCAGGCGATCCTCCACCAATACGCGCTGGACGATGGCCGGGTCGTCGATGCGAATGCGCCCGAAACCCACATCGATGCGCCCGGCCTTGAGCGCTTCGACCTGTTGCAGCGTAGTCATCTCCGACAAGCCCAACTCCAGCTCCAGGGCCTCGTGATTGCGCAGCCTGCGAATCAGTTCCGGCAGCACGCCGTACAAGGTCGAGGGTGCAAAGCCGATGCCCAGCCACGTCTTTTCGCCCAGGCCGATACGCCGTGTGTTGTCGCAAACCGTGCCCAACTGTTCGAGCAGCACATTGGCGTGCTCATAGAAAAACCGCCCGGCTTCGGTCAGGCGCAACGGTCGGCTACGCTCCAGCAGCAGCACCCCCAGTTCATCCTCCAGCTGCTGGATTTGCCGGCTCAAGGGCGGCTGGGCGATGTGCAGGCGTTCGGCAGCCCGGGTGAAATTGAGGGTCTCGCCCAGCACCTGGAAATAGCGCAAGTGACGCAGTTCCATATCGACTCCTTTCATACCTTGAGGGTATCGCACAAGACCAATTCTATATTGGAAGCCCGAAAAAATGCGGAACAGAATCGACGCAAATCTATAAAGAACCCAACGGGTATTGCCATGCCGATTTGCACCATCGAGTCGATCGACACCCTCATCGTCGATCTCCCCACCATTCGCCCGCACAAGCTGGCGATGCACACCATGCAAAACCAGACCCTGGTGATTATCCGTCTGCGGTGCACCGACGGCATTGAAGGCATCGGCGAAGCTACCACCATCGGTGGCCTCAGCTATGGCAATGAAAGCCCCGACAGCATCAAGGTCAACATCGACCGCCATTTCGCGCCGCTGTTGATCGGCCAGGACGCGAGCAACATCAACGCGGCCATGTTGCGCCTGGAGCGCAGTATTCGCGGCAACACCTTTGCCAAGTCCGGCATCGAAAGCGCCTTGCTCGACGCCCTCGGCAAACGCCTGGGGCTGCCGGTCAGCGAACTGCTGGGCGGGCGTGTGCGTGACGCGTTGCCGGTGGCCTGGACCCTGGCCAGCGGCAATACCGAACAGGACATCAGCGAGGCCGAGAAAATGCTCGACCTGCGCCGTCACCGCATCTTCAAATTGAAGATCGGCGCCGGTGAAGTCAGCCGCGACCTGGCCCATGTGATCGCGATCAAAAAAGCTTTGGGCGAGCGCGCCAGTGTGCGTGTCGACGTCAACCAGGCCTGGGATGAGGCCGTGGCGCTGCGGGCGTGCAAGGTGCTCGGCGACAACGGTATCGACCTTATCGAGCAACCCATCTCACGCAACAACCGTGGCGGTATGGCCCGGCTCAACCTGTCGAGCCCGGTGCCGATCATGGCCGATGAGTCTATCGAGTGTGTCGAAGATGCGTTCAACCTGGCGCGTGAAGGCGCGGCCTCGGTGTTTGCCCTCAAGATTGCCAAGAACGGCGGCCCCCGCGCCGTGCTGCGTACGGCGGCGATCGGCGAGGCGGCAGGCATCGGCCTGTACGGCGGCACCATGCTCGAAGGCGGTATCGGCACCCTGGCGTCGGCCCATGCCTTCCTTACGCTGAGCACACTGGCGTGGGGCACCGAGCTGTTCGGCCCGTTGTTGCTCACCGAAGACATCCTTGCCGAGCCACCGGTGTACCGCGATTTCCAGCTGCATGTTTCCACTGCACCGGGCCTGGGCCTGGCGCTCGATGAAGAGCGTCTGGCGTTCTTTAGCCGTGACAAATACTAAGAGGCGCCTGCCATGTTGTTCCACGTAAAAATGACTGTGAACCTGCCCCTCGACATGCATCCCGAGCGTGCCGACAGCCTCAAGGCCGAAGAGAAAACCCTGGCGCAACGCCTGCAACAAGAGGGCAAGTGGCGCCACCTGTGGCGCATCGCCGGGCACTACGCCAACTACAGCGTGTTCGATGTCGACAGCGTGCAGGACCTGCATGACCTGCTGATGCAACTGCCGTTGTTTCCTTACATGGCTATCGAAGTGAATGCGCTGTGCCGGCACCCGTCGTCCATCCATGCGGACGACCGCTAAGCCGGTTTCAACCTGATAATTACAAGATGAGGAGTGCACCATGTCCATCCGCCTGTCCCAGACTGCCCACGCCCAACGCTTTCTCGAAGAAGCCAGCGGCAACCTCAATGACGCGGGCAACCCGCGCGCCAAGGCGCTGATTTACCGGATCCTGCGCGACACTGTGAACATCATCGAAGACCTGGAAGTGACCCCCGAGGAGTTCTGGAAGGCGGTCAACTACCTCAATGATCTGGGTAAAAACCAGGAAGCCGGCCTGCTCGCCGCTGGCCTGGGCCTGGAGCATTACCTGGACCTGTTGATGGACGCCGCCGATGAGCAGGCGGGCAAGTCCGGCGGTACACCGCGCACCATCGAAGGCCCGCTGTACGTGGCCGGCGCGCCGCTGTCCAAATACGAGGCACGGCTGGATGATGGCAAGGACGACGCGGTGCCGTTGTTCATGCGCGGGCAAGTGCGCGATACCGAGGGCAAGCCATTGGCGGGGGCGATTGTCGATGTGTGGCAGGCCAATACGGGCGGCACCTATTCGTGGTTCGACCCGAACCAGTCTGAATTCAACCTGCGCCGACGTATCGAGACCGACGCCCAGGGCAACTACCGTTTTCGCAGCATCGTACCTTCGGGCTACGGCTGCCCGCCGACCGGGCCGACGCAGCAGTTGCTCGACCAATTGGGGCGCCACGGGCAACGGCCGGCGCATATCCACTTTTTCATCTCGGCGCCCGGGCATCGGCACCTGACCACCCAGATCAACCTCTCGGATGACCCGTACCTGCATGATGACTTTGCCTATGCCACCCGCGATGAACTGATTGCCGAGATCCGCTTCAGCGACGATCCGCAACTGGCGCGGGAATTTGGCGTGGAAGGGCGGTTTGCGCAGATTGATTTTGACTTTGAGTTGCAGGTGGCTGATGCGCCGGTGGAGCAAAAGCGCATGCAACGCACACGGGCTCTCGAGGACTGAGCGCGGGCAGAATGTGGGAGGGGGCTTGCCCCCGATAGCAGTGTGTCAGTCACTTATTTACTAACGGATCCTCCGCTATCGGGAGCAAGCCCCCTCCCACATTTAGTTCACATTTGATCTGTAGTGATGGGTTACTTGCGCAGGACCAGATCCAGCACCTCATCCCGATCCTTGATCTTCTGCAGCACAATTTCAGAGCGAATATCCATCACCCCCGCCGTGCGGTTCAGGTGGTTCACGATAAAGTCCGAAAAGTGCTTGAGGTTGCGTGCCTGCACCCGCAGCACATAGTTGCTGGCACCGGTGATCACATAGGCGCTCGCCACCTCTGGCCAGCCTTGCACCTTCTTGATAAAGGTCTCATGCCAGTCCTCGATATCCTGGCGCAGCGACAGGTGCACGATGGCTTCGAGCTCGATCCCCAACTGTTCGGCATTCAATACCGCGCGATAGCCGCTGATGATTCCTTCACTCTCCAACAAGCGCAAACGGCGCAGGCAGGCAGAGGGTGACAGCGCGACTTTTTCCGCCAGTTCCTGGTTGCTGATACGGCCATCCTGTTGCAGAAAATGCAGGAGGCGCAGGTCGGTGGCGTCGAGAATCATGCTTGGAAGATATCCGCGTATTTTGAGATTAAATTCGAATTTCCTACAGCTTAAATAGCCGTTTACCCACCACTTTGCACGAAAATTCTCTAAAAGTTCGTTCATTATTTGGTCCATCCTCACTTATAAAAACCAGGACGACCCATGACCACTCGAAGCCATTGCCAAGCCCTCGACACCCAGGACCCGTTGGCACCCCTGCGTGCCCAATTCGCCCTGCCCGAGGGCGTGATCTACCTCGACGGCAACTCCCTCGGCGCGCGCCCGGTGGCAGCGCTGGAGCGGGCACAGCAGGTGATCGCCCAAGAGTGGGGCAATGGCTTGATTCGCAGCTGGAACAGCGCAGGCTGGGCGGATTTGTCCCAGCGCCTGGGCAATCGCCTCGCACCGTTGATCGGTGCGCGTGAGGGCGAAGTGGTGGTCACCGATACCACTTCGATCAACCTGTTCAAGGTGCTGAGCGCGGCGTTGAGTGTGCAGCGTCAACGCTCCCCGGCGCGCAAGGTGATCGTCAGCGAAGCGAATAACTTTCCCACCGATTTGTATATTGCCGAGGGCCTGGCCGAACTGCTGCAACAAGGCTATTCCCTGCGCCTGGTCAACAGCCCGGCCGAACTGCCTCAAGCCATCGACGCAGACGTGGCGGTGGTGATGCTCACCCACGTCAACTACAAGACTGGCTACATGTACGACATGGCGGCGCTGACTGCGCTGAGCCACGAGTGTGGCGCGCTGAGCCTCTGGGACCTGGCGCACTCAGCGGGCGCGGTGCCTGTGGACCTGCACCAGGCCGGCGCTGATTATGCCATTGGCTGCACCTACAAATACCTCAATGGCGGCCCGGGCTCCCAGGCATTTGTGTGGGTCAACCCGGCGTTGGTGGATGTGGTGCGCCAGCCGTTGTCAGGCTGGTTCGGGCATACCCGTCAGTTCGCCATGGAATCGAGCTACGCCCCCAGCGCCGGCATCGCGCGCTACCTGTGCGGTACCCAGCCGATCACTTCGTTGGCCATGGTGGAATGCGGCCTGGACATTTTCGCCCAGACCGACATGGCCAGCCTGCGCCGCAAATCCCTGGCATTGACCGACCTGTTTATCGCGTTGGTTGAAAGCCGCTGCGCCGCCCATGGTCTGGAACTGATCACGCCGCGTGAGCACGCCCGGCGCGGCAGCCATGTGAGCTTCGAACACCCCGAAGGTTACGCGGTGATCCAGGCCCTGATCGCCCGAGGCGTGATCGGCGATTACCGTGAGCCGCGGATCATGCGCTTTGGTTTCACGCCGCTGTACACAAGCTTTACCGAGGTGTGGGACGCCGTGGAAATCCTCGGTGAAATTCTCGACAACTGCACCTGGGACCAGCCGCAATTCAAAGTCCGAAACAGCGTTACTTAATAGCACCACAGACCCAATGTGGGAGGGGCTTGCTCCCGATAGCGGTGTGTCAGTTGACATATCAGTGACTGACACACTGCTATCGGGAGCAAGCCCCCTCCCACAGGATTCACCGCCAGCAGCAACCATCACAATAATAAAGGGGCACTCCAGTGACCACGCCAGACAACGGCTTTGCAGAAATCACCCACCGCGAACTGGGCCTCAGGCGCCAGCTCACTTCCGGCCAGATGAGCATGATCGCTATCGGTGGCGCCATCGGCACCGGGCTGTTCATGGGCAGCGCCTATGCCATTGGCTATGCCGGGCCCAGCGTGCTGGTGAGCTACGCCATTGGCGCGTTGATCACCTTGTTGCTGATGGGCTGCCTGGCGGAGATGACCGTGGCCCATTCCACCTCTGGCTCGTTTGGCGCCTATGCCGAGTTCTACATCAGCCCGCTGGCCGGGTTCCTGGTGCGGTATGCCTATTGGGCGGCGATTGTGCTGGCGGTGGGGGCCGAGGTCACAGCGGTGGCGATGTACATGAAGTACTGGTTCGCCAATGTGCCGGAATGGGTATGGATCGTATCGTTTTCCAGTGTATTGATTGTGCTCAATGCGATCAGCGTGAAGACCTTCGGCAACTTCGAATACTGGTTCTCGACCATCAAGATCAGCGCCATTGTCGGCTTCATCATCCTGGCGGTGTATGTGGTGTTCGGTTCCGGCAACCCGCAGTACGGTGTGCAGAACTACACGGCCCACGAGGGCTTTTTTCCCCATGGCTTGAGTGGCATGTGGATCGCGGTGATCGTGTCGATCTTCAGTTACTTAAGCGTCGAGATGATCGCCGTGGCCGCTGGTGAAGCGGCCGACCCGGAGCAGGCGGTGAAGAAAGCCTTTCGCGCAACCATCGTGCGGCTGGTGGTGTTCTACCTGCTGACCCTGGCGCTGATGCTTGCCATCGTGCCGTGGAACCAGGCTGGTCAGAGCCAGAGCCCGTTCGTGACGGTGATGCAGACCATCGGCATTCCCGGCGCCACCGGGGTGATGAACTTCGTGATCCTGATCGCGGCGCTGTCGGCCATGAACAGCCAGCTCTATATCACCACGCGCATGATGTTCAGCCTGTCTCGCGCAGGCTTTGCGCCCAAGTCCATGGGCGCCTTGAGCAAGAATGGCATCCCGCTGAACGCCCTGTTGCTGTCCAGCTCGGGCATTGCCCTGGCGACTCTTTTGAATGTGGTGTACCCGGAAAGCTCATTCACCCTGATGATGGCGATCTCGATGTTTGGCGCGATCTTCACCTGGTTCATGATCTTCCTCACGCACCTGTTCTTTCGCCGCTATCGCAAGCGCCATGGCGGGGCGAAGTTGTCGTTCCAGTTGCGCCTGTTTCCCTACAGTACGCTGCTGGGGTTGGTGCTGATGGGGGCGGTAATGATCACCACCTATTTCACCGAAGCGTTCAAGATGACCTTGGTATTCGGCGTGCCGTTCCTGTTGATTCTGTCGGCGGTGTATTACGGGTTCTTCCGCAAGGGCAGGGCCAAGGCGTCGAACAAAGCCCTGGCGTAACCCGGCAGTTGCTCGAACGAGCGTGCGCATAACAGCAACGAGCGGCAGGCCCACTCCTCTTGCAGGGGGTGGGCCTTGAAACGGCGTTCTGACGGCCAGCGCTCCAAGGCTGCCTGCGGCACGATGCCCAGACCCGCGCCGCCGGCGACCATGCGAATCAACCCATCAAAACCGTCGGCGCGAATGCGTGTCTGCAAGCGAAAGCCTGTGTGCAGTGCCTGTTCTTCCAGATAAACCGCCAGCGCGCTGTTGGCCGCCAGGCCCACGTAGTCGTATTGCAAGCTGTCGATAAAACTCGGGCGGGTCAACGGGTGGTCCAGGGGCATGATCAGCACCAGCGGATCATCGCGAAACGCCAGGGTCTGCAAGCCGTGGGTGTCCACGGCATCGGAAATAATCCCCAGGTCGGCAGTGCCCTGGCGCAAGGCGTGGGTGATGCGCAGGCTGGGCAATTCTTGCAAGTCGATATCGAGGTTGGGGTGCTCGCGCAAAAAGTGTGCGAGCAATTCAGGCAGGTACTCGCTAAGGGCGGTGGTATTGCACAGCAAGCGTACCTGGCCTTTGACGCCATTGGCGTATTCGGCCAGGTCCTGTTGCAGGTGTTCGGCCTGTTGCAACAGCAGGCGAGCATGCCGAGCCAGGGCTTTGCCTGCCGGCGTTGGGGTGACGCCACGGCGGCCACGCTCAAGAAACGCGATGCCCAGTGAAGACTCCATTGCCCGGATGCGTACGCTGGCGGCCGCCAGGGATAAATGACTACGGGCTGCACCGGCAGTGATATTGCCGCTGTCGAGGATGTGCAGATAGAGGCGCAGGTCGATCAGGTCAAAGTGCATGGCTGCAGGTTTCCGGTGACTGGGCGGGCGTCATCGCAGGCAAGCCATCTCCCACATGTTGAACTGTGAATACATTCAAGTGTGGGAGATGGCTTGCCTGCGATGACGGCATCAGCCTCACAAAAAACAAGAGGCTGCCTCAGTATATGGCGAATTTTCAGCCTCTCTCCAGCCCTGCACAATCGGTGCATGAATACCTTCCTAGCGTTTTACCAAAACCTCGGTCCAACCCTGACGGCGTTGGTCATTACCACCTTCCTGCTGGCCGGTACGGTCAAAGGCATCATCGGCCTCGGCCTGCCCACCGTAGCCATGGGTATGCTCGGTCTGGCTATGTTACCGGCGCAGGCAGCGGCTCTGCTGATCATCCCTTCGACTATCACCAACCTCTGGCAGCTGACGTTTGGCGGTCATTTGAGTGCCTTGCTCAAACGCCTGTGGCCGATGCTGTTGCTTATTTTCTGCGGCACCGGGCTAGGCTCCGTGTGGCTGGGCATGGACGGTGGGCCGTGGGTGGTCCGCGCGTTGGGTGCGGCGTTGCTGGTATATGCGTTGAGCGGCTTGTTCCTGCCGACCTTCAAGGTCGCGCCCCGGGCCGAGCGCTGGCTGGGGCCCTTGTGTGGGCTGATCACCGGCATCATCACCTCGGCCACCGGTGTTTTCGTGATCCCTGCGGTGCCGTATCTGCAAGCGCTGGGCTTGAGCCGTGATCAGTTGGTGCAGGCGCTGGGGCTGTCGTTCACGGTGTCGACACTGGCGCTGGCCGCCGGGCTGGCCTGGCGCGGAGCGCTGGGCGGTGGTGAAATCGGTGCGTCAGTGTTGGCGCTGGTGCCGGCATTGCTGGGGATGTGGCTGGGCCAAGTGGTTCGCCGACGCATCAGTGCGCTGTGGTTCAAACGTGGGTTTTTCACGGGCATGGCGTTGTTGGGAGGCCATTTGTTGCTGGCTGGTTAATAATGACCGTGCCTGTGTCAGCCGATAAATGAAGGACCGCCCGTGAAAGCCCGTTCCGATGAGCTACAGATCTTCGTCAGCGTGATTGAATGCGGCTCGATTTCTGCCGCCGCCGAAAAGGTCGGGCAAACGCCGTCTGCGGTCAGCCGCACGCTGTCGCGCCTGGAAGCCAAGCTCGACACCACGCTGATCAACCGCACCACGCGACGCATGGACCTGACTGAAGAGGGCAAGTACTTCTTCGAGCAGGCCAAGGTGATCCTGGCGCAGATGGACGAGCTGGAAGAGCGCCTGTCGTCGCGCCAGAAAAAACCGGCCGGCCGCCTGCGTATCAATGCCGCCGTGCCGTTCATGCTGCACGGGATCGTGCCGTACATCGCCGAGTTTCGCCGCTTGTACCCGGATATCCAGTTGGAGCTCAACAGCGACGACTTGATCATCGACCTGCTTGAGCAAAGTACCGACATCGCCATTCGCATTGGCACCCTGGCCGACTCGACCCTTCATGCGCGCTCCCTGGGCAGCACGCCGCTGCATATCCTGGCCAGCCCCGACTACCTCAAGCAATACGGCACGCCGACGACCGTTGCCGAGTTGGCCGATCACACCTTGCTGGGCTTCACTCACACCGAGACCCTCAACCACTGGCCGCTGCGTCATGGCGAAGGTGACCGCTGGCTGATCCAGCCCAGTGTCAGCGCATCCAGTGGCGAAACTGTGCGCCAGTTGGCGCTGCAGGGGCAGGGTATTTGTTGCCTGTCGAATTTCATGACGGTCGACGATATCGATGCCGGCCGTCTGGTACCCATGCTGGAGGCGTTCAACAGTGGTTATCGCCAGCCGATCCACGCGGTGTTCTATCGCAACTCGCAATTGGCGCTGCGCATTCAGTGTTTCCTGGAGTTCATTCAGGCCAAGCTGGCTCGGTATGCGCGCTGATTCGTGACTTGCACGCAAGAGTGAATTGGGCCGTACGGGCTTATTCGACAGCAGTGGGGGCTGGATACTGGGTGCATCACTTACCCAGTCAGGAGCAACCTCCATGAATGTATTCGTTACCGGTGCAGCAGGGTTTATCGGCGGTTCCATCGCCACCGGCCTGGTCAACGCTGGCCATGACGTCACCGGCCTGGTGCGCAGCGCCGAACAAGCCGCCGAAATGACCGCCCTGGGCATTACGCCGGTGATCGGCACCCTCGACGACGCAGCCGTATTGACCGAGCAGGCACAGAAGGCTGATGCGGTGATCAACGCTGCCAGCAGCGACCATCGCGCCGCCGTGGAAACCTTGCTGGCCGCCTTGAAAGGCTCGAACAAGCCGTTCCTGCATACCAGCGGGTCGAGCATTGTCGGTGATGCGTCGGGCGGCAAGGCCAGTGAAGTCATCTACTTCGAAGGCAACCTGCCTGAGCCGACCGTCGACAAAGCCGCGCGGGTGGCGATCGACAACCTGATCCTCGCGGCGGCCAGTGACGGTGTGAATTCGGCGGTGATCTGCAACACCCTGATCTACGGCCACAGCCTGGGCGTGAAGCGTGACAGCGTGCAATTGCCACGCTTGCTCAAGCAGGCACGCAAGAGCGGTGTAGTGCGCCATGTGGGCAGCGGGCAGAACATCTGGTCCAACGTGCACATTGAGGATGTGGTCACCCTGTATCTGCTGGCACTGACCAAAAACGTACCGGGTACTTTCTACTTTGTGGAAAGCAGCGAAGCGGCGTTTATCGACATGACTACGGCGATTGCCCAGACGCTGAACCTGGGCGAACCGCAGGATTGGCCGTTGGCCGAGGCTGAAGCCGAGTGGGGCTATGAAATGGCCAACTACGGGTTGGGCTCCAACAGTCGCGTACGCGGCAAGCACGCTCGCGAACTGCTGGGCTGGGTGCCCAAGCGTACGTCGGTGGTGGAGTGGATTCGCAACGAGATGGTCTGATGTTGGCTTGAGACCTGGGTGTAGCTATCGGGAGCAAGCCCCCTCCCACATTTGACCGAATTCCAACTTTGGAATGCATTCACGTGTGGGAGGGGGCTTGCTCCCGATTGGGGCCACTCAGTCCTGAAGGCTAGCCCCACTCGCCGCAATTCCGTACCATTCCCCGCCTTATCCCTCGCAATTCCCCGGTACTCCATGAACCTCACCCGTCTGCGCGCCGACGCCCTGGCCGGCCTCACCACGTCTTTTGCGCTGCTGCCCGAATGCATCGCCTTTGCCCTGGTGGCCCACCTCAACCCGCTGATGGGGCTCTACGGCGCCTTTATCATCTGCACCCTCACTGCCTTGTTCGGTGGCCGCCCGGGCATGGTCTCGGGCGCAGCCGGCTCGATGGCGGTGGTGATTGTTGCGCTGGTGGTGCAACACGGTGTGGAATACTTGCTGGCGACGGTACTGTTGGGCGGGTTGATCATGATCGCCTTCGGCCTGCTGCGCCTGGGCAAGCTGGTGCGCATGGTGCCGCACTCGGTGATGCTCGGTTTCGTCAACGGCCTGGCGATTATCATTGCGCTGGCGCAACTGGAACATTTCAAGAGCGGCGAACGCTGGCTAAGCGGCACGCCTTTATATGTGATGGCGGGCCTGGTTGTGGTGACCATGGCGATTGTCTACCTGCTGCCACGCCTGACCCGCGCTGTGCCGCCCGCGTTGGTGGCGATCCTTGGCGTTGGTCTGGCGGTGTACCTGCTTGGTCTGCCGACCCGTACGCTGGGCGATATGGCGCATATCGCCGGTGGCTTGCCGACCTTCGCCCTGCCGCAAATCCCCTGGACCTTCGACACTCTCGGCATCATCGCGCCCTACGCGTTCCTGATGGCGATGGTCGGCCTGCTGGAAACCCTGCTGACCCTCAACCTCACCGACGAAATCACCGAAACCCGAGGCTACCCCGACCGCGAAAGCGTGGCGCTGGGCGCTGCGAATATGGTCTCGGGCCTGTTCGGCGGCATGGGCGGTTGCGCGATGATCGGGCAAACCGTGATCAACCTCAGCTCCGGTGGGCGCGGGCGTTTCTCAGGGGTGTTTGCCGGTGTGATGATCCTGCTGTTCATTCTGTTTCTGTCACCGCTGATTGAGCGTATTCCGCTGGCGGCGCTGGTGGGCGTGATGTTTGTAGTGTCGCAGCAGACCTTCGCCTGGGCCTCGTTGCGGGTGATCAACAAGGTGCCGCTCAATGATGTGCTGGTGATCATGGCGGTGACGATCATCACCGTGTTCACGGATCTGGCCACCGCGGTGCTGTGCGGTATCGTCATCGCCGCGTTGAATTTTGCCTGGCAGCAGGCGCGAGAGCTGTACGCCGATGAACATCTGGAGGCCGACGGCAGCAAGCTTTACCGGGTGCATGGCACCTTGTTCTTCGCCTCGACCACGCCGTTCTTGAACCAATTCGACCCGGCCAATGACCCGGCCCAGGTGACGCTGGATTGCCGCCACCTGAGTGTTGTCGACTATTCGGCGATCGCTGCGCTGATGACGTTGCGCGAGCGCTATGCCAAGGCCGGTAAGCATCTGCGGGTGCTGCATTTATCCGAGCGCTGCAAGAAACTGCTCAAGCGCGCCAGGGTTCACCATGACTGAGCAAGCTCCCTCGCCACAATAGACCGGCTCCAGCAGTCAGGGGCCTACCAGGTCTTCAAGCTCCTGGGCGCGGGTCTGGGTCATGTCCAGCACGCAGCCGGAGCCGTTGACCTGATCAATGGTGCCGCCGGTGGCGCTGCCGGCGAAGGCGCAGTTGGCATCGCGGTATTTGATCCACAGGCGCTGCACGTCTTGCAGTTGCTGCTTGTGCGCGCCGTCCTGGGCGGCGAGGGCGGTCTTGTAGGCGCGGTTCAAGCGCTCGTCCTGCACCTTGGCTTGTTTGGCGTTGCAATTGACCATGTCTGCCGTGGTATTGGCGCTGTCCATGCATTTTTTCAACGCGGCATTGTCGGCGGCATACGCTGTGCCACCCAAGCAGAGAAGCAGGGCGCTGGCGACGAGTGTGGTGCGAATCATGGGCGGTTTCCTGAGCATGAGTGGATGCGCATTCTATGACTCAAGGGCGGCGCTTGAGTTTCCGGCATTCCTGATCTTCATGTAAGAACATCCCCCGTATTTTCATGGGCTGGCGCTGGACATATCTCCATGCGACAACGCTTGTCCGTGGGCGAAAATTACTTTCATGAAAATTGAAAATACTCCTCGGTAATGATTTATGAGTTTCACAACCAATTCGACGTGACCCTTTCCGAGGAGTACCGCATGGCCGCATTACCGGGCTTCGGGCTATTGGCATACGCTGCCATTGCCATCATTGCATTGATCGTGCTGATTGCACGTTACCGACTCAACCCGTTTATCGTCATTACGCTGGTGTCCATCGGCCTCGCGCTGATGGCCGGAATGCCGGCGGACACGATCATGGGGTCGTATGAGGCGGGCGTCGGTAAAACCCTGGGGCATATCGCCCTGGTGGTGGCGCTGGGCACCATGCTCGGTAAGATGATGGCCGAGTCGGGTGGCGCCGAGCAGGTGGCGCGTACGCTGATCAACCGCTTCGGTGAACGCAATGCCCACTGGGCGATGGTGTGCATTGCGTTCCTGGTGGGGCTGCCGCTGTTTTTCGAGGTCGGCTTTGTGCTGCTGGTGCCGATTGCCTTTACCGTGGCGCGGCGCGTGGGCGTGTCGATCCTGATGGTCGGCCTGCCGATGGTCGCCGGTTTGTCGGTGGTGCACGCGCTGGTGCCACCGCATCCGGCGGCGATGATGGCGGTGCTGGCCTACAACGCCTCGGTCGGGCAGACGGTGCTGTATGCGATTTTGATCGGTATCCCCACGGCGATCATCGCCGGCCCCGTCTACGCCAAGTTCATCGTGCCGCATATTCACCTGCCGGCCGAGAACCCGCTGGAGCGCCAGTTTATCGAGCGCGAACCGCGTACTCGCCTGCCCAGTTTTGCACTGACCATGGGCACCATCCTGTTGCCGGTGGTACTGATGATGATCGGCGGCTGGGCCAATGTGATTTCCACCCCGGGCAGTGGTTTCAATCAGTTCCTGCTGTTTATCGGCAATTCGGTGATCGCCCTGCTGGTGGCGACCCTGGTGAGTTTCTGGACCCTGGGCCTGGCCCAGGGCTTCAACCGGGAGTCGATTCTCAAGTTCACCAACGAGTGCCTGGCGCCGACCGCCAGTATCACCTTGCTGGTGGGCGCGGGCGGTGGCTTGAATCGCATTCTGGTGGATGCCGGTGTGACCAATGAAATCCTCGGCCTGGCCCACGCGTTCCACTTGTCGCCGCTGGTGATGGGCTGGCTGTTCGCTGCGTTGATGCGCATCGCCACGGGCTCGGCCACCGTTGCCATGACCACTGCATCCGGGGTGGTCGCGCCCGTTGCTTTGGGCCTGGGTTATCCACACCCCGAATTGCTGGTGCTGGCGACCGGCGCGGGCTCGGTGATTTTTTCTCACGTTAACGACGGCGGCTTCTGGCTGATCAAGGAATACTTCAATATGACGGTGATCCAGACCTTCAAGACCTGGACCGTACTGGAGACCCTGATTTCGCTGGTCGCCTTCGGTCTGACCTACGGCCTGTCACTGGTTTTATGAGCCTGACCCTCTAACCGGAGCCTCCATGGACATCCTCTACCAGATCCGCGCCCGCCAGGCCTCGTTCAGCGCCGGCGAAGGGCGTATCGCCAAGTTGATGCTTGAGGATGTGGGCTTTGCCGCCTCGGCCAGCCTGGAGGCGTTGTCTCAGCGGGCCGAGGTCAGCACCGCGACCTTGTCGCGTTTTGCCCGCAGCGTCGGCTGCCGTGACTTGCGCGATTTGCGCCTGCAACTAGCCCAGGCCAGTGGCGTGGGCAGTCGCTTCCTGGACCCGGCGGGGCTGCCGGAACAGTCGGCCTTTCATCGGCAAATCCTGGGCGATATCGAAGCGACGTTGCGCCAGCATTTGTCCGGTTTCAACCAGCACAGCTTTGCCGACGCGGTCACTTTGCTGAGCAAGGCGCGGATGATTCACGCGTTCGGCATGGGCGGCCCCTCCAGCCTGTGCAGTGATGAACTGCAAGTGCGCCTGGTGCGTCTGGGCTACCCGATTGCCGCCTGCCATGACCCGGTGATGATGCGCGTCACGGCCGCGACCCTGGGCCCGCAACACGCCTTGATTGTCTGTTCCCTCACCGGCCGTACGCCCGAATTACTGGATGTGGTGAAGCTGGCGCGCAACTACGACGCGCGGATTATTGCCCTCACCCTCGCGGACTCACCCCTGGCTGAACTGGCGGATGTCTTGCTGCCGCTGCAACCGGCGGAGACCAGCTTTATCTACAAACCCACCGCCGCCCGCTACGGCATGTTACTGGCCATCGACCTGCTTGCCACCGAGCTGGCGCTGGCCTTGCCGGACGACAATCAGGAACGCCTGCGCCGGATCAAGCTGGCCCTGGATGATTACCGCGGCGGCCCTGACAGCCTGCCGCTTGGAGACTGATATGAAATACGACACGCTGATTCGCCAGGCGCTGGTCATTGATGGCAGCAACACCGAAGGGTTTATCGCCGATGTGGGCGTGCGCGGTGGGCGCATCCAGGCGATGGGTGACCTGTCCGCCGACGAGGCCGCGCATGTCATCGATGCGCATGGCCGGGTATTGGCGCCGGGCTTTATCGATGTGCACACCCACGATGACACGGTGGTGATCCGCCAGCCGCAGATGCTGCCCAAGCTCAGCCAGGGCGTGACCACGGTGATTGTCGGCAACTGTGGCATCAGCGCTTCGCCGGTGAGTTTGCGCAGTGACCCGCCAGACCCAATGAACTTGTTGGGCAGCCGTGAGCAGTTCTGTTATCCGCGGTTCAGCGATTATCGCAACGCAGTGCAAGGCGCCCATCCGGCAGTGAACGTTGCGGCATTGATCGGCCACACCGCGCTGCGCAGCAACCATATGGATGACCTGCATCGCACCGCCACACCGTATGAAATCGCGGCCATGCGCGTGCAGTTGCAAGAGAGCCTGGAGGCCGGTGCCCTGGGGTTATCCACAGGCCTGGCCTACGCCAGCGCATTCAACGCCGAGACCGATGAAGTGTTGCAACTCGTTGAGGAACTGACGGCCTATGGTGCGGTGTACACCACGCATTTACGCAGCGAGTTCGAGCCGGTGCTGGAGGCAATGGATGAGGCGTTTCTGATCGGCCGACATGCCAGGGTGCCAGTGATTATTTCCCACCTTAAATGCGCTGGTGCCGGTAACTGGGGGCGTAGTCCGCAGTTGTTGGCGGCCCTGGAGGCTGAGGCGAAAAACCACCCGGTGGGTTGCGATTGCTACCCCTACGCCGCCAGCTCCTCGACTCTGGACCTCAAGCAAGTCACCGACACATTTCGCATCACCATCACCTGGTCGACGCCGCACCCGCAAATGGGCGGGCGCGATTTGCAGGATATCGCTGCCGAGTGGGGTGTTTCGCTGCTCGACGCGGCCCGTCGCTTGCAGCCGGCGGGGGCGGTGTATTACGGCATGGATGAGGCCGACGTTCGGCGCATCCTCGCGCATCCGTTGTCGATGGTGGGGTCGGACGGTTTGCCTGAAGACCCGTTTCCCCATCCGCGCTTGTGGGGTGCCTTCCCACGGGTGCTCGGGCATTTCAGCCGGGATGTCGGCCTGTTCCCGTTGCACACGGCGGTGCACAAGATGACCGGTTTATCGGCGGCGCGTTTTGGGTTGTCCGAGCGTGGCGAAATCCGTGAAGGCTACTGGGCCGACCTGGTGCTGTTCGACCCTCAGCGGGTGCGGGATGTGGCGGATTTCACCACGCCACAGCGCGCGGCTGAAGGGATTGAGGGTGTGTGGGTCAATGGCGTACTGAGCTATCGCGAGGGGCAGGCGAACGGTGAGCGAGCGGGCCGCTTCCTGGCGCGCAGCGGGGATTTGCGTGGTGGGTTTACGGCTCTATAGTGGGTGTTCTTTTATACGGAGCTGGCGCCATGCACTTAGGAAAAGTCGTCCCCATTCTGCGGATTTTCGACGAGGTCAAGGCGTTGGAGTTCTACGTCGACTTCCTGGGGTTCAAGGTCGATTGGCAGCATCGCTTCGAGGCGAATTTTCCGTTGTACCTTCAGGTGTCGCTGGGGGAATGCGTGCTGCATTTGTCCGAGCATCATGGCGATGCTTCGCCGGGGGCGGCCGTGCGCATCCAGGCGCAAGGAGTCGATGCGTATCAGCAGCAGTTGCTGGGCAAAGAGTACCGATATGCCAAGCCTGCGGTCGAGGAAACACCTTGGGGATCGCGGGAAATGAGCATCCGGGATCCGTTCGGGAATCGCTTGGTGTTTGTCGAGGACAGCGAGGGCTAAGTGGCAAATGGCAGGCAATAAAAAACCGCCTTGGTAAGGCGGTTTTTTTTGCAAACCCAGTTAGTGGCTGGGGTTGCGGCTTCACAGGAGCACTGGCGTGGTCACAATACTACTGCTGCTTTAGGGCGTTATGCAACACCAGACGAACAAGAGTTTTTCACGGCAGCATTGATCTTTTGTGTTGTTTAACTTTGCAAAAAACAGCAACAGATTTTAAGGCTAGCTGGCCGTTGTTCGTTACACCTTGGAGCAGAGTGCTGAGCTAGTATCGCCCTCGTTCTGTGTTCGTCGTGAAGTAGGTTGGCTGGGTTCGCGCGCAAATTTTGGACCGCCCGCCACGGGCTAGTAATCCGTGCCGGATTCACGCGGGAGGACCATAAACCCAGCCGCCTCACAGGAGCACTGGTGTGCATCCAAAGGCCCACATGTGCCGGTAAGTGCGCTGGAGGTAAGGCCCAACTCACGGAGGGCCGAGTATGTCTAAGTTTGCACGACGTACATGGAACCTCGTAGTGAACTGCCTGCGTGCGTATCACGTATGGAAGTTCCTGCGGGACAGCTTCGATGACCGTTAAGGTCTGAGAGGTGGAGCCGCCTCGGTCTAGATCGAGGCGGCTTTTTGGTGTCTACACCCGGAAATGACTGACCATCTGCTGCAACTGGCTACCCAATCGAGCCAGTTCCACACTCGACTTGGCCGTCTCATCACTGGCAGTCGCGGTCTGCTCGGACACGTCCCGCACATTCACGATACTGCGGCTGATCTCTTCCGCCACGGCGCTTTGCTGTTCGGCAGCCGCTGCGATCTGCTGGTTCATCGACTGGATATTCGACACCGTACGGGTGATGTTTTCCAGGGATACCCCGGCCTTGCGCGTCAGTTCGACGCTGCTGTCGGTGAGGCTGCGGCTGTTGTTCATCACGCTGGCGACTTGTTGGGTGCCGTTCTGCAAGCCGGCCACCAGGCCTTCGATTTCCTCGGTGGATTTCTGTGTACGCTGGGCCAGGCCGCGTACTTCGTCGGCGACCACGGCAAAGCCACGGCCGGCTTCACCGGCACGCGCGGCTTCAATGGCGGCGTTGAGGGCCAGCAGGTTGGTCTGTTCGGCCACGGCCTTGATCACGTCCATCACGCTGCCGATCTTGTTGCTCTCTTGTTGCAGGTGCGTCATGGCGTCGGTGGAGCGGGCGACTTCGGCCGCCAGGCGTTCGATCTGGGCGATAGCTTCGGCCACCACCTTGTCGCCTTCGCGGGCCTGGCCGTCGGCGTCGGAGGCGGCTTGGGACGCCTGCTCGGCATTGCGCGCAACTTCCTGCACGGTAGCGGTCATTTCATGCATGGCGGTGGCCACCTGATCGGTCTCGATCTTCTGGCTGTTCACACCGGCGCTGGTTTGCTCGGTCACGGCTGATAGCTCCTCAGCGGCGCTGGCGATCTGGGTCACGCCATCGCGGATGCCGCTGATCAATTCGCGCAGGGTCGTGCCCATGCGCTGGATGCCTTGTTGCAATACGCCCAGCTCATCACGACGGGTCACCTGGATGTTGTGGCTCAAGTCGCCTGAAGCGATGCGCTCCACCACCGCCAGGGTGTCCTGGATCGGGCGGGTGATCTGACGGGTGATGACCCAGGCGGCAATCACGCCGACCAGCAATGCCAGCAAGGTGCTGATCAATTGCAGGCTGCGGGCCTGGGTACTTTCAGCGTCGCGACGTTCCAGTTGGATGTCGTATAGCTTGTCGCTGATCGTCACGATATCGGCGCCCTGGGTGGTCATTTCGGCGCGGGCGGTGACGATGTTGGCGTTGGCTGCCTTGTAGCTCTGCACGGCGCTGCGATAGGCACCGAGGGCGGCTTCCAGTGCGGACAATGCGTTTTGCTGGCCGGTACCGAACGCCGCGCTAAGGCCCTTCAAACCGCCGACGGCTTTTTCCAGTTGCGCAGCAGCGCGGGCTTCGGTTTCTGCGTTGGGGCTATTGGTATAGCCGCGCACTTCGTAGCGAGCTTGCTGGAACTCATTCTTGGCTTGGGTCACGGCCAGAAATTGCGTGAAGCGCTCCGGGCTATCGGGCGCCTGCTGCACACTGGTTTCCAGTGCATTGATTTGTGCGTTGGCGACATCGGCTTTGGCGCCCATGACGTCGCGCGCAGCGTTGCCATTGCGGTAGGCCTCGCGCATTTTGTTCAGGGACTGGCGGTAAGCAGTGATGACGGCTTTCTGGTCATTGAGCAGTTTGAGGTTTTCCGGGCTCTTGAAGCTGTCCAGCAATTTCTGTTGTTGAGCTGCGAAGGCATCCAGGCTGGTCTGCACATTCTGCGCCACGGCTTCGTCGCCATTGGCCAGCATGTATTGCAGGCGTACGATCCGCAGCTTGGTCAGCGAGGCGTTGAGCTGGGTGATGTCGCTCATCCAGTTGCTGCGGTCGATCAGGCCGCCCAGGCTGGTCCAGCCGGTGAGCGCCAGAATCGAGGTGAGGACCAGCACCAGGCCAAAGCCCAGGCCGAGTTTGAGATTGACGCTGATGTTACCGAACCAGCTGTTCATCGAAAGCTCCTTGAAGAGTGATGTCTGTCTGCTGGACGGTGTGTTGTTGTTTGAGCCAGCCAAGATGTGTAGGGCTGTATCGGCGGCAAAGGATGATTCTGAAGTACTTTTCTTGCGGGGTGACGAAGGGTCGCCATTACCGTGCAGCAATGGCGATCCGATGCGCTCAGGACTCCGCCGTGTTGGGCACCACGGTAAGCCTGAGGCAGGAGGCGGCGGCGTGGCTCAGGTGCACATTATTGTGGGCAACCCGAGGGTGGCTGGCCTGGCCTGAAGGCTCGCCGCTGTTGGGGTTGACGTCAAAGCGCGGGAAATTGCTGCTGGCGATGTCCAGGCGCAACCGATGGCCGCGCTTGAACAGGTTGCAGGTGGCGAAAGGCTCGATCAGCACTTTCACTCGCTCACCCGGCGTCAGGGCCGTCGGTTGTTCCCATGAGTCGCGATAACGGCAGCGACGGATGCCGTCGGTGATGTTCATCGCAAAGCCCTCGGGGTAGTCGGCGCTGGGCGGGTACACGTCCACCAGCTTGGCGGTGAAGTCGGTGTCGGGTGCATCGCTGTCGATCCACAGCTCGATCTGCACGTCACCGGCGACGATCAGGTCGTCGTCGAGCGGCTCGGTCTGGAACACCAGCACGTCATCGCGCTGGGCCAGGGGACGGTTGTCCCCTTGGGTGCCGAAAAAATCGAGGCGCTCCCGTTGATCGAAGGCTCCGCCGACAAACACGGGGGCACCGGAGGTTAGCGCGCCGCCGATGGTCGGGACCGGGTGGGCCGGGTCGGCGCGGTAACTCAAGTGGGCGTCAGCCTCGACAGGTGCCGTGTGGCTCAACTGCCTGTGTGCATTCAGATAGAGGGTCAGTGTTTGGCTGCCGGGCAGCGGCCATTGCGTGGTGTGCAGCCAGCGGCCGCCATGGTGCAGGCGCCCGTTTTCGTCGCGGTTACCGCTGCCGCCCCCCATCAGAAACACCTGTACGCTGGCCGTTGTGGTTCGCGGCGACGGCTTGAGGGATTGCTCGAACCAGGCCAGTCGGCAACTGAGCCAATCCTGATCGACCTGGCCGTCAAAGGTGGCTTGCGGGCCGAATTCCACATCGCCGCTGTGGCTGATATTACGGTCGCCGTGCAGCCACGGGCCCATCACCAGTCGTTGGCTGGCCGTACCTTGGAGTGTGAAGGCGCGGTAATTGGCCAGGGTCGAACTGACGTAGGCGTCGTACCAACTGGACATGAACAGCACCGGGATATCGGGCAGTTGTGCGTAGTGACCTTCGGCATAGAGGCCAGACTTTTGCCAATACTCACCGAAGGTGCCCTGAGCCCATTGCTCCAACACATAGGCTTCGTATTCCGGCACATGGCGCAGGGGCGATTGCCCGGGTTGCCATGGCATACGCGTGAACCACTGATAAATATCTTCCTGTTCCAGCGCTTCACGAACCAACGGGTCGGCCAGGGCAGCAGGGCTTTCCTTGGCCTGACGAAAGGCCCAGGTGGCCTGCTTGAGTTCGAAGGCGCCGCCCTGGCGAATCCCGCAATGGTAGGCGTTGGCGAAGCCGCCGCTGTCGAGCACCATGCTGCTCAGGCCCGGCGGGTGCAGGCAAGCCATCGCCAGTTGTGTGTGGGCAGCATAAGACAAGCCCATACTGCCGATCTTGCCGTTGCACCAGGGCTGTTGGATGATCCAGGCCAGGGTGTCGAAACCGTCTTCGCCCTCGGCGGTGTATTTGGTGAATGTGCCTTCGGAGGCGTAGCGTCCACGGCAGTCCTGGAAAATTGCGACAAAGCCTTGCTCGGTAAACCGTGCGGCCATTTGCTCACGGGAGATGTGTTGGCCGTCGAGCTGTTTTTCCGAGCGGGAGGGTTTGCTCTTGTCGTAGGGCGTGCGCTCGATCACCACCGGAAACGGCCCATTGCTGTCCTCCGGCACATAGATGTCAGTGGCCAGGTGGATGCCGTCACGCATCCGGATCATTTGGTTGTGCAGAATATGCATGGGGAGAACACTCATCGATTCAGTACCCGCTCGTTACCGCAATGGCCAGCAACACCATCGCCAGCACGGCGTAGATCAGGAACAGCGGCAGGATGTAGCGCGCCCATTGGCCCCAACCGACATTGGCGGTGGCCAACAGCACCAGCAGGCCGCTGGACGTGGGGGTGATCATGTTGGTCAGGCCATTGCCCATCAGAAATGCGAACACCGTGGTCTGCGGGCTGACGCCGGACAACTGACCCAAGGGCCCGAAGATCGGCATGGTTACCGCCGCCTGGCCGGAGGTGGATGGGATCAGCACATCCAGCCCCAGTTGTGCGAAGAACATGCCGTAGGCCGACACGATCGGACCATGGTCGCCCACCAGGTTGGCCAGGCTGTTGACGATGGTGTCCAGGACCTGGCCGGTACTGAGGATGATCTCCACGGCGGTAGCCAGACCGATCAGCACGCCGGCGATCAGCACCTTCTTCATTCCATCGACAAAGGCACTGGCGGCAACGCTGGCGCCGAGCCCGGCGATCACGCTGAAGGCCAGCGTCAGCAGCAGGTAGAACGCCGACAGCTCATGGTATTTCCAGCCCCAGCGGTTAGAGGCGTAGACCAGGAAAGCGATGCCCGTCAGCAGTACGATCAGGTTGATCAGATGGCGCAGGGGCAACGGCGTACTTTCGAAAGTGATCTGCGCCGTGGCATCGTAACCGTGCTTGCGAATACTCCACAGCACGAAGGCAATGCCCACCAGCAGGAAGCTGCAGTAGGCGAGCACACGCATGCTCAGGCCACTGAAGATCGGCAGCCCGACCATCGGCTGGGCCACGGACAGCGCCACTGGATTGGATATCGAGGCCAGGTAGCCGATCTTGACTGAGATCGTGACGATGGCCAGCCCGATCAGGTTCGACAGCCCCAGCCGATTAGCCATGGCAACCATCAACGGCACGATGAGAATAAATTCCTTGGCCAGCCCCATGAAGGTACTGCCGGCGGAAAACACCAGCATCAGGCACGGCACCAGCACATAGATATTGCCCCGTGTCAGACCCAGCATGCGCTCCAGCCCGGCGTCGATCACCCCGGCCTTGTTCAGCACGCCGAACATGCCACCGATGAACAGCACCATGAAAATCAGTGCCGCACGCTTCTCGATGCCCTGGGGAATCGCCATGAAGCCTTCCACCAGGGACACCGGGCGAGCCACGGTGTCGCCGGCTTTGCGTGGTTCCAGTGCGAACAGTTGGCTCAGGGAGTCGTGTTTTTCCAGCACCTGGTAAGAGCCCGGGATCACCAGGCCATTCTGGCGCTGGAACGTGCCCGAGTTCACGGCGTAGGTAAACGCCACTGCGAGCAGGACGATACTCAGCAGGATGATGGCGGGATTGATCTGCTTGCGTTGCGTGGTATTTCCCACCGCTGCTTGGGTGGGGATGCTCTGGGATTCGCTCATGCTAGTGGCCCCGGCTTGCGCCGTTATTGTTATAGGGGTGACACGTGTGGGGCGGACACTAGGGCAAAGTTTTCGCGGCGACAACGTTATGCGTGGGTTGGGTTGGGCTATGCGTTTTGTGCGGACAGACGCTGCTTGAGATGCTCGGCAAACGCGTTCACCAGCTGCGACCTGGGCTCGTTGGCGCGAAACGCCAGGCCGAATGCGTAGGGCAGCGCCGGGCGAAACGGGCGGGTGACGATGGGCAAGTGCCGGAAGTGGCTGGCCAGCAGACCATTGACGATCGACACCCCCAGCCCCTCGGCAACGAAGCTGCACGCAGCCCCGACCGAGTGCACCTCGACCCGCACCTGCGGCGTGAGGTTGGCGGCACGAAACACCTGGTTCAGCTCGGCCCGCAATGCCCGTTGCCGGCCGAGCATCACCAACGGCACATCGCGCAGATGCTGCACTTCGATGCAGGCGTGACGGGTCAGCGGATGGTCGGCGGGCATCACGCAGACGCCTTCGGTTTGCAGCACCGGCTCGACATCGAAGTCAGGTATTTCCGTGGGCAGGCGTACAAAGCCCAGGTCGGCGGAACGGTCCAGCACCGCACGCTCGATCGTGTCGTAAGAACCGGTCAGCAGTTCCACGACAATGTCGTCATGCTCCTTGAGAAACTGCGCCACGATGCGCGGCAACAGCTCCTGGGTCATGCTGGTGGGCACCCCGACCTTGAGCAGGCTCTTGCGTGAGCGGCCCACGCGCATTTCGTCGGCCAGGCGCTGGATTCGTTGCATGCCATCCACCAGTCCGGCGACTTCGGCGAGCAGTTCCTCGGCTTCGGGCGTCGCCATCAGGCGGCCCTTCTTGCGCAGGAACAAGGCAAAACCCAAGTGCTCTTCCAACTGGCTCAGCAGGCGGCTGACCGCCGATTGCGACAGGCCCATGCGCGTTGCTGCGCCGATGGTCGAGCCGGTGGCCATGATCGCTTTGAAGGCTTCGAGTTGCTTGAGGTTCACCGTGTTTTTCCTGTCGGTTGGGAAGGGCGGCCGGTACTTCACGCATAGCCTGATGCGCTTCTCGCATAACGTTGTGGGGCTGTCGACGAGCCGTTAGTGTCCGCTCCAACGCGACATGCCGTCCAGCCTGCCGCGCGGTGCAACTGCCCATAAAAAACACAACACGGCATTGAGGAATGGTTTATGCGTGAGTTTTTCACGAAAGGGGGAATGGTCTCGGCGGGGCTGCTGGCGAGCCTGTCACCGACATTGATGGCCCAGGGTTTCTGGGAGGATTCCCACGGCCGATTGACCTTGCGCAACTTCTACTTCAACGACGGTTACCGCGACGGTGGTGAAGACCGCAAGGAATGGGCTCAGGGTTTTCTGCTTAATCTTCAGTCTGGTTATACCGAGGGCACCGTGGGTTTTGGCCTGGATGCCCTGGGGCTGGCGGGCCTGCGTCTCGACTCCAGCCCGACGCACGCCGGGACGGGCTTGTTACCTGTGCACGACGATGGTCATGCGGCCAGTGAGTTTTCCAGCCTGGGCGTCACGGCCAAGATGCGCTGGGGCGATGCAGTGGTGAAAACCGGCACGTTGCTGCCGAAAATCCCGGTGCTGGTGCACAACGATGGCCGCTTGTTACCGCAGACCTTCCAGGGCACACAAGTGGAATACAGTGGTATTCGTGACCTGTACCTGCACGCTGGGCACCTGGACAAATTCAAGTTGCGTAACTCCACTGACAGTGTGGATATTTATCCCCAGGGCTACAGCGGAAAAAAGGGTAGTGATTTCGATTTTGCCGGCGCTAGCTACGCGTTTACGCCGAAGCTCAGCGGCACCTGGTACTACGGTGAAATGCGCCAATTCTATCGCCAGCAATTCTTTGGCCTGGTGCATAAGCAGCCGTTGGGCAGCGGCACACTGACCAGCGACTTGCGCTACTTCATTAGTAACGAAGCGGGTGAGGCGCGTAACGGCGAGGTCGACAGTGACATGTTCAGCGGTCTGTTCACTTACCGCCTGGGCCCGCAGGCGCTGGGTGTTGGTTATCAGAAAGTCAGCGGCGACACAGCGTTGCCGTATGCCAGCGTGTCGACGGTGTATTCCTTCAGTAACGCCGGTGTTGGCAAGTTCATCCAGTCTGGTGAGCAGACATGGATGCTGCGCTACGACTATGACTTGACGGCGGTACTGCCGGGCTTGAGTTTCATGACCCGCTACTACAAAGGGCAAAACGGCGAGTTCAAAGGGCGCGAGGCGCGTGAGTGGGAGTCCGACACGAATCTGCGCTATGTGGTCCAGGACAGCACGTTCAAAGGACTGGGCGTGGAGTTGCGCAAGGCCACTTACCGCTCGACTTATGCCAGTGATCGGGACAACTACCGGGTGTACCTGACCTACGACCTGGCGCTCTGGTAGCCGGGGAGGGGGCTGATCATGGGCTGCTCTTGTGTGCTAGTCTGCGGGCCCTTTTAGTTCTGGGCAGCGCGGGAAACCCTGTTGTCCTACAGCGGAGCCTCTTCATGTCCGAAGTTAATCTGTCCACCGACGAAACCCGCGTCAGCTACGGTATCGGCCGTCAGTTGGGCGACCAACTGCGCGACAACCCGCCGCCGGGCGTGAGCCTGGACGCAATCCTGGCCGGCCTGACCGACGCATTTGCAGGCCAGCCGAGCCGTGTTGACCAGGAGCAAATGGCTGCCAGCTTCAAAGTGATCCGCGAGATCATGCAAGCCGAAGCCGCTGCCAAGGCTGAAGCCGCCGCGGGTGCCGGCCTGGCTTTCCTGGCTGAAAACGCCAAGCGTGATGGCATCACCACCCTGGCTTCCGGCCTGCAATTTGAAGTGCTGACTGCCGGCACCGGCGCCAAGCCGACCCGTGAAGATCAAGTGCGTACCCACTACCACGGCACCTTGATCGACGGCACTGTGTTCGACAGCTCCTACGAGCGCGGCCAGCCTGCAGAATTCCCGGTTGGCGGCGTGATCGCCGGCTGGACCGAGGCCCTGCAACTGATGAATGCCGGCAGCAAATGGCGTCTGTACGTGCCGAGCGAACTGGCTTACGGCGCTCAAGGCGTTGGCAGCATCCCGCCGCACAGCGTTCTGGTATTCGACGTCGAGCTGCTCGACGTTCTGTAAGACCTGCTGGTTACCTGTTGGGACGAACGCGTTCGCCCCAACAGGCATTTGCCAGTTTCTTCATGGATGGAACTTGCCATTCAAGTCGGTCGCCGGGCGCAATGCTCGGGCATAGCAGAACAGAAACAAATTCCTCACCACTTCCTTCAGTACTCCAGGCTCACTGGAACTCAGGCCATTGACGTCCAGGTCACCCTGGTCCTGTAGTTCGTTCAGCGCTTCTTCCTCAAGCACCGCACAGACTTCGCCGGTTTCCCGATGCAGGATTCGCAGGTAAGGGTGGGGGCGATCCAGCCAGGCATCTATCAAATAAGTCATGGTCGTTCTCCTTGATGAGTTTCAATGAGAATAATTCTTATTCGTAGAATAGCAAGTATCTATTGGCGGTTTCCGGGTTTTTTTGTGTGGATATTGTTTTCGATCAATCAGGAGGGCGAAACGCCATCCCGCGGCGGGCGCGGGATGGATGCAGCAGCTTCAGACCTTGCGCACGAACTCGGACTTGAGTTTCATCGGGCCGATACCGTCGATCTTGCAGTCGATATCGTGGTCTCCGTCGCACAGGCGGATGTTCTTGACCTTGGTGCCGACCTTGACCACCAGTGAGGTGCCCTTGACCTTGAGGTCCTTGATCACGGTGATGGTGTCGCCGTCCTGCAGGACGTTGCCCACAGAGTCTTTCTTCACGGTCTCATCGCCGGCCACTTCGGCCTCGCCATTGGCGGACCACTCATGGGCGCATTCCGGGCAGACCAGTTGGGTGCCGTCTTCGTAGGTGTATTCGGAATTGCATTTCGGGCAGGGTGGCAACGTGCTCACTAAAGCTCCTTGAGATTCAGGGATGACTAAAAGTCGCACATTATATAGGGTTTTGCGGCGGGAGCGGGGAGGTCAGTGGTGAATGCGATCTAAATGTGGGAGCTGGCTTGCCTGCGATAGCGATGGTGAGTTCACTACCGTCATCGCAGGCAAGCCAGCTCCCACATTAATCAACGCGGAATCAGTGAGTACGGGCCACAGCGAACTCACTCAGTTCCACCAATGCATCCCGGTATTCACTGGCCGGCAAGGCTTCCAGGCACTGGATCGCCCGCGCCACGTAGTCACGCGCCAGTTGCGCGGTGTACTCCAGGGAACCGGAGGCTTCGACGGCGGCACGGATGGCCTCCAGGTCTTCGATCCCGCCTTTCTGGATGGCCTTGCGCACCAGGGCGGCCTGTTCCGGCGTGCCTTCGCGCATGGTGTAGATCAGCGGCAAGGTTGGCTTGCCCTCGGCCAGGTCGTCACCGACGTTCTTGCCCAGGGTCTCGGCATCGCCCTTGTAGTCGAGCAGGTCATCCACCAGTTGGAACGCCACGCCCAGGTGATCGCCAAAGGTACGCAGGGCTTCGGCCTGTTCGGCGGTGGCGCCACACAGCGCGGCAGCGCTGTGGGTGGACGCTTCGAAGAGCATCGCGGTTTTGCCGCGAATCACTTCCATATAGGTTTCTTCGGTGGTGCTGGCGTCGCGGACCTTGGACAGCTGCAACACTTCGCCTTCGGCGATGATGCGCGTGGCCTGTGAAAGAATCTTCATCACCGGCATCGAGCCCAGTTCGACCATCATTTCGAACGAGCGCGAGTACAGGAAGTCGCCCACCAACACGCTGGGTGCGTTGCCCCACATGGCATTGGCGGTCTCGCGGCCACGCCGCATACCGGACATGTCGACCACGTCGTCATGCAGCAGGGTGGCGGTGTGCAGGAACTCGATGGTCGCGGCCAGCAAGCGCAGGTCATCGCCTTCGCGGCCCAGCGCCTTGCCACACAGCAGTACTAATAAAGGACGCAGGCGTTTACCGCCCGCCGACGTAATATAGTCGCCAATTTTGGAGACCAGCGGCACTTTAGACGTCAGCTGCTGCTTGATGATGCCGTCGACGGCGCTAAAATCGTCCGCGACCGCGCGGTAGAAAGCTTGGGGTTGCATCAGCGACAGTCGCTCCAGAAGGGTTGCGCGGCATGCTAGGACCCTGACCCCCGGGTGTCAAGGCGCGATAGACGGCCCCTTGCAAGCCTCCCATAGCTTGCGTACAATCGCGCACCCTGAACTTCCTGGGCAGCACCTGCCTTACGCAATTGCATTCGGGACGTCCATCCCATGCAGCCATGCCAGCCAATACCTCTTCTTATAAAGCGCTGGGTGAGCAGGATTATCGGAGAAATACCATGTCGTACGCAGTAATTGTTACTGGTGGCAAGCAATACAAAGTCGCCCCAGGTGAATACCTGAAGATCGAAAAACTGGAAATCGCTACTGGCGAATCCGTTACTTTTGATCGCGTTCTGTTGGTCGCCAATGGCGATGACGTGAACATCGGCGCTCCAGTTGTTGCTGGCGCTACCGTTGTGGCTGAAGTGATCTCCCAAGGTCGTCACGATAAAGTCCGCATCATCAAGTTCCGTCGTCGTAAGCACCACATGAAGCGTATGGGCCACCGCCAGTGGTACACCGAGATCAAAATCACCGGTATTCAGGCTTAATTTCAGCCTAATTCCTCACTAGGAGAATTGACTCATGGCACACAAAAAAGCTGGTGGTAGTACCCGTAACGGTCGCGACTCAGAAGCCAAACGCCTTGGCGTGAAGATGTATGGCGGCCAGAAAATCATTCCGGGCAACATCATCGTGCGTCAGCGCGGCACCCAATTCCACGCCGGTTACGGTGTTGGCATGGGTAAAGATCACACCCTCTTCGCTAAAATCGAAGGCGTGATCAAGTTCGAAGTAAAGGGCGCGTTCAACCGCCGTTACGTGAGCGTTGTCGCAGCTTAATTGCGAGATCGCTGGAAAAGCCCTGTCTTGCGACGGGGCTTTTTCGTTTGTGGAGTGAGTCTCTTGCAAAGCTGTTTGTGATGAGCTCAGGCGCAAGTTTGCGGTCGCTGATTGAGGTCGCTGCGCTCATTTTTGCAAGAGTCTTATGTCTTGGTTTCTTAAGCTCGTCCATGCGGCGAGAGGCGTTTTGTTATGAAGTTCGTTGATGAAGTTTCCATCCGAGTAAAAGCAGGCGACGGCGGTAACGGTTGCATGAGTTTCCGTCGCGAAAAATTCATCGAAAACGGTGGTCCGAACGGCGGTGACGGCGGTGACGGTGGCTCCATCTACATGATGGCCGACGAAAACCTCAACACCCTGGTCGACTACCGTTACACCCGGCACTTCGATGCCGAGCGTGGCTCCAACGGCGGCAGCACCGACTGCACCGGCAAAAAAGGTGAAGACCTGGTACTGCGCGTACCGGTCGGCACCACGATCATCGATTCCGCGACACAGGAAGTGATTGGCGACCTGACCAAGGCCGGCCAGAAACTGATGGTTGTGCAGGGCGGCTGGCACGGCCTGGGTAACACCCGATTCAAGTCCAGTACCAACCGTGCGCCGCGCCAGACCACGCCGGGCAAGCCGGGCGAACAGCGTGACCTGAAGCTGGAAATGAAAGTACTCGCCGACGTGGGCCTGTTGGGCCTGCCGAACGCCGGCAAAAGTACCTTCATCCGCTCGGTATCGGCCGCCAAGCCGAAGGTCGCCGACTACCCGTTCACCACCCTGGTGCCAAACCTGGGCGTGGTCAGCGTCGACCGCTGGAAGAGCTTCGTGGTTGCCGACATTCCTGGCCTGATCGAAGGGGCTTCCGACGGTGCTGGTCTGGGCATTCGCTTCCTCAAGCACTTGTCCCGCACCCGTTTGCTGCTGCACCTCGTCGACATGGCGCCGCTGGATGACACCAGCGCTGCGGATGCCGCCGAAGTGATCGTCAGCGAGCTGACCAAGTTCAGCCCGGCCCTGGCCGAGCGTGATCGCTGGCTGGTCCTGAACAAGTGCGACCAGATCCTTGAGGAAGAGCACGAAGAGCGCGTCAAGGAAATCGTCGATCGCCTGGAATGGGAAGGCCCGGTCTATGTGATCTCGGCCATTGCCAAAGAAGGCACCGAACGCCTGACCCGCGACATCATGCGTTACCTGGAAGACCGAGCCGACCGCCTGGCGGCCGACCCGGTATTCAAGGCCGAGCTTGCCGAGCTTGACCAGCAGATCGAAGACGAAGCCCGTGCCCAGTTGCAGGCCCTGGACGACCAGCGTGCCCTGCGCCGCAGCGGCGTGAAGTCGGTCCATGACATCGGCGACGATGATTGGGACGAAGAAGACGTGGATGATGAAGACGGTCCGGAAATCATTTACGTGCGCGATTGATTCGTTGCGATAAACTTGAACGCCGCTCCCTGGAGCGGCGTTTTGGTATCCGGGTATAACGTTATGGGCGGCGCTGGGTCGCGCGGCCCTCACTCTAAGGTTGAAGATGATGCGGAGCAAAGTGACAGGTGCGCAGCGCTGGGTCGTGAAGATCGGCAGTGCGTTGCTGACGGCCGATGGCAAGGGGCTGGATCGCGCAGCCATGAGCGTCTGGGTCGAGCAGATGGTGGCCTTGCATGAGGCCGGTGTCGAGTTGGTGCTGGTGTCGTCCGGGGCTGTTGCCGCCGGGATGAGCCGCCTCGGCTGGACCGCGCGACCCAGCGCGATGCACGAACTGCAAGCCGCCGCGGCCATCGGCCAGATGGGCCTGGTGCAAGCCTGGGAGTCCAGCTTTGCCGAGCACGGCCGCCACACGGCGCAGATCCTGCTGACCCACGACGACCTGTCCGACCGCAAGCGCTACCTCAATGCCCGCAGCACCTTGCGCGCCTTGGTGGAGCTCAAGGTCATCCCGGTCATCAATGAAAACGACACCGTGGTCACAGACGAAATCCGTTTCGGCGACAACGACACCCTGGCTGCGCTGGTGGCCAACCTGGTGGAAGCCGACCTGTTGGTGATCCTCACCGACCGCGACGGCATGTTCGACGCCGACCCGCGCAACAACCCCGATGCCCAGTTGATCTACGAAGCCCGCGCCGATGACCCCGCACTGGATGCGGTCGCCGGCAGTGTCGGCGGTGCCCTGGGCCGTGGCGGTATGCAGACCAAACTGCGCGCCGCTCGCCTGGCTGCGCGTTCCGGTGCCCATACCATCATCGTTGGTGGGCGCTTGGAGCGCGTGCTGGATCGCCTCAAGGCCGGTGAGCGCATCGGTACGCTGCTGTCGCCGGAACGCGGCATGCTGGCGGCGCGCAAGCAGTGGCTGGCCGGGCATCTGCAAACCCGTGGCACCCTGGTGCTGGATGAGGGCGCGGTCTCGGCGTTGTCCCAAGGCAACAAGAGCTTGCTGCCGGTGGGCGTCAAGCTGGTGCAGGGCAGCTTCCGCCGTGGCGAAATGGTGGTTTGCGTCGCGCCGGACGGTCGTGAGATTGCCCGTGGCCTGGCCAACTACAGCGCCCTTGAGGCGCAGAAGATTATTGGACAATCGTCTGACGCTATTGTCGGACTCTTGGGCTATATGGCGGAGCCGGAGCTGGTGCACCGCGATAACCTCATCCTGGTTTAAACGAAAGGAATACCCGATGCGTGTAATGAAGGGATTACTCGGCCTGTTATTGCTCATGCCACTGCTGGCCTCGGCCGAAGAAATCGCCCAGGTCTCGACGGTGTTCAAGTTTGTCGGCCCTAACGACCGGATTGTGGTCGAAGCGTTTGACGACCCCAAGGTTGACGGCGTGACCTGCTACCTGTCGCGTGCCAAGACCGGCGGCGTCAAAGGCGGCCTGGGCCTGGCCGAAGACCGCGCTGAGGCCTCGATTGCCTGCCGCCAGGTTGGCCCGATCCATTTCAAGGGCGAACTCAAGGACGGGGACGAAATCTTCAAGGAACGCACCTCCCTGGTGTTCAAGACCATGCAGGTGGTGCGTTTCCTCGACAAGAAGCGCAATACCCTGGTGTATCTGGTCTACAGCGACCGCCTGATCGAAGGCAGCCCGCAGAACGCGGTGACGGCGATTCCGATTCTGCCCTGGCCGACCGCTCAGTAACCTGCAGGCGAGTTTTGTCACCGGCGTCTATGATTGCAGACTCGCCGGTTGTAAGCTCCGAGAGCTGCAATGCAAAGAATATGGGATATCTGGAGTTCGTCATGAGTGCTTTCCACGATCTGAAACTCAAAGCCCTGGACGGACAAGAGCTACCGCTGGCGCCCTTCAAGGGCCAGGTTGTGCTGGTGGTCAATGTGGCGTCCAAATGTGGTTTGACCCCGCAATACGCAGCGTTGGAAAACCTCTACCAGCAATACAAAGACCAGGGATTCACGGTGCTCGGCTTGCCGTGCAATCAGTTTGCAGGCCAGGAGCCGGGGACCGAACAAGAGATCCGCGAGTTCTGCAGCCTGAACTACGGGGTGAGTTTTCCCCTGGGCAGCAAGCTCGAGGTCAACGGCCCGGATCGTCATCAGCTGTACCGCTTGCTGGCAGGTGAGGGCGCCGAGTTTCCAGGGGACATCACCTGGAACTTCGAGAAATTCCTGTTGGGTAAAGATGGCCGGGTACTCGCGCGCTTCTCGCCGCGTACGTCCCCGGACGACCCGACTATCATGCAGGCCATCGAAAAAGCCCTGAGCTGAAACACACCCACTGTAGGAGCGAGCTTGCTCGCGAAGATCGCCAACGATAACGCGTTGATCCTGACTTAACGCGTGTTCCCGGATTCTTCGCGAACAAGCTCGCTCCTACAGGTATTCGGCTACTTCTACCCCTTTAATCACCCAGATCAATAGTGCTACTAAGCACTGCACACTCGCCATATTATCCGCGTCATAAATCCCGTCCTGGTGGAGTGCTCCATGCCTGTCCAAGCCTTGTTCAAACCCTTCCAACTCGGTGGACTGCAACTGTCGACCCGCGTGGTCATGGCGCCCATGACCCGTTCGTTCTCTCCGGGTGGTGTACCCAACTCCAAGGTCATCGAGTACTACCGTCGTCGTGCGGCGGCCGGTGTGGGCCTGATCATCACTGAAGGTACCGTGGTCGATCACCGGGCGTCCAACGGCTACCCCAACGTCCCGCATTTCTACGGTGAGGCCGCGCTGGCCGGCTGGAAGAAAGTGGTCGACGCGGTACACGCCGAAGGCGGCAAGATTGTCCCGCAGTTGTGGCATGTGGGTAGCGTGCGCCGTATTGGCACCGAGCCTGATGCCAGCGTGCCTGCTTATGGCCCGATGGAAAAGCTCAAGGACGGCAACGTGGTTGTGCACGGTATGACGCAACAGGACATCAGGGACGTGATCAACGCCTTCGCCCAAGCTGCCAGTGACGCCCAGGCGATCGGCATGGACGGTGTAGAAATCCATGGCGCCCACGGTTACCTGGTGGATCAATTCTTCTGGGAGGGCAGCAACCAGCGCACCGACGAATACGGTGGCAGCCTGGCCAACCGTTCGCGCTTTGCCATTGAGCTGATCGAGGCCACCCGTGCTGCTGTAGGGCCGAATTTTCCGATCATCCTGCGTTTCTCGCAGTGGAAGCAGCAGGACTACACCGCACGCCTGGTGCAAACCCCTGAGGCGCTGGGTGAGTTCCTCAAGCCATTGGCTGAGGCCGGCGTAGATATTTTCCACTGCTCCACTCGCCGTTTCTGGGAGCCGGAGTTTGAAGGCTCCGACCTCAACCTTGCTGGCTGGACGCGTCAGCTCACGGGTAAGCCGACTATCACCGTGGGCAGTGTTGGCCTGGATGGCGAGTTCCTGCAATTTATGGTCAACACCGACAAGGTCGCGCAACCTGCCAGCCTCGAAAAGCTGCTGGAGCGCCTGAATAACGATGAGTTCGACCTGGTGGCCGTAGGGCGTGCGCTGCTGGTGGACCCGGATTGGGCCGTGAAGGTGCGCGAAGGGCGCGAAGGGGACATCTTGCCCTTCAGTCGCGACGCGTTGACCACTCTGGTGTAAACGGCTGGACTCCCTGTGAGCGTCACAGGGAGTTTCTTCTCTTTAGCGATTAATACTCTGGTCGCATATTCAACTCTTTACTGTGATCAGTCTTGAGCGTGTCTTTATGGCCAGGCTGGCCGTAGATTGGCGGTTCAGCACGGGCTTGATCCAGCCATTGTTGCTGCTGGGTCCATTGCGCGGTTGGCATGTTGACGCCATTGCGTACACCCATTCCATAAATTGACATGTTCCGTATCTCCCGGGGTTGGCTGATCAATAGGGGCGTACTGGCTGCGTCAGGGTTTGGTCGTATGGATGTGTGGGTTGCTGTGGACGATGCGAGCCGTAGTCGGGGCGTGTGGGCTGATGTGGACGATGCCAGCCGTAATCGGGTTGTGAGGGTTGCTGCGGACGATGCCAGCCGTAATCGGGTTGTGAGGGTTGCTGCGGACGATGCCAGCCATAATCGGGTTGTGTGGGTTGCTGCGGACGATGCCAGCCATAGTCGGGACGTGTAGGTTGCTGCGGGCGATGCGAGCCGTAGTCGGGACGTGTAGGTTGCTGCGGGCGATGCCAGCCGTAGTCGGGACGTGGGGGTTGCTGCGGGCGGTACCAGCCATTGTCGGGCCCCGTAGGCCTCTGGCTGAAGGTATCGGTAGTCGGGTACCGTGGAACCATGGATTCGTTTATCAGTGTCGACATAGTTATCTCTTAAGTTTCCATCATGAATGCCTGCCTCTTGGGTGCGATCTGTAAAAGACACCCCTGATAAGACAGGTGTCATGTGGGTGGTGATAAATCCTGCGGCGTTCCAGAAATATCCTGTGTGGGGGCGCTTATTCAGGCGCTCTGGCGCGAAAAAGCCTAACGCCTGGACCATTACTCGGGGGCTCGTCTGTCAGGCAGGTGAAGTGACTTACAGTCATTGCTGAGTCTTCAGCCTGCGTGCGGCTGTGTTGGGACGATAAAATGTTCCCCACACACACCTCGTAACTGCTGCTCGAACTGTTCGACAATCGCTGGCCAGCCCTGGCGGCTCGCGTGTTGACGCGCATTGAGGCGCATACGGCGTAAACTTTCCGCGTCCTCCAGCAGCCAATTGGCGGCGTCGCAAAACGCATTTTCGTCACCCGGCATCGCCAGCACCCCGTTGTAACCGTGACGAATATGCTGTGTGGCGGCAGCCTGGTCGTAGGCCACCACCCCCAACCCTGACGCCATGGCCTCCAGTACCACATTGCCAAAGGTTTCGGTCAGGCTGGGGAACAGGAACACATCGCCGGACGCGTAATGACGAGCCAGTTCTTCACCGCGCAAGGCACCGCAGAAAATTGCTTCGGGAAGGTCCTTTTCCAGCATTGCTCGTTGTGGTCCATCACCGACGATGATCAGTTTCATCTGACGCATGGGGTATCTGTTCTGCAAGGTCTCGAAACAGCGCTTGAGCAGGCCCAGGTTCTTTTCCTGGGCCAGCCGCCCTACATGCAGCACTGCGATTTGCTCATTATTCAATGCCCAGCGTTCCCGCAGAGCGCTGTCGCGTTTGGCGGGGTGGAACAATTGGCTGTCGACGCCTCTGGCCAACATCCCCAGGCGCTCAAAATGCCGACGCTCCAGTTCCAGGCGCTGACTGGCGCTTGGTACCAGGGTCAGGCTCGATCGGTTGTGAAACCAGCGCAGGTAATGGGTGACCATGCGACTGAGCAGGCTCAAGCCGTACTGGTTCGAATACTGCTGGAAGTTGGTATGAAAGCCGCTGACAACACTGATTCCCAAACGCCGCGCCGCACGCAGAGCGGATAAACCCAACGGCCCTTCGGTGGCGATATACAACACGTCCGGGCGCTGGCGGCTCCAGCGTCTGAGCAGTTTGCGCATCGACGATTGGCCCCATTGCAGCCCTGGATAACCGGGTAATGGCCAGCCGCGGCACAGCAGCAGTTGATCGTCACTCGGTCGGCTCTGATCAGCGCCCTGGCGTGGACGCACCAGTTCGACCTGATGACCACGCGAGCGCAAACCCTCGCACAGGCGGCCAAGGGTATTGGCCACGCCGTTGATTTCCGGCGGGAAGGTTTCGGTAATGAGGGTGATGTGAAGCGAGGCTGTCGTCATGACCCACAGTGTCACCGCGGGCCATGTCGCCATTGTGTCTGAGTGATGATGGATTTATGACGGGGTCACGGCCTGCTGCGTCATCGCCTCGGCACCTTGCTCACGCACCCAGAACAACGTCGCCCCGGCGACTGCCGCCGGCATCATCAGCAGGTTGACCACCGGCACCAGCAGCACTAGATAGACAACGCCGCCGAAGCTCATGCTCTGCCAGCGCTTCTGGCGCAGCCAGGCGAGCATCTCGTTCCAGCCCAGTTTGTGGTTGTCGGCCGGGTAGTCGATGTACTGGATTGCCATCATCCATACGCCAAAGAGCAACCACAGCGGCGCAGCGATCAGGTTGACCACTGGAATGAACGACAAGATAAACAGTCCGATAGCTCGTGGCAGGAAGTAGCCCAGCTTGCGCATTTCCCGGGCCAGGGTACGCGGCACCATGGCGATCAACTCACCCCAACTGAACGCCGGAAAGTCATCGGTGCCGCGCACCACCACTTCAACCTTCTCCGAGAGAAAGCCGTTGAACGGCGCTGCGATGATATTGGCGAGCATGGTGAAGGTGAAAAACACCATCAGCACCACCAACACCACAAACAATGGCCACAACAGGTAATTCAGAAAACTCAGCCAACTGGGCAGCGTCGGCATCAGATGGTCGACCCACAGGCTGAACTGATGGCCGGCGAAATAGATCAAGCCGACGAACAGCACCAGGTTGATCGCCAGCGGCAGCAGCACAAACAAGCGCAAGCCAGGGCTCAACACCAGTTTGAGGCCTTCACGCAGGTATTGCGGACCGGAAAGAGCGGGGGCGGGCATGGTGAACTCCGAGCAGGATGACGAACGCGCCGACCTTACCGGCTTTGTATCGTGGGCGAAAGCGGCGACATCATCAGTAACATTAGGGGGAGCAATGGCGTCGATTAATCGGGCCGACTGCATAGAGACCACCTATGAGCTGGATTGTTATTCCGTATTTCCTTAATCTTGCCCCCCTCGATACGCTGCACCCATTATTTTCAGGGCCTGCGAGTTCAAGCCTTCCCCAAGTGCTTCGTGGTCCCTTTTTTATTCCAGCCGCCTTGTAGTCCGGGCGGTCGATAGGAGCGAGTCATGTCTGATACCCGCCATTCGCGAGTGATTATTCTCGGTTCCGGCCCTGCCGGTTACAGCGCTGCCGTCTACGCTGCCCGGGCCAACCTCAAGCCGCTGCTGATCACCGGCATGCAGGCGGGCGGTCAGTTGACCACCACCACCGAAGTCGACAACTGGCCGGGCGATGTCCACGGACTGACCGGCCCGGTGCTGATGGAGCGTATGAAAGAGCACGCCGAGCGCTTTGAAACCGAGATCGTGTTTGATCACATCAACAAGGTCGACTTCTCCAAGAAGCCTTACAGCCTGACCGGCGACAGTGGCGTCTACACTTGTGACGCCCTGATCATCGCCACCGGTGCCAGTGCTCGTTACCTGGGCCTGCCATCGGAAGAAGCGTTCATGGGCAAGGGGGTTTCGGCCTGCGCTACCTGCGACGGTTTCTTCTACCGCAACAAGCCGGTCGCTGTGGTCGGTGGTGGTAACACCGCTGTGGAGGAGGCGCTGTACCTGGCCAACATCGCCAGCACTGTGACCCTGGTTCACCGTCGCGAGACCTTCCGCGCCGAGAAGATCCTGATCGACAAGCTGCATGCCCGTGTGGCAGAAGGCAAGATCATCCTCAAGCTCAACGCCACCCTGGATGAAGTCCTGGGCGACAACATGGGCGTGACCGGTGCGCGCCTGAAGAACAACGATGGCAGCTTCGACGAATTGAAAGTCGACGGTGTATTCATCGCCATCGGCCACACCCCGAACACCTCGCTGTTCGAAGGCGTGCTGGAAGCCAAAGATGGCTACTTGGTGGTGCAGGGCGGCCGCGAAGGCAATGCTACCGCGACCAACATCGAAGGCATTTTCGCTGCCGGCGACGTGGCTGACCACGTCTACCGCCAGGCCATCACCTCGGCCGGCGCCGGTTGCATGGCGGCCCTGGATGCCGAGCGCTACCTCGATGGTTTGAAGGACGCTTCGTTCTAAACAACGCTGCAAAAAAATGTGGGAGGGGGCTTGCTCCCGATAGCGGTGTGTCAGCCAACTAATACTTGGCTGAAACCTGCTATCGGGAGCAAGCCCCCTCCCACATTTGGATATGTATTTGACTCAGGATTTGCGAGCCAGGGGCTGCGCGGCAAATTTTACCCCATCCAACCCATGGGCAATCAACGCCCGAATATTGCCATGGTCACAGCCCTCAGGCGTCGCCACCACCGACCGGTAGTGCTCTCCAAACGCCAGCAACGCTTCCTGATCGCTCAAGCCTTCCAGCAACGCCAAACCCAGGGTCTTGCACGAACCTTCGTTCTGCCCGGCAGCGTTTTCCACATCGCCATTGGTGAACGCTTGTGGCTGGTAGTCGTAACCGTCGGCGATAAAGGCCAGGGTGTCGGCAAAGACGTGTTCGCCACTGTTGAGGCTGGCGCGCAGGGTGTTCAGATCAGTCATGGGGCTTTCCTTTGGCGAACGCGGCCTGTTGGTCGGCGTTGGCTTCTTGCTGGTATTGGGCTTTCCACTCGGCATAGGGCATGCCGTACACCACTTCACGGGCGTCATCGAGGCTGACCTCGATCTGGCGTTCGTCGGCCTCGGCCTTGTACCACTTGGACAGGCAGTTGCGGCAGAAGCCGGCCAGGTTCATCAGGTCGATGTTCTGTACATCCTTTCGGCTGTCCAGGTGGGCCACCAGCCGGCGGAAGGCGGCAGCTTCAAGTTCGAGGCGTTGTTGGTCGTTCATAGGGCTCACTTAGTATCAGCGGCTGGCGGCTAGAGTGATCGAAACCGACTCGGCAAAGCGCAGCGCGTGGGGCTTGTCGACTTCCACCTCGGCGTACAACACCGATTCGTTGCTCATCACCAGGTCCAGCAATTCCTGGGTCAGGCGCTCCAGCAGGGCGAAGCGGTTGCCTTCCACATGGGCGATGATCGCCTTGGTGATGGTGCGGTAGTTCAAGGCGTGGTCGATATCGTTGTCGCGCACGGCGTCCTGGGCGGCATACAGGATGGTCAGGTTGATCAGCACATCCTGCTTGTTGAGGATTTCGTCCTCATTGATGCCGATAAAAGTGCGCAGGCACAGGTCTTTGACCCGGATGCGCGCCATGCCTGGTTGAAGTTGTGGCATTGCTACTTGCTCCGTCCAATCAATTGCAGGAACTCCATGCGCGTGGTGTTCGATTCGCGGAAGGCGCCGAGCATCACTGAGGTGTTCATGGTTGAATTCTGTTTCTCCACGCCGCGCATCATCATGCACATGTGCTTGGCTTCGATCACCACTGCCACGCCGGCGGCCTGGGTCACGTCCTGGATGGCGTCGGCGATTTGCCGCGTAAGGTTTTCCTGGATCTGCAGGCGCCGGGCAAACATGTCGACGATGCGCGCCAGTTTAGACAGGCCCAGCACCTTGCCGGTCGGAATATAGGCCACGTGCGCCTTGCCGATAAAGGGCAGCAGGTGATGCTCGCACAACGAGTACAACTCGATGTCCTTGAGGATCACCATCTCGTCATTGTCGGAGGCGAACAGCGCGCCGTTGACGATTTCTTCCAGGTTCTGCGCGTAGCCATGACACAGGTACTGCATGGCCTTGGCGGCACGCTTGGGCGTGTCGAGCAGGCCCTCGCGCTCTGGGTCTTCGCCCAGGCCCTTGAGGATTTCGCGGTAGTGGTGGGGCAGGGAAAGGGTCATACAACATCCTCGCAAACGGCTTACTTGATATGCCGCCCGCCGTTGACGGTCAGGGTGGTACCGGTGACATAGGGGTTGTCCAGCAGGTAACGCACGCTCTGGTAGATCACCTCAGGCCCGGGCTCGATGCCCAGGGCCGACTTGGCCAGGACCTTGGCGCGATAGGCCGCGTCGTCGCCTTCGTTGAACATCACCATGGCCGGCGCGATACCGTTGACCTTGATCAGCGGCGCGAACTGCGCGGCAAACGATAGCGTGAGGCTGTCGAGGCCGGCCTTGGTGGCGCAATAGGCGATGTGCTGACGGCTGCCCTTGCGCACCACGTCATCGCTGATGTGCACGATATCGGCAGGTGTCGAGCGTTGCAGCAAGGGTGAACAATGCAGGTTGATCAGGTACGGCGCAAGCATGTGTACGCTGAACATATCGATAAACGCGCGGCTTTCGTCGCCCGCTGTTTCTGCGACCCAGGCCGAAGCATTGTGGATGATCGCACGCAGGCTTTGGGTATGGGTTTGCAACTGCGCGATGAAGGCAAGAATCCCGGCTTCGCTGGAAAAGTCGGCAAATACGCCGATGGCCCCTCGTTCACGTAGCGCCTGCACGCCTGGGCGTTCGCTGCGGTAACTGAAAATCACCGAGTAGCCATCATCCAACAGGCGCTCGGCACAATGCAGGCCGACGCGCTGGCCGGCACCGGTGATCAGGATCGGTGCGTGGGTTGCAATCATGGGAGGCTCAAGTCGCTGGCAGACGCAAACTATACCAGCGACCCGGCCCCTGTGCTCATACGGCGGCTTCGGTGACTTTGCGCGGTGGCGAGGGGTGCAGCCAGTTCGCCAACAGATGCGTCGAGAGCGGAATAAAGAGGTAAACCATCAGCGGCGTCAGGGCGGCGGTGCTGACCAGTACACGGCTGAACAGGTCCAACTCGCCAAGCAGCGGGCCGAGACCGAAGTTGAACAACAATGACACCGGGAAGAACGCCAGCCAAATCGCGACCGCCTGTTTCCAGCGCGGCGGGCGTGCCCCTACGGCACCAAACCAGCCATCGATACCGCTGACACGACGCTCGCAAGGGTTGGCAAACAGCTCGCTACCGCGACTCAGCCAGGCGCTGCGCGAGGCTGAAAATTCCCAGGCGTGCAGGGTTTTCTCATCGGCGAAGCGGAAGATGATCTGGAACTCATCATCATGGGGTGGCGGGGCGAGTACGCCGGAACCCAGGTAACCCGGGAAGTCAGTGGCCAATTGCTCGCCTTCGCGCAGCCAAGCCATCAATTCTTCGTAGCGACCTTTGGCGACGCGGCGCGCAACCATCAACGTGACGGGTGAGGTAGACATGGTGTATCTCCAGGTATCGAGTGCGCTGGGCCGGGTAAGCGGCGCACGAACGAGGCTGCGGGGTGCTGCAGCGACGTAAAAAACAGGCAAGGATTATTCCTGTTTTGCCGAAATACGCCAGAAACTTCGGATGGATCGCCGTAGATCTTGAATCATGGGCATCAATGGGCGTTAAATAGGATCCAAATCCATATGGATATTGCTGACAGCTGATGTCCCAAATCATAGCTCCGTCTCTTGAAGCATCACCTGATAGTCACGCTGACGCCGAAGTGCTGTTTCCAATTCGTGAAGTGGCAAGACTTACAGGCGTTAACCCGGTGACTTTACGTGCCTGGGAGCGTCGCTATGGCTTGATTCAACCCACTCGCACCGAAAGTGGGCATCGGCTGTACTCAAGCACCGATATCGACACGGTTCATCGCATTCTTGACTGGATCGAACGCGGCGTAGCGGTGAGCAAAGTGGGCAAGATCCTGGCGCGTGATCAACGGCCCGGCGAGGTGGCCACGGCGTCACGCAGCGATATCGAACTGGAATGGCAGCAGTGGCAGGCGCAACTGCGGGTGGCCATCAGCGCTTTTGATGATCGTGAACTGGGGCAGTTGTACGGACAAATCTTCAGCGCTTATTCAACCACCGTCGTCTTTCAGGACATCATGATGCCCCTCTGGCAGCAACTGCTGCGTCACCAGGGGCGTTTTGGCCAAGCCAGCGAATGGCTGTTTTTCGACAACTTCCTGCGTTCGCGCACCGCTCAACGGCTGCAATTGGCCTGTGCTTCACCGGCGCCGAGGGTGTTGCTGGCCGCCATTGCCGGGGAGTGCCGTGAGCTGGAACTGTTGGTCGCGGGTTTGTTGATATCCAGCGACAAGCTCGCGGTAAAAGTCCTGGGTGTTGGCCAACCGCTCGATGAGTTGACGCTGGTCTGCGAGAGAACTCGGCCACAAGCCCTGGTGCTGTTTTCCAACCATTCTCCGGGTGCAGAACTGCCTTCGCGGCTCAGTCGCCTGGCATTGACGCTCAATTGCCCGTTGCTGTTGGCTGGCGATGCCTCGGACCTCGCCGAGCACAGCCTGGCAGGCTCATCGATAGGTTGCCTGGGCAATGACGGACGTTTGATGCAGCGCCGCTTGCAGCAGTTTCTCAGCGGTCGCCTGGATACCTGAACTCAGGCGTGCACATGGGGATGAACCAGGCGGTGCTGGTGCAGAATGAACTGGCGCAGGCGCTCGGTCTCATCTGCATCACTCTGGTTCAGGCGGTAAGCGAACAGGCCTCGGGCAGTTTCCCGCTCCAGCGTGCCGCGAAGCGCGATACGTTCGTAGCCGGAAGGGCTGAACCACAGGGAAAAGGTCTTGGGCGGTTTTGCCCGGCCGCGCACTTCTACCAGTACACCCTTGAATGATATTTCGTGCACCCACAATGCACTGGGGTAGCCCTTGACGTTTTCCAACGCCACGGGCGCTTCAAGGGCCAGGCGCCACGGGCGGATCATCGGCCCGTCTTCGAAAATGCTCGGCACGCCCAGGCGCAGATGCACCGCATGAAACTCATCTTCCACCAAGCGCAGGGGGAAGGTAAGTTGCTGGTTGTCGAACTGCGCCTGGATGGTGACCTGGTCGTGAGCGGCCAGCCGCGTGAGCAAATCACGAATCTGCGCGCCGCCATTAACCGTCAGGCTCGACCACGCATCCCGCAGATTGAGCTGCGGGTTGTGCTGCATGTCCTGGATAAAGTCCAGTTCGTCCTGCGTCAAAAGCGTGTCGCGGTGCATTGATCTAGCTCAAGGCTGAGGCATTAAAGAGCCATTATCGCTCTAAAGACCGCGTTTTTTACAGTTTGTTAATTCCACTCGTCGCCTTGAGCGCCGCGAGCTCGTTTTTAAGCTCGGCCAACTGCGCTTCCAACTGGGCGACGCGTTGCTGCGCCTTGACTTGAGTGGTGACGTCTTTTTGCACACCGACGAAATACGTTTGCCTGTCCGCCTCGTTGTACACCGTCGAAAGTGACAGCTCATTCCAGAAGTGAGTGCCGTCCTTACGGTAGTTACGCAGGATCTCGCGACATGCGCCGCCGTTGTCGAGGGCTTCACGAATGGCCATCAGTGCCGGCTGGTCACGGTCACCGGACTGGAGGAAGCGGCAGTCCTGATAAAGGATCTCGTCCAGGGTGTAGCCGGTCAGGCGTTCGAACGCAGGGTTGACGTAGATCAGCGGTTTGTCCTTGCCCTCACGCTCGGCAACGACGATCCCATCGTTGGAGGCATTGACGACCATTTGCAGCAGCTTGGCGTTAATCATTGAGCGGTCCATGGCTTGTGTTTGACGGTGCAAGTTTAAGGCAAGTCTTGATTCTTGCACGCTGCGCGCTGAATTATCGGCACAGACTGCTAATATCCCAGGCTTTGACTCAACTACAGGATCAGATTGATGAAAGTCGCCATCCTTTCCGGCTCGGTCTACGGTACGGCTGAAGAAGTCGCTCGCCATGCGGAAAAAATCCTCAAGGACGCCGGTTTTGAAGCCTGGCACAACCCTCGCGCCAGCCTGGGCGAGGTGCAGGCGTTTGCTCCCGATGCGTTCCTTGCGGTGACCTCGACCACCGGCATGGGCGAGTTGCCCGATAATCTGCAACTGCTGTACTCAAGCATTCGCGACCAACTCCCCGCCGCCTGGCGCGGGCTGCCGGGCGCGGTCATCGGCCTGGGTGACGCCAGCTATGGCGATACGTTCTGCGGTGGCGGCGAGCAAATGCGCGAACTGTTCGGCGAGTTGGGCGTGCGTGAAGTGCTGCCGATGCTGCGCCTGGACGCCAGCGAAAGCGTGACCCCGGAAGCCGACGCCGAGCCTTGGCTGGCTGAACTGGTCGTCGCGCTGCGCGGTTGAGCGAAGGGGCGGCCGTTGTACTATTCTCTTGGCTGACTCGCTCAGTCATCAAGCTGGCTGCGAAGGCAACTCCTTGTGCCACGGCGTCTGACTAGACTGGCTCTCACTTAGACACAATAACAAGTGCGCCAAGGAGGACGTTGCCGTGAGCCTAGCCCCTGCATCATCGCCAGAAAACATCAAAGCCCAGGTCAGTGCTGCCGAATGGCAAACCCGCGTTGACCTGGCGGCCTGTTATCGCCTGGTGGCGATGCATGGTTGGGATGATCTGATCTTCACGCATATTTCCGCCAAGGTGCCGGGCACGGAAGATTTCCTGATCAACCCTTATGGGCTGATGTTCCACGAAATCACGGCCTCAAGCCTGGTCAAGGTTGACCAGGCCGGCAACAAGCAAATGGACAGCCCCTACGAGATCAACCCCGCGGGCTATACCATCCACAGCGCCATCCACGAAGTGCGTCATGACGTGACCTGCGTGTTGCATACCCACACCGCTGCCGGTGTGGCGGTTTGCGCACAAAAGCAAGGCGTATTGCCCATCAGTCAGCAGTCGCTGTTTGTGTTGTCCAGCCTCGGCTATCACGCCTACGAAGGCGTAGCACTGAACCACGAGGAAAAAGCCCGTTTGCAGGCGGACCTTGGGCAAAACAATTTCCTCATGCTGCATAACCACGGCTTGCTGACCTGTGCTGGCACCATCGCCGATACCTTCCTGATGATGTTCACCTTCCAGCGCGCCTGCGAGATCCAGGTGCTGGCGCAAAACGGCGCAGCGCAGCTGATTGCCATCGAGCCGCAAATCCTGGCTGGCGCCACGGCGATGGTGGCGGCTGTCACAAAAAGCGCCCAAGGTATGGGAGGTGCGCTGGCCTGGCCGGCGCTGCTGCGCAAATTGGACCACCAGAACCCCGGGTATAAAAGCTGATGCCACTCGCCGAGATACCGCTCAGAGCCTGGCGCAAACGCGGCCAGGACTTCGTCTTTCGTGGCCGTACCCTGCGTTACTGGGTGGCCGGGCAGGGCACGCCTCTGCTGCTTATTCATGGCTTCCCCACCGCCAGTTGGGATTGGCATTACCTGTGGCAGCCCCTGGCCCAGCGCAATCTGGTGATTGCCTGCGACATGCTCGGTTTTGGTGACTCGGCCAAGCCCCTGAACCACGACTATTGCCTGTTGGAGCAAGCCGACTTGCAACAGGCGTTGCTTGAACACCTGGGAGTGGAGCAGCCGGTGCATGTGTTGGCCCATGACTATGGCGACAGTGTCGCCCAGGAGTTACTTGCCCGGCATTACGAAGGCCGCTTCCAGATGGCCAGTTGCGTATTTCTCAACGGCGGGCTGTTCCCGGAAACCCACCGTCCCACCCTGGTGCAAAAGTTATTGCTCAGCCCGTTGGGCTGGATGATCGGCCGGGCTTATGGGCGCAATGCCCTGGCCAGCAGTTTCAGCCAGATATTCGGCCCGCGAACGCGGCCCAGTGAAAGCGCTCTGGATGATTTCTGGAGTCTGATCAGTTGCAACGACGGGCCGCGTATCCTGCACAAACTGATCGCCTACATTCCCCAGCGTCGACGCCTGCGTGATCGCTGGGTGGCCGCCATGCAGCACGGCAGCGTGCCGATGCGGGTGATCGACGGCGAGGTGGACCCGATTTCCGGCGGCCATATGGTCGAGCGCTTTGAGCAACTGGTGCCCCACGCTGACACGGTATTGCTGGCCGATATCGGCCATTACCCGCAGATCGAGGCGCCGGTGCAGGTGCTCAGGCATTACCAGGCCTTTCGGGATCGCATCGGCCAGCCTTCGCCGCAAGCGGTCTATTCCTGAGCCTGGCTTCTCCAGCGGGTATCATCCTGCTGCCTTATCGAGCACCATTCAGCCTCGGCCGTCTTTATTGTGACCAAAGGCGCTGTGCGTGACACTCTGCCTATTCCCATTGTCGCCAGCGGAGTTCGGTATGAGTGAATCAGTGCAGTTCCAGGATAAGGTCGTGATCGTCACCGGTGCCGGCGGTGGCCTGGGCCGTGCTCATGCACTGCTGTTCGCCAGGCACGGAGCCAAAGTGCTGGTCAATGACCTGGGTGGCTCCACCCAGGGCGAGGGCGCCAACGCCTCGGCGGCCGACCGGGTGGTAGCAGAGATTCGCGCGGCAGGCGGCATTGCCGAGGCCAACCATGATTCGGTCACCGACGGTGACAAGATCGTACAGAACGCTCTGGATGTCTTCGGCCGGATCGACGTGGTAGTCAACAACGCCGGGATCCTGCGCGACAAGACTTTCCACAAGATGGACGACGGCGACTGGGATCTGGTTTACCGGGTGCATGTCGAAGGCGCCTACAAGGTTACGCGCGCTGCCTGGCCCCATCTGCGCGAGCAAGGTTATGGCCGGGTGATCTTCACCGCCTCCACGTCAGGCATCTACGGCAACTTCGGCCAGTCCAACTACGGCATGGCCAAGCTGGGCCTGTATGGGTTGACCCGCACCCTGGCGCTGGAAGGGCGCAAGAACAATATCCTGGTCAACGCCATCGCCCCTACCGGCGGTACGCGCATGACCGAAGGGCTGATCCCGCCCCAGGTATTCGAGCGGCTCAAGCCGGAACTGGTCAGCCCGTTGGTGGTGTATTTGGGCAGTGAAGCCTGCCAGGAAACGTCAGGGTTGTTCGAAGTGGGTGGCGGCTGGATCGGCAAGACCCGTTGGGAGCGCAGCCTGGGGGTGGGGTTTGATCCCGAAGCGGGCTTCTCGCCGGACGACGTGGCGGCGCACTGGCAGCAGATCTGTGATTTCGAAGGGGCTGCACATCCCAAGGACAACATTGAGGCATTGAAGGAGATGATGGCCAACTTGCAGAAGTTCAGCCTCTGATCATTGCCGGAACATCACTGAATCTCGCGGGGCGTCGATGACGCCCCGTTTTATTTCAGGCATAAAAAAGGCCGCTGCATAAGCAGCGGCCGAAGTAAGACGTTGGATCAAGGAGCGACAAATCAACGTCAGTGAACACCGGTAACAGACTGAATACGGGATCAATCCGTTGTAAATCTGCTGTTCTCCCCAAGCAGGGAGCGGGCCATTTGCCCTGAAAGCGAGGTAAGAATAGTCGCTTGTAACAAAATGAGTAATAGCAGTTCAGGACAAGGACTGTTACCAATTACGCAACAGTTGTGCGGCGTTCATCGACTCTTCTGATAACCCTCTATCCACCTCATTCATGCGCCATCTTCACGCCACAGGCGGTGGCCAAGGCGACGACGCTGAGCTTGATGGCCTAGGCGCGTAATGCCTGGCGGTATTCGCCCGGGGTGGCCCCCAAGGCCTGGCGAAAGCGCTGGTTGAAATGGCTGGCGCTGGAAAAACCGCACCTCAAAGCCACTTCACCCAGGGGCAGCGTGCTGCTGCGCAGCAGGGTCTTCGCCCGCGCCAGACGGCGTGCCAGCAGGTACTGATGGGGCGGCACGCCGAAACTCTGACGGAACATCCGGGCGAAATGGTATTCCGACAGCGCGCACATCGATGCCAACTGGCCGAGGCTGATGGAGTCTTCGACATGGTGGTCGATGTACTCCACCAGACGCCGCCGTTGGTGCGCCGCCAGCCCGCCTTTGAGGCGCAGGCCCTCGCGTACGCCGACCTGGTTGAGCAGGGTGTGGCTGAGCAACTCATGGGCCAGGCTGCTGGTCAGCAAGCACTCTGCGGGTTCGAGCCAGTTGAGGCTAATCAGCTGGTGAAAGCGCCGGGCCTGGCGGGCGTCTTCAAGGAAGGTCGTCTCACGCAACTGCAATTCCCGCGGCTCGCGGTCCAGCAGGGTGACGCAGCCGAGGGCAAATTGCTCCGGGCTGAAATACACGTGGGCCAGGCGAATCTCGCCATTGATCACCCACGCCGACTGGTGCTCGGCCGGCAGAATGCACAATTTGTCGGGGCCGCCCTTGGTACCCGGTCGGTCGCGACGAAAGGTGCCCGTGCCGCCGCCGATATAGCAGGACAAGGTGTGATGGCTGGGCGCCTGATAGTCCTGGGCATCGTGGTGGTTGCTCCACACGGCCGCAGACAAACCGTCACCGAGCTCGGCGCAGGCTTCCAGGCGTGCGTGGGGCGAGCGGTTGAGGGATTGAAAGACGTGCAGCGATTCCAGCTCTGGCATGGTGTGTTCTCCGACGCCTTGCATCCTACTCCCGGCGGCGAGCGCTGTGAGCCCGTCACCCGACAAAAGCGCAAGAATGTGCAAGAACCTCAGGGCGATTAACCGCAACACTGTGGCTCAATCGTCGGAGCCTGCTATGAACCTCTTCTTGTACTTACTCACGGTGCTGATTTGGGGTACCACCTGGATCGCGCTCAAATGGCAACTGGGCGTGGTGGCGATTCCCGTGTCGATTGTCTATCGCTTCGGCCTGGCGGCGCTGGTGCTGTTCGCGCTGTTGCTGCTCAGCCGCAAATTGCAGGTGATGAACCGCCGCGGGCACCTGATTTGCCTGGCCCAAGGGCTGTGCCTTTTCTGCGTCAACTTCATGTGCTTTCTCACCGCCAGCCAGTGGATCCCCAGTGGCCTGGTCGCCGTGGTGTTTTCCACGGCGACCTTGTGGAATGCCCTGAATGCCCGGGTGTTTTTCGGCCAGCGGGTTGCACGTAACGTATTGACGGGCGGCGCGCTGGGGCTGCTGGGCCTGGGCTTTCTGTTCTGGCCGGAACTGGCCGGGCATACCGCCAGCCCGCAGACCTTGCTCGGGCTGGGCCTGGCGCTGCTGGGAACGCTGTGTTTTTCGGCGGGCAATATGCTGTCGAGCCTGCAACAGAAGGCCGGGCTCAAACCGTTGACCACCAATGCCTGGGGCATGGCCTATGGGGCAGCCATGTTGGCGACCTATTGCGCAGTGCGTGGAATTCCCTTCGAGATGGACTGGAGCGCACGGTATATCGGTGCGCTGTGGTACCTGGTGATCCCGGGCTCGGTGATTGGGTTTACCGCCTACCTCACCCTGGTCGGCCGCATGGGGCCGGAAAAAGCGGCATATTGCACCGTGCTGTTTCCGGTGGTGGCGTTGAATGTGTCTGCATTCGCCGAGGGCTACCAGTGGACGGCGCCGGCGTTGGTGGGGCTGGTGCTGGTGATGTTGGGGAATGTATTGGTGTTTCGTAAACCCAAACCGGTAAACCCGGTTTTCCAAGCGAAACACATTTAACCGAGTTGCCTGGTCTATTTCAGGCCCAGGCGCTTGGCCATGCGCCCAAGGTTGGCGCGGTCCAGGCCCAGTTCGCGGGCGGCGCCGGCCCAGTTGTGCTGATGACGTTCCAGACAGGCGCTGATGATCTGGCGCTGATAGTGCTCGGTGGCCTGGCGCAGGTCGCCAGTGGCGATGGGCGCGGCTTGCACTGGTACATCAATCACCGCTGCACTGATGTCAGGCAAGTCCAGGTCCTGGGCGCTCAGGCTGAGAATCTTCGGGCGTTCGCGACAGTTGCCCAAGGCTTTGAGCGCGCTACGTCCGATCAGGTGTTCCAGTTCGCGCACATTGCCCGGCCAGTTGTAAGCCAGCAGCGCCGCCTGGGCGTCACTGGTCAGGCGCAAGCTACCCAGGCCCATGCGCGACCGGTTCTGTTCGAGGAAAAAGCCTGCCAATAGCAGCACATCCCGTCCGCGCTCACGCAGCGCCGGCACTTGCAGCGGGTACACGCTCAGGCGATGGTAGAAATCGGCGCGGTAGCGGCCATTGCGCACCTCTTCGGCAAGGTCGCGGTTGGTGGCGGCAATCAGGCGCACGTCCACCTGGTGTTCCTTGTCCGAGCCCAGGCGCTGCAACTGGCCGCTTTGCAATACGCGCAGCAGCTTGGCCTGCACGCTCAATGACAGTTCACCCACTTCGTCCAGGAACAACGTGCCGCCGTTGGCCAGTTCGAATTTGCCCCGTCGCTCATTCAACGCGCCGGTGAAAGCACCGCGCACATGGCCGAACAGCTCGCTCTCTACCAGGGTTTCCGGTAGCGCGGCGCAATTGAGGCTGATCATCGGCTTGTCGGCACGCGATGACGCGGCATGGATCGCCTGGGCCACCAGTTCCTTGCCGACCCCGGTTTCGCCGGTGATCAGCACGGTCAGGTCGCTGCCGCCCACCAGCTTGATTTCCTCGACCAGCCGTTTGTGCGCTTTGCTCTGGCCGATCATTTCCTTGTGCTGCTGACCGCTGGCCTGGCGATAGATTTCGGCGCGCTGGTGCTCGTCCTCGGCCCGTAGCGCCAGGCGCTCAATGCGTTCAGCCACATTGACCGTGGCCGCGGCCAGGCTGGCGAAGGCTTGCAGCGCGTCCAGTTCGACCCGCTCAAAGCGTTCGTTGTCGAGGGCGTCAAGGGTCAGCAGGCCCCAGGGCTGGTCGTCGATAAACAGCGGGCAGCCCATGCAGTCGTGGACTTCAAGGTGGCCGTGCAAGCCAGCGACCAAGCCGTCATAGGGGTCGGGCAATTGGCTGTCGCTGTCGAAGCGGGTAGGGCCGGGGCTGCTGAGCAATATTTCAAAGCGCGGGTGTTCGCTGATCTTGAAACGGCGGCCCAGGGTATCGGCGCTCAAGCCATCCACCGCCAGCGGCACCAGCCATTCGCCATCCAGGCGCAGCAGCGCGGCGGCATCACACGGCAGCAGGGCGCGCATGGCTTGCAGCAGGCGGCGGTAGCGCTCGCCTTCGGGCAATTCGCGGGACAGGTCGGCGACCAGCGGCAGCAGGGCGGTGAGCAGCGATTTTGCAGTCATAATGACTCCTTGTAGTCGATATGACTATAAAGCGTAAGAAGTCATATTGACTACAAAATACTTAAGATGTTGAAAATTAAGGATTTATTAGTTGGCACGAATACTGACTACCTAAAGGTAATGAGTAAAAAGACCCAGGAGTCTGCCATGCTAAGTGCCCAAGACCGTGCCATCGTCAAATCCACTGTGCCCCTGCTGGAAAGCGGCGGCGAAGCACTGATTACCCACTTCTACCGCATGATGCTGTCCGAGTATCCCGAAGTCCGCCCGCTGTTCAACCAGGCCCACCAGGCCAGCGGCGACCAGCCCCGGGCCTTGGCCAATGGCGTGCTGATGTATGCGCGGCATATCGACCAGTTGGACCAGTTGGGTGACCTGGTGGCCAAGATCATCAACAAGCACGTGGCCTTGCAGATCCTGCCGGAGCATTACCCGATTGTGGGTGCCTGCTTGCTGCGGGCTATTTCCGAAGTGCTGGGCAGCGAGATTGCCACCCCTCAGGTGATGAGTGCCTGGGGCGCGGCCTACGGCCAGTTGGCGGACATTTTGATCGGTGCCGAAGCGGCCATCTACGACGAAAAAGCCCAGGCGCCCGGCGGCTGGCGGGGGGCGCGACCATTCCTGTTGGTCAAGCGTGTGGAGGAGAGTGACGAGATCATCTCCTTCTATTTCGCCCCAGTGGACAATGGCCCGATCCTGGCTGCCGAGCCCGGCCAGTACATCGGCCTGAAGTTGGTCCTCGACGGCGAAGAGGTGCGTCGCAACTATTCCCTGTCGGCCCTCACTGATACCGGCATGTACCGCATCAGCGTCAAGCGCGAAGCCGGCGGGCGAGTGTCCAACTACCTGCATGACCAGATGCACGTTGGCGCGACGGTTGACCTGTTTCCACCGTCGGGCGAGTTCACCCTGGCTGCCAGCGATAAGCCGCTGGTGCTGATCAGCGGCGGGGTGGGCATTACGCCAACCCTGCCGATGCTCGAAGCAGCCCTGGCGAGCGAGCGGCCGGTGCACTTTATTCACTGTGCGCGTAATGGCGGGGTGCATGCGTTCCGTGACAGGGTGGACACCCTGGCGGCCAAGCACCCGCAGCTCAAGCGCTTCTACTGCTACGCCGAGGATGATGGTATCAGCCCGGCGGCGGACAAGATCGGGATGCTCAATCAGGAGCAACTGGCGGCCTGGTTGCCCGAAGACCGTGATATCGATGCGTACTTCCTGGGGCCCAAGGGCTTCATGGCGGCGATCAAGCGTCACCTCAAGGCCCTGGGTGTGCCGGATAAGCAGGCTCGCTATGAGTTCTTCGGCCCGGCGGCGGCGCTTGAATAGATTTTAGCCCATTGACCGTATCGGCATCATCGCGGGCAAGCCCGGCTCCCACATTGGAATGCGTTCTCTGTGGGAGCCGGGCTTGCCCGCGGTGGCGTCCGCATAATCACTACATTTACCATGATTAATCCGCTGTTAACCCCTCTCTGTTTTAACCACTGCCTGTGTGTAAACTTGTTGCCATCAGGCACAACCATAATCAGAGAAAGGGAAAGACGGGGATGATTGACTACATGCGTTTGGGCAGGGAGCGGCGCTTTCTGGTGTTGCTGGGCATTATCTGCCTGGCGCTGATTGGCGGCGCGCTGTACATGCAAGTGGTGCTGGGCGAAGCGCCGTGCCCGCTGTGTATCCTGCAACGCTATGCCTTGCTGCTGATTGCGGTCTTCGCGTTTATCGGTGCCGCCATGCGCACCAAAGGCGCGGTGACCTTCTTTGAAGGGTTGGTGGTGCTCAGCGCCTTGGGTGGCGTGGCGGCCGCCGGCCACCATGTGTACACCCAGTTCTTTCCTCAGGTCAGCTGCGGCATCGATGTGTTGCAACCGATCGTCGATGATCTGCCCCTGGCCAAAGTGTTTCCCCTGGGATTCCAGGTCGATGGTTTCTGCAGCACCCCCTACCCGCCGATCCTCGGCCTGTCCCTGGCCCAATGGGCGCTGGTGGCGTTCGTGCTGACAGTGATCCTGGTACCCCTGTGTATCTACCGCAACCGTCATCCCAAAGCCTGACCCCTCGCAGCGACAAAACGCTCCGGCCTTCTTGAGTAGGCCGGAGCGTTTTGGTTTGTAGGGATTTGTGAAAGCGCTGTGACGAGGGGCAACTTAAGGTGCGCGCAGCGTGCGACATGTTGTCACACGGACGCTGTCGCAGGACGTTTCTGACCCGCCGAATCGACCCTTAAATTTGCACCCGGCGCACAAATTGTGCTGTCAGTTCGTGGGCCTGGCCGTGCCGTGACGGGCGCGAGTCTGGAGAGCTTGATGGATCTGCGAATCCCTTGGTTTATGGGCGCTTGCATCCATTGGTCATGCCCTTACAGGCAGTAAGGGAAGTGGCAATCTGCCCAATAACACGGCAATTTTTGTGGTTTTTGTTGAGAATCGAACGCGATAAGATCGCGAATCTTTGCAACTTTGGTGAAGGATTGTTGCTGGAATCGATAAAAATTATTTCTTTATAAGACATGGTTTATACATCGCTAGCTAACTACAATCGCCCGCACTGAATGTCCGGTGCTGTTCAATATTTGAGCATTGGAGCGGTCGAGGAGCAGATGGAAGGCTCTGTGCGACCCCAGGTTCCGGCAGCCTTTCAACTATCCGCACCAAATGGAATTGGTCTGTAACAAGGCCTTTAGCCACGAAATCGAATAAGAACTCACTGCAGGTCCGTGAAACGTACAGTTATGACGTGTCGGGCAGGCTCTTATTCAATCGAAGAGAAATGCCAACCCTTGGCAGGGTGAAGTGTTGGCGATCAAAACCCAACTGCATTGCGCAAGCTGCTTTAGAGGTCGTGAGATGAGTAAAAACAGGTACCCCCGATTACTAGGCTTTTTGCCGCTGCTTGGCATGTTTTTAATGCTGGGAGGCTGCAAGTGGACCTTGCTCGACCCAAAAGGACAGGTCGGTCTGGATGAACGAAACCTGATCATCACCGCTACCCTGCTGATGTTGCTGGTTGTGGTTCCTGTGATCGTGATGACCTTCGCCTTCGCCTGGAAATACCGCGCGTCCAACACCAGCGCCACCTACGCGCCGAAGTGGTCGCACTCCACCAAGATCGAAATCGCGGTGTGGCTGGTCCCGATCCTCATCATTATCGCCCTGGGTTACATCACCTATAAGTCGACCCACGCTCTGGACCCGTACCGTCCACTGGAATCCGACGTGAAGCCTGTGAACATCCAAGTGGTCGCGCTGGATTGGAAGTGGCTGTTCATCTACCCGGACCTGGGTATCGCCACCGTCAACGAGATCCGCTTCCCGGAGCACACCCCGCTTAACTTCCGGATCACCTCCGACGCCGTGATGAACTCGTTCTTCATCCCTGCACTGGGTGGCCAGATTTACGCGATGGCAGGCATGCAGACCCGCCTGCACCTGATCGCCAACCAGAAAGCTGAAATGGAAGGCATCTCCGCCAACTACAGCGGCGCTGGCTTCACCGGCATGAAATTCAAAGCGATCTCGACAAGCCAGGAAGATTTCGACGCCTGGGTAGCTGCAGTCAAGGCCGCACCTAAACAGCTTGATCAAGCTGAATACGACGCCCTGACCAAACCAAGCCAGAACAACCCTGTCGCCTTGTACTCCGCGTATGAGCCGGACCTGTTTCAGAAAATCGTCGACAAGTACGAAGGTATGAAGCCAGGCAAGCCGGTCAAGCACGAGAAGAAAGAAGTGGCCGCGGTCGAAGGTTCTGATACAGGCGCGCATTCAACTGCTGGGGCAGAGGAGTAAACGATGTTTGGTAAATTAAGTTGGGACGCGGTCCCATTCCACGAGCCGATCGTGATGGTGACCATCGCCATGATCGCGCTGGGTGGTCTGGCACTGGTTGCGGGTATTACGTACTTCAAGAAGTGGTCCTACCTGTGGACCGAGTGGCTGACCTCGGTCGACCACAAGAAAATCGGCGTCATGTACGTCATCGTTGCCATGGTCATGCTGCTGCGTGGTTTTGCCGACGCCATCATGATGCGTACCCAGTTGGCCATGGCCACCGAGGGTTCGCCTGGCTACCTGCCACCTGAACACTATGACCAGATCTTCACCGCCCACGGTGTGATCATGATCATCTTCATGGCGATGCCATTCTTCACCGGCTTGATGAACCTTGCCTTGCCGCTGCAGATTGGTGCGCGTGACGTTGCCTACCCGTTCCTGAACTCCCTGAGCTTCTGGCTGCTGGTTTCCGGCGTGGTGCTGATCAACGTTTCCCTGGGCGTCGGCGAATTTGCCAAGACCGGTTGGGTTGCGTATCCGCCATTGTCGGGCTTGCAATACAGTCCGGGCGTGGGTGTGGACTACTACATCTGGGCCCTACAGTTATCAGGACTCGGGACGACATTGACGGGGGTCAACTTCCTGGCCACCGTCCTGAAAATGCGCGCCCCTGGCATGAAACTGATGGACATGCCGATCTTCACCTGGACCTGCACCTGGGCAAACGTGCTGATCGTGGCTTCGTTCCCGATCCTTGCCGCTACCATGGCGCTGCTGTCGCTTGACCGTTACCTGGATTTCCACATTTTCACCAATGAACTTGGTGGCAATCCAATGATGTACGTGAACCTGTTCTGGGCATGGGGTCACCCTGAGGTGTACATCCTGATCCTGCCAGCGTTCGGTATCTTCTCCGAAGTGATCTCGACCTTTACCGGCAAGCGCCTGTTCGGTCACCACTCGATGGTCTACGCATCGGGCGCGATCTCCGTACTGGGCTTCATGGTGTGGCTGCACCACTTCTTCACCATGGGCTCGGGGGCCAGCGTCAACGCCTTCTTCGGCCTGGCGACGATGCTGATTTCCATCCCGACGGGGGTGAAGCTATTCAACTGGCTGTTCACCATCTACCACGGTCGTCTGCGCATGACCAGCCAGGTCCTGTGGACCCTGGGCTTCATGGTGACCTTCGCCATTGGCGGCATGACCGGCGTACTGCTGGCCATCCCGGGTGCTGACTTCGTGTTGCACAACAGCCTGTTCGTGATCGCGCACTTCCACAACGTGATCATCGGTGGTGCGGTATTCGGCTACATCGCTGGTTTCAGCTTCTACTTCCCGAAAGCGTTCGGCTTCAAGCTGCACGAAGGCTGGGGCAAGGCTGCATTCTGGTTCTGGATCTCGGGCTTCTTCGTCGCGTTCATGCCGCTCTATGCACTGGGCTTCATGGGCATGACCCGTCGTCTGAACGCCACCACCAACCCTGAGTGGGTACCGTACCTGTACGTTGCCATGTTCGGTGCGGTGATGATCGCTGTGGGCATCGCCTGCCAGTTGATCCAGCTGTACGTCAGTGTGCGTGATCGCAAGAAGAACATGTGCGAGTCCGGCGACCCATGGAACGGCCACACCCTGGAATGGTCGACCTCGTCGCCACCACCGTTCTACAACTTCGCTGTGATCCCGACTGCGAACACCATTGATGCCTTCACCGAAGCCAAGGAAGACGGTACTGCGTACCAGAAGCCCAAGCACTACGAGCCGATCCACATGCCAAACAACACCGCCACTGGCGTGGTGATGGGTGCGCTGTTGACCGTGTTCGGTTTCGCGATGATCTGGCACATCTGGTGGCTGGCAATCGCGAGCCTGGTGGGCACTATCGGTTACTTCATCATTCACGCTGCCCGTGATGATCAAGGCTACATGGTGCCGGTCGAAACGATCGAACGCATCGAAGCCGAGCAGCACGCTCGCCTGGTAGCCGAGAAGAAGATTCCGGCCAACCGTGTAGAAACCTCGTTGGAACAGGCTTAAACCATGTCGAACTTAGTGACCAATGCTGGACACGCCCATGTCGATGACCATGGGCACGATGACCATCACCACGACTCGGGGCCAATAACCGTCTACGGTTTCTGGCTCTACCTGATGACCGACTGCATCTTGTTTGCGTCGATCTTCGCGGTGTACGCGGTACTGGTAAACAACGTAGCGGGTGGCCCGTCGGGCCACGACATCTTCGAACTGCCTTACGTGCTCGGCGAAACCGCCTTGCTGTTGTTCAGTTCGATCACCTACGGCTTCGCCATGTTGGCCTTCTACAAAGGCAACAAGAAGGGCGTGCTGACCTGGCTGGGCCTGACCTTCCTGTTCGGCCTGGGCTTTATCGGCATGGAGATCAACGAGTTCCACCTGCTGATCTCCGAAGGCTACGGTCCTAGCCGTTCCGGTTTCCTGTCGGCGTTCTTCACGCTGGTCGGCACCCACGGTCTGCACGTAACCGCAGGTTTGCTGTGGATGGCGGTGATGATCTATCAGGTCAACAAACACGGCCTGACCAACACCAACAAGACCCGCCTGAGCTGCCTGAGCCTGTTCTGGCACTTCCTGGACGTGGTCTGGATCTGCGTATTCACCGTCGTTTACTTGATGGGGACTCTGTAATGGCTAATGCACACTCCCATGACAGCCACGATTCGAGCCACGGCAGCGTAAAGTCTTACGCTATCGGCTTCATCCTGTCGGTCATCCTGACCCTGATCCCGTTCGGCCTGGTGATGTACCCAACCTTGCCGAAGTCGATCACCTTGATGATCGTCCTGGCGTTCGCGGTGATTCAGGTCCTGGTGCACCTGGTGTACTTCCTGCACCTGGATCGCTCCAAAGAGCAGCGCGAGAATGTGATCGCGTTTGTGTTCGCAGGCCTGGTGATCGTTCTGCTGGTTGGTCTGTCGCTGTGGATCATGTTCAGCATCCACACCTACATGATGGCGAAGTGAGGTAAGACCCGATGTCGCTTAAGCACTTTATCCAAATCACCAAACCGGGGATCATTTTCGGTAACGTGCTTTCTGTGGCGGGCGGTTTCTTCCTGGCCTCCAAGGGACATGTCGATCTGGCCATCTTCCTGGCTGCGATGATCGGTACGTCCCTGGTGGTTGCTTCCGGATGCGTGTTCAACAACTGCATCGACCGTGACATCGACATCAAGATGGAACGCACCAAGAATCGAGTGCTGGTCCAGGGGCTTATTTCCCTGAAGCTGGCGCTGATCTTCGCGACCATCCTGGGTGTTGCGGGCGTAGTGTTGTTGTACAAGGTGGCCAACCCGTTGGCGGCGCTGTTTGCCGTGATCGGTTTTGTCATCTATGTCGGCCTCTACAGCCTGTACCTCAAGCGCAAGTCGGTTCACGGCACGCTGGTGGGCAGCCTGTCGGGGGCGATGCCGCCGGTGATTGGTTATGTGGCTGTAACCAATAGCTTCGACATGGCCGCGCTGGTGCTGCTGGTGATGTTCAGCCTGTGGCAGATGCCGCATTCCTACGCCATCGCGATTTTCCGCTTCAATGACTACCTGGCTGCGTCGATTCCGGTATTGCCGGTCAAGCGTGGTATCCAGGTGGCCAAGAAACACATCCTGCTCTACATCCTGGCCTTCCTCGTGGCGACCTTGATGTTGACCTTCAGTGGCTACGCCGGCATGAGCTACCTCGCCGTAGCCGCCGCCATGGGCATGTACTGGTTGTACATGGCCTGGACCGGTTACAAGGCGGTGGACGACACCGTCTGGGCGCGCAAGCTCTTCGTGTTCTCGATCTTCACCATCACCGCGCTCAGCGTGATGATGTCCCTGGATTTCCAGGTACCGAAAGAGCTGTTGCTGACCTACGCGCACTGAGTGGTCTTGCAGTAAAAAAGCCCCGCCTTCGAAAGACGCGCGGGGTTTTTTATTGAGCGCTGCGCTAAACCGGATACGCTGCGTTATCGTTGACGTTTTTCGTGAGCAAGGGCTAGCCGCCCGCCTCGCTCCTACACCCCAATTCTACAAATGCAGGAAGCAATGCAATGAGTAAAAAAGCCGTGATGGTCTTCAGTGGCGGGCAGGACTCGACCACCTGCCTGATCCAGGCATTGAAGCAGTATGACGAAGTGCACTGCATCACCTTCGATTATGGTCAGCGCCATGTGGCGGAAATCGAAGTGGCCCGCAAGTTGGCCAAGCAATTGGGCGCCACCGTGCACAAAGTGATGGATGTGTCGCTGCTCAATGAGCTGGCGATCAGCAGCCTCACCCGTGACAACATTCCGGTACCGACCGTTAACAGCTCAGGCGAAAGCCTGCCGAGCACTTTCGTGCCGGGCCGCAATATCCTGTTCTTGACCCTGGCTGCGATCTACGCCTACCAGGTCAAGGCCGAGGCCGTGATTACCGGTGTGTGCGAAACCGACTTCTCGGGCTACCCCGATTGCCGTGACGAGTTCGTCAAGGCATTGAACCAGGCCCTCAAGCTGGGCATGGAATACGACGTGAGCCTCGACACCCCGTTGATGTGGCTGAACAAGGCCGAAACCTGGGCCCTGGCCGATTACCACAACCAACTGGAACTGGTGCGCGAGCAGACGCTGACCTGCTACAACGGCGTCATTGGCTCCGGCTGCGGCAACTGCGATGCGTGCAACCTGCGTGCCCGGGGCTTGAATGACTACCTGCAAAACAAGGCGGATGTCATGCAGAGCCTGAAGCACAAGTTGCAACTGAAGTAACCGCATCCAAGGCCCGCCAGGCTCTACCTGATGTATGAAGTCCAAATGTGGGAGGGGGCTTGCTCCCGATAGCGGTGTCGAGGCAAATACATTCTTAGCTGACCCACCACCATCGGGAGCAAGCCCCCTCCCACATAGGTTTCATGTGTTGGCAGTGGTCAGGTAGCGCTTGAACAACGAGCGCGCCCCATAGGCAGGCAGGATGTTGAAGAACGCAAAACCGACTTTGATCGCAATCTGCACATAGATCATGCTCAGGATATCGCTGGTCTGCATGGCGCCGTAGAAGGCAATAAAGCAGAACAGAAAACTGTCGATGATCACCGCAAAGAAGGTGCTGAAGAAAATCCGCAGGTACAGGTACCTGGAGTTGGTCAGCTCTTTGATCTTGCACAGCAGATAGGAATTTATATTCTCCGAGACCAGGAACGACACCGAAGAGGCAACCAGCACCGACGACACCTGCAGGATCACGTCGTTATACGGCCCATCGAGTTTCCAGCCCGGCAGCCCCGGCAGGAACGTTGAGCCATACAACAGGATGATGATCATCGCGTTGCTGGCAAACGCAAACATAATGGCTCGCCGGGCCAGGCGCAGGCCGAAGTTCTCGTTCAGCAGATCCACAATCAAGAAGGTCAGCGGGTACAAAAAAGTCCCCGGCGTCACAATGATGCCCATGGATTCCAGGTAGATCGGTTTGGTCGCGGCGATGCTGGTGAAGATGTAAAACGTGAACAGCAACAGGTTCAGGATGATGTAGATCATCCACGAGTTTTCATTGCGGTCGTTAATGTCGTAGGCGGTGAGTGCTCCTGCTTGTGAATAGAACTTCTTGTAGAGGTTCTTGATTTCCAGCTTGTTGAAGTTGTCCATCATTTCGCTGTTGAGCACCTCACTGAGCTTGATTTTGACGACCTTGCCCGTGGCGATCACCATGATCACCGCCAGGCGCTTGTCATTTTCAAAGCCCAGCAACTTGTATTTGCTGTTTTCCACGGCGCCTTCAAAGGTTGTCATTGAAGCGCTCCTCAAGAATATCGCCGATGACGCACAAGCGGTCTGAGTTGCCGCAGGGTTCAAGGGTGATGAACAGCTTCTTGGTGGCGCGGTCGTACACCAGCTTTTCTTTATCGTCGCTCGATGCGCCTTTCTGCACGATCAGCAAGTCCCCCGGCTCATTGATGCCGGGAATCGCATGCTCCAGGCGAACGCCGATCAAGTTGCAGGAGTTGCCGAAGTAGTAAGTCAGTGGGTAAAGCGTGGCCAGTTCGCCGATGCGCTTGCCCAGGTTCTGCATCAGCAGGCTTTCCTTGAGCACAGGCACTGCCGCCGGGTTCTTGTTGCCCAGGGGGGAAACATTGCTTTCGATGACTTCCTTGGCTTCAAAGTTGACGGTCTCGATTTCTTCGTACGAAACGCCGAAGAAATCAGAGATCTTGCGAATGGTCGACTGTTGCACTTTGACGACCTTGCCTTCCAGGATGTTGTAGATGGTCGTCCTGGTCACGCCGGCGGCATTGCTTAACGAAAGCTGGGTTTCGCCACGACTTTTGATCAAGTACTTGATATTGCTCTTCAAGTGCTCGGTTTTTTCTCGTCTGTGTATCAAGTGCTCACCACTTCCATTTAGTCATCAGTCCATACCCGGCAGAACGTCTAGTTCCAGGCCCGCGGCAGCGCAAGTGTTGCATGGGCTCGCGTTGACAATAAAGTACTGAGTGCAGGGATACGTCCCGACGCTAAATCAGGCAACTGCTTTCTCGTCATACCGTTATATCCGACCTGTGCGAATCTCTCGCACTTCGACAAGGAGTAGTCACCATGGTCAGCTTCAGCCGTAGGTCCCTTCTCGCGCTTGGGGCGGCGTTACCTGTACTTGGCCAGCTGGATTGGGCGGTTGCCAGCCCGGTGCCGGCTCAATCCGACAAGGTACGGCTCAACTACAACGAAAGCCCCTACGGCCCTTCAGACGCCGCCCGTGAGGCGATGCAGCGAGCGATTGCAGCGTCTGGGCGCTATCCCTACCCGGACATGTACGCCTTGGCCGCGCAGTTTGCCCACCAGCAGGGGGTTGCCGAAGAAAACGTCGCGGTGTTTGCCGGCTCGATGGCGGCCCTGCGTTTTGCGGTGCTGGCGTTTACCAGCCAAACCCGTAGCCTGGTCATGGCGACACCGTCCTATGAACTTGTGCGTCAGGCGGCCGAGTCGATCAAGGCACCGGTGCATGAAGTGAACCTCGACGCCGGTCATGCCCATGATGTACCGGCCATGCTCGCGGCAGACCCACAGGCCGGCATGTTGTACCTGTGCAACCCCAACAACCCCACCGGCACCCTGACCCCTACCGAGGCCATCCGCCAAGCCTTGGCGAACAAACCCAAAGGCAGCGTGCTGGTGGTGGACGAGGCGTATATCGACTTCTGCGATGCACCCAGCTGTGTGAGTTGGGTCAACGACCACGACGATCTGTTGGTGCTGCGTACGTTCTCGAAAATCTACGGCATGGCCGGAGCGCGTCTGGGGCTGGCAATCGGTCATCCGGCGCTGCTGGAGCGGCTGGCGGTGTTCGGCGGTGACAACGTTCCGGCCGCTGCCAGCCTATTCGGCGCACGTGCCAGCCTGGAGGACGCCACGTTGGTGGGCCAGCGCAAAGCGCTCAATGCCAGGTTGCGTGATGAGACAGTCGCCTGGCTCAAAGGCCGGGGCTTTAGCTGCACGGCTTCCCAGAGCAATTGCTTCATGATCGATGTAAAGCAACCAGCTGAGCAGGTGGTTGAGCGGCTGGCCGCACAGAATGTGCTGGTGGGGCGCGTATGGCAGAACTGGCCGCAATGGGTGCGGGTGACAGTGGGCAACCAGCAGGAGATGGAACGCTTTCGCGAGGTGTTTGCCGCGCAGATCGCGCCTGTTGGCTGAAACATTACCTGCAGCCAGCCATGACTGTGGCGAGGGAGCAAGCTCCCTCGCCACAGTGTGCTATCTCTTGAACGTGATGTTTAGTCCAGCGGTGTTGCCGCGTTACTGCTGGGCAATGCTGTAGCCGGCAAACGCTGTCTGCTGCTGCAGCGCAGTAATCACACTTTTGCGGCTCAACGGCTGTTCATTACCGGCGTTATCCACAAAGCTTTCCACTTCCAGTTCGGCCTCGTCGCCTTCACCGACGAAGTTGAACCCCAGGAACTCGAATGCTTCGCGGTCCACGCTGAGTCTGGAGCGCGGTGTGCGCAGCGGCAGGGTGACGCTGATGCCATCCTTGCTGATCACGAACACCTCGGCTTCTTTCTTGGCACGTGCTGCCTTGCCCTTGCCGGCACTTGGGTTGCTGATGGCCTGATGCGACTGGTTCAGCACCTTGAGGGCCAGGCCATAGACCAGTTCCTGAAACTGGGGATCGTCCTTGAAGCTGGACAGGATGCGGCTGATCGAGAACTTGCTGCTCAGGTCTTCGAGGGCGGCGTTATCGGCGGCTTCGGCGTCCTTCAATTGTTTGAGCTGGCCCATCAGGTCGTAGGCTTTGTCATCGTCGAAGGCGTCATGGGCCTGGCGGATGGCGATGCGCAGCTCGCGGATCTGGTCGCTTTCCTTGGAGGTATGAAACGCGTCCAGCACCATCTCGCTGATGATCTTGGCCGCTGGCACATGCTGTGAAAGATTGATGGCGTTTTCGTATTCGGCTTTGGCATGCAAGGCGGTTACGGATTCTTCGGCGGATTCTGCGGTGTAGGAATCAGGCATTAAAATTTCACTGCGTAGTAAACGGGGAGACAAAAACGTCGGGCATTTTCGGCGGGGTGGGGGATCAGGTCAAGACAGGTTCGGGCAGGTGACGTTATTGGTCCAGTTGCGCGAAGCACGCCTGGAGAATATCCAGGCCCTCCTCCAGCACCCAAGGCTCGATGGTCAACGGTGCCAGCAAGCGCACAATGTGCCGCGACTTGCCGCTGGGCATCAACAGCAAGCCGGCGTCTCGCGCCAAGCCCAGCAACTGAGTGAGTTGCCTGGAGGCCGGAGTGCCATCGACATTCACCAGTTCAATACCACGCATGGCGCCGACGCCGGTGAGGCGGCCCAGGTAGGGCGACAGTTGTTGTGAGCGCCAGCTTTCATGGCGGCTGACAATGGCCGCCTCCTGCTGTGCCCCCCAAGCTTGCAGGTGTTCATCGGTCATCGCCTCAAGGGTAGCCAGTGCCGCCGCGCAGGCGATGGGGTTGCCGGAGTAGGTGCCGCCGAGGCCGCCCTTGGGCAGGTTGTCCATCAGCGCCTTGCGCCCCACCACAGCACCCAACGGCACGCCGCCAGCGATGCTTTTGCCGAGCAGCAACAGATCCGGTTCGATGCCCAGGCGCGAAAAGGCAAAGCGCTGCCCCGTGCGACCAAAGCCGGACTGGATCTCATCGACAATCAGCAGAATGTTGTGCTCGTCGCAAAAGCACCGCAGGGCTTGGGCAAACTCGATATCGAGAGCGAGGAAACCGGCTTCGCCCTGCACCGGCTCGATGATGAAACAGGCCACATCGTTTACGTCGATTTCCACGCTGAACAGACGGTCCATCGCCTTCAGCGCTTCGGCGCAGGTCACGCCGTTATCGACACTGGGGTACGGCAGGTGATACACCGGGCCAGGCAGTACGCCGACCTTCTGCTTGTAGGGCGCCACCTTGCCATTGAGGTTGAGGGTCGCCAGGGTTCGGCCGTGGAAGGCTCCATCAAAGGCGATCACCGCCGATCGCCCGGTGGCGCCGCGGACGATCTTCAACGCATTTTCCGCCGCTTCCGCGCCACTGTTGGTGAGCATGCCACTGACCGGGTAGTGCACCGGGATAAACGCCGTCAGGCGTTGCATCAACTCGATGTAGGGCGTATGCGGTGCGGCGTTGAATGCGTAGTGGGTAAGCCTGGTTGCTTGCTCGCGAATCGCCGCCACTACGCCCGGATGGCAATGGCCCAGGTTGAGCACGCCGATACCGCCGACAAAATCGATGTAGCGTTTGCCCGCGGTGTCCCACACCTCAGCGTTTTTACCGTGGCTGAGGCTGATGGGATGGACGATGGAAATCGATTGGCTGATGCTGGCGTGGCTCATGAATCGCGTACTCGACAAGGCTGGGCGTGGTTTATCTAAGCCGCGCACCGGGCCTTGCCGCAAACGAAATAAAGTCGCCGGGTCATTCCAAATCGGAAGGAGTGCTTGTCTGCATTAATCCGACACCCCATCTTTGCCAGCCGCCTTGGACCGATATAGCGCTCGGTCAGCCCTTGCCACCAGCGCGGCGGGAGACTCACCCATGCGCCGCTCTACAATCCCCAGGCTCAGGGTGACGTTGAGGTCGTTGACGATAGGCGACTGTTTGATTGCACGGCGAATCCTTTCGGCCAATTCCTTCGCCGTGTCCAGGTTGCTTGCGGGCAGCACCACCATGAACTCATCTCCGCCCCAGCGAGCCAGCAGGTCAGTTGTGCGTACGCAGCTTTCCAGACGTTCCGCCACCCCTATCAACGTCTGATCACCGACGCCGTGACCGTATCGGTCATTGACCGGCTTGAAGTCATCGATGTCCATCGCCACCAGCGCCAGGGGCACACGAAAGCGTTCGGCGCGGTCGCATTCTTCCAGCAGGCATTTTTCCAGGCGATAACGGTTGGCGATGCGCGTCAGCGCGTCGCGCTCGGCAAGGGAACGGTTTTCGTCCAGCTGTATCTGCAATTGTTGATTGACCCGCGATAGCTCAAGGGTACGTTCTGCCACCAGTGCTTCAAGGGATTGGTTGCGCTTTTGCAGGCGTTCAATGGAGCATTTACGCGTATGAATGTCGCGGTGCGCGCCCACCATGCGCGCCACTGAGTCGTCGGGGTTGCGTGCAATGATGTAGCCACGATCCTCGATCCACAGGTAAGTGCCGTCTTTTTTCCGGCAGCGGTATTCGGCGCGGTAAAGGGGCGAACGTTGACTGATGTAGTCATCAAACAACGCCATCACGCGCGGGTAATCCTCGCTATGGATCACGCTTTCCCAGGTGAACACGTTGTTTTCCAGCGAGTCTCGGGAGTAACCGAGCATTTCGTACCAGCCGGGGTTGCGGTAGACGTAGCCAGTCGTGGCGTTCCAGTCCCAGATCCCGTCACTGACCAGTTCCATGATGGCGTGCAGCAGGTCGGCGTTGAGTTCGGAAAAGTCATTGCGTAGTGGCTCGTTGCCGGGTGTATCGTCCATCAGCGCGCTCCCTGCAAGGGCTGGCTTCTAGGGGGCGTTCTCAATTAGTTTCCCCGTCGCGCCGGGTCTGCTGTTGTGCAGGGCAAGGCGCGAGAAGCGTGGTTTGGTCATTCCAAATAAGCTTCGAGCAACGCAGCCCTGCACAACAGCAGGCCCGGCCCTTCGGGTTGTGCCTTAAAGCGGGCCAGCCTGCGTTGCAGGCCTTGGAAAGGGAACAACCATTCCCAGCGGCCTGCGCCTTGCCTGGCCCGCTTTAAGGCGACAACGCGGCGGGGAAACTAATTGAGAACGCCCCCTAGGGGCCAGTTATTATTGGTGACGCCGATACTCCGTGGCTGGCGCTACTCTACCTCGCTGCTTGCACGGTTTGAATAGGGCGGATGTGCTGCTTTCGGATAGTGGCGTTTGGCTATGGTTCGGGCGCCAGCATCTTTGTTCGAGGCTTTCCATCCGCGTTGTGTTGGTAAATCTCATCCGGCTGGCCCTGTTCATTGAAAAACACCTGGCCAATTCCCGCGCTATTCCACAGCCGCTCACCCGCCTCGGCATGGTCCGGAATATACGGGACTACCTGCATGGTACGGCGGCGGGGAAACCAGTTGAGCGGCGAGCGTGGGGAATACAGCCAGCGGTTGAGACGGTCGAACCATTCCAGCAGGCGCGGCGGGAACTCATTCTTGATGCCGCTGCTGGTGATTTGCCAGATCCTCGGGCCGCCGTTGCGGTGACGGATCAGCACCTGGTAGACGAACGAGTAATGCACATCGCCGGAGAGGATCACGTAGTTACCGGGCGTGCGCGAGTGGCGGAAGATGTTCAGGATCACTTGGGCGGCGCCGCGATGAGCCATCCAGTTTTCGGCGTCCACCAGCAGTGGGAAGCCGCACCAACTGAAGACCTTTTGCACCGTTTCGATCAGCTTGACGCCAAAGATCGGCGCAGGCGAGACGATAATGGCCGACGGATGGTCGAGCAGCTCCTGTTGCAGTTCGCTCAAGGCTTCCCAGTCCAGCAGGCCGGAAGGTTGCTTGAGGGTAAATTCGCTGCGCCAGCGCCGAGTACGGGTATCGAGTACCACCAGGGCAGGGGTGGTGGGCAAAACGTAATGCCATTGCTGGAATTTCAGCAGCACCTCCAGCAGATCATCCTGGGCAGCAGCGTCCAGATGATTGCCCTGCGCCTGGCCAGTCAGTGCCTGGGTCTGGGTCAGCAGTTCGCCGAACACCTGGGGTTGGTTGCCCCAGCCCTGGCATAACAGGTACGCCAGCAAGGCATTGCCGATGATGCGTTTGGAGAAGGGATGGCCGTAGGCGGTTTGCTCCCACTGAGCGCTGAGGTTCCAATCGTCGGTGATGTCGTGATCATCGAAGATCATCAGCGTCGACAAGTGGGCGAACACCCGGGCTACCCCCGGCAAGCCGGTGCGCAATTGATCGATCTGCACTTGTTCGCGGGCATAACGCAGTTGTTCTTGCGCGCTCAGTTGCGGCGGTCGTGGTGTGATCAGCGTCCACGGGGTGGGCGACCAGACCAGCAGGTACATCGCGATGACTTCGGCGAAGGTCACCAGGTGATTGTCAGCGGTGCTGCTGGTGAAGATCGGCTTCTTCACGCCGCCGAAAAAGCGTTCGCGCAGGGTCTCGTTACTGTCCAGCGCCGGAAGCAGGTCGGCGCGGTGGTAATAGCTGGCGCGATGCCCATAGAGGCTGACGCTGTCGTCTACCACGGCGCCCTCCAGGAACTCGTCGAACAGGCCCAGGTGCGCGATCAGCGCATGGATGGCCCGCAGCATGGGCCCGGCGACATCGTCGGCGTAGACCTGGTCGCCGCTCATCATCAGCAAGGCGGGGCGTTCGAGCGGGGTGCGGGCCTGCGCCAACAGGCGGTCGACGCACAACAAACCTTCATCTGCACGGTGATGGGGTTTACGGCAGGAGCCATGTACCAAGTGGTTGATGCGGCTATGCAGCACGAAGCTCGGCGTTGTGGCGTCGGCATACAGCAAGTGCGGCGCCCATTGTGCGATGCCGATGCCGTCGACGATCAGGTCGTAACCGATGACCTCGTCCTGGGGCAGAGCGTCGCTCAGCGCTACATCGATCAAGTGGATAACGGCATGGCGCCCGACGGGCACGACTTGGCAGTGCGTTGCATCGAGCGGGATATTCAGCGTCTCGCCCTGGGGTAATTGCAGCCTCAAGCACAGTGGCAGGGCACGACTGCCCACCAACCAGATAACCAGGCGTTGCGGCTCCAGGCGCCGTAGCAGGGGGCCGGCGATGACGGCGGGCAGGGTGTCGGGTTGATGCATGAATAATGCAGCTCATACCAAGTTGAACTGGAGAGGGTAACGCAGAGGATGTCAGTGTTTCGTCAACAGAGTGCAACGCAGGGCGCTGCACTTATCGCTGGTGACTCGTAACGCTTTAAAGTTAAAGCACTTGGCCCTTTCCAAGGGAATCCAGGTTTGAATCTTTACGTTTTGTTGGTTGCGTATTTTGTTCCTGTTGGTTGCTGGCAACCGGCGAAGATGTTTGCGTAGGATTGACTGGGGACTGAGTGTTCTGTGTAGCACGCTCGATGTTGTAGCTGTGGAATGAACTACCGATGATCATGGTAAAACCCCTTACTCAATTGGAGGACTGTTGTCGCATCAATACTCCCTTTGAGTGCGCACTGATTGAGTGGAGTTGGCCGGGTTTTTCGTTCCCGGCCATAGGTAACCATATGTTTGGCTAGTAGGAATTTGGTGTGTCTCAAGCAGGCTTAGGCACCGTAAACCTGAATTCACTGCCGCGCCCCAATTCACTGTCGGCTTCGATCCGACCACCATGGGCCTGGACAATCCCCTGGGTGATATACAGCCCCAGCCCGCTGCCGGTGGGATTGTTCTCGGACTGGGTCCAATAGCGGTCGAACACATGGGGCAAATGATCCGGCGCAATGCCTTCACCGGAATCGCGTACCGAAAACACGATCTCTTCGCCGTTGCTCATGGCGCTGATACCGATGTTGCCCTGGCGGGGGGTGAATTTGATGGCGTTGCCGATCAGGTTCGACAGCACTTGGAACAAGCGCTCCGGGTCGGCGCTGATCTGCAGGCCAGGCTCGGCGTTGAACGACAGGTCGATACCTTTTTCCGAGGCCAGTGGCGACAGCAGCGAATATGCCTCTTCAAATATCTGGCTGACGTCCAGCGCAACCGGCTTGACCACATAGCGTCCGGCTTCGATTTTCGAGGTGTCGAGCAAGTCCTCCAGCAGCACATTCATGCGCCCGGCGGCCTGTTGCATGGTGTCGATGGCCGAGGAAATCCGCCGTGAGGTGTGTGGGCCGTCGGAGCTGAAGGCTTTCTGCATCATGCCGCAGAGCATGGAAATGACTGTCATCGGGTTGCGCAGGTCGTGGGAAACCACTGCGACCAGCTCGTCACGGGCACGCACCGCTTGTTGTTCGCGCAGCACCTGGCGGGCCAAGTCATTTTCCAGGGCCGAGCGGCGCAGGTCATTGGCGGCAAACAGGTCGCCGTGGCTCCACTTGGTGGAAATGCCGGCCATTTCCACTTTCCAGATTTCAAACGACGTGCGTGGGCGAAGGCGTAGGCCAGTGTCAGAAGTTTCCAGATTTAGCGGCTTGCTAGGGTCACCGCTCCAATTGATGTTCTCTTTGACTTCCGGGCGAAACCACAACACACCGTTATCCACAGGCTTGGGCAGGCTCATGGCGAGCACACCACTGGCCACCGCCTGATACTCGGCGGCCGGTGGGTAAACCGAAGCCAGGTTGTGGTTGGAAAATACCGGCTGGCCCAGCGTTTGCAGCCACTTGTGCAGCGCCCGGATTTGCGCTGGTTCCGGGCAGTTGCCGTAACGGTGCAACTGCTTGTCTTCGATGATCGCCACACCGCCCGACAAGGTCAGGTCCATCAGTTTTTTACCGTGGTGGGCCAGGCTGTCGAACACATTGTCGTCGCTGGCTTTCATCGCCCGATCAAGCAACGCCAGGGTTTCGACTTTCTCCTCTCGCTGGCGGCTTAACTCCAAGGCTTCCATGGCACTGATCTGCAACGACAGCACCTGACCGATGGTCTGGCAGGTCATACGCAGATCGTTCGGCACCAGCAGCGGCTCGCGGTTGCCGCAGCTGATCAGGCCCCAGAGTTTGTCGCCCTTCATCAGCGAAATACTCATGGACGACAACACGCCCATGTTCTGCATGTATTGGCAGTGAATCGGCGACACGCTGCGCAGGATAGCGAAGCTCAGGTCCAGCGGTTGGCCGGTGTCCGGGCGCAATTTTGGCAATAGCGGTACGGGTTCGTAGGACGCATTCGGGATGATCCGAAGCCAGTTGGTGCGATACAGCTCACGGGCTTGTTCGGGGATGTCGGACGCGGGGAAGAACAGGCCGTTGAATAATTCCATGGCCGGCGCCGAGGCTTCAGCGATTACCTGACCATGGCCTTCGTCTTCGAAGCGATAGATCAGCACTCGGTCATAACCGGTCATGGCCTGGATTTCATCCACGCTGATGGCGTACAGCGCTTGCAGTGTCTTGGCCGATTGCAGGCGTTGCAGCATTTTGCTCAGGTTGCTGGTGAGACCATTGCGTACCTGGGGTTTGAAATCCGCGAGCAAGGGTTCGAATTCCAACACCAGCACGTTCTGATGACGATGCAGCAAACCTTCGAACTGAGCACCGTTGAGCGTGACATGCAGGGGTGGGGCGTCGATAAAGGTATTGTGCTCGGCCATCGACTGCACCACCTGAGCGTGTTCACTGCCAATCAACGTGTGCAACGGTTGATTCAACAAGGCCTCGGGCGTGTGGCCGAACAAGGTGCCGACGTTGGCACTGACCTGAATGATGTTCAGCTCAGGCTCCGACAGCGTCAGCAACACGCCATGAGGCTGGATTGCCCCGGGGAAGCGGATGGGCTCGTCGGCACAGTTGGCAAGCAGCTCTTCAAAATCTTCGGGTTTCATAGCAGTACCTCCTGGCGTTCGAGCCATTGCTCAAAGCCGCTGAAAGTGGACCGGGCAGCCATCACTGCGCGCGCTCGAGCGCTCGCATCCAGTGGCTGATGAGCCAGGTAGTCGAGAAAGTCTTTCCAGCGCCGGCCGGTCTCGGCACCGTAGACATCGAGAAACGCACCGCCGTTGTCGGCTTCGATCGCCAGGCGTGACGCCATCTCCCGGCGTAATACCTGGCCGCCGAGCGTTGCACCTTCCAGTACATACAGGGCGCCGAGGCAAGCGGCAGGAGTGTCCAGCGCGGGGAGTTGGGTGCAGCGGGGAAGGGCATCGAGGGTGGGACTATCCAGGCCCAGGGCGCGCAGATCGTTGACCAGCGTCGGCGTTTTCACACGTGATGCAATGTCAATTCCATCTGGAATCAGGCCACCGTCGTACAGCGCCGCCTCCATGGGTTGATAAAAACCGTAGTACGCCTGCAGCAATCGCCGATACCACTGGGCATCCAGGCGTTCGGAAAAAAACGGCAAACGCTTTTCCAACGCGACATGCAACAGGCCGGTACCCGTGCGCAACGTTTCCAGCAAGGATGGCGCACCAACGTCATGGGCCTGTGAGTGCATTCAATGAGCTCGAACTGTGGGCCTGTCGGCCAGGAATGACGCATGAAAATGGGCGACAATTCTACACAACTCGTTGTCGTCAGCTGAGCGCAAGAAGCGAAAAGGCTGACCAGTGGATCAGAAAAGTCGCTCCCTGTATTCCAAATGACCCCACGGCACGCCACGAGTTCGGTCCGGATGATATCGCGACGCTATCAATGCATGGGCGGTCCCTGCTGGGTCAACGCCGTTTGCACGCACTCAAGCAAGTGATCGGTGCTCCATGGTTTAGGCAGAAACCGCACCGAGCTGCCCAATTGAGTGGCGATCTTCGTATTGCCGGAAGTCAGCACCACCTGCACCTCAGGCCAGCGATGAGCCACTACGCGGCTCAAGTCGTAGCCATTGAGCAGGCCGGGCATTTGAATATCACTGACAATCAAGTCCACAGGGTCGTCGCCCCGCTCCAGATAAATCATCCCTTCATCCGCCGAAGGGAATGAAGTCACCACCGCACCGAAATCCTCCAGCACATCCACCATTAACGCCCGAATGATCTCGTCGTCTTCCAATACTAAAATCGATGGCTGAGCCATGATCCTTACTCCACCATCAGGGGTTCAGTAAGGTGGAGTGGGGGTTGGGTATATAGGTTCGATTGGATGTTTTTTAAACGATGGGTGGTCATTCGGCTGGTTCCAGCATGTGGTCTTGCCCCACGCCGTCAGCACGATAATCCGTTAAGGTAAGCGCCACTGCGACGTCCAAGGAATGCCATGTTTAAGCGTAATCCCCTCGTGCCAGAACTCATCGTTACCCACCTCGGTGCCAGCCTGGCATTCTGGGTTGACCAGTTGGGTTTCGGCATCGCCTATCAGCGCGCTGAAGAAGGCTTTGCCTACCTCGACCTGCACGGTGCGCAAATCATGCTGGAACAATACGAGCCGCACGCCGGGCAGTGGTTGACCGCGCCCTTGCAGCAGCCTTTCGGGCGTGGCATCAACTTGCAAATCGACGTGCCTGCCGTAGCGCCTATCTTGCGGCGCCTGTCGGAGATCGGCCGCCCGTTGTTCCGTAACGTCGAGGATGCCTGGTACCGCGCGGGCGACGTAGAGGCCGGGCAGCGCCAGTTCATCGTGCAAGACCCGGACGGTTATCTGGTGCGCCTGGTGGAACGGCTGGGGGAGCGGCCGTTCAAGCAGGCATAATTGACGGCAATAACCCATAGGGAGACCCTGATGAAGTACGTGTTATTGACTCTCGCCCTCACCGTTGTCGCTGCACCCGCGTTTGCAGCTGGCGACGCCGAAGCGGGCGGCAAACTCTTCACCAAGACCTGCGGCGGCTGCCACAGCATCGGTGAAGGTGCGCGCGGCGGTTTTGGGCCGCAGCTGAACGGCATTATCGGCCGACCTGCCGGTACGACCCCGGACTATCAGTATTCGGATGCGATGAAGAATTCGGGAGTGGTTTGGACGCGGGACAAACTAACGGCCTACATCGAAGACCCGAAATCGGTGGTAAGTGGGACGCGGATGATTTTCTGGGGAATCAGTGATCCGCAGAAGATTGAAAATATCTTGGCGTACTTAGATACATTCCAGCTCAAGTGAGCTGCCCAGGCTGACGGCTACCACCGGGCACAACGCGATCAGAAGGTGGCGGGGCTTGCCGTCATGCCAGTCAGTTAAGCGCAGGCTCCCACATTGAACTGGGTTCGGCTTAAGGTATCGCCGTCGGTTGTCATTAGGCTCAAGCATCAATAGCGAACCCGCGACGCAAGCTCCGGGTAATGGGTCGCAAGCTCAGCCAAGCACTGCCGCAGCATCTTGGCATCGTGGGGTAGGTGCTCTGAAAAAATATCCCAACCAGAAAACTCAAGCGTCTCCGGCATTTCTACCAAGCCGCTGATGGCGTCCCAAAAGGCATCCCAGTTTCGGCCATACCAGTTGGGGAAGTTGAGTGAAGTGCACAGTGTGGCGTGAAGTTCTTTGGGGTTTTGGATGCGGCTCAGGTCTATTTTGATGATGGATGATCGGGTCACTTGTGCACCATTTGCTGATTTACAGGCGCCTTGAATATAACCAGGACAAATGCACCCGTCCTCATGTTTCACAGCACGTGATTTTAGGCCTTTCATTAACATTATGAGCCTTGGCCTGCATCCAAAGCCTACACCCAAGTAGGACCGTTCTGATTTGCGCCTGACCTCAGTATTAGCGGCAAAGCGTTTGCTACGTTCGTGTGAAAAATACGCGATGGAAGCGCTTAATGCTGACGTTCAACTCCCTATGGAAAAACCATCCGGAAATCTTCGGAGACGCCGCCCCTTGTAGAACCAACGGCGCCAAAAATTTCAGTGACCAATGCGCCATTAACCTGGGCGTAGCACTGCGCAGGTCAGGCGCCGACCTGAGCAGGTTGAGAGGTGTGCGCTATTGTTGGCAGCATGCCAAGAGTGAGGGCCATGTGTTGGCAGCTGAGGAGATGGCCAAAGCTCTAAGTGACGCGAATATCCCCGGTTTGCAGCGCCCGAAGAAGATAAAACCTGAGGATTTCGAAGAGGTGTTGGCGGGGCAGCAAGGCATTATCTTTTTCAAAGACTTTTGGCGCCGAGGGAATGAGACGTCTGGCAATCGCAGTGGTGACCACATTGACCTTTGGAATGGGCGGCGGTTGACGAATTGGCTGAGTTATCCGCGTATTCAGTTGGGGTTTTCGATTTAGGGGACGTTCTCGGACTATCACGAGTCCAGGGAGATAGGGTTTTGGAAAGTCATATGAAGGTGGTTAAGGGCGTGCTCTTTGTGATCGGGATGGTTGTGGTGGCGCTGACGGTGTTTAACGGATTGGTTGTGGCAGTGTCGGCTTATTTCGGGCCGTTTTATGAGGGGGATGCGCAACAGAATCGAAATTTTGGATTTTGGTTGGTGGGTAATGGGGTTGTGATGCTGGCTACGGTGTTGCTGGGAGTGGGTTGGTATCGCAGATATTTGCGCAGGCGTGGGGTGTGAGTTCTCAAGTGTTCGGCGGATCATGTATTCATGGGAGGGCGCCATCGGGAGCAAGCCCCCTCCCCCATTATGATCTGGTACATCTGTTGAATCGTGTAGGCAAAAAAAAGGCCTTGGTGCGCCAAGGTCTTTTTTTGCCCAAGGTTCAGGTCAGCAGATGCTTTGAAATCAGCCGCGAGATCTCCACAATCGAGGTTTTCCCAGTGAACTCGAACTTCACCTTCCCCAGCGACGAAAAGTAAATCTCCAGCTCCGAATCCAGATCAAACGTCCCTGACGTTTCCACCGAATACGCCACGATGTTTTTGTAAGGCAGCGAAGTGAAGTCCTTCTTGCTGCCGGTAATCCCCTGCACGTTCACTGCGATGATGCGCTTGGTGGTGAAGACCACGCCGTCGCGCATGGCCTTGTACGCGTCGACCACTTCTTCGCCGTCCATCAGCAGGGCCGAAACGCGTTCGGCGTATTCGTTGTTTTGTTTGAGCTTGAAGAAGCCTTTGTTGTTGAAGTCGATCATGTGCCTGTCCTGGTTGAAGGGTGCCGCTGGTGTATGGCGTTTTGCTCGCGGATCTGTATCTAACGGCTGAGCCTGCAAGGCTCTAGCATGGCGCGTAACACTACAGTGCTGGCGAAGGATTTTACGCCGGCAGCATAGAAATCCAGGAGCTAAACAATGCCCGATATATCCAGCTTGCTTGCCTACGGCCTGATTTCACTCGGCATGGTGCTCACGCCCGGGCCGAATATGATTTACCTGATTTCCCGCTCGATCTGCCAGGGGCGCACCGCAGGGCTGATCTCACTTGGCGGGGTGGCGCTGGGCTTTTTGATCTATATGGTGTGCGCGGCGCTGGGTATCACCGCGCTGGTGATGGCGGTGCCGCTTGCCTACGACGTGCTGCGGTTCGGCGGTGCGCTGTATCTGGTGTACCTGGCGTGGCAGGCGGTCAAGCCGGGCGGGCGTTCACCGTTTCAGGTGCGGGACTTGCCCAAGGACAGCCCGCGCAAGTTGTTCACCATGGGCGTGGTGACCAACCTGCTCAATCCCAAGGTGGCGGTGATGTATCTGTCGCTGCTGCCCCAGTTCATTGAACCGAACGGCCATGGCAGCGTGCTGTTGCAATCGTTGGTGTTGGGCTCTCTGCAGATTTTCATCAGCGTCAGCGTCAATGCGGTGATTGCTTGTATGGCCGGCTCCATCGCGGTGTTCTTCGTGACTCGGCCGGGGTGGCAGGTGGTGCAGCGCTGGGTGATGGGGTCAGTGTTGATGGGGTTGGCAGTACGGATGGCGGTGGAAGGGCGCAAATAAGGCTGCTTTCAGCGTGCCATGACGTTGACAATCACATGCAGGATGAATGCAGGTCCATAGCAGGGGCGCCCGTGTTCATCTTCGATACGCCATATCGAAGTGACCGTGCAGGTCTCTTTCGGCGCTCCAAACTCTACGGTGATATGCACCGGTTGGCCGGGCAGGGTTTCGGCAATCGGTACCTCGTTGTTAAGGCTGCGCAGGTGGCTGTCCATCACCACTTCCAGGGGCTCGCCTGTAGCCGTGCGACGGGCGATGACGTATTCACCGTCCACTCGAACCAATCGTCGACCGCGCCAGGGGCGGGTACCGACGTTCTGGATCTCCCAGGTTTTTTGAAACGTTTCGCCAGGCAGCACGACGGTTTGGTCGGGCGTGGTGACGTCGGCGTTAAACACCACAATGTCGCCAAGATCATGCAGGCCGATGGCTCGGTTGGTGGTTGCCATTGAATGGGTATCGACCGGTGCGCCTGCCAAATCGGCGAAGTAGCGGAACAGCAATAGCGGGGACACCTGCAGCGCCTTGGCCAGTTTGATCAGGGTGCGTACCGAGGGATCCTGTGAAATGCCACCCGCTAATCCGTAAAGATAGGTACGCGAAATACCGGCTTCCTTGGCCAGGGTTGTCATGGATTTGCCCAGTTCCCGGCTGCGTCGTACGACCAGTGCTCGGAGTGTGTCGCGGGTTTTGATGCTCATATCCGTACGTTGATCCCCGTCCTTGAAAAATCATCATCTTGTTCGCCAAAAAGGACAACTTGCTCGCCGTTACGTGTAGTGAGTCCTGCACACTCGCAACCTGCTAGCGCCGTTGTGAAGGACATGGATCGGTCCCTTTCTGTTTGGCTATATCCAGTGTCGCGGTTTCTCGCATGCTTGCGAACCTAGTGTGTGTTGCATTCCTTTACAACTATCTTTGGGTATAGCTATGTCTCAATTTAAAGCATGCTGCGAATCCATAGCCCGATCAGGCTTTGGCATCCTGCAAATTCCTGATGCGATGTTGCAGGACTACAAAAAGATCATCGATGGGTATTCGGCCATTCCCCAGGCCATCAAGGATGAATTTTCCTTTGCCCAGGACACGGATGGGTTTTTCCCTTTTGGCGCCGAGTACTCCCTTGCCGAGGATCACCCTGACCTGTGCGAGCGGTTTTGTTACTGGCCCGCGCACGCTTCAAAAAGAGCCGCTTTCGAATTCACCCGAAGTACTTTCGTTGCCGCAGTCGGCAGTTTTGAACGACAGATGAGCGAGTTGGCCCAAGGGGTGATGGATGGCATTTGCGAGGAATTTGGCGTGGCACCCTTGGCCCCCTTTCGCGCGGCATCGTATATCCAGTTGTGTGTCTACGGTCCACAGGCCAAAGACCATTCTCGTAAATTTGCTCAAGATCCTCATGAAGACGGGCATATGCTTTCGTTTATCAAGCCTACCCGCGAAGGGCTGGTCTTGATGAAGGGACGATCGTTGGAACCTGTACGCCTTCTGGAGAACGAGGTCGCGGTGCTGGCCGGCTCCTTGCTGACAGAGCTCTCCGATCATGCCGTGCCTGCCGCCTACCATGCTGTACTTGCGCCCAGCAAACCGGTCGCCAGAAGCTCATTGATTTACTTTGCAAACCCCAATCCGGACCAGTTGCTGACGACCTTTTACCGCCAGAAACCCATTGACCTGGGCAGCACGGTGAATGCTCGTCATACCGGTTTCGGTAATCAGCCGATTCAACTGCGCTAAATAGTCCTGGAGGGCTCGAACAGTCCATGTTTCCTCATTTCAATGCCCTTTACATCGAAGGTTTGCTCTTGGGCATCGGACTGTTCGCCGCCCCAGGCCCGAAAGACACCCTGGTGATCCGCCAAGGTGTCGGTCGCGGGCCGATCTGGGGCGTTGTCGCCATTTGCGTATTGGCCGATATTTTCCTGATCGCTTTCGGGGTCACGGGTTTAGGGTCGTTATTGGGAAGTCGGCCTGAGGTGATGGCGCTATTGCTATTGTCCGGAGCGGCCTATCTGCTTTGGTTTGGTGGCCAGCGTCTGTTGGCTTGTATCCGGGATCAGTCCATGCCGGATGCTCAAGGCGGCAATTCGCAAAGAGGGCTGTTGCGCTCGGCGGTCATACTCGGCTTTGCCAACCCTTATGCATGGCTGGATACCGTGGTGCTGATTGGTTCTATCGGGGCCACGAAACCTGCGGGCCAACAGGCACTGTTCGCGACAGGCGCCATGACGGCATCACTCGTGTGGTTTGTGGTGTTGGCGCTGTGCTGTCAGCGGTTGACAGTATTGTTTCGCAAGCCAGCGGTCTGGCGTTGGCTGGATGCAGGGGTGGCGGTATTGATGGTGTACCTGGCCGTTATGCTGATCACCGATTCATTGCACATCTTTCAGATAGCCCTTTAGAACGGTCAGCGGGCAGATCAACTCATCAAGGTGAGAGATGTTTTGCACAGGGGTGGATAGCTTTAGCAATTCACGCCCGAGCACGCTGTCCGCTCCACCCAATGCAATCAACGCCTGGGTGATGCACTCATCGAGCTTCAACTGGATCTCAGCCAGGTTTTCCTGGCGCACCAACAACCCAAACACTTCACGCTCATAGCCATCCATTGCAGGATCATCGCGCAGCAGCGGGCTGCCGTCCTCGGTTTCATGCGCCAGCTTCAGGGCGAACAGTGCAACCGCTTCAAGCATCAATTCCATGGTCTCGCTAACCCCCCCCACTGCCACGCCCGGCACTTTTTCACAGGCGAAAAAAAAGACCTTGAATTTCAAGGTCTTTCTTTAAGATGGTGCCCCGAGGGAGACTCGAACTCCCACTCCTTTCGAAAACGGATTTTGAATCCGCCGCGTCTACCAATTCCGCCATCAGGGCTCAATGGCGGCGAAGTATAGAGATGAGATTACCGTTGGTCAATCACGTTTCATGGTCTATTTTCACTATTTCCGCTAGACTTCCCGGCCCTGCTAGACGAACCCCATCATGCGCGTTGCTGACTTTACTTTTGAGCTCCCTGATTCGCTGATCGCTCGCCACCCTTTGGCCGAGCGTCGCGCCAGTCGACTGCTGACCCTGGACGGGGTCAGCGGTGCCCTCGCACACCGTCAATTCACTGATTTGCTTGAGCATTTGCGCCCGGGCGATTTGATGGTTTTCAACAACACCCGGGTGATTCCGGCGCGGCTGTTCGGCCAGAAAGCTTCCGGCGGCAAGCTGGAAATTCTGGTGGAGCGGGTGCTGGACAGCCATCGTGTGCTGGCCCATGTGCGCTCCAGCAAGTCGCCCAAGCCGGGTTCGAGCATCCTCATTGATGGCGGTGGCGAAGCCGAGATGGTTGCGCGCCACGATGCCTTGTTCGAGCTCAAGTTTGCCGAAGAAGTGCTGCCGTTGCTGGATCGCGTCGGCCATATGCCGTTGCCTCCTTATATAGACCGCCCCGACGAAGACGCGGACCGCGAGCGCTATCAGACGGTGTACTCACAGCGCCTCGGCGCTGTAGCGGCGCCGACTGCCGGGCTGCATTTCGACCAGCCGCTGCTGGATGCGATTGCCGCCAAGGGCGTTGAGACGGCCTATGTGACCCTGCACGTGGGGGCCGGTACGTTTCAGCCGGTGCGTGTGGAGAACATCGAGGACCACCACATGCACAGCGAATGGCTGGAGGTCAGCCAGGACGTCGTGGACGCGGTCAATGCGTGTAAGGCGCGCGGCGGGCGAGTGGTGGCCGTGGGCACCACCAGCGTACGATCACTTGAAAGTGCGGCGCGTGATGGCGTGCTCAAGCCGTTCAGTGGTGACACCGATATCTTTATTTTCCCGGGCCGGCCATTCCATGTGGTCGATTGCCTGGTCACCAATTTCCATTTGCCCGAATCCACGCTCTTGATGCTGGTGTCGGCATTTGCCGGTTACCCGCAAACCATGGCTGCTTACCAGGCCGCCATTGCCAACGAGTACCGTTTTTTCAGCTACGGTGATGCGATGTTTATCACCCGTAACCCGGCGCCACGCGGCCCAGAGGAACAACTATGAGTCGTATGTCGTTTGAATTGTTGGCCACCGACGGCAAAGCCCGTCGCGGTCGCCTGACCTTCCCGCGCGGCACCGTGGAGACCCCGGCGTTCATGCCGGTCGGCACCTACGGCACCGTCAAGGGCATGTTGCCGCGCGACATCGTCGCTACCGGTGCCGAGATTATCCTCGGCAACACCTTCCACCTGTGGCTGCGCCCGGGCACGGAAGTGATCAAAAAGCACGGCGATCTGCATGACTTCATGAAATGGCAAGGCCCGATCCTCACCGACTCCGGTGGTTTCCAGGTATTCAGCCTGGGCGCCATGCGCAAGATCAAGGAAGAGGGCGTGACCTTCGCCTCGCCGGTGGACGGTGCCAAGGTGTTCATGGGGCCGGAAGAGTCAATGCAGGTCCAGCGCGACCTGGGTTCCGACATCGTGATGATTTTCGACGAGTGCACGCCTTACCCGGCTGACGAAGACGTGGCGCGCATCTCCATGGAGCTGTCCCTGCGTTGGGCCCAGCGCTCGAAGAACGCCCATGGTGACAACACCGCGGCGCTGTTCGGGATTGTCCAGGGCGGGATGCACGAAAGCCTGCGTAAACGCTCGCTGGAAGGCCTCGACAAGATCGGCTTCGACGGCCTGGCCATCGGCGGTTTGTCGGTGGGCGAGCCCAAGCACGAAATGATCAAGGTGCTCGACTACCTGCCGGGCCTGATGCCCGCTGACAAACCTCGTTACCTTATGGGCGTTGGCAAACCGGAAGATCTCGTAGAGGGTGTGCGCCGCGGTGTGGACATGTTCGATTGCGTGATGCCAACCCGTAATGCCCGCAATGGGCATCTGTTCATCGATACAGGCGTGCTCAAGATCCGTAACGCGTTCCATCGCCATGATGATTCGCCGCTGGATCCCACCTGTGACTGCTACACCTGCCAGAACTTCTCCCGTGCCTATCTGCATCATCTGGACAAGTGCGGGGAAATGCTGGGTAGCATGTTGAATACCATCCACAATTTGCGTCACTACCAAGTCCTGATGGCTGGTTTGCGCGAGGCTATTCAACAGGGTACATTGGCCGCCTTCGTCGATGCCTTCTATGCCAAGCGCGGGCTCCCTGTGCCGCCCTTGGACTGAGTTTTCCGACCCTAAGATTCACTATTTGCAACTGGAGTGCTAAATGAGCTTTTTTATCTCTAACGCCATGGCTGACGCCGCTGCGCCTGCTGCTGCCGGCCCTATGGGCGGTGGTTTCGAGTGGATTTTCCTGGTCGGCTTCCTGGTCATCTTCTACCTGATGATCTGGCGTCCACAGGCCAAGCGCGCCAAAGAGCAGAAAAACCTGCTGGGCAGCCTGCAAAAAGGCGACGAAGTCGTGACCACTGGCGGCATCGCCGGCAAGATCACCAAGGTTTCCGATGCTTTCGTGGTACTGGAAGTCTCCGACACCGTAGAAATGAAGTTCCAGAAGGGCGCCATCGCCGCCACGCTGCCTAAGGGCACGCTCAAAGCGATCTAAGTAACAACCTTTACCAATCGACGGGGCGCGCAAGGCGCCCCGCGTTATAAGCGGGCGGCGTGATGCTGAACAAATACCCTCTGTGGAAATACGTACTGATCCTGGCGGTGCTGGCGATCGGTTTTATTTATTCCGCTCCCAATCTCTATCCTGATGACCCGGCGATCCAGATCTCTGGCGCCAGCACTTCGCTGCAGGTCAATCAGGCTGATCTGGAACGCGCTAGCAAAGCGCTGACTGACGCGGGCATCCAGGTTAAAGCGGCAACCTTGGCAGCTGGTTCCAAAGGCGGCTTGTTGCGCCTGACCAAGCAAGAAGACCAATTGCCGGCCAAGGACGTTGTACGCAAGGTCATGGGTGACGACTACGTCGTTGCATTGAACCTGGCACAGACCACGCCTCAATGGCTGCGCAGCATTGGCGCGCACCCGATGAAGCTGGGCCTGGACTTGTCCGGTGGCGTGCACTTCCTGCTGGAAGTCGACATGGACAAGGCCCTCGACGCGCGTCTGAAAGTCTATGAAGGCGACGTGAAGAGCCTGCTGCGCAAAGAGAAACTGCGTTATCGCAGCTTGCCGCAGCTCAACGGTGCCATCCAGCTGGGTTTTGCTGACGAAGCTTCCCGCGAGCAGGCCCGTGCGCTGATCCGCAAGAATTTCAATGACTTCGACATCGTGCCGGCCGACTTGAATGGTCAGGCTGTGTTGCGCCTGGCGATGAGCCCGGCCAAGATCGCCGAGATCCGCGAGTACTCCATCAAGCAGAACTTGACCACGGTACGTAACCGCGTCAACGAGCTGGGTGTGGCCGAGCCGATCGTGCAGCGCCAGGGCGCCAACCGTATCGTGGTTGAGTTGCCGGGCGTACAGGACACTGCTGAAGCCAAGCGTATCCTGGGTAAAACCGCCAACCTGGAATTCCGCCTTGCAGCTGATCCGGGTGCCACTCGTGCGACCTCCGAAGAGTTCGAGTTCCGCGAGGGCAATCGTCCTCCTGCGTTGATCGAGCGTGGCTTGATCATCACTGGTGACCAGGTGACCGACGCCAAGGCTGGTTTCGGCGAGCACGGCACCCCTGAAGTGAACATCCGCCTGGATGGTCACGGTGGCGAGCTGATGAGCCGCGCCACGCGCAGCAACGTCGGTCGCAGCATGGCGGTGATCTTCATCGAGCAGCGCCCCGTTACCACCTATACCAAGCAGATGGTCAACGGCGTCGAGAAAGACGTGCCGGTGCAGACCTTCAAGGAAGAGAAAAAGATCATCAGCCTGGCGACCATCCAGTCGCCGCTGGGTGCGCAGTTCCGCATCACTGGCTTGAACGGCCAGGGTGAGTCCTCCGAGCTGGCGCTGCTGCTGCGTGCTGGTGGCCTGGCGGCGCCGATGTACTTCGCTGAAGAACGTACCATCGGCCCGAGCCTGGGTGCCGACAACATCACCAAGGGTGTGGATGCGGCGCTGTGGGGCATGTTGTTCGTGTCGCTGTTCATCATCGCCATCTACCGCTTCTTCGGCGTTATCGCCACCGTCGCACTGGCGGGCAACATGGTGATGCTGCTGGCGCTGATGTCGCTGCTGGGCGCGACGCTGACCTTGCCGGGTATCGCCGGTATCGTGCTTACCATGGGTATGGCGGTTGACGCCAACGTGCTGATCTTCTCGCGTATCCGTGAAGAGATCGCCGCCGGCATGACCGTACAGCGTGCTATCAACGAAGGCTTCGGCCGGGCATTTACCGCGATTCTCGACTCCAACTTGACCACTTTGCTGGTCGGCGGGATTCTCTTTGCCATGGGCACCGGCCCTGTCAAAGGTTTTGCGGTGACCATGTCCCTGGGTATCTTTACCTCGATGTTCACGGCCATCATGGTGACCCGCGCAATGGTCAACCTGATCTTTGGCGGGCGTGACTTCAAGAAGTTGTGGATTTAAGGGGCTGCCATGTTACGTACAATCAACTTCATGGGCGTTCGCAACGTTGCGTTCGGCGTCACCGTGCTCCTTACCGTTCTGGCGTTGTTCAGCTGGTTCCATAAGGGCCTGAACTACGGGCTGGACTTCACCGGCGGTACGCTTATCGAGCTGACCTACGAGAAGCCGGCCGATGTCACCCTGGTGCGCAATGAGCTGGTCAAGGCCGGCTATCACGAGGCGGTGGTGCAGAGCTTCGGCGCCACTACTGACCTGCTGGTGCGTATGCCTGGCGAAGACCCGCAACTGGGTCACCAGGTAGCTGAGGCCTTGCAGAAGGTCGGCGGCGACAACCCGGCATCGGTCAAGCGCGTCGAGTTCGTCGGCCCGCAGGTCGGTGAAGAGCTGCGCGACCAGGGCGGCCTCGGCATGCTGATGGCGCTGGTCGGCATCATGATCTACCTGGCCTTCCGCTTTCAGTGGAAGTTCGGTGTCGGCGCCATTGTGTCGCTGATCCACGACGTGATCGTGACTGTGGGGATCCTGGCCTACTTCCAGATCACCTTCGACCTGACCGTATTGGCGGCCGTGCTGGCGATCATTGGTTACTCGCTCAACGACACCATCGTGGTATTCGACCGGGTTCGTGAGAACTTCCGGGTGCTGCGCAAGGCGACATTGATCGAGAACATCAACATCTCCACCACCCAGACGCTGCTGCGGACCATGGCGACGTCGATCTCCACCTTGCTGGCGATCGCCGCGCTGATGATCTTCGGGGGCGACAACCTGTGGGGCTTCTCGCTGGCGCTGTTCATCGGTGTTCTGGCGGGTACCTACTCGTCGATCTACATTGCCAACGTGGTGCTGATCTGGCTCAACCTCAACAGCGAAGACTTGATCCCTCCTGCTGCTACTGGCAAGGAGGTCGACGACCGCCCTTGATGGGCGTTAGTTGATCGGCTGTTACAAGAAGGGCGCGAGTATTGAACTCGCGCCTTTTTTTTTGCTCCAAGGCTGGGTATAGCGCGGATCTTTCGATCCGTTTGTGATGGTCAGGAGGTTCAACGTGAACAAGTCGTTGCTGGTTGGTGCGGTATTGGGTGCTGTCGGTGTGACTGCCGGGGGTGCTGTTGCCACCTACAGCCTGGTAAAAAGCGGCCCTGAGTATGCGCAAGTACTGGCGGTACAGCCGGTTAAAACCCAGATCAAAACCCCGCGTGAGGTCTGCAAGGACGTCACTGTGACCCGGCAACGTCCGGTGCAGGATCAACATCAAATCGCCGGTACCGTGGTCGGCGCCCTTGCAGGTGGCCTGTTGGGTAACCAGATCGGTGGCGGTAATGGTAAGAAGCTGGCCACCGTGGCCGGTGCGGTTGGTGGCGGTTACGCCGGTAACAAGGTTCAGGAAGGCATGCAGAACCGTGATACCTACACCACCACGCAAACCCGCTGTAACACTGTTAACGACATCAGCGACAAGGTTGTCGGTTATGACGTGCGTTACAACCTGGATGGCAAGGAAGGGACTGTGCGTATGGAGCGTGATCCAGGCGGCCAGATTCCAGTCGACAAAGAAGGTCGTCTGATCCTGGGTCAGAACCAGCAGTAATCCCCAGGCCTGGCTTCGATCCAAATGTGGGAGCTGGCTTGCCTGCGATAGCGGTGGGTCAGCAACTAATCACTTGGTTGGCAGCCCGTCATCGCAGGCAAGCCAGCTCCCACATTGGATTGTATTGAGCATTTGGAATTGGTTTTTTGCTAAATCCCACGCATAAAAAAAGCACCCCTAGGGGTGCTTTTTTGTGCTCGCTCGCTTAACGCTTCAGCGAAGCCGGCAGGTGCGGCTGGATCGCCGTCAGTACGGCCTTGAAGCATTTGGTGTTGCCGGCAACCACGTGGCCTTTCTCCAGGAAGTCGTGACCGCCGGTGAAATCGCTCACCAGGCCGCCTGCTTCCTGGATCAGCAGAGCGCCTGCTGCCATGTCCCACTCGGACAGGCCCGATTCCCAGAATGCATCAAAACGACCGGCGGCGACATAGGCCAGGTCCAGGCTGGCTGCACCGGCGCGGCGGATACCGGCGGTCTGGCCAACCAGGGCACGGAACATGCCCAGGTAGTTTTCCAGGTTGTCCATCTGGTCGTCACGGAACGGGAAGCCGGTGCCCAGCAGGGCGCCTTCCAGGCTGGTGCGACCGCTGACGCGCAAGCGACGACCATTGAGCTGGGCGCCACGGCCACGGCTGGCGGTGAACTCTTCCTGGCGCACCGGATCCAGCACAACAGCGTGTTCCAGGCGGCCACGGTATTTGCAGGCGATGCTCACGGCAAAGTGCGGGATGCCGCGCAGGAAGTTGGTGGTGCCATCCAGTGGGTCGATGATCCACAGGTAGTCTTCGCCTTCGCCGCTACCTTTGTGCAGGCCGGTTTCTTCGCCGAGGATGCCGTGGGTAGGGTAGGCCTTGCGCAGGGCGTCGATGATCTTCTGTTCGGCGGCGCGATCCACCTCGGATACATAATCCTTGGCGTCTTTTTCGTCGACCTTGATGGTATCCAGGCGCTCGATGGAGCGGAAGATCAATTCACTGGCGCTGCGGGCGGCGCGCAGCGCGATATTCAGCATGGGCTGCATGGATGTGTCACCTAAGGTTGTTAAAGAAAGCCGGGCATTCTAGCAGAAACTTTCCTCAGGTGAAGGACGACGTTAGCTTTCATGGCATAACCTTAGGCTGTTCTGTAAGATTTGCTCCCCTTTCCCGTGTCCGAGAGCGCCTCCCTTGCTGCAAAACATTCGTGTCGTCTTGGTCAATACCAGTCATCCCGGCAATATCGGCGGGGTGGCGCGAGCCATGAAAAACATGGGGCTGACGCGCCTGGTGCTGGTCGAACCGCGGGTGTTCCCGCACCACGAGGCCGATGCCCGTGCATCCGGCGCCAATGACCTGCTGGCAAACGCCCAGATCGTCGCCACCCTGGAAGAGGCTCTGGTCGGCTGCAACCTGGTGCTCGGCACCAGCGCTCGCGATCGGCGTATCCCCTGGCCGCTGCTGGATCCGCGTGAGTGCGGCACCAAAGTGGTGGAAGAGGCCATCGGCGGTGCCGAAATTGCCTTGGTATTTGGCCGTGAAGATTCCGGCCTCACCAACGAAGAGCTGCAGCGATGTCATTATCACGTGCATATCCCCTCAGACCCTGAGTTCAGCTCGCTGAACCTCGGGGCGGCGGTGCAAGTGTTGACGTACGAAGTGCGCATGGCCTGGCTGGCTGCTGCTGGCCAGCCGAGCAAAGTGGAAAAGGACGAAGTGGCGTCGACCAAAAGTGGTGAGCTGGCCACCATGGACGAGCTGGAGCGGTTCTATGAGCACCTGGAGCAAACCCTGGTGGCCATCGAATTCCTCGATCCTGAAAAGCCACGGCACTTGATGGCGCGCCTGCGTCGTTTGTACGGTCGCAGCTCGGTGAGCCGGGCGGAGATGAATATATTGCGTGGCATCCTCACGGAAACCCAGAAAGCGGCCCGTGGTGAGCTTCTTAAGCGGAAGGATTAAAAATGTTCGAGCGTTTGCGAGAAGATATCCAGAGTGTTTTCCATCGTGACCCGGCGGCGCGCAACGCCTTTGAAGTGCTGACCTGCTATCCGGGCCTGCACGCGATCTGGATTCACCGTCTGTCCGGCGCCTTGTGGGGCATGGGCTGGAAATGGCTGGCCCGGCTGGTGTCGAACTTCGGTCGCTGGTTGACCGGCATCGAGATTCATCCGGGCGCCAAGGTGGGCCGTCGCTTCTTTATCGACCATGGCATGGGTATTGTCATAGGCGAGACCGCCGAGATCGGTGATGACGTGACGCTTTACCAAGGTGTGACCCTGGGCGGTACTACATGGAATAAAGGCAAGCGTCACCCGACCCTGGAAAATGGTGTGGTGGTGGGGGCGGGCGCCAAGGTGCTGGGGCCCTTTACCGTGGGTGCCGGTGCCAAGGTAGGTTCCAACGCCGTGGTGACCAAGGCTGTACCTGCTGGCGCCACCGTGGTGGGTATTCCGGGTCGCATCATCGTCAAACCAGAGGTCGGCGACGAGCAGGAGGCCAAGCGCAAGGCCATGGCCGAGAAGATCGGTTTTGACGCCTATGGCGTCAGCGAAGACATGCCCGATCCGGTGGCTCGCGCCATTGGTCAGCTGCTTGATCATCTGCAAGCAGTGGACGGCAAGCTGGACGGTATGTGTGGTGCGCTGAAGGATCTGGGCAGCCCATACTGTGCCAAAGACTTGCCTGAGTTGCGCGAAGAGGACTTCGCCGAGATCAAGGACGAGGCCGCCACCAAGGCAAGCTGAGGTCCCCTGTGGGAGGGGGCTTGCCCCCGATAGCGGTAGGTCAGTTGATGCCTGATTGGCTGACACTCAGTCATCGGGAGCAAGCCCCCTCCCACATTTTGATCTCCATTGGTCTCGAGATCTCTGCCAGGCCCTGTTCCCGCTGGTCCATCCCACCCCATCCTGCTATGATTCGCGCGCCCTTTTTACGGGTATTCCTGACTAAAGTACTAGGTCTTATAGTTGACTTAAATACTCGGGAATCGCATACTTGCTCCCATTCTGAAACACCTTGGTACTTGTCCATGAGACTGACTACAAAAGGCCGATACGCGGTGACCGCCATGCTTGACCTGGCCCTGCACGCGCAAACTGGGCCGGTGTCCCTGGCCGATATCTCCGAGCGCCAAGGCATTTCCCTGTCCTACCTCGAGCAGCTGTTCGCCAAATTGCGCCGCAGCAATCTGGTTTCCAGCGTTCGTGGTCCAGGTGGTGGCTATCAATTGTCCCGCGACATGCAGGGCATTCAGGTGGCCCAGGTGATCGACGCGGTCAACGAATCCGTCGATGCCACCAAATGCCAGGGTTTGGGTGATTGCCACGCCGGCGACACCTGCCTGACACACCACTTGTGGTGTGACTTGAGCCTGCAGATCCATGAGTTTTTGAGTGGTATCAGCTTGGCTGATCTTGTGACTCGCCGTGAGGTGCAAGAAGTAGCCCAGCGTCAGGACCAGCGCCGTTGCAATACCAAGGCGCCGCGTCTGGACAAGATCGAAGCGTCCGCCGTCGAGTGACAGCCGAAGAGCTAACGGCGTGCCAGCCAGCCTGATTTAGGAGAAAGTCCATGAAATTGCCGATTTACCTTGATTACTCAGCGACCACCCCGGTTGATCCGCGTGTTGCGCAAAAAATGAGCGAATGCCTGCTGGTTGACGGAAACTTCGGCAACCCGGCCTCCCGTTCCCACGTATTCGGCTGGAAGGCCGAGGAAGCGGTCGAGAACGCGCGTCGCCAGGTCGCTGATCTGGTCAACGCCGACCCGCGTGAAATCGTCTGGACGTCCGGTGCTACCGAGTCCGACAACCTGGCTATCAAGGGTGCGGCGCATTTCTACGCAACCAAGGGCAAGCACCTGATCACCACCAAGATTGAGCACAAGGCTGTCCTCGACACCATGCGCCAACTGGAGCGTGAAGGTTTCGAGGTGACTTACCTTGAGCCCACCACCGACGGTATCGTCACCCCTGCGATGATCGAAGCCGCGATGCGTGAAGACACCATCCTGGTTTCCGTGATCCACGTGAACAACGAAATCGGTACCATCAACGACATCGCCGCCATCGGCGAGCTGACGCGCTCCAAGGGTGTGTTGCTACACGTCGACGCTGCTCAGTCTACCGGCAAGGTCGATATCGACCTGTCCAAGCTGAAAGTCGACCTGATGTCGTTCTCGGCCCACAAGACTTACGGCCCTAAAGGCATCGGCGCTCTCTACGTCAGCCGCAAGCCACGCGTGCGCATCGAAGCGACCATGCACGGTGGCGGCCACGAACGCGGCATGCGTTCGGGCACCCTGGCGACCCACCAGATCGTCGGCATGGGTGAAGCCTTCCGCGTAGCCAAGGAAGACATGGCTGCCGAAAATGTACGTATCAAGGCCCTGAGTGATCGCTTCTACAAGCAGGTCGAGAACCTTGAAGAGCTGTACATCAACGGCAGCATGACTGCCCGTGTACCGCACAACCTGAATTTGAGCTTCAACTATGTCGAAGGCGAGTCGCTGATCATGGCGCTCAAGGACCTGGCGGTCTCGTCCGGTTCGGCCTGTACCTCGGCATCCCTTGAGCCTTCGTATGTATTGCGCGCCCTGGGCCGCAACGACGAACTGGCACACAGCTCGATCCGCTTTACGTTCGGCCGCTTCACCACTGAAGAGCAAGTCGACTATGCCGCGCAGAAGGTCTGCGAAGCCGTCAACAAGCTGCGCGTTCTGTCGCCGCTGTGGGACATGTACAAAGACGGTGTCGATATTTCCAAGATCGAGTGGGCGGCACACTAAATATAGAAGCCGCCACCCAAGCTCTGTAGGAACGTGGCGGTAAACGCAGGCGTTTCTACAGGGTTCCAGAGCGGCCCTGATGAGTGAGGATTCAGTACCATGGCTTACAGCGAAAAGGTCATCGACCACTACGAAAACCCGCGCAACGTCGGCAAGATGAACGCGGAAGATCCTGATGTCGGCACCGGCATGGTCGGCGCTCCGGCGTGCGGCGATGTGATGCGCCTGCAGATCAAGGTCAACGAACAGGGCATTATCGAAGATGCCAAGTTCAAGACCTATGGCTGCGGTTCGGCCATCGCCTCCAGTTCCCTTGCGACCGAGTGGATGAAAGGCAAGTCCCTGGATGAGGCTGTCACCATCAGCAACACCCAGCTGGCCGAAGAACTGGCCCTGCCGCCAGTGAAAATCCACTGCTCCGTACTCGCTGAAGACGCCATCAAGGCGGCGGTTCGCGACTACAAGCAGAAGAAAGGCTTGATCTAAGCATTTGGCGACGAGTAAGGAGTCAACGATGGCTATCAGCATGACAGAAGCGGCTGCGCAGCACATTCGCCGCTCCCTGAATGGGCGCGGTAAAGGTGAGGGGATTCGTCTGGGTGTACGCACCACGGGCTGTTCCGGCCTTGCCTACGTGCTGGAGTTTGTCGACGAGGTGGTTGAAGAGGACCAGGTGTTCGAAAGTCACGGCGAGAAAGTGATCATCGACCCCAAGAGCCTGACCTACCTGGACGGCACCGAGCTCGATTTCGTCAAGGAAGGGTTGAACGAAGGCTTCAAGTTCAACAACCCCAACGTGCGCGGTGAATGTGGCTGCGGCGAAAGCTTCAACATCTGAGGCTACTCGTGGGTACTCCTTGTCATTTCGCTTTATTCGAGCTGCAGCCGAGCTTTCGGCTGGACCTCGAGCAGCTTGCCACGCGCTATCGAGAACTGGCGCGTGGGGTGCATCCGGACCGCTTTGCCGACGCTTCCGAGCGTGAACAACGCCTGGCCCTGGAGCAATCGGCCAGCCTCAACGAAGCCTATCAGACGCTCAAGAGCCCCCCCAAACGCGCGCGCTATTTGCTGGCGATGAAGGGCGGTGAGTTGCCGATGGAAGTCACCGTGCATGACCCGGACTTCCTGATGCAGCAGATGCAATGGCGTGAAGAGCTCGAAGATCTGCAGGACGAAGCCGATGTGGCGGGGGTCGCGGTCTTCAAACGTCGTCTGAAAACTGCCCAGGACGAGCTCAACGAAAGCTTTGCGGCCTGTTGGGATGATGCTGCGCAACGTGAACAGGCCGAGCGCCTGATGCGGCGTATGCAGTTCCTCGACAAGCTCACCTACGAAGTGCGCCAGCTAGAAGAGCGCCTCGACGATTAACCCAGTGCTGCCCGTGATGCACGCCTGATAGACAGATAAGACCTGATTACCATGGCCCTACTGCAAATCGCCGAACCCGGCCAAAGCCCTCAACCGCACCAGCGTCGCCTGGCGGTCGGGATTGACCTGGGCACCACCAATTCCCTGGTTGCTGCCTTGCGCAGTGGCCTGTCCGAGCCTCTGCCCGATGCCGATGGGCAGGTGATCCTGCCGTCCGCCGTGCGTTACCACCCTGATCGTACCGAAGTGGGTGAGTCGGCCAAGTTGGCCGCGTCCTCGGACCCCCTGAACACTGTGCTGTCGGTCAAGCGCTTGATGGGTCGTGGGCTGTCCGACGTCAAGCAGTTGGGCGACCAGTTGCCGTACCGCTTTGTCGGCGGTGAGTCCCATATGCCGTTTATCGACACCGTCCAGGGCCTGAAAAGCCCGGTCGAAGTGTCGGCTGATATCCTCAAGGTGCTGCGCCAGCGTGCGGAAAAAACCTTGGGCGGCGAGCTGGTCGGGGCGGTGATCACCGTTCCGGCGTATTTCGATGACGCCCAGCGCCAAGCCACCAAGGACGCGGCGAAACTGGCGGGCCTGAATGTACTGCGCCTGCTCAACGAGCCGACCGCTGCGGCTGTGGCCTACGGCCTCGATCAGCACGCTGAAGGCCTGGTCGCCATTTATGATCTGGGCGGTGGCACCTTCGATATTTCGATCCTGCGCCTGACCGGCGGCGTTTTCGAAGTGCTGGCCACCGGTGGCGACAGCGCCCTGGGCGGCGATGACTTCGACCACGCCATCGCTGGCTGGATCATCACCAGCGCCGGTTTGTCTGCCGACCTGGACCCGGGCGCGCAGCGTAACTTGCTGCAAACTGCCTGTGCGGCCAAGGAAGCGCTGACTGATGCTGCATCTGTTGAAGTCCAGTATGGTGATTGGTCGGCACAGCTGACCCGCGAAGCGTTTGACGCGCTGATCGAGCCGATGGTCGCCCGCAGCCTCAAGGCTTGCCGTCGTGCTGTGCGTGACTCCGGTATTGAACTGGAAGATGTCGGCGCTGTGGTCATGGTCGGTGGCTCCACTCGCGTGCCCCGTGTGCGTGAGGCGGTTGCCGAAGCCTTTGGTCGCCAGCCGTTGACTGAAATCGATCCGGATCAAGTGGTGGCCATTGGCGCCGCAATCCAGGCCGATACCCTGGCTGGTAACAAGCGCGATGGTGGCGAACTGCTGCTGCTCGACGTGATTCCTTTGTCCCTGGGCCTGGAAACCATGGGCGGCCTGATGGAGAAGGTGATTCCACGCAACACCACCATCCCCGTCGCGCGCGCCCAGGATTTCACCACCTACAAAGACGGCCAGACGGCCATGATGATTCATGTGCTGCAAGGCGAGCGCGAGCTGATCAGCGACTGCCGCTCCCTGGCGCGCTTTGAACTGCGCGGCATTCCGGCGATGGTGGCTGGTGCAGCGAAGATTCGCGTCACCTATCAGGTCGACGCCGATGGCCTGCTCAGCGTGGCTGCGCGTGAACTGGCCTCGGGCGTTGAGGCCAGCATCCAGGTCAAACCGTCCTACGGCCTGACCGACGGCGAAATCGCCAAGATGCTTAAGGACTCGTTCCAGTATGCCGGTGACGACAAGGTTGCCCGCGTACTGCGTGAGCAGCAAGTGGATGCCCAGCGCCTGCTCGAAGCGGTGCAGGGCGCCCTTGAAGCCGACGGCGAGCGCCTGCTGGATGCCGAAGAGCGCATGGTCATCGACCTGCAGATGCAGGAATTGGCCGAACTGATGAAAGGCAACGATGGTTACGCCATCGAGCAACAGACCAAGCGCCTGTCGCAAGTGACTGATGCCTTTGCCGCCCGTCGTATGGATCAGACGGTGAAAGCCGCACTGGCGGGCCGCAACCTGAATGAAATCGAGGAATAACTGATGCCGCAGGTCACTTTTCTACCGCACGCCGAACACTGCCCGGATGGCATGGTCGTGGAGGCAGAGACCGGCAAGTCCCTGCTTGACGTCGCGCACGACAACCATATCGAGATTGAAAGTGCGTGTGGTGGCGTCAATGCCTGCACCACTTGCCACTGCATCATTCGTAAAGGTTTCGACAGCCTTAATGAGGCTGACGACCTGGAAGAAGACTATCTTGATAGGGCGTGGGGGCTGGAGCCGACGTCGCGTCTGAGTTGCCAGGCGAAAGTGGGGACTGAAGACCTCACCGTTGAAATTCCGAAATATTCGCTCAACCATGCCGCCGAAGCGCCGCATTGATTCAAGGAACTGTCATGAGCCTGAAATGGGTTGATGTACAAGAAATCGCTATACAACTTGCCGAAGCTCACCCTGAGGTCAATCCTCTTACCGTGAACTTCGTCAAGCTGCGCAACCTCGTAATGGCGCTGCCGGATTTTGACGACATCCCTGACCGGGGTGGCGAAAAGGTCCTGGAGGCGATTCAAGGCCTGTGGATCGAAGAAGCAGACTGAGCCGCCTTTTTACGCAGTTAGGCAATACCCAATAACCCGCGTATAATTCGCGGGTTTAATTTTTCGTAAATTACCGTTTCTGGAGTTACACCATGGCTGTTCAACGTACTTTCTCCATCATCAAGCCTGACGCTGTTGCAAAAAACGTCATCGGCGAGATCACCACTCGTTTCGAAAAAGCCGGCCTGAAGGTTGTAGCTTCGAAACTCAAGCAACTGTCCAAGGCTGAAGCTGAAGGCTTCTACGCTGAGCACAGCGCTCGTGGCTTCTTCGGCGACCTGGTTGCCTTCATGATCTCCGGTCCTGTTGTTGTTCAGGTTCTGGAAGGCGAAAACGCTATCGCTCTGAACCGTGAGCTGATGGGCGCTACCAACCCTAAAGAAGCGGCTGCCGGCACCATTCGTGCTGACTTCGCTGAGTCCATCGATGCCAACGCTGTTCACGGTTCGGACTCCGAAGCCGCTGCTGCTCGCGAAATCTCGTACTTTTTCGCTGCTACTGAAGTAACCGCTCGCTAAGCATCGGCTTAAAGAGTGAGGGTGAATCCATGACTACATCGACTGTTAAAACCAACCTGCTGGGTCTGACTCAGCCGGAAATGGAGAAATTCTTCGACTCAATCGGGGAGAAGCGTTTCCGTGCCGGTCAGGTAATGAAGTGGATTCACCACTTTGGCGTCGACGATTTCGACGCCATGACGAACGTCAGCAAGGCCCTGCGCGACAAGCTCAAGGCCATTGCCGAGGTGCGTGGTCCCGAGGTTGTCAGCGAGGACATCTCCAGCGACGGCACCCGTAAATGGGTGGTGCGCGTGGCGTCCGGCAGCTGCGTCGAGACCGTGTACATTCCCCAGGGCAAACGCGGCACCTTGTGCGTTTCGTCCCAGGCAGGCTGTGCCCTGGATTGCAGTTTCTGCTCCACCGGCAAGCAAGGCTTCAATAGCAACCTCACCGCCGCCGAAGTCATCGGCCAGGTGTGGATTGCCAACAAATCCTTTGGCAGCGTCCCGGCGACCGTCGACCGTGCCATCACCAACGTGGTGATGATGGGCATGGGTGAGCCGCTGCTGAACTTCGACAACGTGATTGCGGCCATGCACCTGATGATGGACGACCTGGGCTACGGCATCTCCAAGCGCCGTGTGACCCTGTCGACCTCCGGCGTGGTGCCGATGATCGATGAGCTGGCCAAGCACATCGACGTCTCCCTGGCGTTGTCGTTGCACGCACCGAATGACGCATTGCGTAACCAATTGGTGCCGATCAACAAGAAGTATCCGCTTAAGATGCTGCTCGAATCTTGCCAGCGTTACATGGCGACCTTGGGTGAGAAGCGTGTGCTGACCATTGAGTACACCATGCTCAAGGACATCAACGACAAGGTCGAGCACGCGGTCGAGATGATCGAGTTGCTCAAGAACACGCCGTGCAAGATCAACCTGATCCCGTTCAACCCGTTTCCACATTCTGGCTACGAGCGGCCGAGCAACAACGCCATCCGCCGTTTCCAGGATCAACTGCACCAGGCCGGCTACAACGTCACCGTACGCACCACCCGTGGTGAAGACATCGACGCCGCCTGTGGCCAATTGGTAGGGCAGGTGATGGACCGCACCCGCCGCAGCGAACGTTATATCGCCGTGCGCGAACTTAACGCCGCCGAAGATTTGCCGCAAATTGCTGTGAATCGAATCTGAGAGAGGATCTCTATGCCCTTGCGCCTTGCGCTGCTTTTACTGCTTACCGGCCTCGTTGCCGGTTGTGTTTCATCGGGCCATGACAGCCCTTTGCACACCACTAAAGGCCGTGATGAGGCGCGGGTTGCCTATGTGCAATTGGGCTTGGGGTATTTGCGTCAAGGTATGAGCGAGCAAGCCAAGGTGCCGCTGAAAAAGGCCCTTGAACTGGACAGCGCGGATGCCGATGCCAACGCCGCACTGGCTCTGGTGTTTCAGGCCCAGGCAGAGCCTGAGCTGGCCGACCGCTATTTCAGCAAGGCCCTGGCTTCCCGTCCTGCCGATCCCAGGTTGCTGAACAACTATGGCAGTTTCCTGTTCGAGCAGAAACGGTATGACCAAGCCGCCGCTTATTTCCAGCAAGCCAGCGCCGATACTCTTTATCCTGAGCGTTCGCGGGTGTTCGAGAACCTCGGGGTGACCTCGATGCGCCTGGGTCAGCGCGACAGCGCGCGTCAGCAGCTGGAAAAAGCCCTGCATCTGAACAGTCGCCAGCCAAGGGCTTTGCTCGAAATGGCTGAGTTGTCTTACGAAGACAGGCATTATGTGCCGGCACGAGACTATTACGAGCGTTTTAGCCTGCTCAGCGGGCAAAATGCACGTAGTCTATTGCTCGGTGTGCGCCTGGCGACGGTTCATGAAGAACACGACACGGCCGCACGTTTTGGCCAGCAACTCGAACGACTCTATCCCGGTACGCCGGAATATCAGCAATACCTGTCGGAGCAATGATGAAAGCCGCGCACCCGGAAGATGTAGCAGCTAATCGCGTAAACCCAGGCGAAACCTTGCGTCAGGCCCGCGAAAGCAATGGTTGGTCGCTGGCGGAAGTGGCCCTCAAGCTCAATTTGACCAGCACGTCCCTGGCCAATCTGGAAGCCGGCGCGTTCGACAAGCTGCCTGGGCACACCTTTGCCCGTGGCTATATTCGCGCCTACGCCAAATTGCTGGGTATTGACCAGGCCGTGCTGGTGCAGGAATTCGACCAGTTCACCGGTACCGATGCCCAGGGCAGCAATGTCCATGGCCTTGGGCGCATCGAAGAGCCAACGCGGGTTTCCCACACGATTTTGCGGATTGTCAGCCTGTTGCTGCTGGTTGCCGTGGTCGGCGGCGGTTTCGTCTGGTGGCAAGACCAGGCCTCCCAGCGCAACAAAGACCTGACCAGCAACGCCATGGAGCACGTCGAAGTCGAAAGCGCCGATGGCACCACCCAGATTCATCCGCTGGACGAGCCGGAAGACCAGGCGGTTGCCGAAGGGCAGGCCGCACCGCAAGTGCCGGCTACGGCTGAGCAGCCGGCGCCGCAAGTGGACACCACGCCTGCTGACACTGCGGCGGTACAGGCGCCGGTGACCCCGGCAGCACCCGTGGTTCAAGCTCCTGCGGCACCCGCGCCCGCGCCCGCGACGCCTGCGCCAGCCGCACCGGCAGCGCCAGCAATGTCGCCTCCGACCACCCCTGCGTTGATCGCCGGTGACGGGCGCGTACAGATCACCTTCATCGCTGACTGCTGGACGCAGGTCACCGATGGCAACGGCAAAGTGCTGTTCAGCGGTTTGAAGCGTAAGGGAGATACGCTTGACCAGGGCGGCAAGCCTCCTTTGACGCTGCGTCTGGGCTTTGCCCGTGGCGCGCAAGTGGCCTACAACGGCCAGCCTGTAGACGTGGCGCCGTTCACCAGTGGCGAGACCGCTCGCCTCAAGTTGGGACAATAGTCATGCACGGCGAATCTCCAATCAAACGTCGCGTATCGCGCAAGATCTGGGTCGGCTCGGTGCCGGTGGGGGGCGATGCCCCCATTGCAGTGCAAAGCATGACCAACAGCGACACTAACGATGTGGCCGCCACCGTCGCCCAGATCAATCGCCTGGAAGCGGCCGGCGTGGACATCGTGCGGGTTTCCGTACCGGACATGGATGCCGCCGAGGCTTTCGGCCGCATCAAGCAGTTGGTCAAGGTGCCGCTGGTTGCCGACATTCACTTCGACTACAAGATTGCACTGCGCGTGGCCGAGCTGGGTGTGGACTGCCTGCGTATCAACCCGGGCAACATCGGTCGCGAAGACCGCGTGCGCGCCGTGGTGGACGCTGCCCGTGATCGTGGGATTCCGATCCGCATTGGCGTGAACGCCGGCTCCCTGGAAAAAGACCTGCAAAAAAAATACGGCGAGCCTACCCCGGCGGCGCTGGTCGAGTCGGCACTGCGCCACGTTGAGCACCTGGAGCGCCTGAATTTCCAGGACTTCAAGGTCAGCGTAAAGGCCTCCGATGTGTTCATGGCGGTAGAAGCCTACCGCCTGCTGGCCAAGGAAATCGTGCAACCACTGCACTTGGGTATCACTGAAGCTGGCGGTTTGCGCTCAGGCACAGTGAAATCTGCGGTGGGTCTCGGTATGCTGCTCGCCGAAGGGATTGGCGATACTATCCGCATCTCCCTGGCGGCAGACCCCGTAGAGGAAGTGAAGGTCGGCTACGACATTCTCAAATCCCTGCGTTTGCGTTCCCGTGGTATCAACTTCATTGCCTGCCCGAGCTGCTCGCGGCAGAACTTCGACGTGGTGAAAACCATGAACGACCTGGAGCTGCGCCTCGAAGACCTGCTGGTGCCGCTGGATGTCGCAGTCATCGGTTGTGTGGTCAACGGGCCGGGTGAGGCCAAAGAGGCTCATGTGGGCCTGACCGGTGGTACGCCGAATTTGATTTACATCGACGGCAAGCCGTCGCAGAAGCTAACGAATGACAATCTGGTGGATGAGCTGGAAAAGCTGATCCGCGAGAAAGCGGCCGAGAAGGTCGCCGCTGACGCAGCGCTGATCGCTCGCGGCTGATTGAACGAATTTAAGGATTTGATGTGAGCAAGTCTCTGCAAGCCATTCGTGGCATGAACGACATCCTGCCGGAGCAGACGCCACTGTGGCGCTACTTCGAAAGCACTGTCGCGCGCCTGCTGGATAACTACGGTTACAAGCAGATCCGCATGCCGATCGTCGAGTTCACCGAGCTGTTCAAGCGCTCCATCGGTGAAGTGACCGACATCGTCGAAAAAGAGATGTACACCTTCGAAGACCGCAACGGCGACTCCCTGACCCTGCGTCCGGAAGGCACTGCCGCGTGCGTGCGCGCCGTACTGGAACATGGCATCACCGGTGGTGGCCAAACCCAGAAGCTCTGGTACATCGGCCCGATGTTCCGCCACGAGCGCCCGCAGAAAGGCCGCTATCGCCAGTTCCACCAGATCGGTTGCGAAGTCTTCAACCTTGACGGGCCGGACATCGACGCCGAGCTGATCGTGCTGACCTGGCGCCTGTGGGGCCAACTGGGCATCCGCGATGCGGTCAAGCTCGAACTCAACAGCCTGGGTACCAGCGAGTCCCGGGGCCGCTATCGCGAAGCCCTGGTCGAATACCTGTCGGCTCACCTGGATAAATTGGACGAAGACAGCCAGCGCCGTCTGAAAACCAACCCGTTGCGCGTTCTGGATACCAAGAACGCCGACACCCAGGCCGTATTGGTCAATGCACCGAAAATGGCCGATTACCTGGACGACGAATCCCGCTTGCACTTCGAGGGCCTCAAGGCTCGCCTGGATGCCGCGGGGATTCCCTACGTGATCAACCCCAAGCTGGTGCGTGGCCTCGACTACTACAGCAAGACCGTATTCGAGTGGGTCACCGACAAGCTCGGCGCCCAAGGCACCGTGTGTGCCGGTGGTCGCTACGACGGCCTGGTCGAGCAAATGGGCGGCAAGCCGACTACGGGCGTGGGCTTTGCCATGGGTATCGAGCGACTGATCCTGTTGCTGGAAACCCTTGAACAGGTTCCCGAAGAAATTTCCCGTCAGGTGGACGTGTACCTGTGCGCTTTTGGCGAGGCTGCCGAACTGGCCGCACTGGCCTTGAGCGAGAAGGTGCGCGACCAACTGCCGAACCTGCGCCTGCAGATCAATGCCGGCGCCGGCAGCTTCAAGAGCCAGTTCAAGAAGGCCGACAAGAGCGGTGCGCTGTACGCACTGATCCTTGGCGATGACGAATTGGCCCAGCAAGTGATAGGTTTCAAACCCCTGCGTGGCCAGGGTGAACAACAGAACGTTGCCTTTGATGCGCTCGCTGCGCACTTGGCCACCTGCGTCGTGCAGGGTTGAAGCTGTCGAACAGCCGAATTTAGCGATTAAGGAGTATTGGGGTGTCGAGTACTGATGATGAGCAACTGGCCGAGTTCAAGGACTGGTGGCAGCGTAACGGCAAGCCCCTGGTCACTGGCGGCCTGCTGGCTTTAGTGGTGGTGTTCGGCTGGCAAGCCTGGACCAAGTATCAGGCCAACCAATCCCAGGGCGCCTCGATCGTTTACCAGCAATTGCTGGAAACTACCCTGACGCCGGACGGCAAGCCTGACCCTGCACAGGTGGCAGACCTGGCCGGCAAGCTGAAAAACGAATTCGGCGGTAGCACCTACGCCCAGTACGGCAGCCTGTTCGTCGCGAAGGTCGCGGTCGATACCGGCAAGCTGGATGACGCAGCCACCGAGCTGAAGGCCATTGCCGACAAGCCGACCAACCCGACCCTGGGTGAAATCGCACGTCAGCGCCTGGCACAGGTATTGGCGGCACAGAACAAGGCTGACGAAGCACTCAAACTGCTCGACGGCGATGCTGACAAGGCATTCGTGGCCACTCGCGAAGAGCTCAAGGGCGACCTGTTGGTCCAATTGGGTCGTACCGACGAAGCCCATGCTGCGTACCAAAAAGCCAAGGCGGCGCTGTCTGATGAAGCGGCGGTCGGTGGCTTACAAATCAAGCTCGACGACTTGGCCAAAGGGGATGCGTGACGTGATCCGTTGGAAACATGCAGCATTGCTGGCTCTGGCCGTTTTGGCCGCGGGTTGCAGCAGCAACAGCAAAAAAGAACTGCCGCCTGCCGAGCTGACCAGCTTCAAGGAAGAAGTGGTCCTGCAAAAACAATGGAGCCAATCCATTGGTGACGGGCAGGGCGACCTCTACAACCTGTTGCAGCCGGCGATCGACGGCGACAACATCGTGGCCACTGATTCCACTGGCGTCGTGGTTGCCATGGATCGCATGAACGGCGACGTCAAGTGGAAGAAAGACCTCGAGCTGCCGGTTTCCGGTGGTGTGGGTGTCGGCTACGGCATGGTGCTGATCGGTACGCTCAAAGGTGATGTGGTCGCACTCGACTCCAGCACCGGCGAAGAGAAATGGCGCGCTCGCGTGACCAGTGAAGTGCTCTCGGCGCCAGCGACCAACGGCGATATCGTCGTGGTGCAGACCCAGGATGACCGCGTAATCGGTCTGGATGCCTCCACTGGCGACCAACGCTGGTTGTACGACAGCACCCCGGCGGTGTTGACCCTGCGTGGTACCAGTGGTCCGATTGTGACCAACAATCTCGCTGTGGCTGGCCTGTCGACCGGTAAAGTAGTCGCCCTGGATACCCAGAACGGCGTGCCGGCGTGGGAAACCCGTGTGGCTATCCCGCAAGGCCGTTCCGAGCTGGACCGCGTCGTGGACATCGACGGTGGCCTGCTGCTGTCGGGTGAAACCCTCTACGTGGCCACCTATCAGGGCCGTGTTGCCGCGCTGGACCTGCAAAGCGGCCGCATCAACTGGCAGCGTGATGCTTCCAGCTATGCGGGTGTCGCCCAAGGGTTTGGCAGCGTCTACGTGAGCCTGGCCTCCGGCACCGTTGAAAGTGTCGATGAGCGTTCCACCACTGCACTGTGGAGCAACGACTCGCTGGCTCGCCGCCAACTGTCGGCACCGGAAGTCTTCTCCAGCTACGTAGCAGTCGGTGACTTTGAAGGTTACCTGCACCTGCTGAGCCAGGTGGATGGTCGCTTTGTCGGTCGCCAACGTATCGACAGCGACGGCCTGCGTGCGCGTCCGCTGGTGGTAGGTAACATGCTTTATGTGTATGGCAACGGCGGCAAGCTGGAAGCCCTGACCATCAAGTAAGAACCATGCTTGGGGTAACACCCAGGCGGCCCTGCTTTTGCGGGGCATGCGGCATCTGACGATGCTGCCCCGAGCACCAGCCGCTGCCCTGCAGCGGCTTTTGTATTTTCTGAAATAACGAAGTGGAGAGCCGCATGGTTCCCGTAATCGCCCTGGTGGGCCGACCTAACGTCGGCAAGTCCACCTTGTTCAACCGCCTGACCAGGACTCGCGACGCCATTGTCGGCGACTTGTCCGGTCTGACCCGTGATCGCCAATACGGTGAGGCAAAGTGGCAAGGGCGCTCCTACATTATTGTCGACACCGGTGGTATCTCCGGTGACGAGCATGGCATGGACGAAAAAATGGCCGAGCAGTCGCTGCTGGCCATTGAAGAAGCCGATGTCGTGTTGTTCCTGGTGGACGCCCGCGCGGGCTATACCGCCGCTGACCAGATGATTGGCGAGCACCTGCGCAAGCGCAACAAGCGTTCCTATCTGGTCGCCAACAAGATCGACAACATCGATCCTGAGGCGGCCCGTGCCGAATTCAGCCCGATGGGCCTGGGTGATGCGATCCCGGTCGCGGGTGCCCACGGCCGTGGCATCACCCAGATGCTGGAAATCGCCCTGCGCGACTTCCCCAAGGATGATGTCGAGGAAGAAGAGGGCGAGGAAGAGATCGTCGCTGAAGGCGAGGAAGCCAAGCGCATTCCTGGCCCGAGCGAAAAAGACGGTATCAAGATCGCTATCATCGGCCGCCCGAACGTCGGCAAGTCGACCCTGGTCAACCGTATGCTCGGTGAAGACCGCGTTATCGTCTACGACCAGCCCGGCACCACTCGCGACAGTATCTACATCCCGTTCGAGCGTAACGACGAGAAGTACACGCTGATCGACACCGCTGGTGTGCGCAAGCGCGGCAAGATCCACGAAGAAGTTGAAAAGTTCTCCGTGGTCAAAACCCTGCAAGCGATCAAAGACGCCAACGTGGTGATCTTCGTGATGGACGCCCGCGAAGGCGTGGTGGACCACGACCTCAACTTGCTGGGCTTTGCCCTGGAAGCCGGTCGGGCCCTGGTGATCGCGATCAACAAGTGGGACGGCATGACGCCGAGCGAGCGCGATTTCGTCAAGATCGAACTGCAGCGTCGGTTGTTCTTCGTCGAGTTCGCCGATATCCACTTTATCTCGGCACTGCACGGTACTGGCGTGGGTAACCTCTACGCCTCGGTACAGAACTCGTTCAAGTCCGCGGTCACCCGCTGGCCGACCAACCGTCTGACCCAGATCCTCGAAGACGCCGTGGGCGAGCACGCACCGCCGATGGTCAACAACCGTCGGATCAAACTGCGTTACGCCCACTTGGGTGGTGCCAACCCGCCGATTATCGTGATCCACGGTAACCAGATCGAGAAGGTGCCCAAGTCCTACGTGCGTTACTTGGAAAACACTTACCGCCGAGTCTTGAAACTGGTCGGTACGCCGATCCGTATCGAGTTCAAGGGGGGCGAGAACCCATACGAAGGCAACAAGAACACACTGACCGACCGTCAGGTGAACAAGAAGCGTCGTTTGATGACTCACCACAAGAAGGCCGACAAGAAGCGCCGTGACAAGAAATAACGGCAGCTTTGCGTTGTAAGCGACACGCTGCAAGAGAGGGCTCCTTTGGAGCCCTTTTTTGTGCGCGGCCGTTTGTGCCTTGACCCGGTGCAATTGGCAGCTTAAAACTTGGGGCTCACCTGCAGGGGCCTCCGATGATCACCAGCAAGCTGCCGAATGTCGGCACGACCATTTTCACCACTATGTCGCAACTTGCGGCTGAAACCGGCGCGCTCAACCTGTCCCAGGGTTTCCCGGATTTCAATGGCCCGCAAGGTTTACTCGATGCAGTGGGCAAGCATATCGCTCTGGGTCACAACCAGTACGCGCCCATGACCGGCTTGCCCGTGTTGCGTCAGCAGGTGGCCGCCAAGATTGCTCGCAGTTATGGCGCCGCAGTCGATGCCGACAGCGAGGTGACCATCACTCCTGGCGCCACCGAGGCGATCTTCTGCGCGATCCAGGCGGTGATTCGCAGTGGCGATGAAGTCATCGTGTTCGACCCCAGCTACGACAGCTATGAGCCCTCGGTGGAGCTGGCCGGTGGTCGTTGCGTTCATGTGCAACTGAGTCTGGACGGTTTTGCCCTCGACTTCGAGCAGATCAAGGCGGCGCTGTCGCCGCGCACCCGCATGATCATCATCAACTCGCCACATAACCCCACTGGTGCGCTGATCAGCCGCGCCGAGCTGGACCAGTTGGCCGAACTGATCCGCGACCGCGATATCTACCTGGTCAGCGATGAGGTCTACGAACACCTGGTGTTCGACGGTGTGCCTCACGTCAGCATATTGGCCCATCAGGAGCTGTATCAGCGCGCCTTCGTGGTCAGCTCCTTCGGCAAGACCTATCACGTGACCGGCTGGAAAACCGGTTACGTGGTCGCGCCGCCGGCTCTGACTGCCGAACTGCGCAAGGTGCATCAATATGTCAACTTTTGCGGCGTGACCCCTTTGCAGTACGCTTTGGCTGACTTCATGGCTGATCACCCGGAGCATGTCGAAGAACTGCCGGCCTTTTACCAGGCCAAGCGCGACATGTTTTGCGACCTGCTGGGGCCATCCCGCTTCAGTTTTACCCGGGTGAGCGGCACTTATTTCCAACTGGTGGATTACTCACAGATTCGCCCAGACCTGGATGACATTGCCATGTCCTTGTGGATGACCCGCGAACACGGCGTGGCGACCATACCGGTCTCGGTGTTCTACCAGAACCCACCCCAAGGCCAGCGCCTGGTGCGTCTGTGCTTTGCCAAACGCGAGGAGACGCTGCAACAAGCAGCCGAAAAGCTATGCGTGATCTGAGTGCACTGCCCAATCTGAACATCGCCCTGATTCAGACCAGCCTGGTGTGGCATGACCGTCAGGCTAACCTTGAGCATTTTGAGCTGCTGCTGGAGCAGGCCAATGGTGCGGACCTGATCATACTGCCGGAGATGTTCACCACCGGTTTCTCCATGGAGTCAGCCACCCTCGCCGAGCCGGAAAAGGGGCCGACCCATCACTGGCTCCAGGCGCAGGCAACCAAATACAACGCGGTGATCACTGGCAGCGTGATTATCCAGGCCGCCGACGGTAGCCACCGCAACCGCCTGTTGTGGGCAAGGCCGGATGGTGAGGTGCTGCATTACGACAAGCGTCACCTGTTTCGCATGGCCGGTGAGCACGATCACTACACCCCCGGCGAACGCCAGGTGCAGTTTGAGTTAAAGGGCTGGCGCATTCGCCCACTGATTTGCTACGACCTGCGCTTCCCGGTATGGAGTCGCGATGCCCAGGACACCGACTTGCTGCTGTACACCGCCAATTGGCCCGGTGCACGTCGTCAGCATTGGAACCGCTTGTTGCCGGCGCGGGCGATTGAAAACCTGTGCTATGTGGCTGCCGTGAATCGGGTAGGCACGGATGGCAAAGGATTTGCCTATACAGGCGACAGCCAGGTGCTGGATTTCCAGGGTGAAACCTTGCTGAGTGCAGGGGAGGCGGACGGGGTGTTCCAGGTGATTCTGGATGCGGCGGAGTTGGCTGCTTATCGCACCAGGTTTCCAGCGAACCTGGATGCCGATAGCTTTCAGTTTGTCTGATAAACCGCTATCGGGAGCAAGCCCCCTCCCACTTTGATTTGCGAATACATTCAAATGTGGGAGGGGGCTTGCTCCCGATAGGGCCATCAGCGCCACCATAACCCCAAAGCAAAAAGGCCCCTGGATTCACACCCAGGGGCCTTTCACATTTCAGCAGCCGATTACGCCGCTTTGGCTTCCAACTGGCTCAGCGAGCGGTTCAGCGCACTGAACAGCGCCTTGAAGCTGGCGGTGGTGATGTTTTCATCAATGCCCACACCATGCACCGGACGTTCGCCGTTCACGCGCAGTTCAATGTAGGCGGCCGCCTTGGCATTGGTGCCCGCACCGATGGCATGTTCGTTGTAGTCCATGATCTCCACGCCAATCGGCAGGCCGGCCACCAAGGCTTCCAGCGCGCCGTTGCCTTTGCCTTTCCAGTGCAGGTTGGTTTCGCCCTGGCCCTTGCCGGAAACTTCCACCTCGACAAAGCTGTTGCCGTTCTCTTCCTGCAGGCGATGGCTGACCAGCGCGTACGGGGTGTTGGCTTGCAGGTATTCACGCTGCAGCAAGGCGTAGATCTGCGGCGCAGTCATCTCAAGGCCCACGCGGTCGGTTTCGGCCTGCACAACCTGGCTGAACTCGATCTGCATACGACGCGGCAAGCTGATGTCGTATTCCTGTTCCAGCAGGTAGGCGATGCCACCTTTGCCCGACTGGCTGTTTACACGAATCACCGCTTCGTAGCTGCGGCCAATGTCCGCCGGGTCGATCGGCAAGTACGGCACTTCCCACAGCGCATCGTCTTTCTGCTGGGAGAAGCCTTTGCGGATCGCGTCCTGGTGGGAGCCGGAAAACGCGGTGTGTACCAGGTCGCCCACATAAGGATGACGCGGGTGCACCTGGATCTGGTTGCACTCTTCAACGACTTTGCGCACACCGTCGATATCGGAGAAGTCCAGTTGCGGGTCCAGGCCCTGGGTGTACATGTTCAGGGCCACGGTCACCAGGTCGACGTTGCCGGTACGCTCGCCGTTGCCGAACAGGCAGCCTTCGACGCGGTCGGCGCCGGCCATCAGGCCCAGTTCGGTGGCGGCGACGCCGGTGCCGCGATCGTTATGGGTGTGCAGGCTGATGATCACACTGTCACGACGGTTGATATGGCGACCGAACCACTCGATCTGGTCGGCATAGATGTTCGGTGTGGCGCATTCAACGGTGGCCGGCAGGTTGAGGATCATCTTGTGCTCGGGCGTCGGGTTCCACACCTCGATCACTGCGTCGCAGACTTCCTTGGCGAACTCCAACTCAGTGGCGCTGAACGTTTCCGGGGAGTATTCGAAGGTCCACTGGGTTTCAGGCTGTTGGGCGGCGTATTTGACGAACAGTTTGGCCGCGTTGACGGCGATAGCCTTGATGCCATCCTTGTCCTGGTTGAACACGATGCGGCGGAACGACGGCGACGTGGCGTTGTACAAGTGCACGATGGCCTTCTTGGCGCCGCGCAGGGATTCGAAGGTGCGTGCGATCAAGTCTTCACGGCCCTGGGTCAGCACCTGGATAGTGGTGTCCTCGGGGATGTGGTTGTCTTCGATCAGGGTGCGCACGAAGTCGAAGTCGGTTTGCGAGGCGGCCGGGAACGAGGCTTCGATTTCCTTCACGCCTACAGATACCAGGGTCTTCCAGAAACGCAGCTTTTTCGCGGCGTCCATCGGCTCGATCAGCGACTGGTTGCCATCCCGCAGGTCAGAACTGCACCAGATCGGCGCGGTGGTGATGGTCTTCGATGGCCAGGTGCGGTCCGGAATATCAATGGTCGGGAACGCGCGGTACTTCGACGACGGGTCTTTGAGCATGCTCATCGGGAAATCCTTTGTTGTAGGGGCCGAGAAAAGGCGGCCTGCCGTGAAACTGTTTTTGGGGAGAAAGCTTGGGACGAGGCAGATCGATTCAGCCTGGCAGTCGTGCGCTGACGAGGCACAGGCTGCGGTGCTGGCGAAGCTGAATGAGGGTGTGAGAGGTTTTCATAAGCTCAACCCTAACCGCAGGGGTGAAAGATGGCAAGCAGTCGATAAAAATTGAGATAAGTTCTGCTCTGCGCAGAATAAACGAGATTTTATGCTGGTTTTTAAGTTGATATCTGGTTTTAATTGCGCGCCGGTGATGGGGCGCGCAATCGCGTGTTTCAGGGTTGGAATGCGCCGATAAAGATAGCCGGGTCAACCCGTGCATCGTTCAGGCTGACGTTCCAGTGCATGTGCGGCCCCGTCGCCCGTCCGGTCGAACCCACCTTGCCCACGACCGCACCGCGCACCAGTTGCTGGCCCACCTTCACGTCGATCTTCGACATATGGCAGAACATGCTGATAAAGCCCTGGCCATGGTCGACGAATACCGTGTTGCCATTGAAGAAGTAATTGCCAACCAGAATCACCTTGCCGTTCGCGGGCGTCTTGATCGGCGTACCGGCCGGCACGGCGAAGTCGAGGCCCGAATGCGGGTTGCGCTCTTCACCGTTGAAGAAGCGCCGCACCCCGAACTTGCTCGACAACGGGCCGTTCACCGGTTTGTCCAGCACCAGGTTGCTCGGCAGGGTGGGGCTGAAACTGCGGTAAGCCTTGAGCTGTACCGCCAACTCGCCTTCGATGCGCTTGAGCTGGGCCGGGTCAGGGTTGACCTGGCTTTTATTCTTCAGCGTGATGCGCTGTTCCGGGTACTTCTTGTAACCGACGATAAACGGCAAATTGCGCCCGCCGCTGCTGATGCGCTCGTTACCAGGCTTGACCGTCAACGGGATACCGACGATGGCTAGCCAGTTGTCCTGTTCTTTTACCACCAGCACCGGTTTGCCTTGGTATGTGGCTTTGGGCGCCGTGGCGGCCGGTCCCAGTTCGACCACGGCCACACCACCGGGCACCGGTTTGTTCAAGGTGCGGGTGATGTAGCTGTCCGCGTAGGTATTCATGGACAGGCACAGCAGCAACAAACTCAGTAGACGTGGCATCAATCAATCCAGTAGCGAAAGGGTGACGGGTGTCAGGTGATTGTCTTCCACCCGCACTTGCAGTTGACCTTCACCCAGGCGCGCGGTCAGGCGCTGGCCGGTGTGGGTTTGTGCGGCATTGCGAATCGCCTGGCCGCGTTCATCCAGCAGGATGCTGTAGCCACGGCCCAGGGTCGCCAGCGGGCTGACCACCTGCAACGTCTGCACCTGGCTTTGCAGTTGCAGGCGTCGGGCCTTGAGACCTTCGCGCATGGCTCGGGGCAGGCGTTCGGCGAGGCTGTCCAGGCGCTGGCGCAACAGCGCCAATTGGCGGCCCGGATGCTGGCCGGCGAGGCGGGTCTCCAGGCGAATCAAGCGCTCGCGACGGGTATTGAGGCTGCGCTCGAAGGCGCGGCGCATACGCATGTCCAGGTCATCCAGACGTTGTGCCTGCTGGCGCAAGCGCTCGCCCGGGTGACGCAGGCGCCGGGCCATGCCTTCCAGGCGCAGGCGGCTGTGGCTCAGGCGGTTGCGCATCAGCATCACCAGGCGCCGATGCAGGTTGTCTACCTGGCGCACCAGATGGCTGGCGTCCGGTGCCAGCAGCTCGGCGGCGGCGGAGGGCGTCGGAGCGCGCACGTCCGCCACGAAGTCGCTGATTGACACATCGGTTTCATGGCCGACGGCGCTGACGATGGGCGTGACGCAGGCGTCCACCGCTCGGGCCACGGCTTCTTCGTTGAAGCACCAGAGATCTTCCAGTGAGCCGCCGCCACGGGCCAGGATCAGCGCGTCGAAGCCGCGGGCATCGGCGAGTTTGAGCGCCCGCACGATCTGCGGGATCGCCTCGCGGCCCTGCACAGCGGTCGGGATCAGTGTCAGTTCAATGTTCGGCGCCCGGCGGCGGAACACACTGATGATGTCGCGAATCACCGCGCCGGTCGGCGAACTGATGATGCCGATACGCCGCGGGTGCGCGGGCAGCGGCACCTTGCGCTCGGCGCTGAACAGGCCTTCGGCGCTGAGCTTTTCCTTCAAGGCATCGAAGGCCAGGCGCAGCGCGCCATCGCCGGCAGGTTCCACGGTGTCGAGGATCAGTTGATAGTCGCCACGCCCCTCGAACAACGAGACCTTGCCACGCACTTTGACCGCCAGGCCGTCCTTCAACGCCTGGCGCACGCGTGCAGCGTTGTTGCGAAACAGCGCGCAACGCACCTGGGCCCCGCTGTCCTTGAGGGTGAAATACACATGGCCGGAAGCCGGGCGGGCGAGGTTGGAGATTTCGCCTTCGACCCAGATATTGGTGAACACGTCTTCCAGCAACACCCGCGCGCGGCCGTTGAGCTGGCTGACAGTCAGGACTTCGCGGTCCAGGCCCAGACGGGCAAAAGGATCTTTAATCATGGGCGGCAGTTTATAGGCATTCGTGCAGAGTTTGACAGAACTGCTCTACCAGCGCGTTCGGCGCCTGCGCGCAGGCGAGGGCCACGGTGCTATGGCAGTCCGGGTCGGCCAGGGGTAAAAAGTGCAGGTTGGCGGGGGCGATGTCCTGCATGGATTTTGGTAACAGGGCAATGCCGAAACCGGCCTGGATCAATTGCAACTGCGTGGTCTTGCGCGACATCACCCGTGCGGCCCTGGGGAAAAATCCTGCACGCATGCACAGTTCGGCCGACAGATAACTCAGCCCGCCGCGTTGGGGATGGGGGACCGAGATAAACGCTTGGTCCTTTAGCTGCGCCAACTCCACCGGCGCGTCGCTGCGTGCCAACGGATGATTCGGCGGCACCGCCAGCACCAACGGCTCCGTGTACAACGGCAGCACACGCACGCCGTCGCGCTGGCGCAGTACGGGCAAGCGCAGCAGGCCGACGTCCAGGCGACCCTCGGCGATGTCCTCCAACTGGGCTTCGGAGGAGAGCTTGGCGATATCCACCGATACTCCAGGGCAGCGCTCTAGCCAGGTGCTGATGCCGTGCAATAACGCGCCGCTCATCGGCACTGTGCTCGAGTGACTCAGGCGCAGCGTGCCAAGCTGGCCATTGCCTACTAGGGTCGCCACTTCGCTGGCCTTGAGCAACTCACTCAGTAAATTGCGCGCCCGTGGGTAGAACGCTTCACCGGCCGCTGTGAGCCGCGGTTGGCGTGCGGTGCGTTCGAACAATGGGGTTTGCAGTTGATTTTCCAGTTCCTTGATCTGCCGGCTCAAGGCCGACTGCGCCACAAACAGGCGTTCGGCCGCGGCACTGAAGCTGCCGCTCTCGGCGATTTCGACGAAGTAACGCAGTTGCCGCGTGGAGATCACGAGTCATGCCTTTTTGAGATGAGTGGCTAGCTTTGAAGATATTAGTCGCAACAGTCGACAATGGCTAAAGTGAAGGCCATGTCCAACAAGGGATAACCCATGAGCCTGGTTGAGTTGATGAGTCAGTGGTCGTTCGGGGCTGTGGATTGGCTGGTGATCGGCCTGGGTGTGGTGCTGGCCTATGTGGTGTTTGGCATTGCCGGGTTCGGGACGGCCTTGGTCGCCGGGCCGATCCTGATTGTGTTTATGCCGCTGTCGAAGATCATCCCGTTGCTGGTGCTTCTCGACTTTGTCGCGGCGTTTGGCGGCTTGCTGCAAACGCGGCGCGATGTGAACAAACCAGAACTGTTGCGGTTGCTGCCCTGCATGGCCGTCGGCTGCAGCCTGGGCGTGGTGTTTTTGCTCAACCTGCATTCGGACCTGTTGCTGCTGTTGATGGGCCTGTTTATCAGCGCCTACGCGATTTACAGCCTGGCGGTGAAGGCGCGGCCGACTGAGCTGGCAGCGGGCTGGTCGATTCCCATGGGCACTGTTGGGGGGCTGTTTGGTGCGCTATTCGGCAGTGGCGGCTTTTTATATGCGATTTACCTGAACAGCCGTTTGCCCAAGGACGCGGCGCGGGCCACGCAAAGCGCGCTGATCAGTTGCAGCACGGTCGTGCGTTTGAGTCTGTTCCTGATTGCCGGCGTGTATGCAGATTTGCCGTTATTGATGTTGGCGGTTTGCCTGTTGCCGGCGATGGCCCTGGGGCTGTGGTGTGGACGCAGGCTGACGATGCGGCTGTCCCGTGAGGCGTTCGTGCGGTTGGTGACATGGTTGGTATTGGCCAGTGGTATTGCGTTGATCGGGCGGTATGTGAGTACTTGACCTGATTTTTTCAGGGATTAAGCTGCCGTCCTCCCGGGCGTCATCGCGGGCAAGCCCGGCTCCCACATTGGAATGCGATCAACTGTGGGAGCCGGGCTTGCCCGCGATGGCGCCAATAGCCACACCGCAGGACTCCCATGAACTCCCAAAGCATCCTTGTCCCGAAAATCTCCACCTTGCCCGTCCACGAACCCCGCGCCCGGGCGATTGTGCGCTGGCTGGTGCGCAAGAACATCATCAAGGAAGAGCTCACCACTTGCGGGCGTACCGGCAACCGCATGGGCTACGCCCTGGCCGATGGCGCCCGCGCCGTGGTGCTGCACCCTGAAGCGCTGCCGTTCAACGAGCCGGTCAATGGCCTGGAGATCATCTACAAGCGTTGCATCTACACGCCGGCCAAGGGGTTCCTTGAAGAAGCCGGCTGCCCGGAATGCCTGAAGGAAGTTGGCGAGGCGCTGTTCGAAAGCCTGGAAGACTGGATGCCTGGTCACACCGACAACTTCACCTGCCCGCTGTGTGGGCATGAAGATGACATCAACGGCTTTCTGTTCCTGCAGGAATGCGGGTTTTCCAACCTGGGGTTCATCTTCAACAACTGGGCGGAGGCGGGGTTCAAGCAGAGCTTTATCGACGAATTTGCCGATTGGTTGGACCAGAAAATGAGCTGGGTCAAAGTCGAGCTTTAATCCTTCTATCAGTATTACCAAGTTTGTCAGAGTTTTACATTGAGCCGGGCAGGGTGCATGTATATAATGGCGCGCTTCCATTTTCCCGCTCGGGAGCCCCCGCGATGCTGCGTATCAGCCAAGAAGCTCTGACATTCGACGACATTCTCCTAGTGCCCGGTTATTCCGAGGTGCTTCCTAACGAAGTCAGTCTCAAGACCCGCCTAACCCGTGGCATCGAGCTGAATATTCCCCTGGTTTCCGCTGCCATGGACACCGTCACCGAAGCCCGTCTGGCCATTGCCATGGCTCAGGAAGGCGGCATCGGCATCATCCACAAGAACATGACTATTGAGCAGCAAGCTGCCGAAGTGCGCAAGGTCAAGCGTTACGAAGCCGGTGTGGTGAAAGATCCAATCACCATCGAAGCCGACGCCACCGTGCGTGACCTGTTCGAACTCACTCGCATGCACAACATCTCCGGCGTCCCGGTGCTGCACGATGGCGACCTGGTCGGCATCGTCACTTCCCGTGACGTGCGTTTCGAGAACCGCCTTGAAGTCACCGTCCGTGAAGTGATGACGCCTAAAGAGCGCCTCGTTACTGTCAAGGAAGGCGCCGACAAGAACGATGTGCGCGAACTGCTGCACAAGCACCGCATCGAGCGCGTGCTGATCGTCGATGACAAATTCGCCCTCAAGGGCATGATGACCGTCAACGACATCGAAAAAGCCAAGGCTTACCCGCTGGCCAGCAAGGATGACCAGGGTCGTCTGCGTGTTGGCGCGGCAGTCGGCACCGGTAAAGACACGGGCGACCGCGTTTCGGCGCTGGTTGCTGCCGGTGTTGACGTGGTGGTGGTCGACACCGCCCACGGTCACTCCAAAGGCGTGATCGACCGCGTGCGCTGGGTCAAGCAGAACTTCCCTGACGTGCAAGTGATCGGCGGCAACATCGCCACCGGCGCTGCCGCCAAGGCTCTGGCCGAAGCTGGCGCTGACGCTGTCAAGGTCGGTATCGGCCCTGGCTCGATCTGCACCACGCGTATCGTCGCCGGTGTGGGCGTGCCGCAGATCAGCGCCATCGCCAACGTCGCCGCTGCCCTTGAAGGCACTGGCGTACCGTTGATCGCCGACGGCGGCATCCGTTTCTCCGGTGACCTGTCCAAGGCCATCGTGGCCGGTGCTTCCTGCGTGATGATGGGCTCGATGTTCGCCGGTACCGAAGAAGCGCCTGGCGAGATCGAACTGTTCCAGGGCCGTTCGTACAAGGCTTACCGTGGCATGGGTTCGCTGGGCGCCATGTCCCAGGCGCAAGGTTCTTCCGATCGTTACTTCCAGGACTCCTCGGCAGGCGCCGAGAAGCTCGTACCGGAAGGTATCGAAGGCCGTGTGCCGTACAAAGGCACCCTGAGCGCGATCATCCATCAACTGATGGGCGGCCTGCGTTCCTCGATGGGCTACACCGGCAGCGCCGACATCGAAGAAATGCGCACCAAGCCAGAGTTCGTACGGATCACCGGCGCAGGCATGGCTGAATCCCATGTCCACGACGTGCAGATCACCAAGGAAGCGCCAAACTACCGTGTAGGTTGAGCCTTCCAGCAAAATGTTAAGTAACCGGGGCTGTTCTTTCAGCCCCGAGTTGTTTCTGATTCATTAGACGAGACTGACTTCATGGCCCTCGACATTCACGCCCATCGCATCCTGATCCTCGATTTCGGTTCCCAGTACACCCAGCTGATCGCCCGCCGCGTGCGTGAAATCGGCGTGTACTGCGAACTGCACCCGTTCGACATGGACGACGCAGCGATCCGCGAATTCGCCCCTAAAGGCGTCATCCTCGCCGGTGGCCCCGAGTCCGTGCACGAAGCCAACAGCCCGCGTTGCCCGCAAGCGGTATTCGACCTGGGCGTACCGGTGTTCGGTATCTGCTACGGCATGCAAACCATGGCCGAACAACTGGGCGGCAAGGTGGAAGGCTCCGAGCTGCGTGAATTCGGTTATGCCCGTGTGGACGTGGTCGGCAAGAGCTGCCTGCTGGACGGCATCGAAGACCACGTCGACGCCGACGGCCTGTTCGGCCTCGACGTCTGGATGAGCCACGGTGACAAGGTCACCAAGATGCCGGAAGACTTCCACATTCTGGCCAGCACCCCAAGCTGCCCGATCGCCGGCATGTTCAGCGACGAGCGTCGTTACTACGGCGTGCAGTTCCACCCGGAAGTGACCCACACCAAGCAAGGCGGGCGCATCCTGTCGCGCTTCATTCTCGACATCTGCGAGTGTGAAGCCCTGTGGACCCCGTCGAAAATCGCTGAAGACGCCATCGCCCAGGTGCGCGCCCAGGTCGGCACCGACAACGTGTTGCTCGGCCTGTCCGGCGGCGTGGACTCCTCGGTAGTTGCTGCCTTGCTGCACAAGGCCATCGGCGACCAGCTGACCTGCGTATTTGTCGACAACGGCCTGCTGCGCCTGCACGAAGGCGAGCAAGTGATGGCCATGTTCGCCGAGAACATGGGCGTCAAGGTGATCCGCGCCAACGCCGAGGAACAGTTCCTCAACAACTTGGCCGGCGAGTCCGACCCGGAGAAGAAGCGCAAGATCATCGGTCGTACCTTCATCGACGTCTTCGATGCCCAGTCCAACAAACTGGACAACATCAAGTACCTCGCCCAGGGCACCATCTACCCAGACGTGATCGAGTCGGCCGGCGCCAAGAGCGGCAAGGCCCACGTGATCAAGTCCCACCACAACGTGGGTGGCCTGCCTGAGGAAATGAACCTCAAGCTGGTAGAACCGCTGCGCGAGCTGTTCAAGGACGAAGTCCGCCGTCTGGGCCTGGAACTGGGCCTGCCGTACGACATGGTCTACCGCCACCCATTCCCAGGCCCGGGCCTGGGCGTGCGTATCCTCGGTGAAGTGAAAAAGGAATACGCCGACCTGCTGCGTCGCGCCGACCACATCTTCATTGAAGAACTGCGCAAGGCCGACTGGTACCACAAGGTCAGCCAGGCGTTCGTGGTGTTCCAGCCGGTGAAATCGGTTGGCGTTGTAGGCGATGGTCGTCGTTACGCATGGGTTGTTGCGCTGCGTGCCGTAGAGACGATCGACTTCATGACAGCGCGTTGGGCACACCTGCCTTACGAACTGCTGGAGACGGTCAGCGGCCGTATCATCAATGAAATCGAAGGCATTTCGCGCGTGACGTATGACGTGTCGAGCAAGCCGCCGGCGACGATTGAGTGGGAATGATCCTGCAATAGCAGGTGAGTGCTGAATAACAGAACCCCGGCCTGGTGCCGGGGTTTTGTGTTTTTGGGGATGTCAGTGCCTGATCAAGCAGCCTATGGTTGGCCAGGATGCACGCGAGGCATGACTCGCGCGATGTCGGAGCTTTCCGAATACCGAGGCACTCACCCAGAGTTCGAGGCGGTAGGGGAGAAGATGATCTTCCCGGATTACGCTCAGCGCCGCGCAATATCCGAAAAGTAAAACTTATCCAGCGTATGCCGCGACTCGGTGTACTCGAACTGCCTCCCGTCCTGCAAAAACGTCTGGTTACTCACCACGATCACATGGCTTTGCCCATCAAGGTCCAGGTGCGCCTGGTCGTCTTTGCTGCGCGGCAGGGCTTCGATGGTGCGCTGTGCATAGCTGATCTGCAGCCCCAGCGTTTGCTCGATAAACGCGTAAATCGACTGCTCGGCAATCGAGTGGTCCAGGCCGGGGATCAGGTCGGCAACGAAGTGGTTGATGTCCAGGATCACGCGCTTGCCACCGATACGTCGTACTCGTTTGACGCGGGTGATCAGCGTGCCGGGCTCGGCTTCGATGTGTTGCAGCAAAGAACCTTCCAGCGGGATCTGGGTGAACTCGACGACGTCAGTACGTACGTCATCGCCCAGGTCGGCGTGGGTCTCGTGAAAGCTGACGATGCCGCCCAACTGGAACTCGATCGGGTTGGGCGACAACACAAAGGTGCCCTTGCCATGGATTTTTTGCGCAAAGCCACGCTCCTGCAACTGCTCGATGGCGCGTCGCACGGTGCCACGGCTGGCCTGGTAGGCGTCCATCAGTTCGGTTTCGGAGGGAAGGCGCGTACCGCGTTGCAGGCGTTCGGTGGTGATGCTGGCAAGCAGATCCGTATAGATCTGGTTGTATTTGCTCATGAGATGGCTCTGTGCCTGGCTTGCATTCAAGGCAGGAACCTTAGTGGCAGAGGTGGGGTTTGTCCATTGGATAGCCGTGCAGGCGAGGGAAAAATCTGACAGTAAGCTCCCACATATAAACAAAAGTGTAACTCGTACAGACGAGTTGTTGATTTAACTCGTACAGACGAGTACTTTTCCCTCCTCGGCGTGCTGCCAATGACTGCCACCCATAAAAACAATCACAGTGGAAAACGAGCATGAGCCACGACTATTCGTCTACTGCCCGCGAGATTCTCGAGCACCTCGGGGGCCGCGATAACCTTGAGCAAGCTGCCCATTGCGTGACCCGCCTGCGCCTGGCGCTCAAGGACCCAAGCCTGGTCAACGGCAATGCGTTGAACCAGGTCGATCTGGTCAAGGGCTCGTTCTTTACCGGCGGCCTGTTCCAGGTGGTGATCGGCCCCGGCGAAGTGGAGAAGGTCTATGCCGCCCTGCGCGAACTGACCGGCCTGGCCGCCTCAACCATTGCCGACGTGAAGAAAGCCGGCGGCGACAAGACCAACCCCATGCAGCGTCTGGTGCGGGTGTTTTCCGATGTGTTCATGCCGATCCTGCCCGCGCTGATCATCGCCGGCCTGTTGATGGGCGTGAACAACCTGATGGGCGCCAAGGGCATGTTCATCGAAGGCAAGACGCTGCTGGAGGCCTACCCGAACCTGGATGGCCTGTGGAGCCTGATCAACCTGATGGCAAACACCTCGTTCGTGTTCCTGCCGGCGTTGGTGGGCTGGTCGGCAGCCAAGCGTTTTGGCGGCAGTGAAATCCTCGGCATTGTGCTGGGCCTGATGCTGGTGCACCCCGACCTGCTCAACGCCTGGAACTACGGCAAGGCGGTCGCCGGCCTCGACGGCCAGAGCCTGCCGTACTTCGATATCTTCGGCTGGTTCCAGATCGAGAAGGTGGGTTATCAAGGGCAGATCCTACCGATCCTGATGGCCGCCTTCGTCATGAGCGTGATCGAAAAGTGGCTAAGGGCGCGGGTACCGAATGCCATTCAATTGCTGGTCGTGCCGATCACCACCATCGTTGTCACCGGGGTGCTGGCCCTGGCGATCATCGGCCCGGTCACCCGCCACCTCGGCATCCTGATTACCGAAGGCCTGGTCACCCTGTTTGAGATTGCACCCATGATTGGCGGGGCGATTTTCGGCCTGCTGTATGCGCCATTGGTGATCACCGGTATGCACCACATGTTCCTGGCCGTCGACCTGCAGCTTATTTCGACCCAGGGCGGCACCTTTATCTGGCCGATGATCGTCATGTCCAACCTGGCCCAGGGCAGCGCCGCATTGGGCGTGTTCTACATGACCCGCAATGCGCGGGACAAAAGCATGGCGTCCACCTCGGCAATTTCGGCTTATTTCGGCATCACCGAGCCGGCGATGTTCGGGGTGAATCTGCGCTTCAAGTTCCCGTTCTACGCCGCTCTGCTGGGCTCGGCGCTGGGCAGCATTTTCCTGTCGCTGAACAAGGTGACGGCTTCGGCTATCGGCGTCGGTGGCTTGCCCGGGTTTATCTCGATCGTGCCGAGTGCGATTCCGATGTTTGTGATCGGCATGATCGTGGCGATGGTCGTGCCGTTTGCGCTGACTTGCCTGTTGAGCATGAAGATCATTCGGCCTGGCTACCGGGTCGCCTGATCAATCGCCACCGGGGGCAAGCCAACTCCACAGGTTGAACGCATTTCAACTGTGGGAGCTGGCTTGCCTGCGATGAGGCCAGAAGGGCCAGCACCCAACTCTACTGAAGGAACCCACCATGCAAACCTGGCAACACTCGGTGATCTACCAGATCTACCCCAAAAGCTTCCACAGCCACGCGGGTAACGCTACCGGTGACCTGCTGGGCATCGTCGACAAGCTCGACTACTTGCACTGGCTGGGCGTGGATTGCCTGTGGGTCACCCCGTTTTTGCGCTCACCCCAGCGCGACAACGGCTACGACATCAGCGATTACTACGCCATCGACCCCAGCTACGGGACCATGGCCGACTGCGACTTGCTGATCAGCGAAGCGGCCAAGCGCGGCATCAGGCTGATGCTCGACATCGTGGTCAACCACACCTCCGTCGAGCACGAGTGGTTCCAGCAGGCACGCAGCAGCCTCGACAACCCTTACCGCGACTTCTACATCTGGCGCGATCAGCCGAACAACTGGGAGTCCAAGTTCGGCGGCTCGGCCTGGGAATACGAAGCGCAGACTGGCCAGTACTACCTGCATCTGTTCGACCACACCCAGGCCGACCTCAATTGGGACAACCCCAAGGTGCGCGCCGAAGTGTTCAAGATGATGCGCTTCTGGCGTGACAAAGGCGTGGGTGGGTTCCGCCTGGACGTGATCAACCTGATCTCCAAGCCCGCCGATTTCCCCGAAGACACCAGCGACGGCCGCCGCTTCTACACCGACGGCCCGCATGTGCACGAGTACCTGCAGCAAATGCACCGCGAAGTCTTCGACGGCCATGACCTGATCAACGTGGGCGAGATGTCGTCCACCCGCCTGGAACACTGCATTCGCTACTCGAATCCGGCCTCGAAAGAGCTGTCGATGACCTTCAACTTCCATCACCTGAAAGTCGATTACCCCAACCTGCAAAAGTGGGTAAAGGCCGATTTCGATTTCCTGCAACTCAAGCAGATTCTCTCTGATTGGCAGACAGGCATGCAGGCCGGTGGCGGTTGGAACGCGCTGTTCTGGTGTAACCACGACCAGCCACGAGTGGTTTCGCGATTTGGTGATGACGGCGAATATCGCGTGGTCTCGGCCAAGATGCTTGCCACCGCGCTGCACTTCCTCCAGGGCACACCCTATGTGTACCAGGGCGAAGAACTGGGGATGACCAACCCGGGCTTTGACAGGATCGAACAATACCGCGATGTAGAAACCCTGAATATCTTCCGACTCAAGCGCGATGCGGGAGAGTCCGAAGCATCGAGCATGGCGGCGATCATGCAGAAGTCCCGCGACAACGGGCGTACGCCGATGCAGTGGAACAGCCAGGCCAATGCCGGTTTCAGTCGTGGCGAGCCCTGGATTGGCATCCCGGACAACGCCGCGCGCATCAATGTCGAAAGTCAGCTGGATGACCCGGACTCGGTGCTGCATCACTACCGAGCATTGATCGCCCTGCGGCGCCGCGAACCTCTGATCCAGCAAGGCGTTTATCGCCCGCTGCTGCAAGACCATCCCAAGGTTTGGGCCTACCTGCGTGAAGGCCAGGGCGAGCGCCTGCTGGTGCTCAACAACTTCTACGGCACGCCGTGCGAAATCCAATTGCCCGATCAGGTGATCAACGCGGCGTGCGAACAACGTTTGCTGATCAGCAACTACCCCGACTGCCCGGTGCGCACGAGCACGGTGGTGTTGCGCCCTTACGAATCGTTTGTGCTGCACCTCAAGGGCTAAGCCGCCCTACGGGCGATCGCGTCACGCAAGACAGTAAGAAATAACAATAAAAATAAAAGGAGCGCTTCATGAAAACAAAAATAAAGCTGGGTCTTATCGCCTCTTGCCTCGCTGCGCCGTTTGGCGCCCAGGCTCTGGAATTCGCCGGTTACTTGCGCAGCGGCGCAGGCACATCGACGGGCAGTGGCAAGCAGCAATGCTTCCAACTACCGGGGGCGCAAACCAAGTACCGCTTGGGCAACGAATGCGAGCAATACGCTGAGCTGGAATTGCGCCAGGACCTGCTGACCCTCGATGACGGGTCGGTGTTCAGCGTCGATGCCATGGCTTCCCTCTACAACCAGTACGACCGTGCCCTGAAATTCCAGGGCGAAAACAACGGTTCGGCGCGTATGCCGCAGATGTACGCGCAATGGTCCAACCTGCCCAGCCTCAATGGCGGTTCGCTGTGGGCCGGGCGGCGTTACTACAAGCGTAACGACATCCATATCTCCGACTTCTACTACTGGAACCAGAGCGCCACCGGAGGGGGAATCGAGGACGTGCTGATCGGCGGCTTGAAATACAGCTACGCGCTGTCACGCAAGGACAACCTGTACCAGAAGGAATACGCCACCCGTCACGACTTCAACGTCGCAGGTTTCAATACCAACCCTGGCGGCGAGCTGGAGCTTGGCTTGAGCTACATCGCCAAGGCTGGCGGGCGTGACGCCAACAGCGGATGGGCGCTGACCGCGCAGCATGTACAAGCTGCATTCCTGGGGGGCAAGAACAAGTTTGCCCTCCAGTACGGCGAAGGCCCAGGTACCGGCCTGGGCTATACCGGCAATACCGCGTTGGACAGGAGCAGCAAAAGCTACCGGGTAGTGGAGTTCTTCGACTGGCAGGTGACCCCGCGTTTCGGCGGGCAAGTTGAAGCGGTGTACCAGAAAGACGTGCGCCCAGGGCGCCAGGACCAGAATTGGATCTCCCTCGGCGTGCGCCCGGCGTATGCCATCAGCGAGCAATTCAAACTGGTCGCTGAGCTGGGTCACGATCAGGTTGACGCCACGGGGGGCACGCGCAAGTTGAGCAAATTCACGTTCGCTCCGACCTGGTCGCCCAAAGGTCCTGAGTTCTGGGCTCGGCCGGAAGTGCGGTTGTATTACACCTATGCGTCCTGGAACCAGGCGGCCAAGCGTGCGGCCAATGAGCTGGCGGCGGGTTCGGCATTATCTGATACCGGTGCCTATGGCACTGCGCGGCATGGCTCGAACATGGGTGTACAAGTCGAGTACTGGTGGAAGTAATTCGGTAGCTCCCAATGATCTTTAAAAAACACAACAACAGGTGAAGTCATGACCCCATCTAAACCCCTGACACTGCTGGCGCCCCTGTCCGGGGTCCTGCTGGCGCTGGATCAGGTACCCGACCCGGTATTTTCCGGTCGCGTGATCGGCGACGGGCTGTGCATCGACCCGACCTCGCAGACGCTCTGCGCGCCGTTGGCCGGGGTGATCAGCAACATTCAGGACAGCGGTCATGCGGTCAGTGTCACCGACGACAACGGCGTGCAGGTGTTGCTGCATATCGGTCTGGACACCGTGAACCTGGCTGGCCAGGGCTTCACCCGTCTGGTCGAGGAAGGCCAGCGGGTGGAGGCTGGGCAGCCGCTGATAGAGTTCGATGCCGACTATGTGGCGCTCCAGGCACGCAGTCTGCTGACCTTGATGCTGGTGGTGAGCGGCGAGCCGTTTGAGCTGTTGGTGGCGGACCGGGTGTTGGTCGAGGCCGGCCAGCCACTGTTGCGAGTATCGCCCGGGCAGGTATCTGCCGAGCTGGATGAGGAGGAGGGTAACGCGCTGTTCTCCAAGCCACTGACCGTGCCCAACGCTCATGGCTTGCACGCCCGGCCTGCGGCGGTGCTTGCCCAGGCGGCGAAAGGGTTCAACTCGAGCATTTACCTGCACAAGCAAACCCAGAGTGCGAATGCCAAGTCCCTGGTGGCGATCATGGCGCTGCAGACCTGTCAGGGCGACAGCGTGCAGGTGAGCGCGGCGGGCGAAGATGCCGAGGCGGCGATCCAGTCACTCGTAGCGTTGTTGCTCGACGGCTGTGGCGAGACCTTGCCGGTAGCGGTCGAGAAGATCAACACGCCCGCCGCACCGGCATCTTCGGCCACCGTGTTGCGAGGTGTCTGCGCATCGCCGGGCTCGGCGTTCGGCCAGGTCGTCCAAGTGGCTGAGACGGCGCTCGATATTCCCGAAGCTGGCGCCGGAGAAACCTTTGAGCGGGCCGCATTGGCGCGTGGCCTACGGGCGGCAAGCGAGGCGCTGCAAGACTTGCAAGCCAAGGCGGCCGGCAGTGCCCAAGCCGAAATTTTCCGCGCCCATCAGGAATTGCTTGAAGATCCAACCCTGCTGGAACAAGCCTATAGCCTGCTGGCCGAGGGCAAGAGTGCCGCCTTTGCCTGGAACCGCGCCACAGTGGCGACCGCCCGACTCTTCGAGGGCTTGGGTAAGGCACTGCTCGCTGAACGTGCAGCGGACTTGGCCGATGTTGGTCAGCGCGTACTCAAGTTGATCCTGGGCGTGCCCGAGCGATCCATGGAGCTGCCGGAGTGCGCCATCCTGGTCGCCGAGCAACTGACACCCTCACAAACCGCCGGCCTGGATACCGGTAAAGTCCTGGGCTTCGTCACGGTCGCCGGTGGCGCTACCAGTCATGTGGCAATCCTTGCCCGCGCGCTGGGCCTGCCCTCTGTTTGCGGGGTGCCGAGCCAGGTATTGGCCCTGGCCAACGGCAAACGGGTACTGCTCAATGCCGACAAAGGCGAACTGCATCTGGAGCCGGACCTGGCTGAAATCGAACAATTGCAGGCGGTTCGCCAACAGCAAAAGCTGCGACTGCAACGTGAGGTGGCACAGGCCTCACGGGCGGCGGTCACCCGCGATGGGCATCACGTTGAAGTCACCGCCAATGTCGCCTCGTTGCAGGAAGTGGAGCAGTCCCTGACCCTGGGCGGGGAAGGCGTGGGCCTGCTGCGTTCGGAGTTCCTTTACCTGGACCGCAACCGCGCCCCGAGCGCGGAAGAACAGGCTGGCACTTACAGCGCCATCGCCCGTGCCCTTGGCAGCGAGCGCAACCTGGTGGTGCGCACCCTGGATGTGGGCGGCGACAAACCCTTGGCCTATGTGCCGATGGAGAGCGAGACCAACCCGTTCCTTGGCCTGCGCGGTATTCGCCTGTGCCTGGAGCGCCCCGAACTGCTGCGTGAACAGCTGCGCTCGATCCTTGCCAGTGCAGGCTTGGCGCGACTGCATATCATGTTGCCGATGGTCAGCCTGCTGTCGGAGCTGCACCTGGCGCGCAAGATGCTCGAAGAAGAGGCATTGGCGCTTGGGCTGACCGAGTTACCGAAGCTGGGCATCATGATCGAAGTCCCCAGCGCAGCGCTGATGGCGGATGTGTTTGCGCCCCATGTGGATTTCTTCTCCATCGGCACCAACGACCTGACCCAATACACCCTCGCCATGGACCGCGACCACCCGCGACTGGCCAGCCAGGCCGACAGTTTCCATCCGGCGGTACTTCGCCTGATCGACATCACGGTCAAAGCGGCCCATGCCCACGGCAAGTGGGTGGGGGTATGTGGTGCGCTGGCCTCCGAAACAGTGGCAGTGCCGGTATTGATCGGGCTCGGCGTGGATGAGCTGTCGGTCATCGTGCCGCTGATCCCGACCATCAAGGCCACCGTGCGTGAGCTGGACCTGCACGACTGCCAGATCATCGCCCGCCAGGTGCTGGGCCTGGAAGAAGCCAATCAAGTGCGTGAGGCCCTGCGCCTGTACCACGCGGCCACCGTTGAAACCTCATCTGTCGTGGAGCACTGAGCATGTTCGAGAAATTGCAGCGGGCGTTCTGGAAAGCCCTGACGCCTGATTTGGTGGCGGAGACGGTTGCCACACCGACACCGAGCCTGTTGTCGGCCGAGGTGCTGAGTGCATTGGGCGGGGAGGGGAACGTTACGTCACAGCAGCGCGTGGCGCTGACGCGTGTGAGGGTGCAATTGAAGGAGGTGGGTGGGTTGGATGAGTCGGCGTTGAAGGCTGCCGGTGTACCCGCAGTAATGGTACTGCCGGGCGGCGTGGTCCATCTGCTCACCGGCCTATAAGGCTACGATGATCAAATGTGGGAGCCGGGCTTGCCCGCGATAGCAGTGTGTCAGGCGCCGAATACCTTGACTGTCAGGCCGCCATCGCGGGCAAGCCCGGCTCCCACAGGGATTTGCGGTGTGCGGGCTGTCGTGGTCAGAGTTGAGGGCTGTCCTGCGGCGGCTTGGTCTTGTCCACACCCGGCACATGCAGGTTGCCTTCCACCACCTGGTTGCCTTCCAGCTGCGGCTGGGTCACCCAGGTAAGAATGTCGTAGTAACGCCGGATGTTCGCTACAAAATGTACCGGCTCCCCGCCACGCGCATAACCATAGCGGGTCTTGCTGTACCACTGCTTCTGCGACAAGCGCGGCAGCATCTTCTTCACGTCCAGCCACTTGTTCGGGTTCAGGCCTTCTTTCTTGGCCAGGATACGTGCATCGTCCAGATGACCGGTGCCGACGTTATAGGCGGCGAGGGCAAACCAGGTGCGGTCGGGCTCGGCGATCTTGTCGTCCAGCTCATCCTTGATCCTGGCCAGGTACTTGGCGCCGCCCATGATGCTCTGCTTGGGGTCCAGGCGGTTGGACACGCCCATGGCTTGGGCGGTGTTCTGGGTCAGCATCATCAGGCCGCGCACGCCGGTCTTGGAGGTGACCGTCGGTTGCCACAGCGATTCCTGGTAGCCGATGGCTGCCAGCAGCCGCCAATCGACTTTCTCTGCCTTGGCATAGGCACGAAAGTGCTTCTCGTACTTGGGCAGGCGTTGTTGCAGATGCTGGGCAAAGGTATAGGCGCCCACATAGCCGAGTACGTCGACATGTCCGTAATAGCGGTCTTTCAGACGCTGCAACGTGCCGTTCTTCTCGACCTTGTCCAGGTAGCTGTTGATTTCGTTGAGCAGGCTGTTGTCGTCGCCTGCCGCCACGGCCCAGCTTTGGTTGCTGGCATTGCCGAGGTCGAACGCCACGCGCACATTGGGAAAGTACACCTGGTTCATGGCGACTTCGTTGGAGTCCACCAGGGTCAGGTCGATCTGCCCCTCGTCGACCATGCGCAGCAGGTCGACTACTTCAACGGCGTCGGACTCTTCGTATTCGATTGCAGGATTCTGCTTCTTCAGCGCCGCTAGTTGTTCGGCGTGGGTGCTGCCCTTGAGCACCATGATCTTCTTGCCCGCCAGATCGGCTGCATTGGTGGGGCGCGATTGGCCGTTGCGATAGATGATCTGCGGGGTCACTTCCAGGTACGGGTGGGAAAAACGCACCTGCTGCTGGCGCTGCTCGCTGCTGACTAAACCGGCGGCGGCCAGAACCGGGCCGTTGGGTTTGCCCAGCTGACCGAACAGGTCATCGAGGTTGTCGGCGGTCTCGATCTCCAGCTTCACGCCCAGCTCGTCGGCAAAACGCTTGACCAGTTCATATTCGAACCCGGTCTCACCGTTACGGTCCTGGAAATACGTGGCCGGACTGTTCCGGGTGACCACCCGCAATACGCCATCCTCCTTGATTCGCTCAAGCGTGCTGGGCTTATCAACACAGGCACTGAGCGTCAGGAAGAGCAGGGTGGCGATGAGCCATTTGACCCATCGCGGGCGCAAAACAGTTGGGGAGAACATCTGCGCAGTATACGCAAACGGCCCGTGGCGCCATATCTCGACAGCGCTGCACTTGTCTGCTAGCGCGGTTAAAACTGTGCTGCAGCCCGCAGAAACGCGGCCTGGAGCGCCATTGTGACGGTTAAAATAACTGCCCTCGACACCGCGGATTTCCTGCCGATGCCGTGCAAACCCTGCCAACTGACGTTCGGCAGCGGCCACCGGTGCCGTTTCGGGTGCCGTTGGCGAAGGTTTACGCTAGAATGCACGGCCTCAAAGCACACCCCTTCCCGAGGCTGTCCCGAAGATGTTGATCCTGCGCGGCGCTCCTGCCCTTTCTGCCTTTCGCCACAGCAAACTCCTTGAGCAACTGAGCCAGAAGGTTCCAGCTGTTACAGGCCTGTACGCTGAATTTGCTCACTTCGCCGACGTTACCGGCGTCTTGACCGCCGACGAACAGCAAGTGCTGGCACGCCTTCTGAAGTACGGCCCAAGCGTTCCCGTTCAAGAGCCGACTGGCCGCTTGTTCCTGGTTCTGCCGCGGTTCGGCACCATCTCGCCCTGGTCGAGCAAGGCCAGTGACATCGCCCGCAACTGCGGCCTGGATAAAATCCAGCGCCTGGAGCGTGGGATCGCCTTTTACGTCGCTGGCCAGTTCAGCGATGCCGAAGCCGAGCTGATCGCCAGCAGCCTGCATGACCGCATGACCCAGATCATCGTTAGCCAGCTGGAGCAGGCTGCCGGCCTGTTCAGCCACGCTGAGCCCAAGCCGCTGACCGCGATTGACGTGCTCGGCGGCGGCCGCGCCGCCCTCGAGAAGGCCAACACCGAGCTGGGCCTGGCCCTGGCCGAAGACGAGATCGACTACCTGGTCAACGCCTTCACCGGCTTGAAGCGCAACCCCCACGACATCGAACTGATGATGTTCGCCCAGGCCAACTCCGAGCACTGCCGTCACAAGATCTTCAACGCCAGTTGGGATATCGACGGCCAAAGCCAGGAAAAAAGCCTCTTCGGCATGATCAAGAACACCTACGTGATGCACAGCGAAGGCGTTCTGTCGGCTTACAAGGACAACGCCTCGGTCATCGTCGGCTCCGTCGCCGGTCGCTTCTTCCCGGACCCGGAAACCCGCCAGTACGGCGCGGTGCAGGAGCCGGTGCACATCCTGATGAAGGTTGAAACCCACAACCACCCGACCGCGATTGCCCCGTTCCCGGGCGCAGCCACCGGTTCCGGCGGCGAAATCCGTGACGAAGGCGCCACCGGCCGTGGCGCCAAGCCCAAGGCGGGCCTCACCGGTTTTACCGTGTCCAACCTGCAGATTCCGGGCTTCGAACAGCCGTGGGAAGTGCCGTACGGCAAGCCTGAGCGCATCGTCACCGCGCTGGACATCATGATCGAAGGCCCCCTGGGCGGCGCCGCGTTCAACAACGAATTCGGGCGTCCGGCGCTGACCGGTTACTTCCGTACCTTCGAACAATCCATCACCACCCCGCGTGGCGATGAAGTGCGCGGTTACCACAAGCCGATCATGTTGGCCGGCGGCATGGGCAACATCCGTGAAGAACACGTCAAGAAAGGCGAGATCCTGGTCGGCTCCAAGCTGATCGTGCTCGGCGGCCCGGCGATGTTGATCGGCCTGGGCGGCGGCGCGGCTTCCTCCATGGCCACCGGCACCAGCTCGGCAGACCTGGATTTTGCTTCCGTACAGCGCGAAAACCCTGAGATGGAACGCCGCTGCCAGGAAGTCATCGACCGTTGCTGGCAATTGGGCGACAAGAACCCGATCAGCTTCATCCACGACGTCGGCGCCGGCGGTTTGTCCAACGCCTTCCCGGAACTGGTCAACGATGGCGACCGCGGTGGCCGTTTCGAACTGCGCAACATTCCAAACGACGAGCCGGGCATGGCCCCGCACGAAATCTGGAGCAACGAATCCCAGGAACGTTACGTGTTGGCCGTCGGCCCTGAAGACTTCGCACGCTTCCAGGCCATCTGCGAACGTGAGCGTTGCCCGTTTGCCGTGGTCGGCGAAGCCACTGCCGAGCCGCAGCTGACGGTTACCGATAGCCACTTCGGCAACAGCCCGGTAGACATGCCGCTGGAAGTGCTGCTGGGCAAAGCCCCGCGCATGCACCGTTCGGCGGTACGTGAAAACGAACTGGGCGATGATTTCGACCCAAGCACGCTGGAGCTGGCCGACAGCATTGAGCGCGTGCTGCACCACCCGGCCGTGGCGAGCAAAAGCTTTTTGATCACCATCGGCGACCGCACCATCACTGGCCTGGTTGCCCGTGACCAAATGGTTGGCCCATGGCAGGTGCCGGTGGCCGACGTTGCCGTCACCGCCACCAGCTTCGACGTGTATACCGGTGAAGCCATGGCCATGGGCGAGCGCACGCCGCTGGCCCTGCTGGACGCACCGGCGTCGGGCCGCATGGCCATTGGTGAAACCCTCACCAACATAGCCGCCTCGCGTATCGGCAAGCTGTCCGACATCAAACTGTCGGCCAACTGGATGTCCGCTGCCGGCCACCCCGGTGAAGATGCGCGCCTGTACGACACCGTCAAGGCTGTCGGCATGGAGCTGTGCCCGGAACTGGGTATCACCATTCCGGTGGGCAAGGACTCCATGTCCATGGCCACTCGTTGGAATGATGAAGGCACCGACAAGAGCGTCACCTCGCCACTGTCGCTGATCGTCACCGGTTTCGCACCGGTCACCGACATCCGCCAGACCCTGACCCCGCAACTGCGCATGGACAAGGGCACCACCGACCTGATCCTGATCGACCTGGGACGTGGCCAGAACCGCATGGGTGCCTCGATCCTGGCGCAGACCCATGGCAAGTTGGGCAAACAGGCACCGGACGTCGATGACGCCGAAGACCTGAAAGCCTTCTTCGCCGTGATCCAGGGCCTCAACGCCGACGGTCACCTGCTGGCTTACCACGACCGTTCCGACGGTGGTTTGCTGACCAGCGTTGTCGAAATGGCCTTCGCCGGTCACTGCGGCCTGAATATCGTGCTCGACAGCGTTGCCGAGGATGCTGCCGAAATCAACGGCATCCTGTTCAACGAAGAGTTGGGCGCCGTGATTCAGGTGCGTCAGGACGCTACCCCTGATGTACTCGCCCAGTTCAGCGCTGCCGGCCTTGCCGAATGCGTGGCGGTGATTGGCCAGCCGATCAACAACGGCGAAGTCAATATCTCGTTCAACGGCGACACGGTCTTTACCGGTCAGCGCCGCTTGCTGCAACGCCAGTGGGCCGAGACCAGCTACCAGATCCAGCGCCTGCGCGACAACGCCGACTGCGCCGAGCAGGAATTCGACGTGATCCTGGAAGAAGACAACCCGGGCCTGAGCACCATGCTCAGCTTCGACGTCAACCAGGACATCGCCGCGCCTTACATCAAGAAGGGCATTCGCCCACAGGTTGCCGTACTGCGTGAGCAGGGCGTCAACGGTCAGGTGGAAATGGCCGCGGCGTTCGATCGCGCCGGTTTCAATGCGATTGACGTGCACATGAGCGATATCCTCGCCGGTCGCGTTGATCTCAACGAGTTCAAAGGCCTGGTGGCCTGCGGTGGTTTCTCCTACGGCGACGTGCTGGGTGCCGGTGAAGGCTGGGCCAAGTCGGCCCTGTTCAACAGCCGTGCTCGCGACGCGTTCCAGGGCTTCTTCGAACGCAACGACAGCTTCACCCTGGGTGTGTGCAACGGTTGCCAGATGATGTCCAACCTCAGCGAACTGATCCCGGGCAGCGAGTTCTGGCCGCACTTTGTGCGCAACCGTTCCGAGCAGTTCGAAGCCCGTGTCGCCATGGTGCAGGTGCAGGAGTCCAACTCGATCTTCCTGCAAGGCATGGCCGGTTCGCGTATGCCAATCGCCATCGCCCACGGTGAAGGCCATGCCGAGTTCGCCAGCGAAGAAGCGCTGCTTGAAGCCGACCTGTCCGGCACCGTGGCCCTGCGTTTCGTCGACAACCACGGCAAGGTCACCGAAAGCTACCCGGCCAACCCGAACGGCTCGCCACGCGGCATTACCGGCCTCACCAGCCGCGACGGTCGCGTCACCATCATGATGCCGCACCCGGAGCGCGTATTCCGCGCCGTGCAGAACTCGTGGCGCCCGGAAGAGTGGAACGAAGACGGCGCCTGGATGCGCATGTTCCGCAACGCTCGCGTGTGGGTGAACTAAGGCCGTGTACAAGCTCGCCTTCTTCGTGCCCCACAGCCATGTGGAGACGGTGAAAACCGCCGTCTTCGCAGCCGGCGGCGGGCGCATCGGCGACTACGACAGCTGCGCCTGGCAAGTGCTGGGCCAGGGCCAATTCCGCGCGTTGGACGGCAGTCAGCCGTTTATCGGGCAGGTCGGCCAGGTTGAAGTGGTTGAGGAATGGAAGGTTGAGCTGGTAGTGGCGGATGAGTTGATTGTGGCTGTTGTGGCTGCTCTCAAACTTAGCCACCCGTATGAGACTCCAGCGTATGAGGTGTGGCAGTTGGCGGATTTTTGATCGGCTGGCTGCATAAACAAGAAACCCGCTGGGCCAGTTTGGTCAGCGGGTTTTTTGTTGGCTGTAAGTGCCAATCGCAGGCAAGCCAGCTCCCACATTTGACCCCGTTGTCAGACCGTACATCAATCCCATGTGGGAGCTGGCTTGCCTGCGATGGCGTCGGTGCAAGCGCCTCAGAACTTTCCGACAAGCCTTTCAGGTTGTCCGTCGGAACTCGCACAACTAACCTTCGCCAGTCGCTGCCAATTCAGTGACCGGGACTGCAAGCCTGAAAAATCACTAGGAGCCTATTCCATATGGAGTTTAATGATGATCAGCGACAACTTGCTAACTGGTTCAATCTCATCTCAAGCCGAGTCCCGCCAAGCTGGTGATTTACCGTCCGACCAGATCTTCACCGTAATACCCAGTCTGAACATCGAAACCCTGCTCGCCAATGCTTCCCAAGACCTGGCATCCGTGCAGGCACTGGCGGGTCATCTGGCTTTTGATGTCGACGGTCCGCAGCGTGATGCCGTGCTGGGGATTCATCGAATGGTTGAGGGCATCCAGTTGATGGTGGATCGGGTGCTGGATTTAGTTGAAGTGCCTGAGCAGAAGTAATCAGGCGCCTGTGAGGGCCAATCGGGAGCAAGCCCCCGATGAGGCCAGAAAAGCCACTACCGCTCTAAACCCTGGCGCCGACCTCACTGACCAACCGCTCCAACGCCTCACCCAAGCCAGAGGCCTTGTCACCAATTAACAAGTGCCAAACACCGCTTTCAAGCTGACTCACACCCTGGCAACCAAGTGTAATGAGCTGAGCTTCAGACAAGCGCGAATCATCCCCCAACTCCACCCGCAACCGAGTGATCGCCACCGCTTCCAGTTGGCGCACATTCTCTCGGCCACCCAACGCATTCAGCCATTGCTCGGCCTCCTGCATATTCACCGTCACGGGCTTATCCACAGGCGCAACCGCTACAGGCGCTGCGGCAACAAACCCTGGCATCGCCAAGCGAATTTCATCAGCAATGCTATCGGCCATCGGCCCAACCACCACCTGCAAACTGCCGCCGTTACCCGGCCGCACTACAGCCATGGCGCCCAGTGCTTTCAGTTCAGCATCCACCGCCTTGTTGCGATCCACCATGTCCAACCGCAGCCGCGTGGTGCATGCACCCACACTCAGCAAGTTCTCTGCACCACCCAGCGCCTGGATATATGCCGTGGCACGCTGGGTATCACTCATCGCTTCAGCCTGCACCACCTGGATATCTTCACGCCCCGGTGTCTTGAGGTTAAAGCGGCGGATGCAGTAGCTGAACACCGTGTAGTAGATCACCGAGTAGGCCAGGCCCACCGGTACCACCAGCCAGCCATTGGTGGACTTGCCCCAACCCAGCACCATGTCGATAAACCCACCGGAGAAGGTAAACCCGAGGTGGATATTCAACATATTGGTGACTGCCATCGACAGGCCCGTCAGCACGGCATGGATCAGGTACAGGAACGGTGCCAGGAACATGAAGGCAAATTCAATTGGTTCAGTCACCCCGGTCAAAAACGAAGTCAGCGCCATCGACAGAAAGATCCCGCCCATGACTTTACGGCGCTCTGGCAACGCATTGCGGTACATCGCCAGGCACGCAGCCGGCAGGCCGAACAGCATCACCGGGAACATGCCGGTCATGAACTGGCCGCCTTTCGGGTCGCCGGCAAAGTAGCGGGTCAGGTCGCCGGTCACCACCGCGCCGGTTGCCGGGTCGGTAAACGTGCCGAACACGAACCACGCCATATTGTTGAGGATGTGATGCAACCCGGTGACGATCAGCAGGCGGTTGAACACGCCAAACACGAACGCACCCAGGCTGCCGCTTTCCATCAGCAATACGCCGAAGCTGTTGATTCCGTGCTGGATCGGCGGCCAGATCAGACCGAAGATCACGCCCAGGCCCACCGCCGAAAAGCCGGTGACAATCGGTACAAACCGTCGCCCACCAAAGAACGCCAGGTACTCCGGCAGCTTGATGTCCTTGAAGCGGTTATACAGCCCGCCCGCCATCAGGCCACTGGCGATACCGGCGAGCATGCCCATGTTGATGGTGGTATCCATCACCTTGAGGGTCGAGATCATCACCAGGTAGCCAATCGCCCCGGCCAGGCCGGCGGTGCCGTTGTTGTCGCGGGCAAAGCCCACGGCGATGCCGATGGCGAAGATCAGCGCCAGGTTGGCGAAGATCGCCTGCCCGGCATCGTGCATCACCGCGATGTTGAGCAAGTCGGTGTCGCCCAGGCGCAGCAGCAAGCCGGCGATTGGCAGGATCGCAATCGGCAGCATCAGTGCGCGGCCCAGGCGTTGCAGGCCTTCGATAAAGTGTTGGTACATGGCGTGTCTCCCTATTCTTGTTGTTTTCAGCTCAGCGGCCAGTGGTGTTGACAGGCTTGGCGAACGGCCTTGGCGCTGCTCAGGTCGAGCAGCTCAAGGCTCAGTTGCCGGCATTGCGCCGCGTCCAGGTGGCGGACGCGGTCCTTGATTTCGCCGATCTGCGGCGGGCTCACCGACAGTTCGCTGACCCCCAGGCCGACCAGTACCGGCGTGGCCAGTGGGTCAGATGCCAAGGCACCGCACACACCGACCCAACGCCCGTGTTTCGCCGCACCGGTGCAGGTTTGGGCGATCAGCCGCAGCAAGGCAGGGTGCAGCGCATCAACGCGTGCGGCCAAGCCTGCGTGGTCGCGGTCCATCGCCAGGGTGTACTGGGACAGGTCATTGGTGCCGATGGATAAAAAGTCCGCGTGTTCGGCCAACTGCTCGGCCATCAGCGCGGCGGCGGGCACTTCGATCATCACGCCCAGCTCGGGGCGCTGCGTCAGCTCCAGCTCCACGCACAGTTCATCCAGGCGCTGGCGAATCTGTAGCAGTTCATCCACCTCGCTGACCATCGGCAACAGGATGCGGCAGCGCGCCAACGGCGAGACTTGCAGCAGGGCGCGCAGTTGCTGGTCGAGCAGTTCAGGGCGCACCTGGGCCATGCGGATACCGCGCAGGCCCAGTACCGGGTTGGCCTCGACAGGCAGCGGCAGGTAGTCGAGCTGCTTGTCGCCACCCACATCGATGGTGCGGATGATCACCGACTTGTCACCCATGGCATCCAGCACGGCCTGATAAGCTTGGCGTTGCTCCTGCTCATCCGGCGCGGTGCGGCGGTCGACGAAGAGGAATTCGGTGCGCAGCAGGCCAACGCCATCGGCGCCGTTGTCAAACGCCACCTGGGCTTCGGCGCTGGAGGCGACATTCGCCGCCACTTCAACCGTCACGCCGTCGGTGGTGAGTGCCGGTTGCCGGGCTTGGGCCTGTTGTTGCTGGCGTCGTAATTTCTGTGTTTCGCGAATCTGATGAACTTCGGCGTGGCGCGCTTCGCTGGGGGCCAGTTCCAGGCGGCCGTTGGCGGCATCGAGCACTACCCGTTGGCCTTGGGGCACATCAAGCACTTCATTGCCCAGGGCGACGAGACACGGCAGGCCTTTGCCCCGGGCCAAAATCGCCACATGGGAGGTCGCACCGCCTTCGGCCATGCAGATGCCAGCGGCGTGTTGCTCGCTCAGTTGAAGCAAGTCCGAAGGTGTCAGCTCATGGGCACTGACAATCGCCCCCGCCGGCAATTCGAAATGCCAGGCTTCACCCAGCAACGCACGCAGCACCCGTTGTTGAAGGTCTCGCAGGTCATTGGCGCGCTCGGCAAACAGTGGTTTGCCCAACGCCAGCAGCACGGCGCATTGGGCCTGGATCGCATCGCGCCAGGCGTGGGTGGCGGCGCTGCCCTGTTCGATGGTGGCGGTGGCCGCGTCGATTAATGCCGGGTCTTCCAATAGGGCGAGGTGGGCGGCGAAGATCTCTTCTTCCTCGACGCTCTTGCGTTGGCGTGCCTGGTCCAGCGTGTTGCGGATTTCGCTGCGCACTTGCTCAAGGGCGGCATCCAGGCGTTGCCGTTGTTCGTCGACGCTATGATTGCCGCTGTCTTGCGGCAGTTCGATGCCCGTGAGGCGGAACAATGGCCCACATACCAGACCGGGTGCCGCGCATACGCCTTGCAGCACATTGGCTTCGGTATTCGCCCGGCGTGGTGTGGCAACGACCGGCACGTGATGCTCCTCGTGGATCGCCACGGACAGCGCGGCGACCAGTGCCTGTAACGCCGCCTCGCCATCCTTGCCACGACAGGTCACCCGTACCTCGTCACCTTCGCCAATACCCAACCCCATCAGGCCGATCAGGCTGTCGCAAGCCGCGGTCTTATCACCGAAGTGCAGCTGCGATTGGCTGCTGAAGCCCTGGGCAGTCTTGCGGATCAGCGCGGCAGGGCGCGCATGCAAGCCGCCACGATGGGTGATGCGTACCGTGGCGCTCACTTGCGCGACCGAGTTATCCACAGCGGTTTGAACCGGCGCGGATGTGCGCAGGGCAATCCGCATCAGTGATTCACCGAGCTTCACGGTCTTGCTCGCAATCGGTTGCAGCTCGAAGCGCTCACTGTTGGTCAGGATGATCAGGCTCACCAGGCTTTTGCACTGGCGCGCAATGCGGTCCAGGTCAAACTGCACCAACGGCTGGCCCTCGCTCACCCGTGCGCCATCCTTCACCAGCAAGGCAAAGCCTTCGCCATTGAGCTCCACGGTGTCGATGCCCACGTGCATCAGCACTTCGGCACCGTTGTCGGCGCGGATGGTCAATGCATGACCGGTGCGGGCGACATGGATGATCACGCCGTCACAGGGCGCATGCAGGCAATCGTTCAACGGGTCGATGGCAATCCCGTCGCCCATGGCGCCGCTGGCGAACACTTCGTCGGGGACGCTGTTCAGGGCCAGCACCGGCCCACTCAAGGGGGCGCTTAAGGTCAATGGATTATTGTTGTTGGGCATGGGCACGGTACTCATCAGGAAAACGCCGCTTTAGTGCGTACGGGTGACTTTGCTCAGGTGGCGCGGCTGGTCCGGGTCCATGCCCCGTGCCTCAGCCAGGCCGGCGGCCATCACGTAGAAGCTCTGGATCGCCAGGATCGGGTCCAGGCTCGGGTGTTCGGCGCGACTAAGGGTCAGGTCGCGTTCGGCGATATCGTCCGATGCGGCCAGCAGCACGCGGGCGCCGCGTTGGCGCATATCGGCGGCCAGGCTCAACAGGCCGGGCTGCTCGGCGCCGCGTGGGGCGAACACCAGTAGCGGGTAGTTTTCGTCGATCAAGGCCATCGGCCCGTGGCGTACCTCGGCGCTGCTGAAGGCTTCGGCCTGGATCGCCGAGGTTTCCTTGAGCTTGAGCGCGGCTTCCTGGGCGATGGCAAACCCGGCGCCACGGCCGATCACCATTAATTGCTGGCAGTCGCCCAGGGCATCGATAGCTTGGGTCCAATCCTGCTTGGCGGCTTCACGCAAACCGTCGGGCAGCGCCTGGCAGGCTTGGAGCAACTCGGTTTCCTGGTTCCAGTGGCCGATCAATTGCGCGCTGGCGCTGAGGGTGGCGATAAAGCTCTTGGTTGCGGCCACGCTTTGTTCCGGGCCGGCGCACAACGGCACATGGAATTCACAGGCGGCTTCCAGCGGCGAGTCTTCGGCGTTCACCAGCGAGATGCTCAGGGCGCCGCGCTTGCGCAGCAGTCGCAGGCTGTTGACCAGGTCCGGGCTCTGCCCCGACTGGGAGAACCCAAACGCCACCTGGCCGCTGACTTTCATCGGCGCCTGCAACAGGGTCACCACCGACATCGGCAACGACGCCACCGGGATGCCCACATGCTGCATGGCCAGGTAGGCGAAGTAGCTGGCGGCGTGGTCGGAGCTGCCGCGGGCAATGGTCATCGCCACTTGCGGCGGCTGGCGACGCAGGCGACCGGCCACTTCTTCCAGCAGCGGATTCAGGCGTTGCAGTTGTGCCGCAACGGCGTCGCAGGAGGCCAGGGCCTCTTCAAGCATTTTTGAAGTCAATGGTTTCTCCTTCGACCATTACGTCGGTGAGTGTCAGGGAGCGGTCCAGGCGCACGCAGTCGGCATAGCTGCCGGGTTGCAGGCGGCCGCGTTCTTCCAGGCCCAGGTAGTCCGCAGGAAATTGCGACAGGCGTTGTGAGGCTTCGCTGATGGGCAGGCCGATTTTCACCAGGTTGCGCAGCGCCTGGTCCATGGTCAGCGTGCTGCCGGCCAGGGTGCCGTCGGCCAGGCGTACGCCACCCAGGCATTTGGTCACGGTGTGGCTGCCCAGCTTGTATTCGCCATCGGGCATACCGGCGGCGGCGGTGGAGTCGGTCACGCAGTACAGGCATGGGATCGAGCGCAGGGCCACGCGCATGGCACCGGGATGCACATGGAGCAGATCCGGAATCAGCTCGGCGTATTGGGCGTGGGCCAGCGCGGCGCCGACGATGCCGGGCTCACGGTGATGCAGTGGGCTCATGGCGTTGTACAAATGGGTAAAGCTGGTGGCGCCGGCGGCGAGGGCGGCTACGCCTTCTTCATAACTGCCCAGGGTGTGGCCGATCTGCATGCGCACGCCGCGTTGGCTGAGGGCGCGGATCAGGCCGTCGTGGCCGGCGATTTCCGGGGCGATGGTGATCACTCGGATCGGCGCCAGGCGCAGGTAGTCTTCGACTTCGGCCATCAATGCGGTGTGGGCGAAGTTGGGTTGGGCGCCGAGTTTGCCCGGGTTGATGTAGGGGCCTTCCAGGTGCACGCCCAGTACCCGGGCGCTGCCTGTCGGGCGTTGCTCGCAGAACCTGCCGAGTTCACCGAGGACGCTGGTGATTTCTTCCACCGGCGCCGTCATGGTGGTGGCCAATAGCGAGGTGGTCCCAAAACGCACGTGGGTGCGGGTAATGGTCTCGAAGGCCTGCGCCCCTTCCATGATGTCGGCACCGCCACCGCCGTGTACATGCAGGTCGATAAAGCCTGGCAGCAGGTAGGGCAGGTCGTTGTCAGCCGGGTCGCAAGGCGTGCCTTCGATGGCAACCACCTTGCCGTGTTCGTGCACCAGGCGGCCGCGCATCCAGCCGTTGGGCGTGAGGATATTGTCTTCTGACATGGGCAGTTCTCTAAATTCGCAATTCGGCGGAGTAGTCATGACGGCGCAGCTCTGCGACAAAGTCGTAGTAGTCGTTGCGGCAGTAGGTGTCGGTGATTTCAATCGGCGTGTTGTCGGCGGTGTAGCCCACGCGGGTCATCAGCAGCATGGCGGTGCCGGGGGCGATGCCCACCAGCTTGGCGAACTCGTCCGAGGCGTTGATCGCCTGGATATGTTGCAGGGCGCGCACGATGGGCTTGCCGATGCCTTCCAGGTATTCGTACAGCGAATTGCCGATGGCTTGCGGCTGGGGCAGCACGGAGGCGGGCATGGTGGTCATTTCAATTGCCATGACCGTGTCATCGGCTTTGCGCAGACGCTTGAGGCGCGCCACTTTGTCGGTGGGTGACAGGCACAGGCGGATCAGCTCTTCGTGGGTCGGCGGGGTTATGTCGCGCTCCAGCCACTGGGAGGTGGGCACAAAGCCCTTGAGCCGCAGCATTTCGCTGAACCCCGACAAGCGCGACAAGGGTTGTTCCAGGCGCGGCGTGATAAAGGTGCCGGAGCCCTGGCTGCGGCGGATCAGGCCCTGGGCAAGCAACACTTCCAGCGCTTTACGGGCAGTGACCCGCGAGATGCTCAACTGCTCGCTGAGCGCACGCTCCGAGGGCAGGGCCTGCTCGGATTTCCACTGGCCGGCATGGATCGCGGCTTCAAGGCTGCGAGCCAGTTGCAGGTACAGCGGCGTGGATTGCTTGTCGTCGGGGCGCAGGGCCAGGATGGGATTCATCTGTCAGGTTTCCGATGCGTTATTGGAGTGTTGTCGCCCGGTAATGGCCGGAAATTAATACCACTTAAATACCATGTCAATGCTACCAAAAGTGCGCAGGTACCGGTTTTAGCGCATCTCAACGGTGCGCGGTATCAAGTGGTATTAGAGAGGTCTTTGTTGCGTGCACAAATGCGCAGCTCGCTCGGTGAACTGGTATTCACTGGCGCGGGCTGCCTGGGGCAGGAATTATTTTCGAATTATTTTACGAACGGTCCTGGATCAGGGCCGAATCTCGATCATGGTGCCGTCTTTGACCAGGCTCCAGACTTCGCGCATGTCCACGTTGCGCATGCCGATGCAGCCGTCGGTCCAGTCCAGGGTGTGAAACCACTGTTCCGGGTAGTCTTCGGTGTCGGGCGTGCCGTGGATCATGATCATGCTGCCCGGTTTTACCCCTTCGCGGCGGGCGCGGGCAGCGTCGCTGATGTTCGGGTAGGAGATGTGCATGGCCAGGTTGAAGCGGTCGCTAGTCTTGCGCCAGTCGATCCAGTAGAAACCCTCGGGGGTACGGCGGTCGCCTTCGATCAGCTTGTGGCCCTTGGGGTTCTTGCCCAGGGAAATGCGATAGGTCTTGAACGGTTTGCCGTCGTTGATCAATTGCAGCTGATGAGCGGACTTGAGCACCAGGACTTTTTCGACCGGTTTGCCGCCCAGGGTGACTTGGGTTGTGGCTGGCGACAGCGTGGCGAACGACAGGCAGATCAGAGCAAGCAACCAGCGCATTGAAACGGTATCCCTTTGGCGACAATCGGCCGGCTTGTTATTGGGCGGGCTTGGACAGCGGTGGCACGGACTCGCTGCGCACCGGGTACACCTGTTGGCGACGGTCAGCGAAAAAGCATTCTAAGGTACGCCCGACCGTGCGGAAAGCCAGCTCGGACCAAGGGATATCAGCTTGATCGAACAGCTTCACTTCCAGGCTTTCCGGGCCTGCGGCAAAATCCAGGTCGATCAGCTCGGCGCGGTAGAAAATATGCACCTGGCTGATGTGCGGCACATTGATCAGGGTATAGATGCTCAGGTTGCGCACGCGGGCGCAGGCTTCTTCCAGGGTTTCACGCATGGCCGCCTGTTCGACGGTTTCACCGTTTTCCATAAAACCTGCGGGCAGGGTCCAGTAACCCAGGCGTGGCTCGATGGCGCGGCGGCACAGCAACACTTTGTCGCCCCACACCGGCACGGTACCGGCGACGATATTGGGGTTCTGGTAATGAATGGTCGAACAGTGATCACACACAAAACGCAGGCGTGCGTCGCCTTCGGGAATACGTTGGGTAACCGGTTTACCGCACTGGCTGCAGAAATTCATGCTGGGGTTCCTGGAGAATGGGCACATCTTGGCTTGGTGCCGGGCGTTCCTGCAAGTTGTCGTTTCGCGACATGCACCGGGTTTTGGGCTTGGGCGCCCGCACGCTTTGGTGCATGATGCAAGGTAGCCAACAGACCGAGATGACTCATGCTGGACGAGCTACTTCGCCGGGTAAGCAATCACACCCCTCACACCTTAGAAACTGACGGGCGTTTCCCCGAGGCCGCAGTGCTGGTGCCGATTACCCGCACTGACGAACCTGAGCTGATCCTGACTCTGCGCGCCAGCGGCCTGTCGACCCATGGTGGCGAAGTGGCCTTTCCTGGTGGGCGGCGTGACCCTGAAGACCCGGACCTGATCTTTACCGCCTTGCGCGAAGCCGAAGAAGAAATCGGCCTGCCGCCGGGGCTGGTTGAGGTCATAGGCCCGTTGAGCCCGCTGATTTCCCTGCACGGCATCCGTGTAACGCCCTATGTAGGCGTGATCCCTGACTACGTCGAATACCTGGCCAACGACGCCGAAATCGCCGCCGTCTTCAGTGTGCCCCTGGAGTTTTTCCGACAGGACCCACGCGAACATACCCACCGCATCGATTACCAGGGCCGAAGTTGGTATGTGCCCAGCTACCGCTTCGGCGAATACAAGATCTGGGGGCTGACGGCGATCATGATTGTCGAGCTGATCAACCTGCTCTATGACGATGCCAAGATCAGCCTGCACCAGCCGCCCAAGAGTTTTATCAATATCTAAGCCATCGCATGAATGGCAAGCCGTGAGGGAAAACCATGAAATACCGCCTGGGCGATGCCCGCGTCGAGACCCATCCCAACAGTTGGGTCGCACCCAATGCCACGCTGGTGGGCAAGGTCCAGCTGGAGGAGGGCGCCAACGTCTGGTTCAACGCGGTGTTGCGCGGCGATAACGAACTGATCCTGATCGGCAAGAACAGCAACGTGCAGGACGGCAGCGTAATGCACACCGACATGGGCTACCCGCTTACCCTCGGCACCGGCGTGACCATCGGCCATAACGCCATGCTGCACGGCTGCAGCGTCGACGACTACAGCCTGATCGGCATTAACGCGGTGGTTCTCAATGGCGCCAAGATTGGCAAGCACTGCATTATCGGCGCGAACTCGCTGATCGGTGAAGGTAAGGAAATTCCCGATGGCTCGCTGGTCATGGGCTCGCCGGGCAAGGTGGTACGTGAGCTGACTGAGGCGCAGAAACGTATGCTCGAAGCCAGCGCCGCGCACTATGTGCATAATTCGCAGCGCTATGCCCGAGACTTGGTTGAGCAGGAAGAATGAGTGCAGTTGAACGGCCTGTAGCCTCGCCCTGTGTGAATATTTGCGCGCTGGACGAGGACGATATCTGTACCGGCTGCCAGCGCAACGTGGACGAGATTACGCGTTGGGGCCGCATGGATAATGCCGAACGCCGGGTGGTGTTGGGGTTGTGTCATGAGCGGGCGGTGGCCAGTGGGATGGTGTGGATGACGCCCAAAAGCTCGGGTGCCTGATCGATTGCTATCGGGAGCAAGCCCCCTCCCACACTTGAATGTGTTCACAGATCAAAATGTGGGAGGGGGCTTGCCCCCGATGAAGCCCTCCCAGACGACATATGTCTAATTGTGAAGTACCCTGTGTCCCTTGTTCACAGGTCATTCATCCATGTTTTTCCTGATCGCCTACATCAGCAGCGTCGTGCTGATCAACTTCGCCTTCTCCACCGCCCCGCACCTGGATGTCATCTGGTCCGCCTGGGGTGGCCTGGTATTTATCCTTCGCGACATGGTGCAAACCCGCTTCGGCCACGGCGCGATCATCGCCATGCTGGCGGCGCTGGTGCTGTCGTATATCACTTCCGACCCGTCCATCGCCCTGGCCAGTGCTACGGCGTTCGCGGTGTCCGAGTGCATCGACTGGCTGGTGTTCAGCATCACCAAACGCCCGCTGCATGATCGCCTGTGGATAAGTTCGGCACTGAGCATTCCCCTCGACACCTTTATTTTCTTCGGCTTGATCGGCGCGCTCACACCGGCGGTGGCGGGCACGGCGTTGGTGTCGAAGTTCGCCGGGGTCACGGTGGTGTGGTTGATCATGGCTTGGCGCCTGCGCAAGCGTGCCGTCGCCAACTGAGGCCAATTCTTGCAGTTCATGTAAAATGCCGGCCTTTCTCCCCATGATCCGCTCCCCTGAGGACCTGAGATGACCCGAATCGGAACTCCATTGTCGCCAACCGCGACCCGCGTTTTGCTGTGTGGCTGCGGTGAGCTGGGCAAGGAAGTGGTGATCGAACTGCAACGCCTGGGTGTTGAAGTGATCGCCGTGGATCGCTACGCCAACGCGCCGGCGATGCAGGTGGCGCACCGTAGCCACGTGATCAACATGCTCGACGGTGCGGCGCTGCGTGCAGTCATCGAGGCGGAGAAGCCGCACTTCATCGTGCCGGAAATCGAAGCCATCGCCACCGCCACTCTGGTGGAACTGGAGGCTGAAGGCTTCACGGTTATCCCGACCGCCCGCGCCACGTCGTTGACCATGAACCGTGAGGGCATCCGTCGCCTGGCCGCCGAAGAACTGGACCTGCCGACCTCGCCGTACCACTTCGCGGACACCTTCGAAGACTACAGCAAGGCCGTCCAGGACCTGGGCTTCCCCTGCGTGGTCAAGCCGGTGATGAGTTCGTCGGGCAAGGGCCAGAGCCTGTTGCGCAGCACTGATGACGTGCAGAAAGCCTGGGATTACGCGCAGGAAGGCGGGCGTGCCGGTAAGGGTCGAGTCATCATCGAAGGCTTTATCGATTTCGACTACGAAATCACTCTGCTGACCGTGCGCCACATTGGCGGCACCACCTTCTGCGCGCCGGTTGGCCATCGTCAGGAGAAGGGCGACTATCAGGAGTCCTGGCAGCCACAGGCCATGAGCCCGATCGCCCTGGCCGAATCCGAGCGCGTTGCCAAGGCGGTAACCGAAGCCCTGGGCGGCCGTGGTCTGTTTGGTGTGGAGTTGTTCATCAAGGGCGATCAGGTGTGGTTCAGCGAAGTGTCGCCGCGCCCACATGACACCGGTTTGGTCACACTGATTTCTCAGGACCTGTCGCAGTTCGCGCTGCACGCTCGCGCCATCCTGGGCTTGCCGATCCCATTGATCCGTCAGTTCGGGCCTTCGGCGTCGGCGGTGATCCTGGTGGAAGGGCAATCGACCCAGACGGCGTTTGCCAACCTCGGCGCGGCATTGAGCGAGCCGGACACGGCGTTGCGCCTGTTTGGCAAGCCAGAAGTGAATGGCCAGCGCCGTATGGGTGTGGCGTTGGCGCGGGATGAGTCGATTGAAGCGGCTCGCGCCAAGGCGACCCGGGCCTCCCAAGCGGTTGTTGTAGAGCTCTAAAAGCATCGGGAGCAAGCCCCCTCCCACATTTAACCGCGTATAACCTTTGGAATGCGGTCGAATGTGGGAGGGGGCTTGCTCCCGATAGCGGTTTATCAGGCGACCTTGTTCAAATCATTATCCCGCGTCTCTTTCAGGCACAGCACCGCAATCAAACTCAGCAACGCTGCCGCCGACACATACCCACCGACATAACTGAGCCCACCCATCGCCACCAGCTTGGTCGCGAAGAACGGTGCTGCAGACGCCCCGACAATCCCACCCAGGTTATACGCCGCCGAAGCACCGGTATAACGCACACGCGTCGGGAACAACTCCGGCAGCAGGGCACCCATCGGTGCGAAGGTCACACCCATCAGAAACAGCTCCAACGCCAGGAACAGCGCCACGGCCCAGGTCGAGCCGTGGGTCAGCAGTGGCTCCATGGTAAAGCCCGAGAGAATCGCCAGGATCGCCCCAACGATCAGTACCGGCTTACGTCCATAACGATCACTGGCCAGCGCTGCCAGCGGCGTCGCCAAGCCCATGAACAGCACGGCAAAGCACAGTAAGCCGAGGAACGTCTCGCGGCTGTAGCCCAGCGTGGAAACGCCGTAGCTCAGGGAAAACGCCGTGGTGATGTAGAACAGCGCGTAGCACACCACCATCGACGCGGCGCCCAGCAGCACCGGCAGCCAATGCTGGCTGAACAGTTCTACCAGCGGCACTTTCACCGGCGCTTCTTTAGCGACGGCGTTGGCGAACACTGGGGTTTCATGCAGCTTCAGCCGTGCATACAGGCCCACCATCACCAGTGCGGCGCTGAGAATGAACGGAATACGCCAGCCCCAGCTACGGAACTGCTCGTCATTCAGGCTCATGGCCAGGATCAGGAATAAACCGTTGGCCGCCAGAAAGCCAATCGACGGGCCCAGTTGCGGGAACATGCCGAACCAGGCGCGCTTGCCTTTGGGTGCGTTCTCGGTCGCCAGCAATGCCGCGCCGCCCCATTCCCCGCCAAGGCCCAGGCCCTGGCCGAAGCGCAATACGCACAACAGAATCGGTGCCCAGGCGCCGATGCTGTCATAACCGGGCAGTAAGCCGATCAAGGTGGTGCACACGCCCATCAGCAGCAGCGAGGCCACCAGGGTGGATTTGCGCCCGATACGGTCGCCGAAATGGCCGAACAGCGCCGAGCCCAGCGGACGGGCGATAAAGGCGATGCCAAAGGTCAGGAACGAGGCCAGCATCTGCGCGGTGCCGGAGCTCTGGGGAAAGAACACCGGGCCGATCACCAGCGCAGCAGCCGTGGCGTAGATATAGAAGTCGTAGAACTCGATGGCAGTGCCGACGATGCTCGCCGTGGCGACGCGGGCGGTCGAGTTGGTAGGGGCGGCGGTCGCAGCCTCTTGGTAGGTGGTGCTCATGGCAGTATCCCTGACGGTCATTGCGCGTTTGGACGCGGATTATTATTGGTCGAACACCCATGGATCAGGGCTGTGCGCGGGGCGGCTCGGGATGGGAGCAAACACCGGTCGGACATGATAAAGCGGTGCCTGGACACGCTGAGTGCGGGTAGCACGCGGTCGGGCGGGGCTTGGGTAAGCCGGATGGATTATAGGAAGGGGGCTAAGGATCCAACAAGGGGCTGGTGAGGATCTATGGCCTGGAGCTGGATCAATGTGGGAGCTGGCTTGCCTGCGATAGCATCACCTCGGTTCAACTGAAGGACCGAGTCGCCTGTATCGCAGGCAAGCCAGCTCCCACATTGACCGGGTTGAGCCTGCTGAGGTCAGGCGGCCACGGGCACATGGCTGGTATGCCAGATCAACACCTTGCTCACCCGGTTGTCCTCGGTTTCGAGGATTTCCAGGCGATAGCGGCCGATCTTCAGGCACACCGCGCAATCGGGGATGGTTTCCAGCGCTTCGGTCACCAGGCCGTTGAGGGTCTTGGGGCCGTCGCTGGGCAGGTGCCAGCCCAGGCTTTTGTTCAGTTCGCGGATCGAAGCGGCGCCGTCAATGATGTAGCGGCCATCGGGCTGGGCCTCGATGTGGGGGTTATCCACAGCCTGATCGCTTTCGAACTCGCCGACGATTTCTTCCAGGATATCTTCCAGGGTAACGATGCCCAGCACTTCGCCGTATTCGTCCACCACCATGCCCAGGCGCCGTTGCTGCTTGTGAAAATTCAGCAGTTGCAGCTGCAATGGTGTGCTTTCCGGAACGAAATAGGGTTCGTGACAGGCAGCGAGCAACGCCTCTTTGGTCAGGCTGGCGTCGGGGAGCAGGTGCTGGACCTGGCGCGTGTTGAGCACCGCTTCGACCTGGTTGATATCACTGTGGAACACCGGCAGGCGCGTGCGTTGGGAACTGCGCAGCTGCTCGATGATCTCGTCGATCGAGTCATCCAGGTTGATGCCGTCCACTTCACTGCGGGGCACCAGGATGTCGTTGACGGTGATGTTATCCAGCGCGTGGATGCCGGGCATACCGGGCGCACGGTCTTCGTCGGCCTCGGGCGGGGCTTGGTCGTCATGGTCCGGCAGCGGCTCATCGCTGTTTTTCACCACACCGGATTTGCGCGCGAACGGGCGCAGCAGCAACAGGCTGATGCCGTTGAGCAGCCAGGCCAGCGGGTAGAGGATTTTCAGCGGCACGCCCAGCAGGGCGTTACCGAAACCCAACACCGCTTGCGGATGGCGGGTGGCCAGGATGCGAGGCAGGTAGTCGGCGAGAATCAGCAGCAGTGCACAAGAGATCAGCCAACCCAGCCATGGGCCGTTCTGCGCCCAGGCATAGATTGCCAGCAGCGTGCAAAGGATCACCACGGCGGCGCGGCACAGGCTGTTGCACAGAATCAGGCTATGGCGCGGGAAGCTCAGGCGTGCGGCAGCCTTATCGCCCTGGCGGGTACCGGGGCGCAGGGCCAACAGATGCTGTTGTGCTGCTTCGATGGCGGTAAACAGCGCCGCCCATAAAATCAGCAAGGCAATGACGGCGAGCATCGGCTCCAAAGGCAAGTTATCCATGATCGCTGCCCGTCAGATATGCAGGATGTATTCGCGAACCAGCTTGCTGCCGAAATAGGCCAGCATCAGCAGGCAGAACCCGGCCAGGGTCCAACGTATTGCCTTGTGCCCACGCCAGCCGAGGCGGTTGCGGCCCCACAGCAGCACGCTGAACACCACCCAGGCCAGGCACGCCAGCAGGGTCTTGTGCACCAGGTGCTGGGCGAACAGGTTCTCGACGAACAGCCAGCCGGAAATCAGCGACAGCGACAGCAGGGTCCAACCGGCCCACAGGAATCCGAACAGCAGGCTTTCCATGGTTTGCAGCGGCGGGAAGTTCTTGATCAGCCCTGAGGGGTGCTTGTGCTTGAGCTGGTGATCCTGCAGCAACAGGAGCAGGGCCTGGAACACCGCAATGGTGAACATGCCGTAGGCGAGGATCGACAACAGGATATGGGCAAGGATACCCGGCTCTTCGTCAATCACCTGTACGGTGCCGGTGGGCGTGAACTGCGCCAGCAATACCGTCAGCACACCCAAGGGGTATAGCAGCACCAGCAGGTTCTCGACGGGAATGCGGTAGCAGGCCAGCAACGTCAGTGCGATGACGGCCGCGGCGATCAGGCTGGCGGCGCTGAAAAAGTCCAGGCCCAGGCCCACCGGCGTCATCAGGTGAGTGAACAGGCTGGCGGCATGGGCCAGCAGGGCCAGCACGCCAAGGCCGACGAGCAGACGTTTGTCCGCTTTGGCGCCTTGGGCCAGACGAGTGCCCTGATAGAGAGTCGCAGCGGCATACAGAATGGCGGCGGCGAGGCTGGGTAGCAAACTGGGTGACAAGGGGAGCATAAATCCTGGTAGGCAAGCCCGAAAGGCGTTGAGTTTGGCACACACCTGCGTTGCAAGAAAGACTCCCGGGCCAGACAGCGGGTGTGCATGGGCGCAGTCTTCGCTATAATCCGCGACCTGCCCACGCCGCAGGCTCGGCGAGCGCTGTTTTTAATAGCGATTGACCACAGCCTGGGCCGCCATTACCTCGGTCTACCTGCATTTCGATGAGTAGGGCCTGAAAGGATCGCGCATGTTTGAAAACTTGACTGACCGTCTCTCGCAGACGCTGCGCCACGTTACCGGCAAGGCCAAGCTGACCGAGGACAATATTAAAGACACCCTGCGTGAAGTGCGCATGGCGTTGCTGGAAGCCGACGTGGCCTTGCCGGTGGTGAAGGATTTCGTCAACTCGGTCAAAGAGCGCGCGGTCGGCACCGAAGTGTCCCGCAGCCTGACCCCGGGCCAGGCCTTCGTGAAGGTCGTCCAGGCCGAACTCGAAAGCCTGATGGGCGCGGCCAACGAAGACTTGAACCTCAGCGCCGTGCCGCCAGCCGTCGTATTGATGGCCGGTCTGCAAGGTGCGGGTAAGACCACCACCGCCGGCAAGTTGGCGCGCTTCCTTAAAGAGCGCAAGAAGAAATCCGTGATGGTGGTGTCGGCCGACGTGTACCGTCCGGCGGCCATCAAGCAGTTGGAAATGCTCGCGGGCGAAGTGGGTGTGACCTTCTTCCCTTCCGACCTGAGCCAGAAGCCGGTCGACATTGCCAACGCGGCTATTAAAGAAGCCAAGCTCAAGTTCATCGACGTGGTCATCGTCGATACCGCCGGTCGCCTGCACATCGACGAAGAGATGATGGGCGAGATCAAGGCGCTGCATGCCGCGATCAACCCGGTCGAAACCTTGTTCGTGGTCGATGCCATGACCGGCCAGGATGCGGCCAACACCGCCAAGGCCTTTGGTGATGCGCTGCCGCTGACCGGCGTGATCCTTACCAAGGTCGACGGCGACGCACGCGGCGGTGCCGCGCTGTCGGTACGTGCCATTACTGGCAAGCCGATCAAGTTCATCGGTATGGGCGAGAAGAGCGACGCGCTCGAACCGTTCCACCCCGAGCGTATCGCCTCGCGTATCCTCGGCATGGGTGACGTGCTCAGCCTGATCGAACAGGCCGAAGCCACGCTCGACAAGGACAAGGCCGACAAGCTGGCCAAGAAGCTGAAGAAGGGCAAGGGCTTCGACCTCGAAGACTTCCGTGACCAGTTGCAACAGATGAAGAACATGGGCGGCCTCGGCGGCCTGATGGACAAGCTCCCCAACATCGGCGGTGTGAACCTGGCGCAAATGGGCAATGCCCAAGGCGCGGCAGAGAAGCAGTTCAAGCAGATGGAAGCCATCATCAACTCCATGACCCCGGCCGAGCGCCGCGACCCTGAGCTGATCAGCGGTTCGCGCAAACGCCGGATCGCCATGGGTTCCGGCACCCAGGTGCAGGACATCGGTCGCTTGATCAAGCAGCACAAGCAGATGCAGAAGATGATGAAGAAATTCTCCGCCAAAGGCGGGATGGCCAAGATGATGCGCGGCATGGGCGGTATGTTGCCCGGCGGCGGCATGCCGAAAATGTAAAGTATTCGAGCGGGAGCCCAGCTCCTGCTCCGACCCACAGGGATGTGGGATCTCCAGCAAACCCGCCGTTGGCGGGGGCTGACTCGCCGTTTTAACCGACGGCTCTATAGCAGATCTGAATGGCACGCTGATAGGCGCCAGAAAAAGACATTTGCAAAAGTCCGGATATTCCTTAGAATATGCGGCCTTTCGGGCACCTATGCCCGCTGTGCATTTAGATTTGCAGCACCGACTACAGGAACGATGTTCACATGCTAACAATCCGTCTTGCCCTTGGCGGCTCCAAAAAGCGCCCGTTTTACCACTTGACCGTAACCGACAGCCGCAACCCGCGTGACGGTTCGCACAAGGAACAGGTTGGTTTCTTCAACCCTGTTGCTCGTGGTCAAGAAGTTCGTCTGTCCGTGAACCAAGAGCGCGTAGCCTACTGGCTGAGCGTTGGCGCACAGCCATCCGAGCGCGTTGCAAAACTGTTGAAGGACTCGGCTAAGGCCGCAGCCTGAGCAATATGAACGCGACGCCAGCTGTTGCTGATGATTTGATCGTTATCGGCAAGATTTATTCTGTTCATGGCGTTCGCGGCGAAGTGAAGGTGTATTCCTTTACTGATCCGACTGAAAACCTGTTGCAGTACAAAACCTGGACGCTCAAGCGCGAAGGGAGTGTGAAACAGGTCGAGCTGGTCAGTGGACGCGGGAGCGACAAGTTCCTGGTCGCAAAGCTCAAGGGTCTTGATGATCGTGAAGAAGCTCGTCTTCTGGCCGGTTACGAGATCTGCGTGCCGCGCAACCTGTTCCCTGAATTGACCGACGGCGAGTACTACTGGTACCAGCTGGAAGGTCTGAAGGTTATTGATCAACTCGGGCAATTGCTGGGGAAAATCGATCATCTTCTGGAAACCGGCGCCAATGATGTAATGGTGGTCAAGCCTTGCGCTGGCAGCCTGGATGATCGCGAACGCCTGTTGCCCTATACCGAGCAATGCGTGTTGGCCGTCGACCTGGCAGCGGGCGAGATGAAGGTGGAATGGGACGCGGACTTCTAAGCGTGGCTAATTTGCGCATTGAAGTGATCAGTTTGTTTCCCGAGATGTTTTCCGCCATCAGCGAGTACGGCATCACCAGTCGGGCGGTGAAACAGGGGCTGTTGCAGCTCACCTGTTGGAACCCGCGAGACTACACGACGGATCGACATCACACTGTGGACGATCGCCCATTTGGCGGTGGCCCGGGCATGGTGATGAAGATCAAGCCCCTGGAAGATGCATTGGTTCAGGCCAAGGCAGCCGCCGGGGAGAAGGCGAAGGTAATTTACCTGTCCCCTCAAGGCCGTCAGCTGAAACAGGCGGCGGTACGCGAACTGGCGAATGAGGAAAGTTTGATCCTGATTGCCGGTCGCTATGAAGGCATTGACGAGCGTTTTATTGAAGCTCATGTCGATGAAGAGTGGTCGATTGGGGACTATGTATTGTCTGGCGGCGAGCTGCCGGCAATGGTCCTGATAGATGCGGTTACACGACTGCTGCCTGGAGCTTTAGGGCATGTGGACTCTGCGGAGGAGGATTCCTTCACGGATGGTTTGCTGGATTGCCCGCACTACACCCGACCGGAGGTGTATGCGGATCAGCGTGTTCCCGACGTATTGCTAAGTGGCAATCACGCACACATCCGGCGTTGGCGTTTACAGCAGTCCCTTGGTCGGACCTATGAACGACGCGCCGATCTTCTGGAAAGCCGCTCGCTTTCTGGAGAAGAGAAGAAGCTGCTCGAGGAATACATCCTCGCGCGGGACGATAGTTAACAACGTATCGATGGTAGGTCCATTGACTTACCTTAGGAGCACAGCATGACTAACAAAATCATCCTTGCACTCGAAGCAGAGCAGATGACCAAAGAGATCCCTACCTTTGCCCCGGGCGACACCATTGTCGTTCAGGTGAAAGTGAAGGAAGGCGACCGTTCGCGTCTGCAAGCGTTCGAAGGCGTGGTAATCGCCAAGCGTAACCGTGGTGTGAACAGTGCTTTCACTGTTCGTAAAATCTCCAACGGTGTTGGCGTAGAGCGTACTTTCCAGACCTACAGCCCGCAAATCGACAGCATGGCCGTCAAGCGTCGCGGTGACGTACGTAAAGCCAAGCTGTACTACCTGCGTGACCTGTCCGGTAAAGCAGCTCGCATCAAGGAAAAACTGGCTTAAGTCCAGCTTCCCGATGCAGAAAAAAGCAGCCTACGGGCTGCTTTTTTGTGTCTGAAATTTGTCCATTTGCCGGTATTGACCATGACCACCCGTCTCGAAGAAATCCAGCGCCGCACCGACCTGTCCGTCACCCGCGTGACCAAGGCCGTGTTCCCGCCTACCACCAACCACCACAACACCCTGTTCGGCGGCACCGCCTTGGCATGGATGGACGAAGTGTCGTTCATCGCCGCCACGCGCTTCTGTCGCTTGCCTTTGGTGACGGTCTCCACCGACCGTATCGACTTCAATCACGCAATCCCGGCCGGCTCCATCGTTGAGCTGATCGGCCGAGTGATCAAAGTCGGCAACACCAGCCTCAAGGTTGAAGTGGAAGTGTTTGTCGAGAGCATGAGCGCTGATGGCCGTGAAAAGGCGATCCAGGGCGTGTTCAGCTTTGTCGCGATTGACGCGGACAAACGCCCTGTACCGGTACTGCCTGGGTTTGCCGACTGATTACGTGGCGCTGCCGTTCTCCGGCTGAATCACCGCCAGCAGGGTCCAGCCGGCCGCCGGCTTCAAGCTGCTCTCGGGCGTGACCACATGCACCCAGCCGCTGGTGTCCCGGGCAAACAGCAAGGTGGCGCGCTCCCCGTGCAACGCCTGGTACTGCTCCCAGCCAAAGCCGTCGGTGAGGTTGGTGCTATACAGTTCGGCGCCCTGGCCCAACAGGCTGGCCAGTTTGGTATAGCTCAGGGGTTGGCTGCCCAGCAGGTGGCCGCGGTGTTCGTGGCTGGCCTTGTGTTTGTCGGTGCGACGGCTTTCCTGGCTGCTGGCCAGGGCGAACAGACGATGGCCGAAATCATGGCGAAAACGCATGGTCGCCAAGGCGTTCAGCTCGCCGGACGGGGAGAGCGCAAGCAAATGCCCCAGGCCGACCAGATCCAGATGGGACTCGGCATGTTGGGAGGCGGGGTTGCCGAAGTAGGTCGGCAGGCCCTCCATGCGACTGGCGCGGATATTTTCCCAGCTGGAATCCGTCAGCAACACGCGGCTACCCAATTGTTGCAACGCCTTGCCGAGTGCCCGCGCCGGGCCGTTCGCGCCGACGATCAGGAAACCGCTGGGCGCTGGCTCGGCGACTTTCAGCAGGCGCGCCAAGGGGCGTGCCGTGGCGCTTTGCAGCACCACGGTGCCGATGATCACCGCGAAGGTCAGCGGCACCAGCAATAACGCGCCTTCATGCCCTGCCTCGTCCAGGCGAATCGCAAAGATCGCCGATACCGCCGCCGCGACAATGCCCCGTGGCGCGATCCAGGCCAGCAGCGCGCGCTCGCGCCAGTTCAGTCCGGAGCCAAAGGTTGAGAGCGCTACGTTCAGTGGGCGTGCAATAAACTGGATGATCACCAGCAGAATCAGCACGAATGGCCCCAGGGCGATCAAGGCATTCAGGTCCAGGCGCGCCGCCAGCAGGATGAACAGCCCGGAAATCAGCAGCACACTGAGGTTTTCCTTGAAGTGCAGGATATGCCTGACATCCACGCCCTTCATATTGGCCATCCACATCCCCATCAGCGTGACCGCCAGCAGGCCGGACTCATGCATCACCTGGTTGGCAGCGATAAAGATGCCCAGCACACCGGCCAGCGTCGCGAGGTTATGCAGGTATTCCGGCAACCACTGCCGACGCATGATCTGCCCCAGTACCCAGCCGCCGGCGATCCCGAACAAACTGCCGCAGAGGATGACGCCGCCAAAGGTCAGCAGGCTGTGGCTCAAGCCGTCGCCGGAAGCCCGGGCAATGATGAAGCTGTAGACCACCACCGCCAGCAACGCGCCAATCGGGTCGATGACGATGCCTTCCCAGCGCAGGATATTGGCGATGGAGGCTTTGGGGCGCACCACGCGTAGCATCGGCACGATCACGGTTGGCCCGGTCACCAGGGTCAGCGTGCCGAACAGCAGCGCGAGCATCCAGTCAAAGCCCAACAGCCAGTGAGTGGCCAGGGTGATCACTGCCCAGGTCGACAGGGCGCCAACCGTGACCAGGCGATGCACCACGCTGCCGATTTCCTTCCATTCCGACAGGTGCAGGGTCAGGCTGCCTTCGAACAGGATCAACGCCACGGCCAGGGACACCAACGGCATTAACAGAGGGCCGAACATCTCCTGCGGGTCGAGCCAGCCCAGTACCGGCCCTGCCAAAATACCCGTCAATAACAGAAACAGGATCGCCGGCAGCTTGAGCCGCCAGGCCAGCCATTGGCAGCCCAGCGCCGCCACTCCAATGCCACCAAAGGCCAGCAAAATCTGTTGTTCATTCATTGAAGCTTCCTGTTCCTTGAAGTAGCGGGCTATGAAAGACTAGCGGCCCTTGTCACAGTTCACTAAATAATTCGCACAGCCCCCATGCTGCGCCGCTTTGAGTACCCATGCCCGCCATCGACCACCCTTTGATCGACCGTTTCCTCGACGCCCTCTGGCTGGAAAAAGGCCTCTCGGATAACACGCGCCAGGCCTACCGCAGTGATCTGGCCCTGTTCAATGGCTGGTTGCAGGAAAAAAACCTTGAGCTGATCAACGCCGGGCGCGAGCTGATCCTCGATCACCTGGCCTGGCGCCTGGAGCAGAACTATAAGCCACGCTCTACTGCACGATTCCTTTCCGGCGTGCGTGGCTTTTATCGCTACCTGTTGCGGGAAAAACTCATCGCGACCGATCCAACTCTACAAGTCGATATGCCGCAATTAGGCAGGCCTCTTCCCAAGTCTTTGTCGGAAGCTGACGTGGAGGCTTTGCTGGCTGCGCCGGATCTCAGTGAAGCCATCGGCCAACGTGATCGCGCCATGCTGGAAGTGCTCTACGCCTGCGGCCTGCGCGTGACCGAACTGATCAGCCTGACGCTGGAGCAGGTCAACCTGCGCCAGGGCGTATTGCGTGTGATGGGCAAGGGCAGCAAGGAGCGGCTGGTGCCCATGGGCGAGGAGGCGATTGTGTGGGTCGAGCGCTACATGCGCGATGCGCGCCACGAATTGCTCGGTGGGCGCCCCAGTGATGTGCTGTTTCCCAGCCTGCGCGGCGAGCAGATGACCCGCCAGACCTTCTGGCACCGCATCAAGCACCAGGCCAAAGTGGCTGGAATCGGCAAGGCCCTGTCGCCTCACACACTGCGCCATGCGTTCGCCACCCATTTGCTCAACCATGGTGCCGATTTGCGTGTGGTACAGATGCTGCTCGGGCACAGCGACTTATCCACAACCCAGATCTACACCCATGTGGCACGCGCACGTTTGCAGGATATGCACGCCAAGCATCACCCGCGCGGATAAAAACGTCAGAAATGGCCCATTTTACTTGTCGCGGTCTGCCCTCCCGCCCAACTGTGGTAGGCTTTGCCGGTTCGCAAAGGGGACGGCACCCGTTGTGTTCCAGATCAGTATTCTGCTCCCGTCCCTGCCTCTGCCTTCAGGAGTTCCCATGCGCTTGACCCAGATTATTGCCGCCGCAGCCATTGCGTTGGTTTCCACCTTTGCTGTCGCCGATGATGCGGCCGAGCAGACCATTCGCAAGAGCCTGGCCAACCTGGCGCTCGACACCCCGATCGAAAGCATCAGCGCCAGCCCCATGGCCGGCCTGTATGAAGTCAAGCTCAAGGGCAGCCGTGTGCTGTACGCCAGTGCCGATGGCCAGTACATCGTGCAGGGCTACCTGTTCCAGCTCAAGGACGGCAAGCCGGTCAACCTGACCGAAAAAGCCGAGCGCCTGGGCGTGTCCAAGCTGATCAACGGCATCCCGGTGGCTGAAACCGTGGTTTACCCCGCCATCGGCGAAACCAAGACCCACATCACCGTGTTCACCGACACCACCTGCCCGTACTGCCACAAGCTGCACGCCGAGATACCGGCACTGAACAAGCTGGGTGTGGAAGTGCGCTATGTAGCGTTCCCGCGCCAGGGCCTGGGTTCGCCGGGTGACGAGCAGTTGCAAGCCGTATGGTGCTCGGCCGACAAGAAGGCCGCCATGGACAAAATGGTCGACGGCAAGGAAATCAAATCGGCCAAATGCGCCAACCCGGTTTCCAAGCAGTTCGCCCTGGGTCAGTCCATTGGTGTGAACGGTACACCGGCCATCGTTTTGGCCGACGGCCAGGTGATTCCGGGCTACCAGCCGGCGCCGCAAGTTGCCAAACTGGCACTGGGTGCCAAGTAAGCATTAATCGTCGAGCCTTTGACGATCATGACTCGCCGAACTGTCGACGGGTCATTAATTGAGAGCCGCAGTTGTGCGGCTGTTTTCACGGCCGACCTAGCGTCGGCCGTTTCATGGGGAGTTCTTCAGTGAAACCGGTCAAAGTAGGCATCTGTGGGTTAGGGACCGTCGGTGGCGGTACCTTCAACGTACTTCAGCGTAACGCTGAAGAAATTTCCCGCCGCGCAGGTCGCGGGATTGAAGTGGCGCAAATTGCCACGCGTTCGCCAAAGCCTCAGTTCGAAACGACCGGTATTGCGATTACCAACGATGTATTCGCCGTGGCCACCAACCCTGAGATCGATATCGTCATCGAGCTGGTAGGCGGCTACACCGTGGCCCGCGAGTTGGTGCTCAAGGCCATCGAGCACGGCAAGCACGTGGTCACCGCCAACAAGGCGCTGATCGCCGTGCACGGCAACGAGATCTTCGCCAAGGCTCGCGAGAAGGGCGTGATCGTGGCGTTCGAAGCCGCGGTGGCCGGCGGTATCCCGGTGATCAAGGCGATCCGTGAGGGCCTGTCTGCCAACCGCATCAACTGGGTGGCCGGCATCATCAACGGCACCGGTAACTTCATCCTCACTGAAATGCGCGAGAAGGGCCGTACCTTCGAAGACGTACTGGCCGAAGCCCAGGCCCTGGGCTACGCCGAAGCCGACCCGACCTTCGACGTGGAAGGCATCGACGCGGCACACAAGCTGACCATCCTGGCCTCCATCGCCTTTGGTATCCCGCTGCAATTCGACAAAGCCTACACCGAAGGCATCACCAAGCTGACCACCGCCGACGTGAATTACGCCGAAGCCCTGGGCTACCGCATCAAGCACCTGGGCGTGGCGCGCAGCACCCCGGCCGGTATCGAGTTGCGTGTGCACCCGACGCTGATTCCAGCCGACCGCCTGATCGCCAACGTCAACGGCGTGATGAACGCGGTGATGGTCAACGGTGACGCCGCCGGTTCCACCCTGTTCTACGGCGCCGGTGCCGGCATGGAGCCGACCGCTTCGTCGGTGATCGCCGACCTGGTGGATGTGGTTCGCGCCATGACCAGCGACCCGGAAAACCGCGTGCCGCACCTGGCCTTCCAGCCGGACTCGCTGTCGGCCCACCCGATCCTGCCGATCGAAGCCTGCGAAAGCGCCTACTACCTGCGCATCCAGGCCCAGGACCATCCGGGCGTGCTGGCCCAGGTCGCCAGCATTCTGTCGGAGCGCGGTATCAACATCGAATCGATCATGCAGAAGGAAGTCGAGGAGCAAAACGGCCAGGTGCCGATGATCCTGCTGACCCATCGCGTGCTCGAGCAGCATATCAACGATGCCATCCACGCCCTCGAAGCCCTGCAAGGTGTGGTCGGCCCGGTGGTGCGCATTCGCGTCGAGCACTTGAACTAACCGATTTGTTCCAGGGGCCCCGCACCTTCGGCGGCCTCTGTTCGAGAATGTTTTAGAGGAGCCAGTCATGCGTTACATCAGCACCCGCGGCCAGGCACCGGCCCTGAATTTCGAAGACGTCCTGCTGGCAGGCCTTGCCACCGACGGCGGCCTGTACGTGCCGGAAAACCTGCCACGCTTCACCCAGGAGGAAATCGCTTCCTGGGCCGGCCTGGCGTACCACGAGCTGGCATTTCGAGTGATGCGCCCGTTCGTCACCGGCAGCATTCCGGATGCGGACTTCAAGAAGATCCTGGAAGAGACGTACGGCGTGTTTGCCCACAGCGCCATCGCGCCTTTGCGCCAGCTGAACGGCAACGAGTGGGTGCTGGAGCTGTTCCACGGCCCGACCCTGGCGTTCAAGGACTTCGCCCTGCAACTGCTGGGGCGCCTGCTGGACTACGTGCTGGAAAAGCGCGGCGAGCGCGTGGTGATCATCGGCGCCACCTCCGGTGACACCGGCTCGGCGGCCATCGAAGGGTGCAAGCACTGCGAAAACGTCGACATCTTCATCCTGCACCCGCACAAGCGCGTGTCGGAGGTGCAACGTCGCCAGATGACCACCATCTTCGGTGAGAACATCCACAACATCGCCATCGAAGGCAACTTCGATGACTGCCAGGAAATGGTCAAGAACAGCTTCGCTGACCAGAGCTTCCTCAAGGGCACACGCCTGGTGGCGGTGAACTCGATCAACTGGGCGCGGATCATGGCCCAGATCGTCTACTACTTCCACGCCTCCCTGCAGCTGGGCGGCCCGGCGCGTTCGGTGTCGTTCTCGGTGCCGACCGGCAACTTCGGCGACATCTTCGCCGGTTATCTGGCACGCAACATGGGCCTGCCGATCAATCAGTTGATCGTTGCTACCAACCGCAATGACATCCTGCACCGCTTTATGAGCGGCAACCAGTACGTCAAGGAAACCCTGCACGCCACCCTGTCGCCATCCATGGACATCATGGTGTCGTCTAACTTCGAACGCTTGCTGTTCGACATGCACGGTCGCAATGGCGCGGCGCTGGCCGAGTTGATGAGCAGCTTCAAGCAGGGTGGCGGTTTCAGCGTCGAGCAAGAGCGCTGGACCGAAACCCGCAAGCTGTTCGACTCCCTGGCCGTGGATGATGCGCAGACGTGCGAAACCATTGCCGAGGTCTATGCCCAGACCGGCGAAGTGCTCGACCCCCACACAGCTATCGGCGTGAAGGCTGCGCGCGAATGCCGCCGTAGCCTGGATATTCCGATGGTGATCCTGGGTACCGCGCACCCGGTCAAATTCCCCGAAGCGGTGGAGAAGGCCGGTGTTGGCAAGGCACTGGAATTGCCGGAGCACCTGGCCGACCTGTTCGAGCGTGAAGAGCGCTGCACCGTGCTGGCTAACGACCTGAAGGCGGTGCAGGCGTTTGTCAGCCAGCATGGCAATCGTGGCAAGCCGCTCTGATGCCCGCGGTTGATCAGATTACATCCGGCAGTTAGCTTTTTTGCAGTCGGCCAAGCCCGTCCTCGTGACGGGCTTTTTTATTTTGGCGAGCCATACTTGTTCCTTCGCCCAATCAAGGAAGCCAAATCGGTGCAGGTTTTGATTCAATGGACAGTGCGGCTGATGTGCATGCTGTGGCTTACCCAACTACCGGTAAGCCTGGCGGCCGTCAGCCTGCCTTTCAAGCTGGTGCCGGCGTTTATCCCGCTTGAGCCTTTGCCCCTGGCGCCCGCAGAGCAGCAGTGGCTGGCGACGCATCGGACGTTGAAGGTGGGTATTTCCATTGATGACTATCAGCCGATCGATATCACCCGCGACCGCAACCGCTACCAGGGTATCAGTGCCGATTACCTGAGCCTGGTCGGCGCGCGCTTGCAGGTGCCGATGCAGGTGCTGGGCTTTGCCGAGCGGGCCCAGGCGGTCGAGGCGCTGCGCAGTGGATCCATCGATATCCTGACCAGCGCCAACGGCTATGAGCGCGATGTGCCCGGCTTGCAGTTCACCCAGGACTACATGCCCGATCGGTCAGTGGTGGTGCTGCGTCGCGATGAGCTTCAAGAGGACGACCTGGCGGGCAAGAAAGTCGTATTGCTCGATGGCTACGCCAATGTGCACAACGTGCAGGCGGCCTACCCCGATAGCCACATCATGCTCGCGCCCAACCTCTACAGCGGCCTGGAGGCGCTCAAGCAAGGTGATGCCGATGCGTTTATCGGCAATGAAGTGATTGTGCGGGCCTACAAATCGCTGCGGCCTTACCTGGGGTTGCAGATCAAGGAACAAAGCCGGCTGGCGCCCATCGGCTTTGCTTTCGCCACCCGCCAGGCCGACCCATTGCTGGGGGCGATGATGAACCGCGCCTTGGCGAGCATTGACGAGTCGGTGCAGCGGGAGATCCTGGGCCGCTGGACCACAGGGCTCGGCGTCGGCTTCAGGGGTGAGCGCGTTGAATTGTCGGCCTCGGAGCGCACCTGGCTGTTGCAGCATCCCCATGTCGTGGTGGTGGCGCAGCAGATGTCACCTTACATATTCAAGGACAAGGACGGTCACTGGGTGGGTTTGAATGTCGACCTGCTGCACCGCATTTCGCGCATGACCGGTTTGCAGTTTGTCTTCGAAGAGGTGCACTCCACCGCGCAAACCCTGGAATGGCTGGAAACCGGCAGGGCGCAGATGAACACCACCCTGGCGTCGAATCAGGAGCGCAGGGCGCTGCTCGACTTCAGTCATGGCTTTGGCGGCTCCGGCTGGGTGTTCGTCGAACGCGCCGATGCCACGCCGCTGACTGGGTTGAAGCAGTTGGAAGGCAAGGTCCTGGCGCTGCCGGCGCGCCATGTGCTGGAGAGTTACATCCGCCAGATGCACCCGCAGATCAAGCTGCGCCTGGTGGACAATTACGCCCAGGCCCGCGAACTGGTGCAACGGGGCGAGGCCGCTGCCACGTTGCAGACTGAGGTGGAGGTCCAGAGTTACTCCCAGGAAGGCTTGCGTATTGGCCGCAGTGTCGACGGCAAGTGGTCATCCAATTGCTTGTCGGTACGCAAGGACCAGCCTGAGCTGCTGAGTATCCTGAACAAGGCCCTGGAAGCCTTGCCGGTGGCCGAGTTGAGCGCACTGCGCCTGCGCTGGATCGGCGCTGTGGCGATCCCCCTGCCGGCCTGGCAACGGGTGCCGCCCTGGGCGTATTGGATGGTGGCCACGGCGCTGCTGTTTGTGCTGGTATCGCTGGTGTGGAACAGCCGGCTCAAGCGTCAGATTCGCCAGCGGCTGGAGGCCGAGCAGCGGCTCAATGACCAATTGGCGTTCAAACGTGCGTTACTCGACGGCATGCCCAACCCGCTGTTTGTGCGCGACCTGGCCGGGCGGCTGGTGACCTGCAACAAAAGCTATGAACAGCAACTGGCGACCCGGCTTGAGCTGATTCAGGGGCTGACGCTGCTGGAAAGTGGGGTAATGCCCGAGGCCACGGCGGCGCGCCTGCACGCCGGCCATATGGAACAACTGGCCACGCAACAGTCGTTGTTTGTCGATCGCGAGCTGGAGTTCAACGGCGGCAGCTTTCACGTTTACCAGTGGACGGTTCCGTTCTTCGATGCCCAGGGCCGCTTGCAGGGGCTGCTGGGCGGCTGGATCGATATCAACGAACGCAAAGACCTGGAGCACCAACTGATGGATGCCCGCCAGGCTGCCGACGAAGCGAACTACGCCAAAAGTGCATTTCTTTCTGCGCTAAGTCATGAAATTCGCACACCCATGACCGCCATCATCGGTTTGCTCGAGCTGGAGCAGGAACGCTGCCTGGCAATCGGCCAGCCCGTCTCTGAAGCATTACAGGTGGCCCATCGTTCGGCGCGCGAGCTGATCGCGCTGATGGGTGACAGCCTGGATCTGGCCAAGATCGAGGCCGGTCACCTGCAACTGGTTCCGCAAACCACCGAGTTGAAGGGTTTTTTCGAAGGCATCCAGCGTCTGTTCGAAGCCACGGCGCAAAAAAAGGGCCTGCATTTGACCCTGGCGTTTGATCCTGCGGCCAAGGGCTATTACTGGTTCGATCCGCTGCGTTTACGCCAAGTGATGCACAACCTGCTGGGTAATGCGCTGAAGTTTACCGAGCAGGGCGGGGTGCGGCTCAGCGTCACCTGCCAGCGGGATGAGTCTGATACCGAATACCTGCACCTGTGCGTCGAAGACAGCGGCCCGGGGATCAGCGCCGAACAGCAGCCAAGGTTGTTCAAGCCGTTTACCCAAGTGAGCGCATTGACCGCGGCGGAACATGGCGGCACCGGGCTGGGCCTGAGTATCTGCAAGCAATTGGTGGAGTTGATGGGCGGTCGCATTCACTTGGCAAGCGTGGTGGGTGAGGGCACCGAGGTGTGCATCGACCTGCGCCTTGATCGGGTCAGCACCGACGATGTGCCGGCCACGCCAGCGCCAGCGTTGCCCCCAGCGGGGCGTAGCCTGTCGGTGCTGGTGGTGGATGATTTGGCGGCCAACCGCTTGGTGCTGGCGCAGCAGTTGCAGTTCCTGGGGCATCAGGTGATTGCTCTGGATTCGGCCGAGGCCGCGTTGCAGCGTTGGCGTGAGCAGCGTTTCGACGTGCTGGTGACCGATTGCCAGATGCCGGGTATGTCCGGCTATGCCTTGAGCGAGGCGGTCCGGCGTATCGAAACCGAAGAACAACGTCCCCGTTGTGCGTTGATCGGTTGCACGGCGAACGCGATGAAAGATGAACAAAGACGCTGCGAGGACGCGGGTATGGATGAGCTGCTGGTCAAACCGGTGACTCTGGAGGATTGGACGCGCGTGCTGGCGCGGGTGGCGCCGCAGCGTTCGTTTGATATCCAGGCCCTGCGTACCATGACCCAGGCTGACGGGCCTGTGCTGCATAGCATGTTGCAAGAACTGGCAAAAAGCCTGGACCACGAGCATGAGGTATTGGCCAGCGCATTGGCCGAGCGTGATGTGGCGCGCTTGAATGCGGCGCTGCATCGGCTCAAGGGTATTTGTTCGCTGGTGGATGCGCTGCCGTTGGCCAAGGCTTGTGTGGTGCTTGAGCAATGCGCGCGGGAGCAGCGTGGGGCTGAGCTTGAGGAGCCGTGGTTGAGGTTGTCTGAGGTGTTGAAGGTGTTTCGTCGCGATCTGCAGCCTTATCTGGACTGACGGCTGATACGCCTCGTTCCAAATGTGGGAAGAGGCCAGCTCCATTGTAGGAGCGAGCTTGCTCGCGAAAACCTCACAGGCGCCGCGTTTATTCAGGAAGCACCCATTATCGTTAACGTTTTTCGCGAGCAAGCTCGCTCCTACAGGGTGACTTGTTTCGGACACGTCCTATGGGACGCTTCGCGTCTTATGGCTACTGTGAAGGACTTTTCCCAGTACCGACTCCATGACCCATGCGCTCTCTCAATGTCCTGATCCTCGAAGACAACCCGTTTCAGCTGATGGCACTGCACCAGATGCTCAATGCCAATGGCGTGTTTAATGTACTAACTGCTGAAGATGTTGAAACGGCTCGCCAGTCCCTGGACAGCAAAGGCCCGGTGGATATCGCCATCTGCGATCTGTATCTGGAGCAGGGCGATGGGCTGGAGTTGATCCGCGAACTCGCCGAGCGCCGTTTGGCTCAAGTGCTGGTTCTGCTCAGCAATGCTGAGCCCGATGTGCTCGAAGGCGTGGCGAACATGGCCCGGCAATTGGGCCTCAACGTGCTGGCGTGCTTGCCCAAGCCGGCCTCGGCAACGCTGATCGGGCAGGTGTTGGCCGATTGTCAGCGGCACTTGCGCCCGGGGCCAGCGGTGCTGTCCTGGGAGCGTGTGCGCCAGTTGCTGGGGTTGAGCGCGCGGGAACAACTGCCACCGTCGGCGGATGTCAGCCAGGCCACCATCGCAGCCTGCGGCAGGATCTGGTACCAACCCATCGTCAGCCAGGCCGGGGTGTTGCAAGGGGTGGAGGCGCTGGCGCGTTGGCAGTTGCCGCACGCTCAATTGCTGCTGCCCGAAGAGTTCCTGCCGGTGTTGGAGTTTGCCGGCATGGAAGAGGCCTTTACCTGGCATGTGCTGGAACAGGCACTTGGCCTGGCCAACCAGGTCATGGGCGAGACCGGCCAGGTGCTGCCGGTGGCGGTGAACATTCCCGGACGTATGCTTGAGCGCACACACTTCCCACAGATATTGCAGGGGCTGCTGCAACTTCACGGCATACCCGCCCATAGCCTCACCCTGGAGCTGGTGGAAACCTCAACGCTGAAAACCGACAGTGCCCACCTCACTGGCTTGCTGCGCCTGCGGATGCTGGGTTGCCAGTTGTCCATCGGGGATTTCGGCATGGGTGGCACCAGCTTGCAACATTTGCTGGAGTTGCCTTTCACCGAACTGAAAATCCCCCCGGCATTTGCCTGCGGGATGGCCGATGACGATCGCAAGGCGGCGGTGGTGGCGGGGGCCATGAGCATGGCCGCGCGTCTGGATATCGCCGTGGTCGTCACCGGGGTTGAAAGTGTTGCCGACTACCACGCTGTGGGTGAGCTGGGGGCGGCGTGGCTGCAAGGCTGCTTCATTGCCCGGCCGATGGAGGCCGAGGCGCTCAAGCAGTGGATTGCGTTCCAGGCTAGGCCAGCCCGTGTTCCTGCACATAAATAAACAGGGCGGCATCATTGGTCAGCCCCAGTTTGCGCATGGCGCTGACTTTTTGCGCACTGACGGTCTGCTTGCTGCGATGCAGATGCGCGGCGATCTGGCCCACCGTCATGCCAGTGGCCAACAGGCGAATCACCTCCAGCTCCCGGGGGGACAACTGTTCCTGGGAGTGCAGGCGATCGGCACCGGCTTCTCCGGCCAGGCTCAGCGCCTGGCGAATGGTCTGGGCCACGTAGGTGCGTTGCTGGCGGACCTGACGAATCGCCTGCGGCAGTTCATCGGCCAGGCTGGCCTTGCTCAAAAGGCCCATCACGCCCAATGTCAGAATCGAATGAAACAAACCGGCATTGTTGAGCATGGTGACCACCACAATCGGCAGGTCCGGGTAGTGTCGGCGCAGTTGGTCGATCAGGCGCAACCCGTCGGCATGGGGCTCGGCAGGCATCATAAAGTCGGTCACCAGCACATCGCAGGCACAGTCTTGCAGCAACGCATTGAGGGCCTGCGGCGAGTTGGCCTCCCCGACGATGCTGATGTGCGGGTCACGCTCAAGCACGGCGCGCAGGCCAATCAGGAAAATCGGATGATCGTCGGCAATGACGACGCGCAAAGGTGTTTCAGACGCAGCTCTCAAGGCAGGCTCCCAGGTAATCCAGGGATTCTAGCGTGTGAGCCTGTGTTTTTTCTCTGTCATCTTTTCCGTGCATGCTCGTTTTCCTCAAGCAGTGGATTACACAAAAGGTAGAACTTTCTGCTTTGAGCACGGGTCACTTGAATGTCAGCCTCTTCGTGACATTTTTGTTTTTCGAACCTTTTTCGAATGATTGAGTGGTGATCGAGATGGAAAGTATCCACCTATTGCTCAGTGAAGCACTGAGCCCTTATCAGGTTACGCTGACCACTTCTGGTGTGCGGGAAGACTGCCTGGTAACCGTAAAGAATCCCGGCGGCGCGATTGTGGTCGAGCGCGACGTCGATCGCGCGCAATTGTCCGACAAGCGTGCGCTGGTGGATGTCGCGGATTGCCTGCTTCGCGACGTGAAAATCGCCGAAGGGCGCCTGGAACCCTCGGTCATTGCTGCCTTGCGCAATGCTGCCCAAACCCGTGGCGGCGCACTCGCATGAAACATTATTTTTCTTCGGAACCTTCCTACGCGGCGGTCAGTCAGAGTCCGTAACAGCAAGAGCAATCATTGTGCTCCGGTGTTTGTCGCTTGCTGTGCGTGCCTTGTTAAGGCCACGTTTAACCCCGAGTTGTCTCCCCACTGCTCGGGGTTTCTTTTTGCCTGCGATTCTCAGATCGCGCCATTCTCACGCAGACGCGCAATAGCTGCCGCGTCGTAGCCCAGGGCATTGAGCAGCACATTGTTGTGTTCACCCAGCTGCGGGCCCACCCATTCACAACTGCCCGGTGTATCCGAAAGCTTGGGCACGATGCCTGGCATCTTGAAGTGCTTGCCGTCCGGGAGCTGAGCCTTGAGGAACATCTCTCGGGCCAGAAATTGCGGGTCGCCCAGCATGTCTTCGGCGCTGTAGATACGGCTGGCGGGTACTTCAGCCTTGTTCAGTTGCTCAATCACCTGCTCCAGCGGCAGCGAGTTGACCCAGCGGTCGATCACGCCATACAGCTCGTCGCGGCGGCTGTCACGCCCATCGTTGCTGGCCAATTGCGGGTCGTTCGCCAAGTCGTCACGGCCGATGGTCGCCATAAAGCGCTTGAAGATTGCATCGCCATTGGCGCCGATCTGCACATGCTTGCCGTCGGCGCTGGTGTGGATCGAAGACGGTGTAATGCCGGGCATGATGTTGCCGGTACGCTCGCGAATAAATCCGAACACATCGAACTCGGGGATCATGCTTTCCATCATGGCGAAGATGGCTTCGTACAGCGCCACATCCACCACTTGGCCCAAGCCGCCGTTGACCTCGCGATGACGCAGCGCCATCAGCGCGCCGATCACCGCCCACAGCGCGGCAATCGAGTCGCCGATGGAGATCCCGGTGCGCACCGGCGGGCGGTCTTCGAAGCCGGTGATATAGCGCAAGCCGCCCATGGATTCACCCACGGCACCAAACCCTGGCTGATCCTTCATCGGCCCGGTCTGGCCGAAGCCCGAGAGGCGCACCATCACCAGCTTGGGGTTTAGAGCGTGCAGGGTTTCCCAGCTCAGGCCGAGTTTTTCCAGCACGCCGGGGCGGAAGTTCTCGATCAGGATGTCGGCGTCGGCCAATAGTTTTTTGAGGATTGCCAGGCCGTCGGGGTGCTTTAGGTTGAGGGTCAGCGACTGCTTGTTACGGGCCTGTACGAACCACCACAGCGAGGTGCCTTCATACAGCTTGCGCCATTTGCGCAGCGGGTCGCCGCCGTCCGGGGATTCGACCTTGATCACCTCGGCACCGAATTCAGCGCAAATGCGTGAGGCAAACGGGCCGGCGATCAGGGTGCCCAGTTCGATGACTTTCAGGCCGGCAAGTGGTTTGGCGTTGAGCGACATGGGGATCCTTACAAGCGCGGGACGATGGTGTCTTGCTTTTTAACATAGGCGAGCCGCCCGGATGCAGCGCAGTATTCGTTGAATGACCTCGCCATCGGTTAGACTGGCCGCCTTTCCTTGTCTTTAGAAGCCCGTTCATGGCCCAGCCGTCCACGACCTACAAGTTCGAACTCAACCTCACCGACCTCGACCGTTCGGTGTACGAGAGTGTCAAACAGACCATTGCCCGCCACCCTTCGGAAACCGAAGAGCGCATGACCGTGCGCCTGCTGGCCTACGCCCTCTGGTACAACGAGCAACTGGCGTTCGGGCGTGGCCTGTCGGATGTAGACGAACCGGCCCTGTGGGAAAAAAGCCTGGATGATCGGGTCCTGCACTGGATCGAAGTCGGCCAGCCGGATGCCGATCGCCTGACCTGGTGCTCGCGCCGCACCGAGCGCACCAGCCTGCTGGCCTATGGCAGCCTGCGTGTGTGGGAAGGCAAGGTAGTGCCGGTGGCCAATAACCTGAAGAACGTGCACATCGCTGCCGTGCCCCAGGAAGTGTTGGAGACCCTGGCCAAGGACATGCCGCGGGTGATCAAGTGGGATGTGATGATCAGCGAAGGTACGATCTTCGTGACCGACGACCGTGGCCAGCATGAAGTGCAACTGCAATGGCTGGTTGGCGAGCGCGGTTGAAAAGGTGGGAGCTGGCTTGCCTGCGATGCATACCACTCGGTACATCAGACACACCGAGTGGATGCCATCGCAGGCAAGCCAGATCCCACACTTGATCTTTGTTGCGTTCAATATCTGTGTTTAACCGATGTATTAGAAGAGAAGCGCCCGTCACCCCATGCGTATCGATCCCCGCCCATTGCCCGCCGTCCTGCCTTTTCTCGGTGAATTGCCGCCGCTGTTGACCCGTCTCTATGCCGCGCGCGGGGTGCAATCGGAAGCTGAGCTGGACAAGAGCCTGGCGCGGTTGATTCCCTACCAGCAGCTCAAAGGGATCGACGCGGCGGTGGACTTGCTGGTGACCGCCCTGGAGCAGCGCCAACGCATCCTGATCGTTGGTGACTTCGACGCCGATGGCGCCACGGCGAGCACCGTAGGTACCCTGGGCCTGCGCTTGCTTGGGGCGGCCCATGTCGATTACCTGGTGCCCAACCGTTTCGAGTACGGCTACGGCCTGACGCCGGAAATCGTCGCGGTGGCGTTGCAGCGCGAGCCCCAGTTGCTGATTACCGTGGACAACGGCATCTCCAGCGTCGAAGGCGTGGCGGCGGCGAAAGCGGCGGGGCTGAAGGTGCTGGTCACCGACCACCACTTGCCCGGCGATGAACTGCCGGCCGCCGACGCCATCGTCAATCCGAACCAGCCGGGCTGCACGTTTCCCAGCAAGGCCCTGGCCGGTGTCGGCGTGATCTTCTACGTGTTGATGGCCCTGCGCGCGCGGTTACGCAGCCTGGGTTGGTATGACAACAAACCCCAGCCGAACATCGGTGAACTGCTGGATCTGGTGGCGTTGGGCAGCGTCGCCGACGTGGTGCCGCTGGACGCCAACAATCGCATCCTCGTTCATCAAGGCCTGGAGCGCATTCGTGCCGGTCGGGCGCGGCCAGGCATCAAGGCGATCCTGGAAGTGGCCAAGCGCGACCACGCTCGCATCACCTCCACCGATCTGGGGTTTATCCTCGGCCCGCGGCTGAACGCGGCCGGGCGCCTGGATGACATGAGCCTGGGCATCGAATGCCTGCTCACCACCGACGCTGGCGCCGCACGGGAAATGGCTGCGCAACTGGACGGCATGAACCAGGACCGTAAATCCATTGAACAAGGCATGCAGCGCGAGGCCCTGGCCCAGCTCAAGGACTTGCCGGTGGAGTCGATGCCGTACGGTTTGTGCTTGTTCGACCCGGAGTGGCACCAGGGGGTGATCGGCATCCTCGCCTCGCGCATGAAAGAACGTTACTTCCGCCCGACCATTGCCTTTGCTGACGCGGGCGACGGCCTGCTCAAGGGTTCTGGGCGTTCGGTGCAAGGCTTTCATATCCGCGATGCGCTGGCGGTTGTGGCAAGCCAGCATCCCAACCTGATCAGCAAGTACGGCGGTCACGCCATGGCCGCCGGGTTGACCCTGCCCGAGGCGAACTTCCCGCTGTTTGCGCAAGCCTTTGATGCCGAGGTGCGTCGGCAGCTGCGCGAAGAAGACCTCACCGGCCGCTTGCTCTCCGACGGCACCTTGGCCGTGGAAGAGTTCCACCTGGAGCTGGCCCGCGCCCTGCGCCATGCCGGCCCATGGGGGCAGCACTTTCCGGAGCCGTTGTTTCACGGTGTGTTCCAGTTGGTGGAGCAGCGGGTAGTGGGGGAGCGGCACCTGAAGGTGGTGCTCAAGAGCGAATGCGGGTCAGTGAAGCTTGATGGCATCGCCTTCGGCGTGGACCGCGAGGTGTGGCCGAACCCGACGGTGCGTTGGGTGGAGTTGGCTTACAAGCTGGATGTGAATGAGTTTCGTGGCAATGAGACTGTGCAGCTGATGATTGCTCACATCGAACCGCGCTAGATATTACTGACAATACAAAACAAATGTGGGAGGGGGCTTGCTCCCGATAGCGGTGGATCAGTCATACATCATTGACTGACACCCTGCTATCGGGAGCAAGCCCCCTCCCACATTGGGTCCTGTGTGCAGCCTGGAGCTACTCGGCTTTGCCTTGGTGCTTGACGATAATATCCACCAAGCGCTTGGCCAGCGCCGGGTAGTTCTCATCGAAGTGATGCCCGCCCGGCAGCTTCATGGCTTCGCCCACTGCGGTCTTGTCGGTGCAGCCACTCTCGTCGACTTCCTCTGCACCATAGATGCACACGACCTTCTCAGGTGGCAGCTTGGCCATTTCCGGGCCGGTGGCGGCTTCTTTGCCGGCGTTGCCCAGCCAACCTTCCACTTCGATTTCAAAGCTGCCAGTGCGCGCAAATGCCAACAGGATGATCGCATCGACGCGCTGCTGTTCGTTTTCCGGCATACGGTTGTAAATGGCCGGCAGTACATCGGCGCCGAACGAATAACCGGTCAGCACGAAGCGCTTGGTGCCCCACTTCTGCCGATAGTGTTGCATCAACTCGGTGAGGTCCTTGGCGCTTTGCTCCGGGCTCTTGTGCTGCCAGTAGTAGCGCAGTGTGTCGATGCCGACCACCGGGTAGCCGATCTTCGCCATCTCGCCGGCCACATCGCGGTCCAGGTCACGCCAGCCGCCGTCACCGGAGAGGAACAGGGTCACGGTGTCTTTGGCCTGCCCGGCAGGAACTTCCACCACGGGAATCGCCAGGCCACCGTTGTCCGAACCGACCAGTTGCTTGCGCAGCTCGTTGTTCAGCACTTGCGGGTAATGAATGTCGTAGTCGCTGATGCTGGTGGTGGCACGCGGCGTGTCACGTACGAAGCTGGCGCTTTCATCGTCGGGATTGTCGTTCCACGCCACCAGCCAGTTGCCGTGGGCAGAGGTCGTGGGCAGCGGGTCGTTGCAGCCTTCCTGTTTCAGGGCAAAGCCGACGGAGATCGCGTTAGCCTTGTCATCATTCTGAGTGGCCAGCCAGCGCCAGGCGAGCGCAGCGCCAGGGCCGATGCCGCTGACCAGGGTCGCCGGGCCTTTGAGCTGGGCCAGGGCGCCTTGCAGCGCTTGTTCCTGCAGCTTGCAGTCATCCTTGGGCAGGATCACCTGAACGATTTGCGCCGCGCCGCCCTGGCTCAGGGCAACCAGTTGGCTGTCGGTCAGCGCTTCATCGGCCATCACGGCCACAGCCACACGGGCTTTGGCGGCGCTGGCGGGGGTGACGCGGGTCATTACCGAGCCATCGGCCTGGGGCAATTGCTCCAGGGTCGGTTGCGGGGCAGGGCGATTCCAGTACCAAAAACCACCCGCCACGACCAGCGCGAGCAGCACTACAAAGGCCAATACATACCGCCAGGAGCGTCGAATCATCAGCGTTTCACCAATCCAGTCAAGCCGCCCGCGATCAGGGCGGCGGTATCGGCCAGTGCCACCAGCGGATCAAGTCCTGCGGGCACGGCCATGTAACGGGGTTCCCAGTCGGGCTGGAACTTGTCTTTGAAGCGGCGCAAACCTTGGAAGTTATACAGTTGCTCGCCACGGCGGAACACCATCGAACCCAGGCGCTGGGTCAGCGGTGCGCCACGGCGCGGTTGCAAGCCCGACAGCGGCACCATGCCGAGGCTGAAGCGGGCGTAGCCGTGGTTCTTATAATGTTGAATCAGGCCCACCATCATGAATTCCATCGTGAGCTTGGGCGCGTCGGGGTGGGCGCGCATCAGGTCAAGGCTGGCCAGGTCATGATTGTAGGTCTCCAGCAGGTTGGCGAAGGCTACCGGGCGCCCTTCAAAGCGAATGATCGCGATACGAAAGTGCTTGAGGTAGTCGTCGCTGAAACGGCCCAGGGAGAAGCCCTTTTCCCGCACATTCTTACCGGTAAGCCAGGCATCGGAGATGACTTTTAATTCATCCATCGGCGCCTGGCCTGGTTCGAAGATTTCCAGGGACAAACCGTCCCGGGTGCCACGGTTCCAGGTGTAGCGCAAATCCTTCATCTCTTTGCCCTTGGCTTCCAGGTCAAAGCGTTTCAGGTCGACGCGGGCTTCCTCGCCCAGCTTGATCGCGGTGAGGCCGATGTCCATGTAGTACGGCAGGTTCTCGGCGCGTACCTGGTAGAACACCGGTCTTGCGTGGTGGATATCGCACAGGTCACGGAACTGCCAGATCATCTCGGCGCGCGGTTGGGTCGGGCCGATCGGGTCGTACAGAGCCACCAGGCTGCGCCCGCGACGGGCGTACATCAGGAAGGCTTCATCGTTGGGGTGAAACAGCAGCGCCTTGTCGCCGGTCAGCGCCAGGCCGCCGTCGGGTTGGGACGAGGCCATCAGGATCTTGCTGGCGCGCTCCAGTTCTTCCGGGGTGGGCAAGTGGATGACCGGGCGCGCCGTGCGCAGCAGCCAGGTCAGCGATACGATCACCAGCAGCACCGCAGCGCCCAGCAACGAGCGCAAACCGCGGGGGGCGTTGGCGTCGAGGGTGAACTGCCACCACAGTTGATGGCTGTAAGGCACATCCTGATAGGCGAACAACAGCAGCCAGATCGAGGCGCCGAGTACACAGACACTGGCCACCAGGTAAAGCGGCGAAAACGGCAGCTCGGTCAAGCGGCTGGCGCGGTAGAACGAGCGGCGAAAGATCGCCAGCAGCACCGCGGTCATGGTCATCAGGCTGGCTTCTTCCCAGTCGAAGCCCTTGAGCAACGAGAGCAGGGCGCCGACCAGCAGCAGCACCATGGTCAGCATCCAGGCCGCCGACAAACGTCGACGCAGGCCCTGGGCGAGCAACAGGCACAACACGCCGATCAGGCTGGCACCAAAGTGCGAGGCGTCAATCAGGCGGTGGGGAATCAGGAAGCCGATGTTTTCCAGGCGTGAGTCGATCTCTGGCGTGGCGCCGGAAAACAGCAGGACCACGCCGGACAAAAAAACCAGGACGGCCAATACCGGCGCTGCCAGCCCCGACGCCACCCGCAGGCTTTGCTGGGTCTGGAACAGGCGCTGGGCCTCGTTGACCAGCAGGAACACACAGGCGATCAGCAGCGGCAATACCACGTAGATCATCCGGTACAGCAGCAAGGCGGCAGCCAGGGGCGCGGCACCGAGTTTGTCGGCGAAGGCCGCCAGCAGGATCGCTTCGAATACACCCACGCCCCCCGGCACATGGCTGAGCACACCGGCGGCCAGTGCCAGCAGGTACACCAGCAGGAACGGGCCGAAGGGCGGTGCTTCCGGCAACAGCATATAAAGGACGGCAGCGGCAGCGGCTACGTCGAGGGCGGTGATGATCAACTGCAGGAAGGTCAGGCGGCGGCCCGGCAGGCGCAGGGTGCGACGCCCGGCCTTGACCAGCAGGTTATCGGGGTAGGGCTGTTCCGGCAGGCGACGACGATAGATGCCGATGCACAGCATGGCCGACAACACCAACACGGCGCCGGAAATCCCCCCGAGCAGGCTTTGCGGTAAATGCAGGTAAGTCGAAGCCGCCGGCAAATTGCTCAGCGTGGCCAATGCGGCCAGTGGCGGCAGGGCACAGCCCAGGGCCAGGCTGGCGAACACGGTCATGTGCGCCACTTCCGATGCGCCGATGCCGTGGCGTGCATATAAACGGTAGCGCACCGAACCGCCCGAGAGCATCGACAAGCCAATGGCGTTGCCGATGGCAAAGGCGGTGAAGCCACCCAGGGCCAGGGTCTTGGCGGGTAACTTCACGCCGGCATAGCGTGCGCCGGAAAATTCATAACCAAGCAGGATAATGAAACCTGCGACTGCCGCTGCAAACGCACCGAGCAAGGCTGGCTTGGGCACTTCCAGAATCGAATCGTGGAGTGCGTAGAGGTCCAGTTCCAGCAGCAGGTGTCGGCAGGCGATCAGGGCGATTGCAAACAGCAGCAGCGTTACGGCCAGGCCAATGGGCTGGCGATACTTGCTCAACAAATCCAGCCATCGCAAGCGGGTCGGCGTGATCGGTTGTTCTGCTGTGACGGTGTCTTGTGGTTCAGACGAGTTGGCGCGCATCAATCACCTCGTGGATTGTGCGCGACAGGATGGGGGTATCCGGCCAAGTTACCAATCCCTATGGACAAAATAATTACAAATATTAACGCGGATCACCGGGGTCGGCGACTGCGGCCATTGGTCGTAGAGGGTAGCGCTTGAGCATTGAGCCTAGCGTGCAATGAGATGGACTCTACAAACCGACTACGGTTTCATGAAAGATGCCATGCCATTGTTTCAGAAGAACTTTTTCGTCGGATACAAAAAAGGCCACTCTTTCGAGTAGCCTTTTTTGATGTTTGGTTGCGGGAGCCGGATTTGAACCGACGACCTTCGGGTTATGAGCCCGACGAGCTACCAGACTGCTCCATCCCGCGTCTGTGGGCGGCATTCTACAGCCAAGCGGCGAGGTGTCAACCGTTAATGAGCCGATGGACCAAATAAGCGCGAATTATTCTGAAATCAAAGTGTTGGCGGTGTTTTCAGGCGCAGCGGGAGAAAACACGCGAGCACAAAAAAGGCCACTCTTTCGAGTAGCCTTTTTTGATGTTTGGTTGCGGGAGCCGGATTTGAACCGACGACCTTCGGGTTATGAGCCCGACGAGCTACCAGACTGCTCCATCCCGCGTCTGTGTGTCGGCATTCTACAGAGGAACGCGAGTGTGTCAACCTGTAAATCAAACAAAAGCGCTTGTGGTTCAATCGGTTAGCTCTCCAAGGCGGGGTCATGAAGCGCTTCGGGCCAGTCAGGCTGAGGCTTTCAGCTCTATCGGAAGGCTGAATTCGATTGAGAAAATAAATTCATCGGGGAAACTTCCTACCACTTGGAAGGAAGAATCAAACTACTGGTGCTATATACAGGGGTGAATGCGATACTGGCCACCCGTTGGTTCACACCCCGTTTATATGACGCAGCGCAAAATCATCCACGTCGACTGTGATTGCTTCTACGCCGCCATCGAGATGCGTGACGACCCGAGCCTGGCGCAAAAGCCCTTGGCTGTGGGCGGCTCGGCGGACCGGCGGGGGGGTATCGCTACCTGCAACTACGAAGCGCGTGCGTATGGAGTTCGTTCTGCGATGTCGTCGCGCCACGCCTTGAAGCTGTGCCCCGACCTGACCATCGTCAAGCCGCGCATGGATGCCTATAAAGAAGCATCGAAGGAAATCCAGACGATCTTTCGCGACTACACCGACTTGATCGAGCCGTTGTCGCTGGATGAAGCCTACCTCGACGTCTCCGACAGCCCGCATTTTGGCGGCAGCGCCACGCGTATTGCCCAGGACATCCGTCGGCGGGTCTCCAACCAGCTGCATATCACCGTGTCTGCCGGGGTGGCGCCGAACAAGTTCCTGGCCAAGATCGCCAGCGACTGGAAGAAACCCAACGGCCTGTTCGTGATTACCCCGGACCAGGTCGAAGACTTTGTCTCGCAGCTGCGGGTCAGCAAGCTGCACGGCGTTGGCAAGGTCACCGCCGATAAGCTCGCGCGCCTGGGCATCGAAGACTGCTTGCAGCTGCGCGAGTGGAACAAACTGGCGCTGGTGCGCGAATTCGGCAGTTTTGGCGAACGACTCTGGAGCCTGGCCCGTGGGATTGATGATCGCGTGGTGCAAAACGACAGTCGTCGACAGTCCATCAGCGTAGAAAACACCTACGATGTGGACTTGCCGGATCTTTCAAGCTGCCTGGCTAAACTCCCCGAATTGATGGAAACCCTGGCGGGGCGTATGGCACGCATCGACAGCAGCTACCGGGCGGGCAAGCCGTTCGTCAAAGTTAAGTTTCATGACTTTACCCAGACGACGCTGGAGCAGGCGGGGGCAGGGCGGGATCTGGAGAGTTATCAGCAGTTGCTGACCCAGGCGTTTAATCGCGGGGGCAAGCCGGTGCGTTTGTTGGGGATTGGGGTGCGGTTGCTGGACCTGAGCGGCGGTAACGAACAGCTCGAATTTTCCTGGTAGAAACCGGGATTAGAGAGTGTGGGAGACTCAAGTGTGGGAGGGGGCTTGCTCCCGATTGCGGTGTATCAGTGTCAGATGTACTGACTGACACACCGCAATCGGGAGCAAGCCCCCTCCCACATTTGATCTCCAACAGGCTGCAGATTTCAGCGTGCGCCAGGATCTGCGACCAACCGCCCCGCATCCTTGGTCAGTGCCTGCACAAACTCCTGCTGCAATTCCGGATCATTGCGGGTCAGCTCGATCAGGCTTTGTTCCAGTTCGCTGGCTTCTTCTTCCAGGCCCAGTTCCGACAGGCGCTTGACGCGGTGCACCCATTGGTTCACTTCGTCATCTTCCAGGTCGTCGTAGATCAAGGCATGGGCTTCCAGCAATTTGCCACGCAGGCCGTTGCTGACCGCCAGGGTCGAGTCTGTGTGCACATCGTCCTGACCATCTGCCACGCTGATCTTCAAGGTCGTGACGCGGTTCAGGTCCTGCTCGGCAAACGGGCTGTCCAGCAGGTTCAGGCGCAGGATGCCGTTGCGGTCGGTGGTCAGCTCATGGGTCTGCTTGCCGGCAGTGACTTGTACCGGGCGCTCGCTCCACGGCAGGCTCGAATACTCCAGGCGCTTGTCGCGCTGGACTTCATCGATAGCTGCCAGGTTCTGTTGCGCACGGCCATGGGATTGCACGTTCATGAACGGGTTGATGCCGTCCACGCCATAGCTCAGCCAGTCTCGCGTCACACTCGTGGGCAGGTTGCCGAGGGCGAAGATATTCGCCACGTTGGCACCCACGCCCGCGACCAACGCCACGGCACCCAGCGGCATCTCATAGAGTTTGCGCCAGGGCTGGTAGGGCGTGTAGCGATCGTAACGACGGGTGACTTCGAATTCGGTGACCTCGAAGGTCTTCTGCTCATGAATGCGAACCCGGCGTTGCGGCAGCTCCAGCACTTTGGGTTCGCCTACATCGATCTGCAGGCTGTGATCGAGCAATTTACGCTCGACCCGCTCCTCGTGCTCACTGCGTTGCGACATCTGATTGGCGCAGCCGCTGACCAGCAGGGCGCCGCACAAGGCGGCGCCCCCCAGGGCTTTGGTGTTTCGCTTGAACATGACTTCTCTTGATCTGGTTTTCAGCGACGAATACGCGCCTGAAGGAAAGACAGCACGTCAGCCACCGGCAACGGTTGGGCTTGCGCTTCGGTCCGGCTCTTGTATTCCAGATTGCCATCGGCCAGGCCACGGTCACTGACCACGATCCGGTGCGGGATGCCAATCAGTTCCATGTCGGCGAACTTGATGCCCGGGCTGGTTTTCTTGTCCCGGTCATCGAGCAGCACTTCAAAACCGGCAGCGGTCAGTTCAGCGTATAGCTTGTCGGTGGCTTCGCGTACTTGCTCGGTTTCATAGCGCAACGGCACCAGGGCCACCTGGAACGGCGCCAAAGCGTCACTCCAGATGATGCCTTTCTCGTCGTTGTTCTGCTCGATGGCAGCGGCGACCACGCGGGAAACACCAATGCCGTAGCAGCCCATGTCCAGGGTGATCGGCTTGCCGTTCTCGCCCAGCACTTCGCACTTCATCGCCTTGCTGTACTTGTTGCCCAGCTGGAAGATGTGCCCGACTTCGATGCCGCGCTTGATTTCCAGGGTGCCCTTGCCATCCGGGCTTGGGTCACCGGCTACGACGTTGCGCAGGTCGGCCACGGTCGGAACCGGCAGGTCACGCTCCCAGTTCACGCCGAAGTAGTGCTTGTCGTCGATGTTCGCGCCGATACCGAAGTCGCTCATCAGCTCGACGGAACGGTCGATGATGATCGGCAGCGGCAGGTTCAGCGGGCCTAGGGAACCGGCACCGGCACCAATGGCGTCGCGCAGTTCGGCATCGGTGGCCATGACCAGCGGGCTGGCTACGCCAGGCTGGTTGGCGGCCTTGATTTCGTTGAGCTCGTGGTCGCCACGGATCACCAGGGCGATCAGCTTGCCTTCTTCTTCAGCGCGCACGATCAGGGTCTTGATGGTCTTTTCAATCGGCAGATTGAATTTCTCCACCAGGGCCACGATGGTTTTGGTGTCCGGCGTGTCGACCAGGCGCAGCTCCTCGGTGGGAGCAGGGCGCGAGGTTTCACGTGGTATGGCTTCGGCCTTCTCGATGTTCGCCGCGTAGTCGGAACCGTTGCTGAACACGATATCGTCTTCACCGGATTCGGCCAGCACGTGGAATTCGTGGGAGCCGGCACCGCCGATGGAGCCGTTGTCCGCTTCAACCGGGCGGAACTTCAGGCCCAGGCGCGTGAATACATTGCAGTAGGCCTGGTGCATGCGGTCGTAGGTCGCTTGCAGGGAAGCCTGGTCGGCATGGAACGAATAGGCGTCCTTCATGATGAATTCGCGACCACGCATCAAGCCGAAGCGCGGGCGGATTTCATCGCGGAATTTGGTCTGGATCTGATACAGGTTCAGCGGCAACTGTTTATAGCTGCTCAACTCGTTGCGCATCAGGTCGGTGATGACTTCTTCATGGGTCGGGCCGGCGCAGAAATCGCGGCCATGACGGTCCTTGAAGCGCAGCAACTCAGGGCCGTACTCTTCCCAGCGCCCGGATTCCTGCCACAACTCAGCCGGTTGGGTGCTCGGCATCAACACTTCCAGAGAGCCGGCAGCGTTCATTTCTTCGCGAACGATGGCTTCGACCTTGCGCATCACCTTCAAGCCCATGGGCAACCAGGTGTACAGGCCCGAGGCCAGTTTGCGGATCATGCCGGCGCGCAGCATCAGCTGATGGCTGATCACAACCGCGTCGGAAGGCGTTTCTTTCTGTGTGGCGAGCAAATATTGACTGGTACGCATGGTAGGCCGTTGTCGGTTGCTTGGACTTGAAATGACTTGGGATTGTACGGGCGGTTGCTGCTGGAGTACAGGCGTGAGGTGGCGGGGCGTATCTGTCGTAACCGTCGCTTGTGTGGGAGCTGGCTTGCCTGCGATAGCGGCGTTGGGTTCACCATCGCTATCGCAGGCAAGCCAGCTCCCACATTGACCGAGTCGTATCAGTCTTCCTGCGGCGGATTCAACCGGGCGCGCCGGTTCTCCTGGAACCAGTGCAATGCAATCAGGAGCAGCGTCGGCACCCCCAGCAGGCAAGTGATCATGAAGAAGTTGTGATAACCGAACTTCTCCACCATCACCCCCGAATACCCGCCGATCAGGCGTGGCAACAACAGCATGATCGAGCTGAGCAACGCATATTGGGTAGCGGAGAACTTGAGGTTGGTCAGGCTCGACAGGTACGCCACGAACGCCGAGGTGGCCATGCCCGAACTGAAGTTGTCCAGGGAAATGGTGACGATCAGCATCTGCAGGTCGGGGCCCATGTCGGCGAGCATCACGAACAAAAGGTTGGTGCCGGCCGAGGCCACGCCACCGATGAACAGGATCGGCAGGATCCCGAACCGCACAATCAACAGGCCGCCCATGCCGGCGCCGAGCAGGGTCATGATCAAGCCGAAGATCTTGCTCACTCCGGCGATCTGGTCCTTGGTGAAACCCTGGTCGATATAGAACACGTTGGCCATCACGCCCATCACCGTGTCGGACATGCGATACGTGGCAATCAGCCCGAGCAGCAGCAGCGCCTGCCAACGATAGCGCAGGATAAAGTCGTTGACCGGCGTCAGCACCGGCGCCAGGCCCCGGCGGCCCATGGCCGAAAGGCACAGGGTGGTGAGGATGATATAAAGGATGGCGCGCAGGAACGCGCGGTCTTCCATCAGCAGTTCCCACAGGCTCACGCCCTGGAACAGCACGCTGGCGAAGTCGGTGTTGTACAGCTGGGTGAACATCGCCGGTACCGACACCAACAGCACGATCAGCACAAACACCGACACCAGTTGGTGCGCGAAGCTGTAGCGCCCGGCCTGCAACTGGGTGCGCAGTGGCACATCAGGTTCACGCATGAGGAAGGTGGTGAGCAACGCCGGCACCATCAACACGCCGAACAGCACATAGGTGCCGGTCCAGGCCGAGTGTTTATAGTTGAAGCCGGTGGAGCCAAAGCCTTCGGCAAAGAACAGCGCACCGGCCGTGGCCAGCAGGGCGGCAATGCGGTAGCCGGACATGTAGCTCGCGGCCAGGGCGGCCTGGCGGCTGTCGTCGGCGATTTCCAGGCGGTAGGCATCCACGGCGATATCTTGGGTGGCCGACGCGAAGGCGACGATCACCGCGATGGCGATCAACCAGGACAGGTGTTTTTGCGGGTCACAAAAACCCATGCCGATCAATCCGAGGATCACCAGCGATTGGGCCAGCACCAGCCAGGAGCGACGACGCCCCAGTTTACCGAGCAACGGCAAGCGCCATTGATCGAGCAGCGGCGACCAGACCCATTTAAAGGCGTAGGCCAGGCCGATCAGGCTTGCATAGCCAATGGTCTCGCGGGCCACACCGGCTTCACGCAGCCACACTGAAAGCGTCGAGAACACCAACATGTAAGGCATGCCGGCGGCGAAGCCGAGCAACAACAGCACTAATGTCGAGGGGCTGGCATAGGCGGCGAGCGCGGCGCGCCAGGTTTTACGGGGCATGGGCTGGAGTCTGCCTCAGGTTTGCGGAAACAAAGCGCGCACTCTAACCGCTGTGCTCTACCGGACGCCAGCCATGGCGCTGAATATCAACACGATTGTTCAAGATAGTGACGCCTTCGCTACGCAAACGCGCACGTTGTTCGTCGCCTGAGGCGCTGCCCGCCGGCAGACTTATCCGACCACCGGCGCCCAACACCCGATGCCAAGGTAATCGGGTGTCTTCGGGCAACTGGCTCAGGGTGCGCCCGACCCATCGGGCGGCACGGCCCAGACCCGCCAGGTGAGCCAGCTCGCCGTAGCTCACCACACAGCCTTCGGGCACTTGCGACAAGGTCAGGTACAGCGCGGTACGCCGCATTTCGGCGGGGCTTTGCGGCGTATCGGCAGGTGGCTTCACTATGGGGATATCCGTTGAGATCGTCGCGGTTTTGTCAGAAACGTCTGTAAACATGACGATGAGCATTGAACTCAATATAAATCCTTGAGTCAGTTCTAGCCATGTAACACTATAACGCCCCTATTTTTTGCCACCCCTGAGCCCCGTATCTGCTTATGTTGTCCAGAACCCTGTTGTGCCTTGCTGTTTTCAGTGCTTCCACGCCCTTGCTCGCCGATACCGTCTGGTTGAAAAACGGCGACCGGCTGACCGGCAAGATCAAAGTCTTCGACGGTGGCAAACTGCTGATCCAAACCACCTACGCGGGCTCGATCCCGGTGGACTGGAAGCAGGTCAAGACCCTGGAAAGCGATCAGGAGTTGCTGGTCAAGCAGGACGCCTACAGCGGCGAAAAGGCCAAGTCGTTGCAGGCGTCGGATGACGGCAAGGTGGTGCTGGCCAATGGCGAGGCACCCAAGACGGTCGACCTGGCAAGCATCCAACAGATCATGAAGCCCAAGCCAGTGATCGAAGACCTGGTGTGGAAGGGCAACGTCGACCTGGCGCTGGACTACAAGCGTGCCGACAAAGACACCAACGATTACGACATCGACTTCAAGACCTCGGCCCGTCATGGCCAATGGCGTCATACGGGCAAGGGCGAATACAACCGCGAGTTCCAGGACGACGTTACCACCACCGATAACTGGGCGCTGGAGTACAACCTGGACCGCTTCATCACCGAGCACTGGTTCTGGCAGGGTCGCCTGACCTACAAGCGCGACAAGGTCGAAGACCTGGCCCGTCAGCGCGTTGTCGGTACCGGCCCGGGCTATCAGTTCTGGGACGATGAACTGGGCGCGTTCTCCCTCGGTTCGCTGGTTAACCGCACCGACTACGAATACGCCGACGGCGGCAAGGACAACTTCTATTCCCTGGCCATGAAGTGGAACTACAACCGCTACCTGGTGGGCAAGACCGTCGAGTTCTTCACCAACGGCGAATTGGGCAAACCCCTTGCCGGGCCGTCCGAGTATTCCCTGGATGCGGAAATGGGCCTGCGCTACAAGGTTACCGAATGGGCCTCGCTCAACTTGAAGGCCGAGCGCAACGAGGTCAGCGGCAGTTCCGAGAGCAGCCTGAGCAAGACTCGCTACACCGCAGGCTTTGGTGTGGCCTGGTAAAAGCTGCGTCGGCCACTCTGGCAACCTGCGCGGATATTGATTACCTTGTGTTGAGATCCATTCCCATATGCCATGGGCGGCGGAACACCCGAGGAGTCATACGTTGAGCGCGCACGTTGCCAAGAACGCCCGAGAGCTGTTGCTCAAGGAATACCGTGGGGCTTTGGCCACACAGTCAAAAGCCATGCCCGGTTTTCCCTTCGGCTCGGTCGTGCCCTACTGCCTTGATGAGCAGGGCCGCCCGCTGATCCTGATCAGCCGCATCGCCCAGCACACCCATAACCTGCAAAAAGATCCCAAGTGCTCATTGCTGGTGGGTGAGCGCGAGGCTGATGATGTGCAGGCCGTGGGGCGTCTGACCTACCTGGCCGAGGCCGAGAAACTGGAAGACGGCGCAGCCATTGAAGCGGCCGCCGAGCGTTACTACCGCTACTTCCCCGATTCGGCCAACTACCACAAGGCCCACGATTTCGATTTCTGGGTGCTCAAGCCGGTGCGCCACCGTTATATCGGTGGGTTTGGCGCGATTCACTGGGTCGACCAGTTGACCCTGGCCAATCCGTTCGCCGGCAAGGCCGAGCGCAGCATGATCGAGCACATGAACAGCGATCACACCAAGGCCATCGCCCATTACGTCGACCTCAGCGGTTTGCCGACTGGCGAGCCTGCGCAGTTGGCCGGCATCGACAGCGAAGGCATGCACCTGCGTATTGGCCAAAGCTTGCATTGGTTGCCTTTCGAGACGCCTTGCAACACACCGACACAAGTACGCGAGGCCCTGGTTTCATTGGCTCACGCCGTGGTGTGGCCGAAAAAAACCACTGCCGACGCTTGAATTCACACAATGGCGACGTCATCTAAGGTGAACTGGCAAGGCATTCTTGCGTTGAGGAACCATTTGATGCGCCCTTTTTTATTGCTCTTTCTGCTGTTCCCGGTGTTGGAGCTGTTCGTATTCGTCAAAGTCAGCGGTGCGATCGGGTTTTTCCCGGCGCTGCTGCTGATCATCGCAGGCTCCATGCTCGGCGTCCTGGTGCTGCGCGTGGCCGGCCTGGCCACGGCGTTGCGTGCCCGTGAAAGCCTGAACCGCGGCGAACTGCCGGCCCAGACCATGCTTGAGGGCCTGATGATGGCCCTGGCCGGTGGCCTGCTGATCCTGCCGGGCTTTATCAGCGACGTGCTCGGCCTGGTCCTGCTGCTGCCGTTTACCCGCAAACTGCTGGCCGGCAAGATGCGCCAGCGCGCCGAAGAAGCGGCCATGCGCCAACGCGCGTTTGCCGACGACCTGCAACCCCGTGGCGGCCCGGCCCCGCGTCAACCGCTGGGGCGTGAAGGCGACGTGATCGAAGGCGAGTTCGAACACCGCGACAACAAATAACTGCTTCACTGGCACGGCACCTTCGGGTGCCGTGTTGCATTGGCCCGGGGAGCGATCTGAGAAAAAATTTCCTCCCGGCCCCCTTGTAATAAGCGTATGCGCCCTTATGTAACGGTCACCGCAAGGTTTCTGGTGGTGACATCAGACAGACTTCCGCGTCTCGCCCAGCGAGCCGCGACCGGCACCGCCGGAATTTAACCCGCCGGAATTGATACCGGCCGATGAAAAACACAATTAGGAGAGATCGACAATGAAGCTTCGTCCTCTGCACGACCGCGTCGTAATCCGTCGCAGCGAAGAAGAAAAGAAAACCGCTGGCGGGATCGTTCTGCCAGGTTCGGCTGCTGAAAAAGCCAACCACGGTGTGATCGTCGCTGCTGGCCCAGGCAAGACCCTGGAGAACGGTGATGTACGCGCACTGGCCGTGAAAGTGGGTGACAAGGTTGTTTTCGGCCCTTACTCCGGCAGCAACACTGTGAAAGTCGACGGCGAAGACCTGCTGGTCATGGCTGAGAACGAAATTCTCGCCGTACTGGAAGACTGATTTCCTCGCTCATTTTCCCGTTACTACAAAGTATTTAAGGAATATCGATCATGGCTGCTAAAGAAGTTAAATTCGGCGACTCCGCCCGCAAGAAAATGCTCACCGGTGTCAACGTCCTGGCTGACGCAGTAAAAGCGACCCTGGGCCCGAAAGGCCGTAACGTGATCATCGAGAAGAGCTTCGGCGCTCCGACCATCACCAAGGACGGCGTTTCCGTCGCCAAAGAAATTGAACTGGAAGACCGTTTCGAGAACATGGGCGCGCAGCTGGTCAAAGACGTTGCCTCCCGTGCCAACGACGACGCAGGCGACGGCACCACCACCGCTACCGTACTGGCTCAGGCGATCGTCAACGAGGGCTACAAGGCCGTCGCTGCCGGCATGAACCCTATGGACCTCAAGCGTGGCATCGACAAGGCGACCATCGCCATCGTTGCCGAGCTGAAAAACCTGTCCAAGCCATGCGCCGACACCAAGGCCATCGCTCAGGTCGGCACCATCTCCGCCAACTCCGACAGCTCCATCGGTGACATCATTGCCGAAGCCATGGAAAAAGTCGGTAAAGAAGGCGTGATCACCGTTGAAGAAGGCTCGGGCCTGGAAAACGAACTGTCGGTTGTAGAAGGCATGCAGTTCGACCGTGGCTACCTGTCTCCGTACTTCGTCAACAAGCCAGAGACCATGGTTGCCGAGCTGGACAACCCGCTGATCCTGCTGGTTGACAAGAAGATCTCCAACATTCGCGAAATGCTGCCAGTACTGGAAGCCGTTGCCAAAGCCGGCCGCCCATTGCTGATCGTTTCCGAAGACGTTGAAGGCGAAGCCCTGGCGACCCTGGTTGTGAACAACATGCGTGGCATTGTCAAGGTTGCAGCCGTCAAGGCTCCAGGCTTCGGCGACCGTCGCAAGGCCATGCTGCAGGACATCGCCGTATTGACTGGCGGTACCGTTATCTCCGAAGAGATCGGCCTGAGCCTGGAAAGCGCCACCCTGGAAAACCTGGGTAGCGCCAAGCGCGTGACCATCTCCAAGGAAAACACCATCATCGTTGACGGTGCTGGCGTTGAAGGCGACATCGAGTCCCGTATCGCGCAGATCCGTGCACAGGTTGCCGAAACCTCCTCGGACTACGACCGTGAAAAACTGCAAGAGCGTCTGGCCAAGCTGTCCGGCGGCGTTGCAGTGATCAAGGTTGGCGCTGGCTCCGAAGTTGAAATGAAAGAGAAGAAGGCCCGCGTTGAAGACGCCCTGCACGCAACCCGTGCAGCCGTTGAAGAAGGCGTGGTACCTGGCGGTGGCGTTGCGCTGATCCGTGCTCTGGAAGCCCTGACCAACCTGACCGGCGACAATGCCGACCAGAACGTTGGTATCGCTGTGCTGCGTCGTGCCGTTGAAGCACCGCTGCGCCAGATCGCTGCCAACTCCGGCGACGAGCCAAGCGTTGTGGTCAACGAAGTCAAGAACGGCAAAGGTAACTACGGTTACAACGCTGCGACTGGCGTCTATGGCGACATGATCGAAATGGGCATCCTGGACCCTACCAAGGTGACCCGTTCCGCGCTGCAAGCGGCAGCCTCCATCGGTGGCCTGATCCTGACTACCGAAGCTGCCATCGCCGACAAGCCGAAGGCTGAAGGCGCAGCTGGCGGCGGTATGCCAGATATGGGCGGCATGGGTGGCATGGGCGGCATGATGTAAGCCAGCCTTACCCGGCGCTATAAAAAGCCCCGCCTGCAGTGATGCAGGCGGGGCTTTTTTGTGAGCGGCTGTATCTACTCAACTTCGGTAGGACACTGGACCTGTGGCGAGGGAGCTTGCTCCCGCTGGCGGCCTGACAGCCGACGCCTATCTACCTGACACCCCGCGATCCAAATGTGGGAGGGGGCTTGCTCCCGATGGCGGCCTGCCAGCCGACGCCTATCTACCTGACGCCCCTCGGTCCCAATGTGGGAGGGGGCTTGCTCCCGATGGCGGCCTGCCAGCCGACACAGTTATACCGAGTACATATCCATTCCTGCGGTAATGGCCACTTAGGGTTCCGCCCTGACGGCGGCTCACTTTGCAAAAGCGGCAAAGTAAGCAAAACGCTCTTGCCCCACCACTCGGCACCTCGCCTAGGCTCGGTGTGCCCGTAATCCGCGATGGATTTGGGGGGCCGCCGCCACGCGCCATCCATGGCGCGGGGCGGCTAAACCGGCATCCCTGCCGGTTTACCCCCCAAATCCCTGTCGAATTCCGGCCAGCGTGGTTTAACGGGGCGCCTAAGATCAAAAGCAGATCAAAAGCGACTCGCTTCGCATCGTGGTTACTGTTGGCGACTGTAAAGTTGTGTTGATACCCATGCCAATCGCAGGCAAGCCAGCTCTCACATTTGATCTTCGTTGCGTTGAGCATTGCATTCGCTTAACTGATCGGCATTACGGCTTGCCGTGAAGGCCGGTACAGCAACAGGCAATACAAACCCAGGCAAATCAGCCAGCAAAAAATCGCTGTCCACACGTTGTGGGAAAAAAAGTGTGCCCCTTGCAGCATACGGCTGACTGAGAAGACGCTGCCCAGGCTGACGGCAAAAATGAACGCGTTGCGCGCCAGTCGTGGTCGCCGATCCCTCAGCGCGAAGAACCAGGCGAACAAGGCAAAACCGGTGGCTGCATGTCCGCCGGGCCAACAGCGGCCAGGTTTATCGGTAGGTGGGCGCGGGCTGAGCAGTTCGCTGTAGGTTTCCTGGCCGCCGAACTCTTTGAGACTCCAGGGGCATTGCACGGCGGTGATGGTTTTCAGTGGCGACACGAACGCCGTCGCCATTCCCAGCGACAGCACCAGGCACACCAGTTCGCGGCGGTACGGCTTGAGTCGTTGCAGAATGAAGCTGCCGACCAGCCCCAGGATCGCCAGTACCGAAAACAGGATCACCAGTTGCTTGGCCCGATCATGCAGGATGTCTTCAAGGAAGAAGCTATAGCGGCCGATGAAGCCGCCAGCCTCCGCGCTGTAGAAGCGCCTGGCCAGGTCCATGTCCAATGAGGTCAGTTCCAGCAACAGCAAGACCACTGCGGCGCCGGCAGGCAGGCCCAGGCACAGCCAGAAATTGAGCGGTTTGGAAACCGGTAAAGAAGAGGGGGATTTCATCACGAACCTTGGTGAGAAAGCCCCGTGCTCACCTGCACGGGGCTTTTTGATTAGCGTTTGCTTAAGACTGGAGCCTCTTCCTTGAGCGCTTTCCAGCTCAGCAGTTGCTGTTTGTAGTCGTAGCTGGCGGCCTGATAGTAGGTAATTGCCCGCTGGATCAATGGGTCATCGCTGCCGACGCGCAACTCCTGGCTTTCTCCAAGGGCCTGGTCGTGGCGACGCAAGCCTTGGCGCGGGCTGAGGATTGCCAGGTCCTTGCCGTCAAACAAGCCCAGATGCTGGTAGTTGCCCACCACGACTCGCGGTGGCAGCGGGTTGTCTTGCAACAGATTACGGCCGAAGAACGTCGACTCGTAGCTGAGGTTGATCAGGCCCAGCAAGGTCGGCGCAAGGTCGATCTGGCTGGCCAGTTGCGCGGATTCCCGTGCGTCGATCAGCTTGGGCGCGTAGATAAACAACGGGATCTGGTAGTTGGTGATCGGCAGGTCTTCCTTGCCTGCGCTGCCGGCCGTGTGGTCGGCGACGAACACAAAAATGGTGTTGTCGAACCAGGGTTTCTGGCGTGCAGCTTCAAGGAACTGGTTGATGGCGTAGTCAGTGTATTTCACTGCACCATCGCGACCCTTGCCGGATTTGATATCGATGCGCCCATCCGGGTAGGTATAGGGGCGATGGTTGGAAGTCGTCATCAGTTGCAGCAAGAACGGCTGTTGCTTGGCGTAGTCGGCGTCGGCCAGTTTAAGCGTCTGTTTGAACAGGTCTTCGTCGGCCATGCCCCAGGCATTTTTGAACGAGATTTCTGACTCGGGCACGCTGCTTTGGTCCACGACCCGATACCCGTTGCCGCTGAAAAACGCGTTCATATTGTCGAAGTAACCGCGACCGCCGTAGACAAACACGCTGTCGTAACCGATGGCCGTGAGTTGTTGGCCGAGGCTCGCGAACCCGCTTTCACGACCGATGCGCTTGACGATCGAGCGGCCTGGCGTGGGTGGGATCGCCAGGGTAATGGCTTCCAGGCCCCGGTCGGTTCGGGTACCGGTGGCATAGAAGTTATTGAAGTACAGGCTTTGTTTGCGCAATGCATCCAGGTTGGGCGTGAGGTTGCGTTGATCGCCGTTGCTGCCCATGTACTTGGCGCTGAAGCTTTCGATGGTGACCAGCACGATGTTGGGCTTGCGCAGTGTGCCCGGGTTGGTGATGGCGCGGCGAATATCCAGCGGGTCCGGGTCGATAAAGCGCGCATTGGGCTCGCTGAGTTCGGCGCGCAGTTGCCGGGCGACCACGTCAGTGGGCAGGCTCTGATAGAACTGGGTGTAGTCCAATTCGTTATTGCGGAACGCAGCGAAGAATTGATAAGGGCCGTTGCTGGCCAGTTCGTTCTTGTAAGCGTTACCGCCCTGGGCACGCGGGCTGTCCTGGCTGATCAGTTGCAGGCTGAGGCCGGCGACCACCAACAGGCCCAGGGCATTGACCAAACGGCCACGCAGTGCCGGCAACGGTGCCGCCATGGCGGCATTGAAGGGTTTACGCAGGGCCAGGCTCATGAGGATCGCCAGCATTGCCAGCAGGCTCAGCAGCTTGCCGATCGGGTAAGACTCCAGCAGGTTGTTCAGCACCTCATCGGAATACACCAGATAGTCGACCGCAATAAAGTTGAAGCGCACCCCAAACTCATCCCAGAACAGCCATTCGGCCACCGAGGTGAACAGCATGGCGAACAGGCTGATTGTCAGCAGCGCCTGCAAGAACCAGCGGTGGCCGCGGCGGCGCCACAGTGCGGGTGGGCAGAGCAGCAAATACAAGCCCAGCGGCAAGGCCGCATAGGCGAGGAAGCCCAGGTCGTAGACCAGACCCACGCCAAACACCGGCAGCAAGTTGCCGCCCACTTCATTCAGGTGAGTCACGAGCAACACGCTGCGAGTAAGCAGGAAAACCAATAACCAGGCAGCGGTTATCAACAGCAAATAGCGCATTGGCGCTGTTTTGAAAAAACCCATGTCCAAGTTCCTTATATCAATGGGGGGCGATCTTCGCCCTGAAACTGTAGTCAGCTTGTGAAGCTATAGTGAAAAACTCGTTTGACCATACAAACAGTTGAAAACCCCTATCGACGCGCCTTTCAGCTCTATCCCTGAGCCCCGCTTGGCCTTAAGCTGCGCGAGCCAACACGGCCGTTACCGCGTACGGAGACACTGCCCATGCGAATTTTATTGGTTGAAGACAACCGCGATATCCTCGCCAACCTGGCCGATTACCTGGGGCTCAAAGGCTACACAGTGGACTGTGCGCAGGACGGCTTGTCGGGCCTGCACCTGGCGGCCACCGAGCATTACGACCTGATCGTGCTCGATATCATGCTGCCTGGCATCGATGGCTACACCCTGTGCAAACGCCTGCGCGAAGACGCACGGCGCGATACGCCGGTGATCATGCTCACCGCACGCGATCAACTGGATGACCGCCTGCAAGGCTTCAAGTCCGGGGCTGATGATTACCTGCTCAAGCCATTTGCCTTGTCGGAACTGGCCGCGCGTATCGAGGCGGTGTTGCGGCGTGCCCAGGGTGGTGGCCGCCGCGCCCTGCAGGTGGGTGACCTGAGCTACGATCTCGATACCTTGGAAGTCACCCGCGAAGGGCGCCTGCTCAAGCTCAACCCCGTCGGCCTGAAACTGCTGGCAGTGCTGATGCAGAAGAGCCCGCACGTGCTACGCCGGGAAATTCTCGAAGAAGCCCTGTGGGGCGATGACTGCCCGGACAGCGACAGCCTGCGCAGCCACGTTCACCAATTGCGCCAGGTGATCGATAAGCCCTTTGCCAAGCCGTTGCTGCAAACGGTGCACGGGGTGGGTTATCGCTTGGCCGAGGGACGTGATGGAGTTTAGACAAAGCCTTGCCCAACGGATCATCATCGCCTTTGCCTTGATGAGTGCGTTGGTGGCGGGGGCCTTCGCCATGGGGATTGTTGCGACGGTCCACCTGGTGGAAGAGAAACTGATTTCGGCCGGCCTGGGCGGTGACCTGCAACGCTTGCTGTTGATGGACAGCATGGAAGACTGGCGACATCGGCCGGAGCCGGACCAGTTGTTTTACTTTAGCGGCGGCCAAGGCGATTTCGAGTTGCCCAAGGATCTTCGGCATCTGGACCCGGGCTTCCACGAAGTATTTCGCGAGTCTCTGTCGTACCACGCCATGGTCGAGGTGATCGACGGTCGGCGTTATGTGCTGTTGCAGGATCAAAGCGATTTTGAAGAGCGCGAGCGCGTGCTGTTTGCCGTGGTGCTGGTGGGGTTCGTGCTCAGCCTGGCGCTGGCGGTGTTCCTCGGCTGGGTGCTGGCCCGCAAGGTGATGGCGCCGGTAGTGCGCCTGGCTCGCCAGGTGCGGCATCGTGACCAGTTATTAGGGCTGGCGCCGCCCTTGGCACCGGATTATGCAGCCGATGAAGTGGGCGAGCTGGCGGTGGCGTTCGATGCCACGCTGGGGCGCCTGCGGCAAGCGTTGTCCCGTGAGCAGTTGTTTACCAGTGATGTAAGCCATGAGTTGCGCACGCCCTTGATGGTGTTGGCCAGCTCCTGTGAGCTGCTGCTGGAAAACCCCGCCATCGATCAACGCGGCCGTAACCAGGTCCAGCGAATCGCGCGGGCCTGTGAGGAAATGCGTGAACTGGTGCAGACCTTCCTGATGCTGGCCCGCGCCAAACACGATGATGCTGTCATGTCGGCTCAGGTCAACCTGACGCAGGTCGCCGAAGATTTGCTTGGGATCTGGCGTGGGCCCATCGAGCAAAAAGGCCTTGAGTTGATCTACTGCCCTGGCAATCCTCTGGATACTCGCTACAACACCACGTTCCTGCACGCAGTGATGGGTAACCTGTTGCGCAATGCACTGCATTACACCGAGCAAGGGTTTATCCGCCTCACGCTGGAGCCGAGTGGTTTTGTGGTGGAGGACTCTGGCGTGGGCATTCCTGAAGACAAGCGCGAAGCGATGTTCGAGCCTTTTGTGCGCGGCAGTGAGAACCGTGGCGAGGGGCTGGGGCTCGGCCTGTCGCTGGTGCAACGGATCTGCGAGAGCCAGGGCTGGAGCGTGAGCCTGACGACGATGGAGCCCAATGGCTGCCGTTTTCATGTGGAGCTGAGCCAGGTCAAAAGCTGACCGTTCAGTCTGTCGTTTTGCGGATGCAGACTGCCTGCTTTTCAGCGAAGATGGCCCGATGCTACTGAATGTTTCTGTAAAGTCTTGAAATGTATGCAGTTGGACAGGACAAGATTTTCACAATGAGTTGACCTGTTGATTACGTTTAACTGCTTAAGGTTGCAGGCATCAGTTACCGGAGACGTACGATGCCTTCCCCAATCAAGTTGGAATTTTCCGAAAAGTACGACGATCAACACGCGCAACAATATTTGCTCAAACATCAGGACAATCTGGCTCGCCGGTTGTCCCACAAACGCGACGAGCAACTGGCGCGTGGTGCACTGGCCATGGCCGGTGAGCCGGGCCTGGTGCTGGACCTGCCTTGTGGCGCTGGACGTTTCTGGCCGTTGCTGGCCGAAAAACCCAACCGTGTGATTATCGGGGCTGACAATTCGGCGTCGATGTTGAAGATCGCCACCACCGCGCAACCGGCGGAGGTGGTGAAACGGGTACGCCCTTTGCAGACATCTGCCTTTGATATCGATTTGCCAGATAACTCCGTCGACAGTATTTTCTGCATGCGCTTGATGCACCACATCGGTGAAGCGGAGCACAGGCTGACAATACTGCGTGAGTTTCAGCGAGTTACCCGCGACAGCGTGATTATTTCGCTGTGGGTGGACGGCAATTTCAAGGCCTGGAAGCGCAAGCGCAGCGAAGTACGTCGTCGCAAAAGAGGTGAGCAGGAAGGTTACCAAAACCGGTTTGTGTTACCGGCTGCTACTGTCGAGGCAGAATTCGAGCAGGCCGGTTTCCGTGTTCAGGAGTCCCTGGACTTCATACCGCTCTACGCCATGTGGCGAGTGTATGTATTGCGCAAGAGGTAACAGATGGCAGTTGAGTGCGTAGCAGGCAGTCATGTAGCTCCCGAGGAGCGGTTTGATTATTTCTGGCGCCAGAAGGGTGAGTGGGTCGAAGAACCCAATCGCCGGCGTGGCGGTGAAAGTGGTGTGCAGCGAGTGGTCAGCCCTAATGGGCGTTTGCTGTATTGCAAGCGTCAGACCGGGCACATCTACCGCAGTTGGTTGCATCCATTCGGGCGTCCGACCGTGCTGCGTGAACGTGATGCCTTGAAGGGCCTGCGTTTGCTGGATGTGCGCGTGCCGGAGTTGGTGTTTTGCGAGGCGCGACGCGACCCGGAGCATCAATGGAAAGCCCTGTTGGTGACCGCGTCATTGGACGGTTTCGACGAGATCGAAAACTGGTACGCCGCCGGTGGCCGTGAGCAGTACGGCGAGGCGGTCCACGAGCGTTTGCTCCAGGAGCTGGCCGGCACCCTGGCCCGTATGCACAAGGGTCGCTGGCAGCACGGTTGTTTGTATATCAAGCACATTTTCGTGCGGGTAACCGGTGAGCCTGAGGCGGCGATTGTGGAAGTGGCCCTGCTGGACTTTGAAAAATGTCGCCAGCGTTTGACCGCTTATCGGGCCGCGTCCCATGACATGCTGCAATTGCGCCGCCATTCGTCGTGGAACGATACCGACTGGAAAAAACTCAGCTACTTTTACGAGACGGCGTTTGGCAGCGCTATCAAGGGTTTAACCAGATGAAGCTAGAAATAGCACGAGGTTTGTTTTTGGTCGGGGCGTTGGGCATTTCAGCCCTTGCCCTGGCAGCGTGGGAACAACCTCGCACACAAGTGCTGAGTGCGGTAGACGGTGGCGGGCAATGCCTGTTGCCGCGGATTGCAAAGGCAAGTGTGGCGGCCAGGCCTGATCATGATTTGCTGCTATTCATGTTCGGGATGTCTCAAGCAATGAGGCCGCAAAGTTGAAACGAGTAAAACTCCTGGAAAGGGCCTTGCGATGCGAGGCCCTTTTTTACGCCTGACGCTTTAACGGTAGGAGCAAGCTCGCTCCTGCAGAGGGGCAATTTTCAGATCAGGTGCAGGTGGTTATCCCAAAACCCCGCCGGTAATTCCAATGGCTTGGCCATCAGTCGTTCCTGGCGACAATCATAGAAGCGGCAACGTCCCTGTCCCGACGTAACCACAAACCCGTCCGCCACTGCACCCACACCGGCGCAGTCGGGCAACGGCCCATCCAGGCGCAGCTCGGCGCTGTCCATATCCCAGATGAAGAAACGATTGCCACGCGGCGCCGTGAGCGCTACCAGGCGCAGTTCGCTGTGCACCGCCACGCTGGCGGTGTAGTGCCCCATCGCTTGCAGTTGCTCATCGGCTACCGGGAACGCCATAAAAGGCTGGCCCGGGCGCTTGATTGCGAGCAACTCGGAACGCTCCTGGGATGGCCCCATGAACTGCTGCCCGGTGAGGATGGTGCCATCGCTGGCGATCCCCATATGGCGCACGCTGTTCATTTGCTGCCCCAACGTTTCCTTGCTGATCAAGGTGCCATCGCGCTGCATCAGCACCAGGCTCGGTTCCATGGCGTTGAGGTTCATCTCCACGCGGCTTTCGGCTTCGGTGCGAATGCCGCCGTTGGCCACCACCAGGGTTTCGCCGTCGGGCATCCAGGAGACCTGGTGCGGGCCGATGCCGTGGGTGGAAATCTCGCCGCTGTGTACCAACCGCTCGCCTTCGAACTTATACACACCCAACAACCCACGACCGGGATCTGAGGTGTCGTTCTCGGTGGCGTACAGCCATTCGCCGCTCTTGTGGATCACCGCATGGCCGTAAAAGTGCCGGTTGGCCTTTGAGGTGATGGTTTGCAGCAGCGTGCCATCGCGCAGGTCGATCAGGTAGCTCTCGGTGCCCGGACGACGGGCGACGAACAGCGCAATTGGCCGTGTGGGGTGGTTGATGATGTCGTGACAGCGCTGGCCGACCTGGGTGGCAAAGACGGGCTTGCCGTCCAGGCGATAGCCGACAGCGTAGTGCTTGCCGTCGGCATCATCGCGTGCCGAGAGCAGCAGCGGTCCCTTGTCTTTGCCTTTGAACAGCGTCCAGCCGCCCAACGTGAGGGCGCTGAGCAGCACGCTACCCAGTGCCAAAGCCTGTCGCCTGAGCATCATCAGTCACCGTCGTTGGCGTTGAAGCCCAGTTGGACGCCCAACGCTTTGGCCAGCTCGCCCTCGTGAAGGCGATGGACCACATTGAGGCTGTCGTAGATATCGTTGAGTTGCTGGCGCCCGGCGTCATCGTTCAACAGTTCGTTGAGGGAGCGCTGGTTGCTGGCGAACAGTTTCAGGGACGCAGCATAGGCGGCGTCGATCTTCTCGGCCAACGGCTTCTGATCGCTCGGCAGCAGGCCGCGCAGGCCTTTGTTGTCGACACCGACCCATACGGTCTGGGCGGCAGCGAGGCTGGCCTCCAGGCTTTGCAGGGAGGACTGGCTGCGCCATGCATCGGCCTGGAAGGGTTGCGGGATGCCCTTGGTCTGGCGGCCCATCGGCGTGCCGAGTTTTTTCTTCAGGGTGTCCAGTGCGGTTACTTGCACGCGCAGCAGATCGGCAATGGCTTCGTGGGAATCAGCGTAGCGCTGGTTCGGAAACTTGGTCATCTGCGCGAGCATACCGTCGGTGCTGTTCCAGCTGGCGAGGATCTCTTCCGCCAGGGCTTTCTGACGCTCGCCGATGGCCGTCAGCAGCGGGCAGTAGCGGGCTTTCTGGGCTTCGTCGGCAACGTCGGGCTTGGCGTCGTAGAGGATGTATTCGTAGGCCGACAGGCCCTGCACCACCACGCTCGATTTGGCCAGGGCGGCCGCATCGATCTGCGGCTGGGCGCTGACCAGTTGCTCGACCTGGCGACCTACCAGGTTCTTCTTGTCCGGCCAGAACTGCACCTGCCAGGCGCGGTTGCCTTCGGCCAGTGGGCCGATCAGCAACGGTTGCAACTCGGCCCAGGCTTTTTGGGCGTGCAGGAAGTCGGCGCGGGCAGTGTCCAGGCTTTCCTTGCCCTGGCAGTAGGCCAGGGCGCTTACGGCCAACTGGCGGTCGGCTTCAACCCAGCGGCTGTAGGTCGGCAGGATCACCTGCTTGGCGATAGCCGCCGAGGTCACCGCTTGCGGGTCCTGGGGCGAGCACGCGCCCAGGGCAAGGGCGGCGAGGCTGGTGAACAACAACTTGGGACGAAACATGTCGAGCTCCCTTCTGTGAGTGGGGCGAAGCTTATAAAGAATTCAGGAACGCCAGCAACGCGGCCCGCTGTTCGGCGTTAAATGACAACACATGTTGCTGCGCCGCTTGTGCTTGCCCGCCGTGCCACAGCACGGCCTCGAGCAGGTTGCGGGCGCGGCCGTCATGCAAGAACTGGGTGTGACCATTTACGGCTTGTGTCAGGCCAATACCCCACAGCGGCGGGGTGCGCCACTCGCGGCCAGTGGCGTTGAATTCGGTACGGTTGTCGGCGAGGCCTTCGCCCATATCGTGCAACAACAGGTCGCTGTAGGGGCGTATCACCTGGTTGGCCAGCTCGGGTTCGGCGGCGTTGGCAGCCGTGGTGAATGTCGGCTTGTGACAGCCCTGGCAGCCGGCCTCGTAGAACAGGTTCTTGCCGGCCAACACTTGAGGCGTGTTGACGTCTCGGCGTGCAGGCACCGCGAGGTTGCGGGTGTAAAACAGCACCAGGCGCAGGATGTTGTCGCTGACTTCCGGCTCACCGTCAGGGCCATTGCCGTTTGGCGCCTGCTTGCACGCCACTTGGGCGTCGGTGCAGTCATCAAAAGGTCTCAGGGAGGTCGTGAGGCCCATATCACCCGAAAACGCGTGAACATTTTGTTGGTTGAGGTTGGGTTGCCCGGCTTTCCAGCCAAAACGCCCGAGTACGGTTTTATGCTGGGCGTCATCCCAGACCCAATTGGCGCGGCCGACGATGGCGTCTTTGTCGGCGGTCTCGGGGGCGGTGTTGCGCAGGATATCGGCGTCACTGATTGCTTCGAGCAGGCCCAGGCCGATCATCGGCGGCGCGATGCGTGCCGAGAAGCGTGTGTCGGGGTGCATCGGGCCGTAGCCGAGCTGGGTAATTTTCAGGTCGGGTTTGCGCAGTTCGACGACGGTGCCGTCCTTGAAGCTGACCTGGACAGGGCTGTAGTCGACCCGCACCTTGCCTTCCGGCGTTACGCCAGGCACGGCCATGTCCTGCAACTGCCCGCCGTAGACCGGCTCGGGCACCACGCCGAGCTGTTCGATCAGCTTGGCATAGGGCGGTGCATTTGAAATGGAGAGGCGCACCAGCATCGACACCGCATTGGGCGCATCGGGCAGCGGCGGGTGGCCACGGCCGTCCTTGATATGGCAGTTCTGGCAGGCGTTGGTATTGAACAGCGGGCCCAGGCCATCCCGTGCCGTGGTGGTGGCCGGCGCGATCACCCAGGGGTTGCGAAAGAAGCTGTTACCGACGCTGAAATCCAGGCGGCGGCTAGGTGCCAGGTTGGCCGAGGGCAGGGAAAAGGCGTTCTGGTCGCGCTTGTTTACCGTCGTCGCGCCACCGGATCGCGATTCACCCGGCTCGGCCTTGGTGAAGCGAGGGGCGTCGTCGCAAGCCGTCAGGCATAGAGCCAGCAACGCTGCAGACAGGTAGGAAAGCGAACGGGACATCGAGAATCCTGGACGAGGGGGCAAAATCTGGTCGCAAAGTCTAACAGGGCCGGGCGGTTTGAATAAGAGCAATTATCGTTTGGTGGCATCGCGATTCTTTCCCGCTAGAATGACCACACATTTTTTTTGGAGGTGGCCAATGCAGGCTCTCGACGCTTTGCTCAACCGCGTTTCCGTGCCGCGTTTACTCGACCCAGCACCGACCCAGGAGCAGCGCGAACTGTTGTTCGCTGCCGCCATGCGGGCGCCCGATCACGGTCAATTGCGCCCTTGGCGTTTCCTCACCGTAGAAGGCGCAGCTCGTGAGCAAATGGGCACGCTGTTGGCCGAAGCCGCCCGGCTGCAGGATGCCGATGCACCGCAAGCCGTCATCGACAAGGCGCAGAACGGCCCGCTGCGTGCGCCGTTGGTAGTTGTGGTGATTGCGCGTTTGCAGGAGCACTTCAAAGTGCCCAAGTCCGAGCAATTGCTGGCGGCGGCCTGTGCGGCCCACGGCATCCTGCTGGCGGCGTATGCCCAGGGGATTGGTGCGGTGTGGCGGACCGGGGAGTTGTCCTACTCGGCCCATGTGGCCAAAGGCTTGGGGCTGACGGCGGGTGAAGAAGTGATTGGCTTTCTTTACCTCGGTACGCTGCAGAACCCGCCGCGTACGGCGCCGAAGGAAGACCTGACGCCGTTTGTCCAGGCCTGGAGCGGACGCTAAGCGGTGTGCGGTCAAAATGTGGGAGGGGGCTTGACAGCTAACTAGGATGTTGGGGGGGGCGAGTACATATCCATTGCTGCGGTAACGGCCACTTAGGGTTCCGCTCTTACAGCGGCTCACTTTTGGAAGGACCGGAATGCCGGCCCAGCCAAAAGTAAGCAAAAGGTCCTCGCCCCACCACTCGGCACCTCGCCTAGGCTCGGTGTGCCCGAACGAAGGCTTGAATCCGTGGGCCGCCGCAATGGGCCATCCCTGGCCCAGTGCGGCTAACCCGGCGTCCTGCCGGGTTACCCACGGATTCAAGCCTGCGTTCGGCCAGCGTGGTTTAACGGGGCGCTTGAGATCAAAAGCAAGATCAAGAGCGGCTCGCTTCGCATCGTAGATACGCTGGCGGCGCTTCTGCTTTTCTGTAGGAGCGAGCTTGCTCGCGAAAAACCTGAGGGCGCCGCGCTCATTCTGATTTCCCCCGTCATCGTTAACGACCTTCGCGAGCAAGCCCGCTCCCACAGGGGTACGCGCACGCTTCAACGATCAGGTCGGCTATAAGGCCGCCTCGCTGTGCTTTTGATCTTGATCTTAGCCGCCCCGCGCCATGGATGGCGCGTGGCGGCGGCCCCCCAAATCAATGTCGGGTTACGGGCACACCGAGCCTAAGCGAGGTGCCGAGTGGTGGGGCAAGAGCGCTTTGGTTACTTTCGCGCTTTTCGAAAGTGACCCGCTGTAAGAGCGGAACCTATAGTGGCCGTTACCTAAATAACGGATATGTACTCGGCCCAACCACCCAACCACCCAACCACCCAACCACCCAACCACCCAACCACCCAACCACCCGGTCACATCGTCAACGTGGGGCTGTCGCGCAGCCCCCTCCCACATTGGACCTGTGGTGTGAATTACACCCTGAACTGATCCATCAACTTCATCTGCTGGCTGGCCAGCGCGTTGAGCTGGCTGCTGATCGCCGCCGACTCGGTAGCCTGGCCGGTGAGGGTTTCGGTCACGGTGCGAATCGCCGAGACGTTGCGGTTGACCTCTTCGGCCACCGCGCTCTGCTCTTCGGCAGCGCTGGCGATTTGCAGGTTCATGTCGCTGATCACCGTGACCGCGTCACTGATCTTGCCCAGCGCCTGCACCGCCTGATGGATCTGCCCGGCATTGCTCTGGGCCTGGTGCTGACTGGAGTGCATGGTCGCCACTACCCCACGGGTACCGCTTTGGATGCGCTCGATCACCACGCGGATTTCCTCGACCGAATCCTGGGTGCGTTTGGCCAGGTTGCGTACTTCGTCGGCCACTACCGCAAACCCGCGCCCGCTTTCGCCGGCGCGTGCCGCTTCGATCGCGGCGTTCAATGCCAGCAGGTTGGTCTGTTCGGCAATGCTGCGGATCACTTCCAGGACTGAACCGATTTGCTCGCTGTTGACTGCCAGGGCTTCAACTTCGGTCACGGCCTTGCTGACTTCCTCGGCAAGGGTGGTGATGTCGCGGGTGCTCTGCTCGATGATCGACATGCCTTCGCGGGCCGACTGATCGGCGCCGCGTGCCGCGCTGGCGGCATTGGAGGCGCTGTTGGCGACGTCGTGGGCGGTGGCGCTCATTTCATTCGACGCGGTGGCGACCTGGTCGATTTCACGGAACTGCACCTGCATACCTTCGCTGGTCTGGCGTGCAATGGCCGAGGATTGATCCGCCGTACCTCGGGCTTCGGTGATGCTTTGTTTGATCTGGGCGATGGTCGGTTGCAGCTTGTCGAGGAAGCGGTTGAACCAATTCACCAGCTCGCCCAGTTCGTCTTTCTTGGTGTAGGCCAGGCGTTGGGTGAGGTCGCCGTCGCCGCTGGCAATGTCCTTGAGCATGGCCGCCACGCTGTTGATCGGACGGGTCACGCCGGTGGCGGTCAGCCAGATCAGCAACAAGCCCAGCAAGCCGGCGGCGGCTGCCACCAGCAAGGCTTTGAGGGTGCCGGTAGCCTGGGCTTCGTCGAGCACGGCTTGCAGCTTTTCGTTATCAGCCAGCATCACACTTTTAGGCAGTTTGATCACCACACCCCAGGATTTGGCATCGGCAATCGGCTTGACCGGGTACACGGCGCGAATCGTGTCGTTCTGTTCGCGGATCATGGGCCGATCATTGCCCAGCAGTTGCACGATCTCCTTGCCTTCGGCGCCGAGGGTGTCGACCAGGTTCTTGCCGACCCTGGCCGGTTCGCCGCTGTAGGCTGCAATCAGGCCGGTGCTGGACAGGATTTCCAGGTGAGCAGCCCCGTTGAACACGTCCTTTTGTGCCGCATCGGTGGTGGCTTGCAGGGCAGTGAGGGCGATGTCGACACCCACGACGCCGATGACTTTGCCGTCGACGATCAGGGGCAGGGAAATGGTGGTCATCAGCACAGGTTTGCCGGCCACCGTGTCTTCATACGGGTCCAGCAGGCAGGTGCTGCGGGTGTCCCGTGGGCAGGTATACCAAATGTTGTAAGGCGTGCCGCTGAGGTTGAGGGCGGTCTTGGTCAGGTCATCCTCGACCATGATGGTGTTCAGGCTTTCGCCGCCGGCACGGCTCCAGTAGCTGGAAAAGCGACCTTTTTCGTTGGAGACGCGAGCCTTGTCGTCAACGAATTCACTGTCCTTGCCATCCAGGCCGTTGGGCTCGAACGACAGCCAGATGCCCAGCACCTTGGTGTTGCGCTCGAACGCGGTTTTCACGCTCTGGTTGATTTCTTCGCGCAGGGCGCCGGCTTCAATGGAGCGCTTGGTCCCCAACTGACGCAGGTCCTTGATCTGGTCGGCGAGGGCGGTAACCGCCAGCAGGTTTTCACCGAAGGTCTTTTGCAAGTGCCCGGCCTGTTCGGCGGCCTTGGCTTGCAGCAGCTGTTCCACGCTGGCGGTGAGCATTCGTGAGCTTGAATCACTGACCAACCGATCGTTCTGGTTGGTGTTGTAGATATTGATGCCGACCACCAGTGCGATCACTCCCAGCAGGCAGAGGCCGGACAGCAGCACGATTTTCAAGCGGATAGAAAGGGTGTCGAACATAGGTTCACTCACGAATGGACTTGTGGGTATGCACGCAGCAGAGCCAAGTCCATTCGGCGCCGTTCCTGAAACATCGGCGTCACAAATCAATTCATGAGTAATAGGCGATGAGCGGTAGGAAAATGCCTACGCCGGGCGTTATACGGGCCGTGCGAGCTGCTCGGGGCGGGACCAGATCCACAGATTGCCCAGGCTCATCCCGGCGATTGCCAGGTACACGGGCCAGCCATGATCAAGCATCACCAGCATCAACACGGCACACAGCAACATGCTTACGGTGGCGCTGACCTTGGCCCGGCGCGCAATGATCTTGCCGTTGCGCCAGTTGAACAGGATCGGCCCGAACAGGCGGTGGTTTTCCAGCCAGGCGCTTAAGCGCGGTGAGCTTTTGGTGGCGGCCCAGGCGGCCAGCAGGATGAATTCGGTGGTCGGCAAACCCGGTATGACAATCGCGACCAAACCGATCCCCAGGCTGACGTAGGCCAGCAGGCCATAGAGAAGTTGGGCGATCTTTGAGGAGGATTGGGTTTTGCCGGTCATGCTGCAGTTTTCTGGTGGGAGGGTTTACACATTATCTGCCATGAAATGCACTCAAATGTGGGAGCTGGCTTGCCTGCTCCCACATTGAACCGATGTCTACCGGAACATTTACGCCATTTCTGGGGCGCTAGCGTACGCCTGTTCCAGCAACACGGTGAAGCGCACAAACGCATCGATCGCGCCTTTTTCTACCGCAGCTTCTTCTTCGGCGCTGAACTCCAGGCTGTCGAGGGTGCGGGTGAAGCTTTTCCAGCCTTCGGCGCGGCCACCGGCCGGTTCGCCCAGGTGGCGGGCCCCGAAGGTTTCGCTCAGGCCCAGGCCGACGGCGCGCTTGATCAGAAACGCGGCGCCCAGCTTGGAGCCTTCGGACACGAACAGCCAACCCAGGGCTTCGGCCTGGCTTGGGTTTTTCACCGCGCCGGCGACCGGAGCCGGAACGTCGGTGTCGAGGTCAGCCAGGTCGAGCTTGGCGGCTTCGGCGCGGCAGCGGGCGGCCAGGTCGGGAATGATCGTGTTCAGCGCGGCATCGTTGTACAGCGCCACCAGTTCCGACTGGAACAGGTACTGGGCCACCACGAAGCGGGCGAAGTTGGCTTGGGTTTCGAACGGCGCATGAGCCTTCACCAACGCATCCAGCTTGGTGTGCGGTTCATTGGTGATCTGGTTCAGGCGCTGGGAGCGCAGGCTTGGGCGTTCTGCGGTAGGAGAAGCGGTCATGTAAAAAGTCCTTGAAAGAGGGAGCGCCTGGGTGCCCTTAAAGAGAGCTGTTATCAACTAGACGAACAAGAAGACGTGGCACAGTAAAAAATCCTCACCCCGCCGCTGATGGATTCCGGCGAGGTGAGGCGGGTGGATCAGATGTCCCAGATCAGGTTGATCGCAAAGTTGCGTCCGGGCTGGGTCAGGCGGTCGAGGTTGGCCGGGCCGGTTACGCCAGCTTCGCCGACGCTGTCGTAACTGCGCACGTCATCCCAGTTCCAGTACTTCTTGTCGGTGAGGTTGTAGAGGCCACCGTTGATGGTCACGTCGTTGGTGACCTTGTAGTAGGCGGTCAGGTCGAGGATGCCGAAGCCCGGGGTCTTGAACGGGCCGTCGGTGCTGCCGTCGGGAGCGTGGAAGGTGGTGCTGTCGACGCGGTTCTGTTTTTTCACCAGGGTCCAGCTCAGCAGGCCGCCGTAATTGTCCTGGTCGTAGCCCAGGCCAAACACGCCCTTGAGCGGGTTGACGCTGTTCAATGGTTCGCCATTGTCGTCGTTGCGACCGTGGGCGTAGGCAATCGAACCCTGGGTGTACAGACCCTTCGGCGCGCCGAACGCATCCAGGTTCAGGCGGCCCTTGGCTTCCACGCCCTTGATGGTGGCGCGCTTGATATTGACGGCCTGGAACTGCTCCACGGTGCCGCCGACCACGGCGTTGTCTTCGTCGATAAAGTCGCGGTACTTGTTGTAGTACACCGCGATGTCGAAGGAGCCTTCGTCAAACTTGCCGCGTATCCCGGTCTCGATGCCTTTGCTGGTCTCCGGCTTGAGGTCGGGGTTGGGTTCGACGGTGTAGCCAATGTTGAGGTTTTCGAAGCGGCCATACAGGGCCTTCGCCGAGGGGGTGCGGAAGCCTTCGGCGTATTGGCCGAACCAGGTGTAGTTATCGGTCAGGGCGTAGGTCAGGCCGAACTTTGGCGTGACGCGGTGCCAGGTTTTGTCCTTGCCATCGACGGCATATTCGCCGGTCGGGTTGACGGTGTTGAGGAACTCCTGGGTCAGCTTGGGCTTGAGCCGGGTGTAGTCATACCGCACGGCGGGCAGGAAGGTCCATTTATCCCAGCTGATCTGGTCCTGGGCAAACAACGAGTAAGTGTTGATGGTCGGGTCGGGGAAGTCGCTGGCCTTCTTCACGCTGTCGCTTGCTTGCGGGCTGGGCGCGCCGATGGCGGTGCAGCCGCCACCAATGGCCAGGCACGAGGCGGAGCCTTCGCGCGAGCCGGTGACTTTCTGCTGCTTGAGGGTGGTGCCGTAGGTCACCTGGTGGTCGGTTTCGCCGACGCTGAACGCCTTGTCCAGTTGAGCGTCGAAGACCCACTGTTTTTCTTCGTAAAGGGTGTCGCGGGTACGCAGTACGCGGCGACCAGCCTGGTAGATCTCGGCGGTGGTCTGGTCGGTCTTGGCGATCTGGTAGTTGAGGCTGGTCTTGATGCGATCAGCAATCGGCGACTCCAGGGCAAAAGTGTTTTCCAGGCCGAAGCGCTCGCGGGTGATGGTGTCGTTGCCCGAGCGGGCACGGTAGAGGTTCATGCCTCGACCGCCGATGAACGGGCCGCCTACGGCATTCTTCAGGTTGACGTCGCGGTCATCCTTGAACTTCTCGTAGGTCAGGCCCAGGCGGTTTTCATCACCATAGTTCCAGCCCAGCTTGGCCAGCACGTTGGTGGTGCGCGCGTCTTCCGGGTTGGCGCCGGTGCGGGCCAGGCCGGTGGCGTTGTTGCCGTCGTAGGATTCGGTTTCATGACCATTGCGCTGGCTCAGGTGCAGCAAGCCATCGAAGTCCTGTACCCGCCCTGCGAAGGTGCCGGAGGTCAGCCAGCTCTCGTCGGCGGAGCTGTAGCCGGTCTTGAGGCGGGCGCCGACGTCCTTGCCGGGCTTGATGATGTCGTCCGGATCGAGGGTGAAATAGCTTACCGCGCCGCCGATGGCGTTGCTGCCGTACAGGGCCGAGGCCGGGCCGCGCAGGATCTCCACGCGCTTGACGATTTCCGGGTCGACGTAGTTGCGACGGGTCTTGGCATAGGGGCCGTTGAAGAAGTTGTTGGGCACTTCGACGCCGTCCACCTGGGTGAGGATGCGGTCGCCGTCGATACCACGGATGTTATAGCCCGCGTTGCCTGAGCGGGTGCCGGCGCCGCCGACGGAGACACCGGGCTCGTAGCGCACCAGTTCGCGGATGTTGTTGGTGTTCTGGCGGTCCAGTTCCTCGCGGTCGTGCACGCTGACGGTGCTGGGTACGCTGTTCACATCCTGTTCGTTACGGGTGGCGCTGATGGTCACCTGTTGCAGGGCGAGGGCGCCGCCCGCGGCGCGTTTCTCCAGCACGATATTGTTATTACCCAGTTTGCGGTAGCTCAGGTTGGTCCCCACCAACAACCGCTCCAGGGCTTTTTCCGGCGACAGCGGGCCGCGCACACCAGGGGACGACACTCCCTGGCCCAGCTCTGCCGGCAGGCCGACTTGCCAGCCGGTCACCGCGGTAAAGGCGTTGAGCGCCGACACCAGCGGTTGCTGCTCGATGCTGAAGTTGTAATTACCGTGGCTGCGAGGGGCGGGTTCGGCGGCGGTGGCGCTCATGACGGGCGCGCCAGCCAGCAGGATCGCAGCGGTCAGCAAGGACAAAACGGGCGAAGAACACCGGCGGTTGAAACGAGAGGACATCGAGAGCGCTCCGGGATACGAATCTTATAGTTGCGAACTGAACCAAATAGGAATCAGTTGCATTGGCTATAACGAGACGTATCGCCGGTTAACATCGAGTAAAAATAATTCTCATTTAGTTCAGAATCACCAGCGCTGGGTATTCCGACAGCTTGGCCGAGGTGATGTGGGCCAGGGAGCGCACCACGTCCAGGGGCTGGTCGAGACGATAGTTGCCGGTGACGGCGACGCTGGCCAGTTGCTCATTGTTGTTGACGATCCAGCCAGGGTAATAGCGGCGCAGTTCAGCCAGGACTTCGCTCAGCGGGCAATTTTCGAACACCAGACGACCCTGCACCCACGCCAGATCCTTGCCGACATCGAGCTTGGCCGGTTGGCCGAAACCCTTGGGGCCGATGCGGATGCTTTGCCCGGCACTCAGGCGTACGCGGGCATCGTCGAAGGTGTTGCTCAGGTCGACATCGCCACGCTGCACCTGTACCTGGGCCTCGCCATCGAGGTAGCGGACGGCGAAGGCGGTGTCGCGCACGCTGGCACGCACGGGGCCGGCGTCGATTTCCAGGGCCAGGCCACGGCTGGGGGCTATGTCGAAGAACGCTTCGCCCTGGTACAGGCGCGCAATGCGCTGGTGGTCGGTGATGCGGCTGGAAAATGCCGAGTTGGTGTTGAGCAGCACCTTGGACCCATCGTCCAGTTGCAGGCGCTGGCGCTCGCCGACCACGGTGAGGTGATCGGCCTGCAAGCGCATCGGCAAGTTGCTGAAGCTGAACAGACCGATCAACAGCACGGCCGCGGTGGCCAAGGGCTTCCAGTGCGGTTTGATCCGGCGCCAGCCGCTTGGCTTGCGTGGCACCGCCAGGGCCACGGCGGCGCTGTGTACCGGTGCACCTGCCCAGGCCGCCTGGGCCTTGCTGAACGCGTGGACATGCGCCGGGTCCGCGGCCAGCCAGGCGTCGAACTCGGCCTGCTGCCCGGGTTGCGGGCACTGCAAGGCGATCAGCCAATCGAGGGCTTGGTCCATGGCCGTGTCTTGCAGCACCTCATGAGCCAACGCATGGGGGCGCAGTTTATTCGGGTCCGTCACGGTGTTCCTCGGGTCTTCGCCACGTTCTATTCATTTTTTCGTACAGCGTGGATCGATAGCTCTGTCGGATGGAGCTTAAGGCTGATCCAGCCGTTCGGCCACACCTACACAGATGGCCATGATCAATTTCAGTTCCTTTTGTACGGTGCTCAAGGACACGTTCAACTGATCGGCAATCTCCTGGTAGCTGCAACCGTGCAGGCGGCTGAGGATGAAAATCCGCTGCTGACGAGCGCTCAGCTGGCCGAGGCTGACGCTCAGATGCTCCAGCAGTTGCTCGGCCTGAATGGCTTCTTCAGGCGTGCTGGCAGGGGCGGCGACGCTTTGCAGCACGTCCAGCGGGACGTCTTCCTGCAACGTGCGGGCCTGGATCCGGCGCGAGCGCAGGTGATCCAGCGCCAGGTTGCGCGCGGTCTGGTACACAAAGGGTTCAAGGTGGTCGATCGGCCGCTCGCTCAGGGCCCGAGTGACGCGCAGGTAGGTTTCCTGCAACAGGTCCTCGGCAGTGCTGTGGTTATCCACCATCCGCTGCAAGGTGCGTAGCAGAATCACCCGTTGGGTGAGAAAGACTTGGTTGAAGCGAGATTGGCTCACAGTGATACCAGACCGATTTGCAGCGAATGATAATGCTTATCATCAACCGAAATGGCAAGTGGCTATTTCCCTGAACCTACTCTGGACAAAATGTAACTGTGGGAGGGGGCTTGCTCCCTCCCACAGGTGGGATTACTCGGCGTTGCACAGCGCCAGGCAGTTATCCAGCATACGGTTGGAGAAGCCCCACTCGTTGTCGTACCAGGCCAGCACCTTGAGCAGCTTGCCGCTGACCTTGGTGTGATTGGCATCGAAGATCGACGACAGCGGGTTATGGTTGAAGTCACTGGAAACCAGCGGCAGGGTGTTGTAACCGAGGATCTTCGAGTGCTGGCTGGCCTGTTTCAGCAGGGCGTTGACTTCATCGGCCGTGGCTTCTTTCTTCAACTGCACAGTCAGGTCCACCAGAGACACGTTGATCACCGGTACCCGCACCGCCATGCCGGTCAGCTTGCCCGCCAGTTCCGGCAGCACCAGGCCAACGGCTTCAGCCGCGCCGGTTTTGCTCGGGATCATGTTCTGGGTGGCCGAGCGCGCGCGGTACGGGTCGGTGTGGTAGACGTCGGTCAGGTTCTGGTCGTTGGTGTAGGCGTGAATGGTGGTCATCAGGCCGCTTTCGATACCCAGCTCACGGTGCAGCACCTGCGCGACCGGCGCCAGGCAGTTGGTGGTGCACGACGCGTTGGAGATGATCTGGTGGGATTGACGCAAAATGTCATGGTTTACGCCATAAACCACAGTGGCATCCGCGCCCTTGGCCGGAGCCGAGATGATCACCTTGCGCGCGCCGGCGGTAATATGGGCGGCAGCCTTGTCACGGTCGGTGAACAGGCCGGTGCATTCGAACACCACGTCGATCTTGTGCGCAGCCCACGGCAGGTCGGCGGGGTTGCGAATGGCACTGACGGCAATCCGGTCACCATTGACGGTCAGGCTTTCCTGATCGTGGGCGACCTCTGCATCGAAAGTGCCGTGTACGGTGTCGTACTTGAGCAGGTGGGCGTTGATCGAACTGTCGCCCAAATCATTGATGGCGACGATCTGCAAATCCTGGCGATAGCCTTGGGTATACAGTGCGCGCAGGACATTACGGCCGATACGGCCAAAACCATTGATTGCGATACGTAGAGTCATTGGAAAAGTGCCTGTCGTCGATTTGTTGTAAGAATTACAAGATTATTCGCATAAAAATAGAAAACAAGCCTTTTTAGTGGCAATATTTTGTTCAATCTACAACGAGTGACCTGAATCAACTGGTCCGATGATCCAAACGACCCCCTGCCATCCCATGAGCTGTGGGCGTTTGATCAGCATAGACACTCAGGTCGCCACATCCGTTAGCCTGGAGTTCTATACATGCATCCCCGCGTTCTTGAGGTCACCGAACGGCTTATCGCCCGCAGCCGCGCCACCCGCGAGGCTTACCTTGCGCTCATCCGCGGCGCAGCCAGCGACGGTCCGATGCGCGGCAAGCTGCAATGCGCCAACTTCGCCCACGGCGTGGCCGGTTGCGGCACCGAAGACAAAAACAGCCTGCGCATGATGAATGCCGCCAACGTGGCAATTGTTTCTTCTTATAACGACATGCTCTCGGCGCATCAGCCCTACGAACATTTCCCTGAACAAATAAAGAAAGCCCTGCGTGAAGTGGGCTCGGTCGGCCAGTTCGCCGGCGGCACCCCCGCCATGTGCGACGGTGTGACCCAGGGCGAGCCGGGCATGGAACTGAGCCTGCTCAGCCGTGAAGTCATCGCCATGTCCACGGCGGTAGCGCTGTCCCACAACATGTTCGACGCCGCGCTGATGCTGGGGATCTGCGACAAGATCGTCCCCGGCCTGATGATGGGCGCGCTGCGCTACGGCCATCTGCCGATGATCTTTGTGCCGGGCGGCCCGATGCCGTCGGGTATCTCCAACAAGCAGAAAGCCGATGTGCGCCAGCGCTACGCCGAAGGCAAGGCCAGCCGCGAAGAGCTGCTGGAATCGGAGATGAAGTCCTACCACAGCCCCGGTACCTGTACCTTCTACGGCACCGCCAACACCAACCAGTTGTTGATGGAAGTGATGGGCCTGCATTTGCCGGGCGCGTCATTCGTCAATCCGTACACGCCGCTGCGTGACGCGTTGACCCGCGAAGCGGCGCACCAGGTCACGCGCTTGACCAAGGCCAATGGCAACTTCACGCCGATCGGCGAGATCGTCGACGAGAAATCCATCGTCAACTCCATCGTTGCGCTAAACGCTACCGGCGGTTCCACCAACCATACGCTGCACATGCCGGCCATTGCCATGTCGGCGGGCATCATCCTGACCTGGCAAGACATGGCCGACCTCTCCGAGGTGGTGCCGACCCTGTCCCACGTGTACCCAAACGGCAAGGCCGACATCAATCACTTCCAGGCGGCGGGTGGCATGTCGTTCCTGATCCGCGAACTGCTCGAAGCCGGCCTGCTCCACGAAGACGTCAACACCGTGGCCGGCAAGGGCTTGAGCCGCTATATCCAGGAGCCGTTCCTGGTGGACGGCGAACTGGTCTGGCGCGATGGCCCGATCGAGAGCCTCGACGAAACCATCCTGCGCCCCGTGGCCCGTGCGTTTTCGCCGGAAGGCGGCTTGCGCGTGATGGAAGGCAACCTTGGCCGTGGCGTGATGAAAGTTTCGGCTGTCGCGCCCGAGCATCAGGTGGTTGAAGCGCCGGCGGTGGTGTTCCAGGACCAGCAAGACCTGGCCGACGCCTTCAAAGCGGGCCAGCTGGAAAAAGACTTCGTTGCGGTGATGCGCTTTCAGGGGCCACGTTCCAACGGTATGCCGGAATTGCACAAGATGACCCCGTTTCTCGGCGTGTTGCAGGACCGTGGTTTCAAAGTGGCGTTGGTAACAGATGGGCGAATGTCCGGCGCCTCGGGTAAGATCCCTGCCGCGATCCACGTCAACCCCGAAGCCCAGAGCGGCGGGCCGCTGGCGCGGGTCCAGGATGGCGATATCATCCGCGTCGATGGCGTCACCGGCACCCTGGAGCTTAAAGTGGACGCCGAAGTATTTGCAGCGCGCACGCCTGCCACGGGCCTGTTGGGCAATAACGTGGGAGCAGGTCGCGAGCTGTTTGCATTCATGCGCTTGGCCGCAAGCTCCGCAGAGCAGGGCGCCAGCGCCTTTACCTCTGCCTTGGAGACGCTTAAGTGAAGCTTGCGCTGGTCGGTGATATCGGGGGTACCAACGCCCGTTTTGCGTTATGGCGAGATCAGGAGCTGCATTCGATCCGCGTGCATGCCACAGCGGATCACCAAAGCCCTGAAGAAGCGATCAAGGTCTATCTCGCAGAGGAAGGCCTGGAAATCGGGGACATCGGTGCGGTGTGCCTGTCGGTGGCCGGGCCGGTGAGTGGCGAGGAGTTCAAGTTCACCAACAATCACTGGCGCCTGAGCAAGACGGCGTTTTGCCAAGCCCTGCAAGTGGATGAACTGCTGCTGGTCAATGATTTCTCGGCCATGGCCCTGGGCATGACGCGTCTTAAGCCCGACGAGTTCCGCGTGGTCTGCGAAGGCACGCCGGAGCCGTTGCGCCCAGCGGTGGTGATCGGCCCGGGCACTGGCCTGGGCGTTGGCACCTTGCTGGACCTTGGCGCCGGGCGTTTCGCGGCATTGCCGGGGGAGGGCGGGCACGTCGACCTGCCCCTGAGCAGCCCGCGGGAAACCCAGCTGTGGCAGCATATTTACACGGAGATCGGCCATGTCAGCGCCGAGACCGTATTGAGCGGCGGCGGGTTGCCGCGTCTGTATCGCGCTATTTGTGCGGTGGACGGGCACGAGCCGGTGCTGGATACGCCCGAAGCCATCACCGCAGCGGGCCTGGCCGGTGACGCGGTCGCCATGGAAGTACTGGACCAGTTCAGCATCTGGCTGGGGCGGGTCGCGGGCAATAACGTCTTGACCACCGGTGGGCGCGGTGGCGTGTACATCGTGGGTGGGGTGATACCCAGGTTTGCCGACTTCTTTATCGCCAGCGGTTTCGCCAAAAGTTTTGCGGATAAAGGCTGCATGAGCGACTACTTCAAAGGTATTCCGGTGTGGTTGGTGACAGCGCCGTATTCGGGGCTGACCGGGGCTGGCGTGGCGCTTGAGCAGGCTTTTGCATAGGCTGTGATGGCCTCTTAGCGAGCAAGCCCGCTTCCACATTTGACCGCGTTCCAACTCTGGAATGCAGGCAAATGTGGGAGGGGGCTTGCCCCTGATGAGGCCCTACAGAACACCCCATAACAACAAGGAGGCCCCCGTGAGCGTAATCAGTAAATCCATTCTCCTCGTCGACGACGATCAGGAGATCCGCGAATTGCTGCAAACCTACCTCAGTCGCGCCGGCTTCCAGGTCCGTGGCGTGGCCGATGGTGCGGGGTTCCGCCAGGCGATGAACGAGGCGCCGTGCGACCTGGTCATCCTCGATGTGATGTTGCCGGATGAAGACGGGTTCAGTCTGTGCCGCTGGATCCGCCAGCACCCGCGCCAGGCGCAGGTACCGATCATCATGCTCACCGCCAGTTCCGACGAAGCCGACCGCGTGATCGGCCTGGAACTGGGCGCTGACGACTATATCGGCAAGCCGTTCAGCCCTCGCGAGTTGCAGGCGCGGATCAAGGCGCTGCTGCGCCGTTGCCAATTCGGCCAGGAGCGTAGCACTGGCGGTGATGTGCTGGTCTTCGATGAATGGCGCCTGGACATGATCAGCCACCGCTTGTTTCACGTTGATGGCGAAGAGGTCATCCTTTCCGGCGCTGACTTTGCCTTGCTCAAGTTGTTTCTTGATCACCCGCAACAGATCCTCGACCGCGACACTATCGGCAACGCTACCCGCGGCCGTGACCTGATGCCGCTTGACCGTATCGTCGACATGGCCGTCAGCCGTCTGCGCCAACGCCTGCGCGATACCGAAAAACCCCCGAGGCTGATCCGCACCGTGCGCGGCAGCGGTTATCAACTGGCAGCCAGCGTGGTTGCCGGCAATGCCCACTGAACCTTTGATCGAGCGCCGCCGCCGCTTTCCGGTGCCACGCTCGCTGCTGGGGCGCATGTTACTTCTGACCTTGCTCGCCGTGCTGTTCGCCCAGGCGCTGTCCAGCGTGATCTGGGTGTCGCAATTGCGCGCCACCCAGCTTGAGGGCCTGGTGACCAGCGCCCGTAGCCTGGCGCACTCGATGACCGCCAGCGTGAGTTATTTCCGTTCGCTGCCGGTGGCCTATCGGCCTTTGGTTCTTGATCAGTTGCGCAGCATGGGCGGTACCCGCTTTGTAGTGACCCTCAATGATCGCCCGCTGGATATGGCGATCCTGCCGCAGACGCCACGCAAGCAAGCGGTGCTGGAGGCGGTCGATGAGGTGCTACGCCAAACCCTGGGCGCCGATGTACATATCTCGGTGGAGTTCGTCAGCGCCGAAGACCTGCGCATCTTCAATGCCGGCCTCAAGCTCGACGAACTGCCACGCTCCTGGGCCCATTACGCGTTAACCCTGGAGCCGGTTAACCCACCGGTATTGGTCACCCAGATTCAACTGGCTCCCGGCGAATGGCTGTACATCGCCTCGCTGTTGCCAGAGCCGTACACCAGCCTTGAAGAACAGGGCCTGCCGTCCCAGCAGGTGTGGTTTATCGTGCTGACCAGTGGTTTTTTGCTGCTGTTTATCGGTTTGCTGGTGCATTGGCAAAGCCGGCCGCTCAAGCGCCTGGCGCGGGCGGCGCGGGATATGTCGCTGGGAGCTGATGTAGAACCGGTAGCCGAAGGCGGTGGCAGTGAAGTGGTGGAGGTGGGCCGCGCATTCAACGCAATGCGCGAACGCATCAGCCGTTACCTGACCGAACGCAGCCAGTTGTTCAGCGCAATTTCCCACGACTTGCGCACCCCGATTACCCGCCTGCGGTTGCGTGTGGAATTGCTCGAAGACGAGAACCTGCAAACCAAATTCGGCCGCGACCTGGATGAGCTGGAACTGCTGGTCAAAGGCGCGCTGCAATGCGTGAAAGACACCGACATCCACGAAAACATCCAGCCGGTGGACCTCAATCACGTACTCGAATGCCTGGTGGAGCCGTACCTGGCGCCCAACGGCAACGGGCGGGTAACCCTTGAAGGCGCGGCCCTGGCGGCCTACCCGGGCAAGCCGCTGGCGCTCAAGCGTTGCATCGGTAACCTGATCGACAACGCCTTGAAGTACGGGCAGAACGCGCATCTGCATATCGAGGACGATGGTGTGCAGTTCGTCCTGCATGTGGATGACGAAGGCCCCGGTGTGCCGGAGCAGCGTCTGGAGCAGGTGTTCGAACCGCACTTTCGCCTGGCCGGCCAGCAGCAGGGGTATGGCCTGGGGCTGGGGATCGCGCGCAACATTGCCCATAGTCATGGCGGTGAAGTGAGTTTGCAGAACCTGCGCGAAGGCGGCCTGCGCGTCACCCTGCAACTACCAAGAACCTTGGACTAACAAACACCTGAGCTGCGTACATCAGATGCTTTGGCGCAACCGGGCCAGGTCGCGCAGCGGTGGCGCCCCAAACAACCGGCTGTATTCCCGGCTGAATTGCGACGGGCTTTCATACCCCACCCGATACCCCGCGGCCGAGGCTTCCAGCCCTTCGGCAATCATCAAGCGCCGGGCTTCCTGCAAGCGCAGCTGCTTCTGGTACTGCAGCGGGCTCATGGCCGTAATCGCCTTGAAGCGATGGTGCAAGGTCGAGACGCTCAGGTTCACTTCCTTGGCCAGGTCGTCGATGCGCAGCGGTTGTTCGTAGTTGCCGTTCAACCACTTGATCGCCTGGCTGACGCGATGGCTCTGGCTGTTGGCCACGGCAATTTCATACAGGCGATAACCCTGTGGGCCCCGCAGCAAGCGATAGAGGATTTCACGGTTGATCAACGGCGCGAGCATGGCGATGTCTTTGGGCGTGTCCAGCAGGCGGGCCAGGCGCAGCACGGCGTCGAGCAACGGGGTGTCGATGCGGTCCACATACATGCCGCGAGAGGTGGGACGCGACGGCACCCCCATAGGCCCGGCTTCGGCAATCAGCGCGGTGAGCTGGGCCGGATCGATATTGATGCGGACCGACAGGTTGGGGTCTTGCGGGGTGGCATCGATGATTCTGCCGGCTACCGGCATGGCGACCGAGAACACCAGATAATTGAGCGGGTCGTAGGCAAAGATTTCGTCGGCCAGGCGCACTTCCTTGCTGCCGCTGGCGAGGATGCACAGCGCAGGTTCCACCAGCACCGGCATGAAATCCCGTGGCGTGTTGTGGCGGTTCAGATACAGCGAGGTGATCGCCGTGCCGTAGGAGCCATCTTCCCAGGTGTGGCGGTGCACGATACTGGCCAGCTCGGCGCGTTGTTTCTCCATCTCGGCATCGACGGGGATGGGCTTTGGTTCGGGCGACGACATGGGGCGTCCTCTACACGCTGCTTTGATGGGCTCAGCTTAGCGGCAGCTTTTCAAAAAGTGTTACGTCGATTCTGCAGGATCCTTGCCTGATCCTGCGATAGGTAGTGAATCAGGCAAGCAGGCCGCCTGTCATCTCCCTGAAACACTGGACCGGTGCATGGAATAAATCCCGGGGGCCAAATGTCCTCTCTATGTTTCTCGCAGGATTGTGCAATAAGCCTGCAGGAATCGACTAACCGCATCCACAGCCGGGCCGCTATCTTTGATCCTGTGGCAACACACCCTCACCGTGCTTGCCGAGCATCACTTCTCAACGGGAGAGTCGAACATGTCCACCCCCATTCCCGCGAGCCACATGGCCTTTATCCGCGCCCGTAGCGGGTGCAGCACCGAACTCGGTGCACGCTTGAGCAGTTTGATCGAACCGGGCCGCCAAGCCCCAGGTTGCCTGCAATTTTCGTTGCAGCATTCCCAGGTCGATCCTGATATATGGCTGGTATCAGGTTTTTGGAGCAGCGAGGAGGCCATGAGTGCCTACTTCAGCTCACCGACCTTGATGATTTTTACGGAGTTGCTCAACGACATGGTCGTGCGCAGCATGGACTTCCAGACCTTCACCGATGCATCTGCCGTCAACGCCTACGGCGAGTACCTGCAACTGGCCGGTTGAACCGGTTTACAATGGCCGACTTTTCCATTGGCCAGGACCTGCAACATGGCACGTAAACAATTTGCCCACCACGAAGCCGTTTCCGCCTTGATGCGTGAAGAAGAGGGTGGCTATAGCGCTGCCATCGCCGTCAAGGCACTGGATGGCATGGGCGCCCCCAAGTTCCACAAGATCCTTGACGGGCAGAAGTTCAAGACGGCTTCGGATGCCGATGATGCGGCCACTGTGCAGCTAGAGGACCTGGTCGACGTGGACGCGGAAGGTCAACTGACTTGGGCAACGGCTTCCAACTAACGAACGCTGCCGATCAAATGTGGGAGGGGGCTTGCTCCCGATAGCGGTGTATCAGCCAGCAAATTTTTAGCTGATACATAGCCATCGGGAGCAAGCCCCCTCCCACAATTTGACTGTATGTCAGTCAGGGTTTTGTGGCGCCTGGGCGGTACATCTTGAACAGCGCTTGCGGCCCCAACTGGAAGTAATCCGCCGGGCCGCCGCCGCGCAAAATCGGCTCGGCGGCAGCAGTGTCGTAGATCCCATCCTTTAGCAACCACTTGGCGATGTGCACCGCAACCACTTCGCCCAGTACCAGCCAACTCGGCACCAGCTCCTTGTCGGCGCGTTGCAGTTGGATGATCTGCGTCACTTTGCATTCAAACGACACCGGGCTCTCGCCGACGCGGGGTACAGCGACGACTTTCGAAGCCACCGGCGTCAGGCCGGACAACTCGAATTCATTCACATCCGGTGAGACCGCCGCGCAACTCTGGTTCATCTGCTCGGCCAACGGGCGAGTGGCCAGGTTCCACACAAACTCGCCGGTCTGCTCAATGTTATTCAAGCTGTCTTTGCGCCCCACACTGGAAAACCCAATGATCGGTGGGATGTAGTTGAATGCATTGAAGAAGCTGTAAGGCGCCAGGTTCAGGCGGCCTTCGCTGTCGTGCGAGGAGATCCAGCCAATCGGGCGTGGGCCGACGATGGCATTGAACGGGTCATGGGGCAGGCCGTGGCCGTTGGCGGGTTCGTAGAAGTGGATATCGTCGGACATGACCTGTTCTGCTCTCGATTCTGGGGCCCACATCATATCCAATGTGGGAGGGGGGTTGTCCCCTCCCACATTTTTTAGTCCGTGGTAATCCGCGAGTGCTTGCGGGTGTCTTTCATGGTCACGTAGACCATCAGCGACACTGCGATACATGCGGTCACGTACCAGTAGTAGCCAGTTTCCATACCGATGCTCTTGAACCACAGCGCGATGTATTCAGCGGTACCGCCGAAGATCGACACCGTCAGCGCATACGGCAGGCCCACGCCCAGGGCGCGGATTTCGGTGGGGAACAGTTCGGCTTTCACCACGGCGTTGATCGAGGTATAGCCGCTGACGATGATCAGCGCTGCCATGATCAGGAAGAACGCGCCCCACCAGCTCTGGATGGTGTGCAGGGTGGTGAGGATCGGCACGGTGAACAGGGTACCCAGGACACCGAAGGCAATCAGGATCGGGCGACGACCGACTTTATCCGAAAGCCCGCCGATGATCGGCTGCAGGCACATGAACAGAAACAGCGTGGCTGCCGAAATGGTGGTGGAGTCGGAGATGCTCATGCCGACCGTGTTCACCAGGTATTTCTGCATATAGGTGGTGTAGGTGTAGAACGCCAGGGTGCCGCCCATGGTCAGGCCGACCACTGTCATCAGTTCCTTGGGGTGGCGCATCAAGGTGCGCATTGCGCTTTCCTTGGCCTTTTCCTTCTTGGTGAACGACTCGGTTTCTTCCATGCCACGACGCAGATAGAGCGCGACCACTGCACACAAGGCGCCGATGGCGAACGGGATACGCCAGCCCCATGCGTACAACTGTTCGGTAGTCAGCAGTTGTTGCAGCACGATCAGCACCGCCAGCGCGATGAGTTGGCCGGAGATCAGGGTCACGTATTGGAAGCTGGAGTAGAAACCACGACGTTCCTTGGTCGCCATCTCGCTGAGGTAAGTGGCGGAAGTGCCGTATTCGCCACCGACCGACAGGCCCTGCAGCAAACGGGCAAACACCAGCAGGATCGGCGCACCGATACCGATGAGTTCATAGCCAGGGCTCAGGGCAATCAGCAGCGAGCCGAAGCACATCAGGTAGACCGAGGCCATCAGGGCTTTTTTACGCCCGACCTTGTCGGCATACAGGCCCATCAGCCAACCACCGATAGGGCGCATCAGGAAGCCCACGGCGAAGATCGCGGCGGTGTTGAGCAGTTGGGCGGTGGTGTCGCCTTTGGGGAAGAACGTCTTGGCGAAGTACAGCGAGAAGGCGGCGTAGACGTACCAGTCGTACCACTCGACCATGTTGCCGACCGATCCACTGAAGATCGACTTGATGCGGCTGGAAGTGGTGCGTTCTTTTGCCGGCGCAGACGCCGATCCCAGAGGCAGGGAGTTGGAGTTATCCATTGAAGGATCCTTCATCTAGTTGTTTTTATGGAGCGTGCTTGAGCACTGCCTGGCTTGGGCTATAGCAGAAGCTGTGCCAAGTGGATGAAGGCCCGGAATAGAAGGGTTGCGAGGTTTTTTTGAGCGGAAAGTCGCCGATGATTTTTGCGGGATGAGCGGAAATCCGCTTATGGCTGCTGGACCCTTCGCGAGCTACATAAGCAGGATCAGAGGAACATTTCCCGCACCAACCCATGCCGCTGCATCTTTTCATTAAAGGTCCGACGCGGCAGTTGCAGCTCGGCCAGCACCGCTTTGATATCGCCTTTATGCCGGGTCAGCGCGGCTTTCAGGCAATGCGCCTCGAAAGCCTCCTGCTGCGCGGCCAGCGATTGCCCAGGTTCAATACCTTCAGGTTCAGGCTCTCCAAGCCCCAGCACCTGGCGCTCGGCGACGTTGGCCAGTTCACGTACGTTGCCCGGCCAGTCATGGCTGAGCAGGCGACTCAGCTGCGGCCCACTCAATGGCTCAAGATGGCGGCCCAAACGTTCGGCAGCGCTTTGGGCGAAATGCTCATACAACAACGGAATGTCTTCGCGACGCTCGCGCAGGGGCGGCAGGCGCAGTTGTGCGACGTTCAGGCGATAAGCCAGGTCCTCGCGAAAACGCCCGGCGCGTGCTTCTTCGAGCAGGTCCGGCTTGGTAGCGGCGATGATGCGCAGGTCGACATTGATGCTCTGGTTGGAACCCAATCGCTCCAACTTCTGCTCTTGCAACACGCGCAGCAGTTTTACCTGTTGCGCCAGGGGCATGCTTTCAATTTCGTCGAGGAACACGGTGCCGCCATGGGCGTACTCCAGCTTGCCGATACGCTTGCCCTGGGCGCCGGTGAAGGCGCCGCTTTCGTGGCCGAACAGCTCGGCTTCAAATAATTGCTCGGGGATAGCCGCGCAATTGAGCGCCACAAACGGCTTTTTGGCTCGTGGGCCGAAATCATGCAGGCAGCGGGCAACCAGTTCTTTACCGCTGCCGGTCTCGCCACGGATCAACACATTGACCGGCAGTGTCGCCAGGTCCAGCACCTGGCGACGCAGGGTTTGCAGGCCCTTGGACACCCCCAACAGGCTGGATTCCAGTTGTGCACGGTGATCGGCCTGTTGGTGCAGGCGACGGTTTTCCAGGATCAGGCCGCGCTTGTCCAGCGCCCGACGCAGGCTGTTGAGCAGGGCATCCGGGCTGAAGGGTTTTTCCAGGAAGTCGTAGGCGCCGTCGCGCATGGCTTCGACGGCCATCGGCACGTCACCATGGCCGGTGAGCAAAATCACCGGCAAGTCAGCATCGCGCCGCTGTACCTCGGCCAGCAATTCAAGGCCACTGAGCCCGGGCATACGCACATCGCTCAAGATCACCCCGGGGAAGTCCTTCGGCAGGTGCGCCAGGCACTCCTCGGCACGGCTGTACAACTGAACGTCAAACCCCGACAGGCTCAGCCACTGCTCGACGGCCGTACGAATGCTGGCTTCGTCATCCACCACAATCACTGCGTTCAACATAGGTCAGGTGTCTCCAGCGCGACGGGCAGGGTCAGGGTAAAGACTGCGCCGTCGCCACGATTGCCGGCGATCAGGCGCCCGCCCAATTCATGCACGATAGCGTAGGACACCGCCAGGCCCAAGCCGAGCCCGTCACCCACCGGTTTGGTGGTGAAGAACGGGTCGAATACGTTGTTCAAATGTTCTTCGGCAATCCCGCCACCGCTGTCGCTGACGCTCAACTGCCACAGCTGCTGATCGGCGTGCAGACGGATTTCCAGGCGTTTGTGCGGCTTGTCGGCCATGGCGTCCAGGGCGTTGCGCAGCAGGTTGATCAGCACCTGTTCCAAGCGAATCGCATCGCCGCGTACCCAGGCCGGGCGGGCCAGGTCCAGCACCACGCCGATGGCCTCATCGCGTAGGCGCGCGTCAAGCAGGTGCAGGGACTGGTCGACCACGGTGGCCAGATCCAGGCGTTCGCGCAGGCCGCTGGGGCTTTTGCGCGCGAAGGTCTTGAGGTGGCCGGTCAGCGCGGCCATGCGCGTCAGCATGTCATCCAACGGCGTGAGCGCCTTGTAGGCGTCGTCCACACGGCCATGGTCGAGCAACAGCCGCAGGGTGGCCAGCTGCATCCGTTGGGTGGTCAGCGGTTGATTGATCTCATGGGCAAGGGCGGCGGACATCTGCCCCAGCGCCGCCAGTTTGGCTGATTGAACCAGGCCATCCTGGGCGGTGCGCAGGGCCTGGGTGCGTTCTTCTACCAAGTGTTCGAGTTCTTCGCGGCTGCGTTGGCGAAGGCGAGCCAGGCGCCAGCGTTGACTCAGGAACAGCACAAGAAACACCAGCGCCAGCCAGGACCCGGCGGCGGCGAGGCCGGCATTGCGTTGGTCTTCAAACGGGAACTGCGGTTTGCGCAGCAGGTGCAGGGTCCAGCCTTCGGCTTTCAGCGGCAGGGATTCCCAGATGTAGTTGGCGCTGCCGTCCGGGCCGTTGACGCGCATCAGGTGGCTGTTGTCGTCGAAGCGCTGCAGGGTCTGGGTCTCCAAGGGTTGCAGCTGCTTCTTGTCGTATTGGCGAGTGGCCTTGAGTTCCGCCAGGTCACTCTCTGATAGCGGCCGCAGGTTGCGATAACGCCAGCCCGGCTGGTTGGCGATAAACACAATACCGCGTGCATCGCTGACCAGCAGCAAGTCATTGCCCTGAGCCCATTCGCGTTCCAGTTCGGGAAACTCCAGCTTGACCACCATGGCGCCGAGGAATTGCTCGCGCTCATCGACCACCGCGCTGGACAGGAAATACCCCGGAATGCCAGTCGTCACCCCCACCGCGTAAAAGCGCCCGGTGCCTTGGCTCAAGGTCTGGCTGAAATACGGACGGAACGCGTAATTGTGGCCGACATAGCTGCTGGGCAAATTCCAGTTGCTGGCGGCCACCGCCAGGCCGGTGCGGTCCATCAGCTCCAGGGTGGAGGACTGGGCGGCGCCGTTGATGCGTTCGAGCTTGCGATTGAGTACATCCTGGGTGGCGCTATCGAGTGGGCCCTTCAGCGCGCTGATCATTTCCGAATCCAGCGCCAGCACGGCGGGGAGGGCGCGGTAGCGTTCGATCAAGGTATGCAGCGAGTTGGCATACAACGCCAGCTGTTGATTGGCTCGAGCGGCTTCATCCACCAGGGCCTGGCGCTCGGCATGGCGGGTGGCCAAGGCGGCGGCCAGCACTGCGCCGGCGATGATCAGCAACGAGTAAAACGTCAGACGCAGAGGGCGAGGGATCACGATCATACGATGATGAGCAGGCACAGTGAGGGGCGAGCACCATAGCATGAGCTGTCTGGATCTTGTGGCGAACGAGCTTGTGTGGGAGCTGGCTTGCCTGCGATGCAGACACCTCGGTGCTTCAGTCACACCGAATTGATGTCATCGCAGGCAAGCCAGCTCCCACATTTGACAGAGTTCGCCATGGCAATCGCTTCAGGTATAAAAAAGGCGACTGGGCCATGGGCCGCAGTCGCCTTTATGCTTGTGGAGAAAGCGCTTACTGCACTTCCACCGCCAGGCTCTCACTGATCTTTTTCTGCCAGATGGCAGGACCGGTGATGTGTACCGATTCGCCGTTGCTATCGACTGCAACGGTGACCGGCATGTCTTTCACGTCGAACTCGTAGATGGCTTCCATGCCCAGCTCGGCGAACGCCACCACGCGGGACTTCTTGATCGCTTGGGCCACCAGGTAGGCGGCGCCGCCCACGGCCATCAGGTACACGGCCTTATGGTCCTTGATCGCTTCGATAGCGGTAGGGCCGCGCTCGGACTTGCCGATCATGCCCAACAGGCCGGTCTGCTCGAGGATCTGACGGGTGAACTTGTCCATCCGCGTCGCGGTGGTCGGGCCCGCTGGGCCAACCACTTCCTCGCGCACCGGATCAACCGGGCCGACGTAGTAGATAAAGCGGCCCTTGAGGTCCACCGGCAGGGTTTCGCCCTTGTTCAGCATCTCGACCATGCGCTTGTGCGCCGCGTCGCGACCGGTGAGCATCTTGCCGTTGAGCAATACGGTTTCGCCCGGCTTCCAGCTCTGCACTTCTTCCGGGGTCAGGGTGTCGAGGTTGACGCGGCGGGCCGATGGGCCGGCTTCCCAGACGATTTCCGGGTAGGCGTCCAACGATGGCGCCTCCAGCGACGCCGGGCCCGAACCGTCGAGCACGAAATGCGCGTGACGGGTGGCGGCGCAGTTGGGGATCATGCACACCGGCAGGGACGCGGCGTGAGTCGGGTAGTCCATGATCTTCACGTCGAGCACGGTGGTCAGGCCACCCAGGCCCTGGGCGCCGATGCCCAGTTGGTTGACCTTCTCGAACAGCTCCAGGCGCATCTCTTCGATACGGTTCTGCGGGCCGCGCTTTTTCAGCTCGTGGATGTCGATGGATTCCATCAACACTTCCTTGGCCATTACCGCGGCTTTCTCGGCAGTGCCGCCGATGCCGATGCCGAGCATACCTGGTGGGCACCAGCCGGCACCCATGGTCGGAACGGTCTTGAGCACCCAGTCGACGATCGAGTCGGACGGGTTGAGCATAGCCATTTTCGACTTGTTCTCGGAACCGCCGCCCTTGGCCGCCACGTCCACTTCCACGGTGTTACCCGGGACGATGGAGTAGTGGATCACCGCAGGGGTGTTGTCCTTGGTGTTCTTGCGCGCGCCTGCCGGGTCGGCGAGGATCGAGGCACGCAGAACGTTTTCCGGCAGGTTGTAGGCGCGACGCACGCCTTCGTTGATCATGTCGTCCAGGCCCATGGTGGCGCCGTCCCAGCGCACATCCATGCCTACGCGCACGAACACGGTGACGATACCGGTGTCCTGGCAGATCGGGCGATGGCCGGTGGCACACATGCGCGAGTTGATCAGGATCTGGGCGATGGAGTCACGGGCCGCCGGCGATTCTTCGCGCAGGTAGGCTTCGTGCATGGCCTGGATGAAATCAACGGGGTGGTAGTAGGAAATGAATTGCAGGGCGTCGGCAACGCTCTGAATCAGGTCGTCTTGCTTGATCACGGTCATGAGTCGCGCTCCTCTATAAGGGAACATTCAATAAAGGTGGGTTCAGTGCTGCATCGGTCGGCTGAGCCCACCTTTCCAAGGCACGCCAAAGTGGTGCAGGCGCGACGCTAAAAAGGCGCGGCAGTATAACCCGGCACGGTGGCCGATACACCCGACTATGGTCAAACTGTCGCAGGCATGATTCCCTGTGCGCGCTCCTTATGCTTGAGACCCTGATATGCCTGAACTGTACGTCGGCGAACGCCACTGGCCGGTCACCACCGGCAGCAACCTGCTGGATGCCTTGAATCAGGCAGGTGTGGCCGTGCCCTACAGTTGCCGGGCCGGCAGTTGCCATGCGTGCCTGGTGCGTTGCCAGGGCGAAGTCGACGACCAGCAGCCTGACGCGCTGAGCTCGGCGCAACGCCAGGACGGGTGGCGCCTGGCGTGTCAGTGCCGGATCAGCGCTGATCTGAGGGTCGAGGCGTTTGATCCGTTGCGTGATGGCCTGCCTGCGCGGTTGGAGGGTGCCGATTGGCTGAGTCCGACGGTGCTGCGCCTGCGCCTTCAACCCGAGCGTGGCCTGCGGTACCGCGCCGGGCAGCATCTGGTGTTGTGGGCAGGGCAGGTGGCACGCCCCTATTCCCTGGCGAGCGTGCCCCAGCAGGACCCGTACCTGGAGTTTCATATCGATTGCCGTCAACCCGGGGAATTCAGCGATGCTGCTCGCCACTTCAAGGTCGGTGAGCCGTTACGCTTGGGCGAGTTGCGCGGCGGGGCGTTGCACTACGACCCTGACTGGCAAGCCCGGCCCTTGTGGCTGCTGGCCTCCGGCACTGGGCTGGGTCCGTTGTGGGGGGTATTGCGCGAAGCGCTGCGCCAGGATCACCAGGGTGCCATCCGCGTCATTCACCTGGCCCATGATGCCCAGGCTCACTACCTGGCCGAACCCCTGGCGGCGCTGACCGCGCAGCATCAGAACCTTGTGGTGGAGTTATGGACTGCAGATGAGTTGGCCCAGGCATTGGGGCAACTGCGGCTTGCTTCGCGACAAACCCTGGCCTTGGTCTGCGGGCATCCTGCCAGCGTCGAAGCCTTTTCCAAGCGCTTGTTTCTGGCGGGGCTGCCGCGTAATCAACTGTTGGCCGATGTGTTCCTGCCCCGTGGTTGAGTGCTGACTGTCGAGTACAGGCTTTGCGGGTGTACGCGGTTAACTGTGAGAGGGGGCTTGCTCCCGATGAGGCCCGACGGTTCAACACCTCAGCCGGCATTTGAAATGCAAAAAGCCCCGCCATTCTCATGGCGGGGCTTTTGTTTTTTCAGCCTGTCACTCAGACCTGTGGGTCGCCCACATGCAGGATCTTCATGCCATTGGTGCCACCGGTGGTGTGGTAGCTGTCGCCCTTGGTCAGGATGACCCAGTCGCCTTTCTCCACGACGCCGCGCTTGACCAATTCGTCGATAGCCTTCTGGCTGACTTCGTTCGGTGCCAGCGATGCCGGGTCGAACGGGATGGTGTATACGCCACGGAACATGGCCGCGCGGGCCTGGGCTTCGCGGTGCGGGGTGAACGCGTAGATTGGCACCGAGGAGCGAATGCGCGACATGATCAACGGCGTGTAGCCACTTTCGGTCAAGGCGATGATCGCTTTAACGCCCGGGAAGTGGTTGGCGGTGTACATGGCTGCCAGGGCGATGCTCTGGTCGCAGCTTTCGAAGACCTTGCCAATGCGGTGGCTGGAGGTCTTGCTGGTCGGGTGCTTTTCCGCGCCGACGCAGATGCGTGCCATGGCCTGGACGGCTTCCAGCGGGTACGGGCCGGCGGCACTTTCAGCCGAGAGCATCACGGCGTCGGTGTAGTCGAGCACGGCGTTGGCCACGTCGGACACTTCGGCGCGGGTCGGCATCGGGTTCTGGATCATCGACTCCATCATCTGGGTCGCGACGATCACCGCCTTGTTGTGGCGGCGTGCGTGCAGGATGATCTTCTTCTGGATACCGATCAGCTCGGCGTCACCGATTTCCACACCCAGGTCGCCACGGGCAACCATCACGGCGTCGGAAGCCTTGATCAGACCGTCGAGGGTTTCGTCGTCGGCCACGGCTTCGGCACGTTCGATCTTCGCTACCAGCCAGGCGGTACCGCCGGCTTCGTCGCGCAGTTTACGGGCGTATTCCATGTCGGCGGCGTCGCGAGGGAAGGACACCGCGAGGTAGTCGACTTCCATTTCGGCGGCGAGCTTGATGTCGGCCTTGTCTTTTTCAGTCAGGGCCGGCGCTGTCAGGCCGCCACCGCGGCGGTTGATGCCTTTATGGTCGGACAGCGGGCCACCGATGATCACGGTGCAGTGCAACTCGGTCGGGGTCGCAGTGTCGACGCGCATGACCACGCGACCGTCGTCCAGCAGCAGTTCGTCACCGACGCCGCAATCCTTGACCAGGTCGGGGTAGTCGATACCGACAACGTCCTGGGTGCCTTCGGTCAGCGGGTGGCTGGTGGAGAAGGTGAACTTGTCACCGATCTTCAGCTCGATCCGCTTGTTGGCGAATTTGGCGATACGGATTTTCGGGCCTTGCAGGTCACCCAGCAATGCGACGAAGCGGCCATGCTTGGCGGCAAGGTCACGCACCAGCTTGGCGCGAGCCTTGTGCTCGTCCGGGGTGCCGTGGGAGAAGTTCAGACGGGCGACGTCCAAACCAGCCAGAATCAGCTGTTCGAGGACTTCCGGCGAGTTGCTGGCCGGGCCAAGGGTGGCGACGATTTTGGTACGACGGACGGACATGCACAGACTCCTGAGTTCAAGCGCTGGGGAAGGCTACTATGCTCTTTCGTTGTAGTCATTGTTCGTTTGCACTACTTATCGACGATTGCCTTTGTTTTTGCTGCAGTTGGATGGGCAAACAGCCTTGAAGATTTTCGCCCGGGGGTCGATACACTGCACAAGACAGGAGAACCCCCATGCGAATTTTGCTTGTTGCTGCCCTGGCCGTCAGTGTTGTCGGCTGTACCCGCTGGTCGATGGACCACCATTTGAACAACGCCTACCGTGCCTATGGGGTGGGCGACTGCGCACGTGTCACCCTGGAGTTGTCCCAGGTCGATCGCGAAAGCCGTACCCGTCGCTATGTGCAACCGGAGGTTTCGATGTTGCGCGGGCAGTGCCTGGAGCGGCAGAAACTGTTTGTCGATGCCGCACAAACCTATCAGTTCATCATCAGCCAATACCCGTCGAGCGAGTATGCCTACCGCGCTCGCGCCCGGCTCGATACCTTGCAGCAGTTGGGGCATTACCAGGGCGGTGGCGTCGCAAAACCACGGCCAGCGTCGTTGTAATGAAATTTGTCATTTCATGGCTGGCCCGTTGCCAGTCTTGGGCTATTTTTTGAAGGTCTGTTTGTATAAGTTTTCATTCGAACGGATGCAAGGCCCGGATTTGGCAGCTGTCTGGTGACGAGCGGTACCTGTTGTCAAACCGGGATCCAGGGAGAGCGAGCGGTTGCTCGCTCCGAATCACTGGCACAGTCAGACTTTTGGCTATTGGATGGCGACTTTCATCATGTTTACTGCGCGACGGATCGAACGGCATCAATTGCCTTACTTTTTGCAGGTGTTCAACCGTATCACCGACAAACCAATCGGTTTTTTGGGCAATGTGTCTGAAAACGGGCTGATGTTGATCAGCCAATTACCCATGATGATCAATGTGGATTTTGAGCTGTGCCTGAAAGTACCAACGGCACAAGGCGAATTTCAGACGATTGATCTCACAGCGACCTGTTTATGGAGTCATGAGGATGTCAATCCTCAGCACTATGACTCCGGGTTCCGGGTGCAGAATGCATCCGAAGAGTACAGGCAATTGATTGATGCCCTGTTGCAGTACTTCAGCTTTGATCCTCAACAGGCTTCCGTCTGAACACAGCAGTTAGAAAACCCCGGCTTTTTTCCATCCCAGGTAGCGCGTCACCAGCGTGGCGCCCATTTCTGAAGGCAACGTGTCCAATACTGAAAGCCCATGAGCGCTCAAGCGATCATGGAGTTGGTTTCGGCTGTTGAGGTAATCGACGGTGCCACTGTAGGCCAGTGCTTCGGGCAATGTTTGCACAGGGGCCTGGCGCAGTTGATCGAGGATTTCCTCTCGCAGGCTGGCTACCAGTACGCGGTGTTGCCTACCGATTCGTCTGACGGCGCTCATCAGCGCTTCATCATCCTCGTCCCGCAGGTTGGTAATGATGATCACCAGTGCCCGGCGTTTTTGGCGTGCCAGCAATTGATGGGCGGCAGCCTCATAGTCGGCGGTGTTTCGGGTGGCCTCCAGATCGTAGACAGCATTGAGCAAAGTGTTCAACTGGCCACTGCCCTTGACCGGCTTCAGGTAGCGCGGTTGGTCGCTGGCAAAGGTGCACAACCCCACGGCGTCGCCCTGTCTCAGGGCGACGTAGCTCAAGAGCAGGCAGGCGTTGAGGGCGTGGTCGAAATGAGATAGCTCGGCATCCTGGCTGCGCATGCGCTGGCCGCAATCGAGCATGAATACGATTTGCTGGTCGCGCTCGTCCTGGTATTCCCGGGCGATCGGTGTGCGTTGACGGGCGGTGGCTTTCCAGTCGATCTGGCGCAGGCTGTCGCCTTCACGAAACTCGCGCAGTTGATGAAACTCCAGGCCTAATCCCCGGCGTTGATGTTGGCGCACGCCCAACTGGCTCAGCCAGTTATCCACACCCAGCAACTGCGCGCCATACAAGCGGGCGAAATCCGGGTAGACCCGGGTGGCGTCGTGGGTTTCGATGCATCGCCGTGCCGACCACAGCCCCAATGGGCTGGGCAGCCAAAGTTCGCAGCGACTGAAACTGAAATGTCCGCGTCGCAAGGGGCGAACGCGATAGCCCAACTCGCCGCGCTCGCCGGGGCGCAATTCAATGGATTGAGGCAGGTTATCCACACTCAGGCCATCGGGCACGTGATCGAATACCTGCACGGTCAGTGGCTGAGGAAAGTCGTGCTCCAGGCACAGGCGCACTTCTTCCCAGCGCCCCAGCGCCAGGCTGCCGGGCAGTTTCCTGTGGACGCGTGCCGTGGGGCGACGGTGCAAGCGTACGGCATCCAGCAGCGCCAGCAGCAGCAAAGCCAGCAGCAGGCCCCAGGCCACTGAATGCAAGGTTTCAGGTACCTTGAGCTGCAACGCGACGGAAGCGCCCAACAAGGTGTTCAGGCCAAGCAGCACACCCAGCCAGATCAGGAGCAGACGGGTCGGTTTCATGGGCGTGTCATTGCCTTGGCGCCGCTACTTGATCCAGCAACTGCTTGAGCACCTGATCCACCTCCAGGCCGTCGATGTCCAGTTCCGGCGCGATGCGTACCCGATGTCGCAGCACTGCCAGGGCACAGCCCTTGATGTCATCGGGTGTGACGAATTCTGCACCACGCAACAGCGCCCGGGCACGGCCGCCGCGTACCAGGGCGATAGAGGCCCTGGGCCCGGCACCGATGGTCAGTCCTGGCCAACTGCGTGTGGCGCGCGCCAGGCGCACAGCGTAATCGAGCACCTGTTCATCCAGGGGCACGTCACTGGCGATCTGCTGCATCAGCACCACATCCTCGGCCTGCAGCACAGTGCGCAACGGCTGCACATCCAGCATGTCTGCCCTGGATGAGCGCGTCACTTCGCGGACCATGTCCAGTTCTTGTTGGGCGTCGGGGTAGTCCATGCGGACCTTGAGCATGAACCGGTCCAACTCGGCCTCGGGCAACGGGTAGGTGCCTTCTTGCTCGATGGGGTTCTGGGTCGCCAGCACCATGAACGGCTCGCCGATGGGCAATGCCTCGCCCTCAAGGGTGACTTGGCGTTCCTGCATGGCTTCGAGCAACGCTGCCTGGGTCTTGGCCGGGGCGCGATTGATTTCGTCGGCCAGCAACAGGTGGGTAAACAATGGCCCCTTGCGCAGTTTGAACTGTTCGGTCTGCAGGTCGTACACGGCGTGGCCGGTGACATCGCTGGGCATCAGGTCCGGGGTGAACTGGATACGGGCGAAATCACCGCCAAAGCATCGGGACAGGGCACGTACCAGCAAGGTCTTGCCGAGCCCGGGTACGCCTTCGAGCAGTACATGGCCGCCTGCGATCAAGGCGGTGAGCACATCGTCAATCACCTGATCCTGGCCAATCACTGCCTTGCGCAATTCCACACGCAGGGCCTGGGCTTGCTGGCTGGCACGTTGCAGGTTCTCGGCGGTCAGGGCGGTGGCCATTGGAGAGTCGCTCATAAGGCATTCCTGAGGGTTTGCAGGCACGCAACCTGTCGGCTGAAGTCGGCGCTGGAGAGCCGTTTCTGCGTCAGTGGTTCGAGCGCCTGGCTGATGATGTGAGGGGGTTGTCGCGTCAGGTGTTCCAGCACCTGCCACTGCTCTGCTGTATCGAGATGCTCAAAGCCTGGATGGCGTCGCCGGGCGGCGCGCAGGATGTCGTGCTGCAAGGCTTGCAGCAAGGTGCCCTGGCCGCTGCGGCGCAGCAGGAAATCGGCGCTGGCCTTCAAATGTTCCTGGAGCTGCCGACGTGCCTTGGGCGTCGGTGCCTGGATCGGGCCCTGGCGCATGGCGGCCTGCCATAGCGCCAGGGCAAGCAGTGCCGCAAGGGCGACGAGGGCCTGTGGGAAATATCGAATCAACAGGGTAAACAGATCGTCCGTTTCACTGTTGAACAGCAAGGTGACGTCAGTCTCCTGGGTCAGGTACCACAGTAACCAGGCGTTATCGTGTTGGCCGATGCTTGGGGTTTTCCACAGGTCGCTATCGGTAATCACAGTGACGCGGCCGTGCCCCAGGTTGAGTTGCATCAGGTGGCTTGAATGGGCGCTGTTGGCGGAAAACTGCGCCAGGTGTTTGGGGTCGATGAGGTTGAAGTCGGTGTCAAAAATGAAATACGCCGGGGCGGTTTCGTTGTCGACATAAAGCCTGGTCAAGTCTGCCGCAGGCTTTTTACGGGCAGGCGCCGGTTCGTCGAAGGTTTCGCTCAAAGCCTGGTGGATATCAAGGCGATCAAGCAGCAGGTCGCCGCTCTTGCTGGTCTCCTCGTCCCACAATGCCTCGGCGACCAGCAGCAAGTGCCCGCCGGCGTTTGTCCAACCCAGCAGTTGCTCGACCTGGCGCGGGGTCATGTTGCTGCGTTCCCCCAGCAGCAACAGGCTATGACCTTTGGCGGGTAGGTCCGCGAGCCGTTCAAGGCCGTTGGCGCGTTCCACCACCAGGCCTTGCTGGTGCAGGAAATGCTCGGCGGCCAGATAAGGATTGGCGAGTGCATCCGGCGATGGGCCGCGATCCACCACTTCGTCATAGGGGATTGCCTTGTGCCAGGCGTACAAGCCACCCATGCCCAGCAGGCACACCAGCAGCAGCGCCACCCACAATAATGGCCGGTTCATTGGCTGGCTCCGTCATTGAACAGAGCGCGCCAATCGCTGCACAGCTTTTGTTGGGTCGAGGAGGGCGGCAGGCGATGACCATAGGCGAGGTTTTGCCAGTGACGCGTCAGTTCGTCACTGAACGCCAGCAACTGCGGTTGTTGCAAGTGTCGAACGCGCTCCAGCACCTGGCCTTCGGTGTCGGCGCTTTTGAGCGGCAGGTCGAATTCATGCAGCAGCCGGCTGAGCAGGCCGCGATACAGCAGGCCAAGGGCTTGCCTTGGCTGAGTGGGCCATAGTTGTTCGGCGGCGCTGGCGATGTCTTGCGGCAATGTATCGAGCCCCAGCTCAAGCCCGAACAACTGAGCGGGGGTAGGTGTGGCGGTCGCAGGGCGGGCGCGCCGGCTGCGGCTGACAAAGGTGCGTAGCCACTCACGGTAACGCCACACCACCAGGGCCAGCCCACCAATCACCAGGCTCCACAATAGTATTTCCAGGGTTTTGGCGAGGGGCTTGAAGGTATCGCTGTTGAGGTTGTCGAGTAAGGCCTGGAGCCAACCGGGTAATTTACCGTCGCCACGGGCTGTGCTTTTAACCGGTGTTTTTTCTTCACCAAACCGATAACGGGTGACGGTTTCCGGATTCTTGAAGGGCGGCTTGTCCAGCAGTGCCTTGATGGACTGACTGGCAGCCTGGGTATTGAGTGGCTTATGGCCCGTTGATTCATCGGCCATGGCGGGTGGGCTGAACGGTATGAGCGTCAGCCCGACGACCAGCAACAACAGCGACGCAGCACTGCTCAGGCGCTGACGCAAACGGCGCAATACCAACTCCAGGTCCCAGGCTTCCAGAGCCGTACGCCGATTGAGGTACAGGCTGAAACCACAGGCAACGTAGATGGGTTCCCAGAACACCAGGATCAGCGCGTAAAAGGCATTGCCCAGGTGCTCCAGCCACAGCACGTTCGGGCTGGTTGCCAGTGCCAGGCGTTGCCAGTCCCAATCCATTTCCAGCTGCTGCGGGATGAATAAATAGAACAGCGCCATGGCGCCGAACCACAGGCCGATTTCCAGGTGTACGCCGATAATGGTCAGCCAGCGGGCGGCACCAGCGTTACGTTGCAGCAATATCCCCAGGCGCTGTTGCCGCGCCTGACCCTCGAGGCCTTCAAGTTGACTTACCGGCAACGTAAAGCTGCGGCTCATGCTCAGGCGTCGCCAGGTCAGGCTGGCGAACAGTTGCCCCTTGAGCAGTTGCGGCCACTGGCGAACTGCCTGTTTGAGACGGGGGGGCTCGCCAAACAGGGCTTTGGAAAGAATGTACAGCGGCAAGCGGTCAAAGGCCGGCTTGAGCCACCAGAACAGAAACATGGCCAGCGACGGGTAATTCCACAGCAGCACGGTCAGCGAGATAAACACCGGCAGGCTCACCATTGCCCAACTGCCCATCAGCAGCAAACGATGTTCCCTGGCCATCAGTACGCCCAGGTCCATGGCTTCCCAGGAAGTGCGCGGGCGGATCACCACGCTGGCGTCAGTCAGGCGCATGGCGAGTCCGTCCGGCGAAGATCAGGTAAATGGCCACCAGCAGCCAGAGCGCGGTGCCTACCAGGTATTTGAGCCAGGGCTCGATGTGGGTGGTGGAGGACCAATAGGCTTCGATGAACGCCGCGATCAGCAGAAACACCATGACGCCGCAGAGTATCCGCACACTTTTGTGGGCTGCCAGGCGCAAGGCCTCGCTACGTGCCAGCCGCCCGGGAGCGATCAGTGACCAACCCAATTGCAAACCCGCGGCACCGGCCAGCGCAATGGCGCTCAATTCGAATGCGCCATGACCGATGACGAATGACCAGAAGGTTTGACCATAGCCAATGTCGGTCAGGTGCCCTGAGACAGCGCCGATGACCAAGCCGTTGAAAATCAGGAAGAACACGCTGCCCAGGCCAAACAACAGGCCGGCGGCAAACGTCTGGAAGGCGATGCCGATGTTGTGCATCACGTAATAGCCAAACATCATCCAGTCCTCGCTGGCTGCACGCTCGGCAGCGCGCCCCAGACGACTGGCGGCGGGGTCGTACATGCCCTGCATCTCGGCCACCTGTTGGGCGCTGACGATGCTGTAGATCAGGTCGGGGAACAGGTAGACCAGCAGTGCAATGCCCACCAGGCTGCCGAAGAACAGCAGACCGGCGATCAGTACGAAGCGCCACTGTTCACGTACCAGGCATGGGAAATCGGCGAGCAGGAACGCCAGCATCTTGGCCGCCAGTTGGCTGCGATGGCGATACAATTGTTGATGGCCGCGCAGCGCCAGTTGCTGCAGCCGGTCTACCAGGTAGCTGCTGTAGCCACGCTGTTGGGCCAGGGCCAGGTGTTGGCACAGGCGTCGATACTGGTGAGGGAAGTCAGCCACTCCGCCAGCCTTGGCTTTGCCTTGCTCCAACTGCTCAAGTTGCTGCGCGAAGGTTTGCCATTGCTGCTGGTGGCGGCTTTCAAAAAGACTCTGCTTCATGTCGGCCCCAATAAGCCACGGGCCACACCGTTGAGTTGCTCCACGGCGCGTGCCGGAGGCACTTGCAGGGGCGTGGCGAGGATCGCCGCCAGTTCATGAACGCGTTCGGCAGACAGCTCCGCCTGGCGCTCGGCAAAACCGAGGATGGCCCGCTGTTCGCTCAACTCCAGTGCAAAGGGCAGCCGCAGCGCGGCGGCTTGAGGGATACGCGGGCGCACCAGCGGTAGTTCGCGGTAGACCACCAGTGTGCCGGCGGCCAGATCGCCCAGACGCTTGAAGTGCGGGTGTTGCAGGCAGCTGATCGCACCGAGGAAATAACCAAAAGGCAGCATGTCGACAAAGCGCAGCAGGTTGCGGATCAGCGACGCCGACCAGCCAATCGGGGTGCCGTCATCCTGCACCACCCGCAGGCCCATGACCTGCTTGCCCGGCGAGCAGCCCTGGTTGAGCACTTCAAACAGCACCATGTACCACCAGCTCACCAGGAACAGCAGCAGCGACCCCAGCCCGATGCCAATATTGCCCAGCAGCGCCAGGGGCACCAGCAGGATGCCCATGATGATGCCACGCACACCCAGGTCGAATGCAAAAGCCAATGCCCGGGATGGCAGGCCGGCAGGGCGCAAGGGCAGGTCGATCCCCTCCGGGGTCTCGATTTGGTAATGGGTATCCAAAGGAGCTGGCGGCATTGCGATCCCTGGCAGTGCAAAGTGGTTAGGAGACACGGATGCTAGCAGTGTCGACGCTGGAAGCAACCACTCAAGGTTTTGCTGGATATTTATACAGTAAAGGTATCGCTGGCCCCAGGCACCTTGCAGCGCCTAGACTTTGTCGGTCTTCAGCACAGGAATAGCCCGTGACCTCGATTTTCTGGTACGACTATGAAACCACCGGTATCAACCCGCGCAACGATCGCCCGCTCCAGGTAGCCGGTATTCGCACCGATCTCGAACTCAACGAGGTCGGTGCGCCGATCAATCTTTATTGTCAGCCCGGCGACGATATTCTGCCCCATCCGGCTGCGTGCGCGATCACCGGTATCACGCCAGGCGTCCTGGCACAGAAGGGCCTTGCCGAAGCCGACTTCATGACCCGGGTGCACGCCGAGTTGGCCGCGCCAGGCACCTGCGGCGCCGGTTACAACACGCTGCGGTTTGACGATGAAATGACGCGCTACAGCCTGTACCGCAATTTTTTCGACCCTTACGCGCGCGAGTGGCAGGGCGGTAACAGCCGTTGGGATTTGATCGACGTGATGCGCACTGCCTATGCGCTGCGGCCGGAGGGCATTATCTGGCCTGAGCAGGACGGGCGCGTGACGCTCAAGCTGGAGCGGCTGACCCACGCCAATGGTATCGACCATGGTCAGGCACACGATGCGTTATCTGATGTGCGTGCAACCATCGCCCTGGCGCGATTGGTTCGGCAAAAGCAGCCCAGGCTGTACGAGTGGTTATTTCAACTGCGCAGCAAGCAGCGAGTTATGGATGAGGTGCGGTTGTTGCAACCAATGGTGCATATCTCCGGGCATTTTTCCGCCGAGCGCCATTACCTGGGCGTGGTCTTGCCCCTGGCCTGGCACCCGCGCAACCGCAATGCGTTGATCGTCTGCGACCTTGGGCTCGACCCACAGGGGTTGCTGGACCTGGATGCACAGACCTTGCGCGAGCGCCTCTATACGCGCCGTGATGAGTTGGCGGACGGTGAACTGCCGGTGCCCCTCAAGTTGTTGCATATCAACCGCTGCCCGGTGGTAGCACCGTTGAAGGTGTTGCGTGCGCAAGACCGCGAGCGTCTGCAACTGGATATGAACACCTATCAGGCGCGGGCGCTGCGGCTAACTGACGCACAGGAAGTTTGGCGCGACAAGTTGGCGGCCATTTACGCCGAGGAAGACTTTGCCTCGAATGCAGACCCGGAGCAGCAGCTCTACGATGGTTTTATTGGCGATCGGGATCGCCGGTTATGTGAACAAGTTCGCATGGCAGAGCCCGCCCAATTAGCACATCAATCGTGGCCGTTCGATGATCATCGTTTGCCGGAATTATTATTTCGCTATCGCGCACGTAACTTCCCTGAAACCTTGAATACAGAGGAACAACAACGCTGGAGACTTTTCTGTCAGCAACGTTTGTCAGATCCGCAGTGGGGAGCACCGAATACCCTGATGGCATTTAAGCAGGCGCGCGAGGAGTTGGCGCTTAGTGCCACCTCATTTCAGTGCCAGGTGCTGGATCAATGGCAGGAGTATGCCGATTCTTTAGCGGCCCGCCTGAGCCTGTAGGCCGGTAATTGCTGAGTATTCAGACAATAAAAAACGCCAGCAAGCTGGCGTTTTTAATGTGTAGCGTATCGGGTGAACGTCCGACCAGGCTTAGCCCAGCAGAGTCGCCCAACCTTCAACTACGTCACCGCCCCACTTGGCTTTCCACTCTTTCAGAGTTTTGTGGTTGCCACCTTTGGTTTCAATCACTTCGCCGTTGTGCGGGTTTTTGTATTGCTTGACTTTGCGAGCACGCTTGGTGCCGGTAGTTTTTACAGCGCCGCGCGGCGCTTTAACTTTCGACTCTGGATCCAGCAGCGCGATGATGTCACGCAGGGATTTGGAGTATTCACCCATCAGGGTGCGCAGTTTGCCTTCGAATTCCAGCTCGGTTTGCAGCTTGTCGTCTTGGGACAGGTTCTTCAAACGGGCTTGCAGCTCTTTGATTGCTTCTTCGGTGGCGCGGTATTCGTTGATCAGGGACATGTGGACTACCTTATGTAGAACGCTGATTGACAGGGTGAGTGGCCTAATAATAGTCAGGCAATTTCACCAAGTAAACATTTAAGAAAATATTTATGTGAAGCAGATTGAATGTTTGTGGCAAAGCGATGCAAAAGTGTTAATTGGCAGCCGTTACGCCGAAAGATAAATACCTTAAATTTTCGCTAACTGTCTGGGCGTGCCGTTGTACGGTCATATAGCGATGGTAAAGCCTTACGCTATTAAGGGCTGTTGCCACCAGGCGGCTGCAGAATAAGGCGCAAGGAATACTGCAGTTTTTCTGCGCAATCGCTAGAATAGCGGCCTTTGCGAAGTTCTGGAGTTTCCCCCTAATGCGCACTTTTCGGCTGGTGATTGCTTGCCCGGACCGGGTTGGCATCGTTGCCAAGGTCAGTAACTTTCTGGCTTCCCACAATGGTTGGATCACCGAGGCGAGCCATCACTCGGACGATCTCAGCGGTTGGTTTTTCATGCGTCACGAAATTCGTGCCGATACGCTGCCCTTTGGCCTGGAAGCTTTCCGCGAGGCGTTTGCGCCCATCGCTGAAGAGTTTTCGATGACCTGGCACATCACCGACACGGAACAGAAAAAACGCGTGGTGCTGATGGCCAGCCGCGAATCCCACTGCCTGGCAGATCTACTGCACCGCTGGCACAGCGACGAGCTGGACTGCGAGATCGCCTGCGTGATCTCCAACCATGACGACCTGCGCAGCATGGTCGAGTGGCATGGCATCCCGTATTACCACGTACCGGTCAACCCGCAAGACAAGGAGCCGGCATTCGCCGAGGTGTCGCGCCTGGTCAAGCAGCACGAAGCGGATGTGGTGGTGCTGGCGCGCTATATGCAGATCCTGCCACCTGAACTGTGCCGCGAATACGCCGGCAAGGTGATCAATATCCATCACAGTTTCTTGCCATCGTTTGTTGGGGCCAAGCCGTATCACCAGGCTTCCCTGCGCGGCGTGAAATTGATTGGCGCGACGTGCCACTACGTCACCGAAGAGCTGGACGCCGGCCCGATCATCGAACAGGACGTGGTGCGTGTCAGCCACAGTGACAGCATCGAAGACATGGTGCGGTTTGGCCGGGACGTCGAGAAGATGGTGCTGGCCCGTGGCCTGCGTTACCACCTGGAAGATCGGGTATTGGTACACGGCAACAAGACCGTGGTGTTCTGATCGTTCGGGTTTGGTTGAATAAGCAGGGGCCTGGGAGTAAAACTCCTCAGGCCCTTTTTTATTCCTGCTATCAAGGAGGCCTCTATGACCGATCCACTCGATAAAGCCACCTCCAGGGCGCCCGCTACGGTGGGCGAGGGTTGTCTGAGTCGCTACGACCCGCAGGCACTGGGCGCCGAGGATGGTACTGAGTTTCCCGATGCGGCCCGTTTGTGGGAACAGCTGCAGGCGCAGGACGAGCCGCCTGTCGACCCTGTAAAAGACGCTTGAACAGCGGTTTGCCGACCATCAGCACAAAGACCGGGGCGCCGGCCAGCAGATAGAAGTAATAGGTGACCGCCCGCCAGATCAGGATTGCCGCTGCCGCAGTGGACTTGCCGACCATGGGGGCCAGTAAGGCCGCTGATGTCAGCTCTGCTGCTCCCGCCCCGCCCGGCAACAGACTGAACTGCCCCGCCGTCAGGGACAGCATCTGGATCAGGAAGCTCAAGGCCCACTGCACATCCCCGCCCAAACCGCGCAGCGCCAGGTACAACACGCTGTAGCGCAACAACCAATGCAGGCTGGTCAGCGCGAACACTCCGAGCAACAAGGGCCAGGGTAATTTCAGTGTGGCAGTGAACGCCGCGAGAAAACGCAGCAACCTGCGAGCCCAGCGCCGACGGGTGGGGGCCCTTACCCTAATGGCCTTGAGCATCGCGCCGGCCAGGCGAATCAGCCGACGATGAAAACGCACCACCGCCAGGCCACTGATGATCCCGCCGATCATCGATATGACACTGAGCCCCAGCAACCATTCCAGGCGCGGGTTGAGGCTATGGAACAGCGCATACAAAACGATTCCCGCCAAGGCGCACAGAAAAAACAGCAAATCGCTCAACTGGTCCATGGCGAATACCGCGCTCGCACGGGCAGGGCGTATGCCATTGCGCGCCAGCAACGCCATCAGGGTCAGCGGTCCGCCGCTGCCGCCGGGCGTGGCGCACATGGCGAACTCGGTCGATATCACTGCCCCCAGGCTTTTGAGCCGTCCCAGTTGGCTGCCTTGCTCGCCCAGCAACAGGCGCAGACGCAGGCTGTTGATCAGCCAGCAGCCGATAATCATGGCAAACATCCCCACTAGTTGGGGCAAGGGAAACTGCCGCAGGCGCGCAACCGTTTCGCCGCCGCCCAGCCATACGGGTATCAACAGTGCGACCAAGAGGGCCAACAGCAGCCAGATCAATCGGCCCATGACTGCGTCTTCAGCCAGGCGGCCTTGGTGTGGGGGCGACGACCCGCGTTGAGCAGGCGTTGCAGGGTTTGCAGCCAGTAACGACGGGAAAACTCGTGGCGCATGTCCACCGGGTGCAATCCCAATCGGATCAGCGGGGCCTCGCGCCAGCGCTGTTCGCGCCGGTCGCTGAGCACTTTGGACAGCCTGCGGCGCCAGGCGCTGCGGGCACTCCAGACCAGACCCGGGGCATCGATAGGGGTGAAGTCAGGCAGGCGATAAAGATGCTGCGGGTCGCTGGTGTAGCAAAGCGGTAACTGGCGCAACGCCTGGCGGGTGCCTTCGCTCATCAACCAGGCCGGGGCGACAAAGCCGTGCAACGGCCAGTCATTGCGCTGGAATATTTCGATGCCGGCAGTAAGACGCCGCAACGCCTCGGCCTCGGACAACTGGTAAAACTCGCCTTCATGGGTGTAGATGCGCCGCATGAACCACTCTTTCGGCGAACGCGGCGCAGGTTGGTCGTCGCAGTGGTAATAGCCGTGCAAGGCGAGTTCGTCGCCCTTGGCGACGCGGCTGTCGAGCAGCTGGCGAAAATCGCGGTGGGCTGCCAGGGCATCATGGTGATGGAAGTCCGGCACCACCAGCCAGGTGATGGGCACGTTGCCCAAGGCATCGACGGCCTCGACAAAGGGCCGGTAGTCGGCCCAGGTGCTCGGTGCCACGTCGTGCAGCACCAGCATCAGCGCAGGTTCAGCCATGGGCGAGCATCGGCTTATGACTGCCCAGCACCGAGTGGTAATGCCCCAGCAGGCTGTCGACCACCGTGTCCCACGCGTAATGCTGCTCGACATGGCGCCGAGCCTGGGCGCCCAAACGCCGGCTGTCGGTGCTGAACAATTCGCGCACCGAATCGGCCATCGCCTTGGGATCGTTGGGGGCACACAGCAGGCCACAGCGCTCATCGACAATCTCGGTAAAGGCCCCGGCCGCGACGGCGACGACCGGGATGCCACTGGCCATGGCTTCCAGAATCACCAGGCCGAAGGTTTCCTGGTCGCCGCCATGCAACAAGGCGTCGGCGCTGGCCATCAGCCGGGCGACATGGTGAGCGGGGCGGAAACCATCTATCACAGTGACATTGTCCGGCACGCTGGCTGGCATACCGGAGCCCACCAGCAACAAGTGGTAGCCCTCGCCCAGGCGCTTCATGCAGTTGAGCAGTACCGGCAGGTTCTTCTCCTTGGAACCGCGTCCGGCGAAGATCAACAGCCGTGTATCTTGGCCAATTCCCAGTTCGGCACGCAGGCCGGGGTCGCGCGCATCCGGGGTGAAGGTGTGCAGGTCAACCCCCAGAGGTTGGACGAAGACGTTTTTTACCCCGAGTCCACTGAGTTTGTCGGCCATTACCTGGCTGGGGGCGAGCACCCGGTCAAAATTCCCATAGAGTTTGCTGACATAGGCTTCAACGTTGGGAGTAAACCAGGGCCCCATGCGGTTGCTCACCAGCAGCGGCAGGTCGGAGTGGTAGAAGCCGATGATCGGCACATCCAACTGACGCCGGGCATCCAGCGCTGCCCAGGCAGTCAGGTATGGATCGCCGACTTCGATCAGATCGGGCTGTAAATCGTGCAGGACATTTCGCCAGGGCGCCAGGCGAAGGGGGAAGCGGTAACCCTTGCCAAAGGGCAGGGCAGGGGCCGGTACTTTGAAGACCCCGTCCTGTTCGCTCAAGTGCGCGCCGGGGATCAACAGGCTATGGCGAATCCCGGGCTTGAGCGCCAGACGTCGATGCTTGGCATCGAGGTAAGTGCGTACGCCACCGCTTGCCGGGGCGTAGAACATGGTTATGTCAGCGATATGCACGATGAACATCCCTCCTATCCATTGCTCTCCCTAGATGGACCTGAGGTAAGGATAGATGTTCGGTTTAGATTCGCAGGATGAAGGTGGCGGGAGCGGAAAAATGCACTGTGTAGGAGCGAGCTTGCTCGCTCCTACAGGTGGATTAAGGTGGGGGACCTCAGATCCGGAAGCTACCCACCAATTGCTTCAGGCGCGAGGCCTGTTGTTCCAGGTCCGAGCAGGCGCGCAGCGTCGATTGCAGGTTTTCCACCCCTTCCTGATTGAGGGTGTTGATCTCGGTGATGTCCATGTTGATCGACTCCACTACCGAGGTCTGTTCTTCAGTGGCGGTGGCGACCGACTGGTTCATGCCGTCGATCTCGCCAATGCGCTGGGTCACGCTGTTCAAGCGCTCACCGGCCAGGTTGGCGATTTCAACGCTGTCCAGGCTGTGACGCTGGCTTTCACTCATGGTACTGACCGAATCGCGCGCGCCCACTTGTAGCTCCTCGATCATCGTTTGCACCTGTTGCGCCGATTCCTGAGTGCGATGGGCCAGGTTGCGCACTTCATCGGCCACCACCGCAAAGCCACGCCCGGCTTCCCCGGCGCGCGCCGCTTCGATGGCGGCGTTGAGCGCCAGCAGGTTGGTTTGCTGGGAAATGCTGGTGATCACTTCCAGGATCTGGCCGATATTCACTGTTTTGTTGTTAAGTGCTTCGATATTGCTGCTGGAGGCGCTGATCATGCTCGATAACTGCGTCATTGCCTTGATATTGCGCTCAACCACTTGCTGGCCGTCTTCAGCCAAATGCCGGGCGTCGCTGGCCTGATTGGAGGCTTGCGCAGCGTTGCGCGCGATCTCTTGGGCGGCGGCACCCAGTTGGTTGATGGCGGCGGCGACGCTGTTGGTGCGGTTGGCTTGTTCGTCGGAGTTGACCATCGACGAATTGGAGGCGCTGACCACGCGCAGCGCCACTTCATTGACCTGCTCGGTGGCTGACGAGACTTCGCGAATCGAGGTGTGGATGCGCTCGACGAAGCGGTTGAAGGCCGTACCCAGGGTGCCGAACTCATCGTTGTTCTGGATGATCAGGCGCCGTGTCAGGTCACCCTCGCCGTCGGCGATGTCCTGCATGGCCCGGGTCATCAGGTGCAGCGGTTGCAGCAGCACGCGGATCAACATGCCCAGCAAGGCGATGATGATCACCACCGCGATGATCGTGGCGATCACGGCTGATGTACGGAACTCACTGAGCATGGCGAACGATTTGGCTTTATCCACCGACACACCCAGGTACCAGTTCACCGATGGCAGGCCCTTGATCGGGGTGAAGGTCACGATGTTGGTTTTGCCGTTGGCTTGTACTTCGCTGAAGTCGCTGCTGATCTTCGGCGTGTCCTTTGGATACACGTCAGCCAGGGTCTTCATCACCAGGGTTTTGTCCGGGTGCACCAGCACCTTGCCGTCGGCACTGACCAGGAAGGCATAACCCATGCCGCCGAAATCCAGCGCGCCAATGTTATCCACCAGGGTTTGCAGGCTCAGGTCGCCGCCTACCACACCGATACTTTGGCCGCCCTTGGCGCTGGGGGTGGCCACGGAGATGATCAGTTGCCCGGTGGCCGCGTCTATATAAGGTTCGGTCAGGGTTGAGCCATTGCTGGCCTGGGCGCCCTTGTACCAGGGGCGAACACGCGGGTCGAAGCCGTCGGGCATCTTGGTGTCAGGGCGAATGGTGAAGGTGCCCTGGCTGTCACCCACGTAGGTCGCCATGAACGAAGACGTCAGCGCTTTCTGTTCCAGCAGGCTGGCAACCACGGACGGTTCAGGATTGATGGCAATGTTTTGCGCAGCGTTTTCCACCAGGGCGATACGCCCGGTGAGCCAGGTCTGGATATTGCTGGCGGTAACGTCGCCCATTTCGTGCAGGTAGTTATTGAGGTCGTCACGAATCGCATTGCGCTGCAGGTAGTCGTTGTAAAGGGTAAACAACGCGAAGGCGGCGATGACGATAAGGGAGGCTGCAAGCAGGATCTTGTGGCTGAAGCGCAGATTTTTATTCATGGCTTGTAGGGTCCGCTAAGGTCTTAATATCCGAGGCGCGTCCTATAGGGGAGGCGCAAAATGGCAGCGTTAAAAAAGGTGTGGTATTTCTGGTGATAGCTCCGTTGGTCCATATCGGAATTATCTGACCATTTTTTAGTCTTTGTCGGGCTTACATCCGTCTATATCGACCTCGCGGCACTAAAGATTAACCATAGGTGACGAAATGCCTGACTCCACACAACTGCTTATCGGTGCCGGCCTTGACGGCCAGCCCATCGCCCAGTCCATGCGCCTGGCCAACCGTCACGGGTTGATCGCCGGCGCCACCGGCACCGGCAAGACCGTCACCTTGCAGCGCCTGGCCGAAGCCTTCAGTGATGCGGGCGTGGCGGTGTTCGCCGCTGACATCAAGGGCGACCTCTGTGGCCTGGGCGCCGCCGCCAACCCTCAGGGCAAAGTGGCCGAGCGCATTGCCGGTATGCCGTTCCTGGATTACACGGCCCAGGCGTATCCGGTCACCCTGTGGGATATCCACGGGCAGTCCGGCCATCCGCTGCGCACCACCATCAGCGAAATGGGCCCGTTGTTGCTCGGCAGCTTGTTGGAGCTGACTGACAGCCAGCAATCGGCGCTCTATGCGACCTTCAAGGTGGCCGACCGCGAAGGTCTGTTGCTGCTGGATCTCAAGGATCTCAAGGCACTGCTCAATCACCTGCGCTATCACCCGGAGCTGCTGGGTGACGACGCGGCGTTGATGACCACCGGTTCCAGCCAGGCGCTGTTGCGGCGCCTGGCGGTGCTGGAGCAGCAGGGCGCCGAAGCCTTGTTTGGCGAGCCGGCCCTGCAACTGGAAGATATTCTGCAACCGGCCAGCGATGGCCGCGGGCGCATTCATCTGCTCGATGCCAGCCGGCTGGTGCATGAAGCGCCGAAGGTCTACGCGACCTTCCTGTTGTGGCTGCTGGCAGAGTTGTTCGAGCAATTGCCGGAGCGTGGCGATGCCGACAAACCGCTGCTGGCGCTGTTTTTCGACGAGGCGCATTTGCTGTTCGCGGATACGCCAAAAGCCTTGCAGGAACGTCTGGAGCAAGTCGTACGCTTGATCCGCTCCAAAGGCGTCGGCGTGTACTTTGTCACCCAATCGCCGGGCGACTTGCCGGATACGGTGCTGGCGCAACTGGGTTTGCGCATTCAGCATGGTTTGCGTGCGTTCACCGCCAAAGAGCAGAAATCCCTGCGGGCGGTGGCCGACGGTTTCCGGCCCAACCCGACCTTCGATACCTTGTCGGTGCTCACAGAGTTGGGGACGGGTGAGGCGTTGGTGGGAACCTTGCAGGAAAAGGGCACCCCGGAAGTCGTCCAGCGCGTACTGGTTGCTCCCCCGCAATCGCGGATCGGGCCGCTCAGCGCAGCAGAGCGTGCGGCGTTGGTCGCCAGTTCGCCGCTGTTGGGCCGCTATGACAAGCCGGTTGACCGGGAGTCGGCCTATGAAGTGCTGATGGCTCGCAAGGAACTTGGGCCCACCGAGGAAACCGCACCGACCGCCGAAGAACCGAGCTTTACCGACAAGGCCGGTGCATTCCTGGGGACTACTGCCGGCAAGGCGCTGAAGTCAGCCATGCAGCAGGCGGCCAATCAAATGGGGCGCCAGTTGGTGCGTGGCCTGTTGGGCTCGTTGCTGGGCGGCAGCAAACGCAAGTAGTGTTCAGGCTTTGGGCCGGGCATGGGCGGCCAGCCGTTCCAGGGCTGCGCGCAAGCCTGGGTCGCTGATCCCTTCGGCCGTTGCCTGCAGGGTTTCGGCCGCATTTTCCGACAGGTCCATCGTATGCCCCACTGCGCCTTGCGGCACGGTGGGCGGCTGTACCTTGAACTGAATGCGCGTCAAACCGGCGAACTCGTCAAAGACCATCAACTGGCGCTGCAAGCGTTTTTGCTGATAGCGCAAGCGTGTGGCCCAATGGCCATCAGTGACAATTAATAGCAGATTGCCTTCTCGCCAGGACGCCACATGACAATGCTCACGTGCGGCCGGTTGCAACTGGCTTTCAAGCAGGCGCTGCAAACGGCCCAAGCGTTGCGCATGGCCAAAGATGGCTTTCAACGGCTTGGCTTCGCGAAGCAACACGCCGGGAGCGCGGGCTGTAAGAGGGCGAAATGCCATGTTTAGACACCTTAGGTAACAGAGCGGTTATCTTACCAGAAAGCGCCGGTACGCCCCGCGGCCATGCCTTGGCTGGGCTTTACCCATGAAATCAATAAGTAACTTCTGCGCTCTATGGGTTGAAGTTCGCGCAAAAGCCCTTATTTTAAACAAGCCCTCTCATAGCGCCGCGCCTGCATCGGGAAACAACGTTACTTTCCTCACCCACGATTCCGGGTAGAATGCGCGTTCGCAATGCGGCCGTGAGGGCTGCTCGGGCCACTCACGGTGCGCCCTCCATCCCTATGTGTGGAAGAACCTGCCGATATGTTTGCGCCTTTGTTAAAGAAACTTTTTGGAAGCAAGAATGAGCGCGAAGTCAAACGCATGCTCAAGACGGTGCAGCTGGTCAATGCCTTCGAGGAGCAGATGGTTGCTCTGTCGGACGAGCAATTGCGCGCCAAGACCCAAGAGTTCAAGGCCCGCATAGCCAAAGGTGAAACCCTCGACAAGCTGCTGCCCGAAGCCTTCGCGGTCGCCCGCGAAGCCGGTAAGCGCGTCATGGGCATGCGCCACTTCGACGTCCAGTTGATCGGCGGCATGACCTTGCATGAAGGCATGATTGCCGAAATGCGTACCGGTGAAGGCAAGACCCTGGTGGCAACCCTGGGCGTTTACCTCAACGCACTGTCCGGCAAGGGCGTGCACGTTGTGACGGTGAACGACTACCTGGCCCGCCGGGACGCCAACTGGATGCGCCCGCTGTATGAGTTCCTCGGCCTGACCGTCGGTGTGGTAACGCCGTTCCAGCCGCCGGAAGAGAAGCGTGCCGCGTACGCCTGCGACATCACCTACGGTACCAACAACGAATTCGGTTTCGACTACCTGCGCGACAACATGGCGTTCAGCATGGATGAGAAATTCCAGCGTGAACTCAACTTTGCCGTGATCGACGAAGTCGACTCCATCCTCATCGACGAAGCCCGTACGCCGCTGATCATCTCCGGCCAGGCCGAAGACAGCTCGCGCCTGTACACCGAGATCAACAAGTTGATCCCGCGCCTGGAGCAGCACATCGAGGAAGTCGAAGGCGTGGTGACCAAAGAAGGTCACTTCACCATCGACGAGAAGACCCGCCAGGTCGAGCTCAACGAAGCCGGTCACCAGTTCGTCGAAGAGATGCTGACCCAGATCGGCGAGCTGGCCGAGGGTGAAAGCCTGTACTCCGCGCACAACCTGGGCCTGTTGACCCACGTGTACGCCGGCCTGCGCGCCCACAAGCTGTTCCATCGCAACGTCGAATACATCGTGCAGGACGGCCAGGTCGTGCTGGTTGACGAACACACCGGTCGTACCATGCCCGGTCGCCGTCTGTCCGAAGGCCTGCACCAGGCCATCGAAGCGAAGGAACACCTCAACATCCAGGCCGAAAGCCAGACGTTGGCGTCCACCACCTTCCAGAACTACTTCCGTCTGTACAACAAACTGTCCGGCATGACCGGTACGGCCGACACTGAAGCGTTCGAGTTCCACCAGATCTACAACCTGGCCGTGATGGTCATTCCGCCGAACAAACCGTTGGCGCGTAAAGACTACAACGACCTGGTGTTCCTGACTGCCGAAGAGAAATACGCGGCGATCATCAACGACATCAAGGACGGTATGGCCAAGGGCCGCCCGATCCTGGTGGGTACCGCCACTATCGAAACTTCCGAGCACGTGTCCAACCTGCTTAACAAGGAAGGCATCGAGCACAAGGTACTCAACGCCAAGTTCCACGAAAAGGAAGCCGAGATCATTGCCCAGGCCGGTCGCCCTGGCGCGCTGACCATCGCTACCAACATGGCCGGTCGTGGTACCGACATCCTGTTGGGCGGCAACTGGGAAGTGGAAGTGGCCTCGCTCGACAACCCGACCCCTGAGCAGATCGCCCAGATCAAGGCTGACTGGCAGAAGCGCCACCAGGCCGTGCTGGAATCCGGTGGCTTGCAGGTGATCGCCTCCGAGCGTCACGAATCGCGCCGTATCGACAACCAGCTGCGTGGCCGTGCCGGCCGTCAGGGGGACGCCGGTTCCAGCCGTTTCTACCTGTCGCTGGAAGACAGCCTGATGCGCATCTTCGCCTCTGATCGGGTGAAGAACTTCATGAAGGCCCTGGGCATGCAGTCCGGTGAAGCGATCGAGCACCGCATGGTGACCAACGCCATCGAGAAAGCCCAGCGCAAGGTCGAAGGCCGCAACTTCGACATTCGCAAGCAACTGCTCGAGTTCGATGACGTCAACAACGAACAGCGTAAAGTGATCTATCACATGCGTAACACGTTGCTGGCCGCCGACAATATTGGCGAGACCATCGCTGACTTCCGTCAGGACGTGCTCAACGCTACCGTCAGCGCCCATATCCCGCCACAGTCCCTGCCTGAACAGTGGGATGTTGCCGGCCTGGAAGCCGCGTTGAAGAGCGACTTCGGTGTCGACTTGCCGGTTCAGCAATGGCTGGACGAAGACGACCACCTGTACGAAGAAACCCTGCGCGAAAAACTGATGGCCGAACTGCTGGCCGCGTACAACGAGAAAGAAGAGCAGGCGAGTGCCGAAGCACTGCGCACCTTCGAGAAGCAAATCGTGCTGCGCGTGCTGGACGACCTGTGGAAAGACCACCTGTCGACCATGGACCACCTGCGTCACGGCATCCACCTGCGCGGTTACGCCCAGAAGAACCCGAAGCAGGAGTACAAGCGCGAGTCGTTCACGCTGTTCTCCGAGCTGCTGGATTCGATCAAGCGCGATTCGATTCGCGTGCTGTCCCACGTTCAGGTGCGTCGCGAAGACCCGATCGAGGAAGAGGCACGCCTGCGTCAGGAAGCCGAGGCGCTGGCTGCGCGCATGCAGTTCCAGCATGACGAGGCTCCGGGCCTGGACGCGCCTGAAGCGTTGGGCGAAGAAGTCGACGTGGCCCTGGCTCAAAGCCCGGTTCGCAATGATCAGAAACTGGGCCGCAACGAGCTGTGCTTCTGCGGTTCGGGCAAGAAATACAAACACTGCCACGGCCAGATCGAATAAGATTTTCGCCTGACGCTGCAACACCCCTGCGCCGCGACCGGCACCAGCCGTCGCGGCGTTTTGCCATTAATTCCCACCGTCGATAGCGACGGCACAGACATCATCTATTTCAAGGAGCGCATACATGGCTGTTGGTCTTGGTCCTTTGCCCACATTGCACCCGGTCGCCGGTTTTGAACTCGGTATCGCTTCGGCCGGCATCAAGCGCCCGGGGCGCAAGGATGTGGTAGTGATGCGCTGTGCCGAAGGCTCGACCGTGGCAGGTGTATTCACCCTCAACGCTTTTTGCGCCGCGCCAGTGATCCTGGCCAAGCAACGGGTGGCCGGGTCGATTCGCTACCTGCTGACCAATACCGGTAACGCCAACGCCGGCACCGGCGAGCCTGGCCTGGTGGCGGCTGCGCGCACCTGCGCCAAGCTGGCGCAACTGGCCGGCGTGGACGCCAGCCAAGTGCTGCCGTACTCCACCGGCGTGATCGGTGAGCCGCTGCCAGTGGAAAAAATCGAAGGCGCCCTTCAGGCTGCGCTGGATGACCTGTCTGTGGATAACTGGGCGGCTGCGGCCACCGGCATCATGACCACGGACACCTTGCCAAAAGGCGCGAGCCGCCAGTTCGTGCATGACGGCGTGACCGTCACCGTGACCGGTATCAGCAAGGGCGCAGGCATGATCCGTCCGAACATGGCCACCATGCTCGGTTATATCGCCACCGACGCCAAAGTCTCCCGCGATGTGCTGCAGCGCCTGATGCTCGATGGCGCCAACAAGTCGTTCAACCGCATCACCATCGACGGCGACACTTCCACCAACGACTGCTGCATGCTGATCGCCACTGGCCAGGCCAACTTGCCGGAAATCACGTCCACCGAAGGCCCGCTGTTCGCGGCGTTGAAACAGGCCGTGTTTGAAGTGTGCATGGAGGTGGCCCAGGCCATCGTGCGCGACGGCGAGGGCGCGACCAAGTTCGTCACGGTTGAAGTCAATGGCGGCGGCAACCATCAGGAATGCCTGGATGTGGGTTACACCGTGGCTCACTCGCCGCTGATCAAGACCGCACTGTTTGCATCGGACCCTAACTGGGGGCGTATCCTGGCCGCCGTTGGCCGTGCCGGCGTGCCGGACCTGGACGTGAGCAAGATCGACGTGTTCCTGGGCGACGTATGCATCGCCAGCCGCGGTGCCCGTGCCGAAACCTACACCGAAGCCCAGGGCTCGGCGGTGATGCAGCAGGAAGAAATCACCATCCGCATCGAACTGGGCCGCGGCGAGTGCAGCGAAACCATCTGGACTACCGACCTGTCCCACGAATACGTGAAGATCAACGCGGAATACCGTACCTGATACCAAGAGGAAACTGGTGGTGAAACGAGTGCATGTAGCAGCAGCGGTGATCCGCGGTGTCGACGGCAGGATCCTGTTGGCGCGCCGTGCCGATACCCAGCATCAAGGCGGCCTCTGGGAATTTCCCGGCGGCAAGGTGGAGGCCGATGAGTCGGTCGCCACGGCCTTGTCCCGTGAATTGCAGGAAGAGCTGGGCATCCAGGTCACCACGGCGCGGCCGCTGATCAAGGTGCAGCACGACTACCCGGACAAGCAGGTATTGCTGGATGTCTGGGAAGTCTCGGCGTTTACCGGCGAGCCTCATGGGGCCGAAGGGCAGCCGTTGGAATGGGTGTCGCCGCGGGACTTGCTCAACTACGAGTTCCCGGCGGCGAATGCGCCGATTGTTGCTGCTGCGCGCCTGCCGGCCGAGTACCTGATCACCCCCGGTGAGCTGGAAACCCCGATGTTGTTGCGCGGTATCCAGCAGGCCATCGCTGGTGGCATCAAGCTGGTTCAACTGCGTGCGCCCAACGGTTATGACCCCAAATACCGCGATCTGGCGGTGGATGCGGTTGGCCTGTGTGCCGGCAAGGCACAACTGATGCTTAAAGGGCCGTTCGAATGGCTGGGGGATTTCCCTGCCGCCGGCTGGCACATGACCTCGGCGCAACTGCGTAAGTATGCGAGCAAAGGCCGACCGCTGCCGAAGGATCGCTGGTTGGCGGCTTCTTGCCACAACGCCGAAGAGCTGGCACTGGCAGAGATGATGGACGTGGACTTTGTCACGCTGTCGCCGGTACAGCCGACCCAGACGCATCCGGATGCGCAGCCTTTAGGTTGGGAGCAGGCGGCGCAGTTGATCGCCGGGTTCAGTAAGCCGGTGTTTCTGCTGGGCGGGGTTGGGCCTGCGCAGCGGGAGCAGGCCTGGGAAGCCGGGGCGCAAGGCGTGGCTGGGATTCGGGCGTTCTGGCCGCAGGTTTGATGTTGCGCTGACGGGCCCTATCGGGAGCAAGCCCCCTCCCACACTTGAATGTATTCACAATTCAAAATGTGGGAGGGGGCTTGCTCCCGATGAGGTCTTGCCAATCAACCGATAAGTCTCAGTGTGGCTTGGCAGCCGCCTGCCACAACACTTCAGCAACACCTTGGCGCCGGGCAATCACCCTGGCCGCCACAAACAGCAAGTCCGACAACCGATTGACATACGCCAATCCCACCCCCTCCAGCGGCTCCAGCGCATTCAGGTGCTGACACCGCCGCTCCGCACTGCGCGCCAGGCTACGACACACATGGGCTTGGGCGATCAACGCCGAGCCGCCAGGCAGGATGAAGTTCTCCAGCGGCCCAACCTCCTCATTCCAGCGATCAATCGCCGCTTCCAGCCGATCCACTTCCGCCGCATTCAATGCCTTGTACACCGGCATCGCCAGCTCGCCGCCCAGGTCGAAAAGGCGATGTTGGCAAGGTGTGAGCACCTCAATCACATCCATTAGCGCCGGATGCTTGCCGCTTTGCTCTTCAAGGTTGGCCAGCAGCAAGCCCAACTGGCTGTTCAGCGTATCCACCTCGCCAATCGCCTCCACGCGTGGGTGGTCCTTGGGCACGCGGCGGCCGTCGCCGAGGCCGGTCTCGCCCTTGTCGCCGGTACGGGTGTAGATCTTCGACAGGCGAAAGCCCATGGTCAGTGCTCCAGTTGGGTAAGTTCAGTGGGGGGCAATTGGCTGCCGGCAAGCGGCAGGCGCAAGGTAAAGCACGTGCCCTGGCCCAGGGTGGAATGCACTTCCATCTGGCCCTTGTGGTTGTTGGTAATGATGAAATACGACACCGACAGCCCAAGCCCGGTGCCCTGGCCGATTTCCTTGGTGGTGAAGAACGGCTCGAACGTGCGTTTGCGCACGTTTTCGCTCATGCCGATGCCGTTGTCTTCCACCTGGATTTCTGCCCACGGCGGGTTGAGGCGGGTGCGCAGGATAATGCGCCCCGGTTCGCTGTCGTCTTCACGCAGGTGAATGGCCTGGGCGGCGTTCTTCAGCAAATTGAGCAGCACTTGTTCCAGCTCGTTGGCGGTGCCGGGCACGGGGCCCAGTTGCGGGTCGAACTGGCGGATGATCGCTTGGCCCTTGAAGTCGAAGCCGATGGTGAGGTCGAAATCGTTGCCGGCAATTTCCACGGCCTGGTCGATCAAGGCCGGCAAGTCGCAGGGGGCCATCTGGCGATTACTGCGCCGGCTGAAGCTGAGCATGTGGGTGACGATTTTCGCGGCGCGGGCGCCAGCTTGCTGGATGCCGTCGAGCAACTGCGGGACTTCGCGGCCTTGCAGGTAGCGATTGACCGTGTCCAGTTCAATCCCCACTTGTTCGGCGAGCTCCAGGTTCTTGGGCAGGTCGGGGGACAGGCGGCGGCGAATGTTCTGCACGTTATGCAGGATGGCGCCCAGAGGGTTGTTGATCTCATGGGCCATACCGGCTGCGAGGCCGCCGACCGAGAGCATCTTCTCAGATTGCACCATCATTTCTTCCAGGGACAGGCGCTGGGTGATGTCGTCGATCCGGATCACCACGCCGCGCCCGGCACCGCCCATCAATGGATAGAACGTCAGGGCGTAATGCTTGGGCTCGTCGTCCTTGATCCAGGTGACCCGTTCTATCCGCTCCACCGAGTGTTGCTCCACCGTTGCCTTGATTTGTGGCAGGTACGGCTTGAGGGGCTGGAAGGCCAGAAAGATCGGCTGGTTCAGGGCTTCGTCCAGGCGCGTGCCGGAGAGAGCAGTGGCTTCCTGGTTCCACTGAGTGACGTAGAGCTGTTCATCCAGGGCGATCAGCGCCGAGGGCATCGAGTCGATGATGCTGTTGAGGTAGTTCTGGAAACCGGTGAGTTTTTTCTCGATCTTGCTGCGCACCTGAACTTCCAGTTCGAGCTTGCGGTTGGTATGCCGGGTTTCTTCGGCCAAACCCTGGGCCTGGTCGTAGGCGGCCTGGGAGTCGTCGCGGGCGCGCTTGAGTTGCTGCTCGCGGGCTTCGATACGCGACAGCATGGTGTTGAAGGCTTCGGCCAGGCTGCCGATTTCATCATGGTTGCCGGGCCCTGCGCGCAGGGCGTAGTTCTCTTCGCGGGTGACCTGGCGCGAAAGCTCTTCCAGTTCATGGATGGGGCGGGTAATCAGGCGTTTGATCTGCCGGGCGATGACCAGCCACAGCAACACACTGAAGATCAGGATGCCCAGGCTCGCGGTCAGCGTGCCGGTATAGAAGGCCATCGGCAGCTCACTTGTGGCCACCAGCAACAAATGCCCGGAAGGCTGGTTGCCACGGGGCAGGGTGATGACCTGGTTGCTGCGAAACTCGGTAACACGCCACGCTTCAATATGCCGGTAGTGGTCCGGCAGGTGCAGGCGGTCGCCGTGTTGCATCTGCGCCAGGCGGTTGCCTTCGCCGTCATACAGGGCGGCGGCGCGCAACGGTGAATAGCTGGTCAGTTCGTTGAGCAGTGCCTCGGCCTTGGCCGGGGATTCAAGCGCCTGTGCGGCAAGCGACGGGTTGGACACCAGCCGACCGATGGCCTGCAAGGCCTGGGGGGCCATGCTTTCCTGGGAGATCCAGTAAGCAGCGCTGATAAACGTCAGGTTGGCCACCAGCAATACGGTGGTCAACAGTACTAGCAGGGCCGCCAGCAGTTTCTGTCCTACCGGTAGATTTTCAAGACGCTGGCGCAATGGCATCAGGGTTTTCCCAGGTGATAGACAGGTAGGCAGGGTAGCGCGTGCCTCAGTCGCTGGCCAATCCGCGTGCGAGCAAATGCGTCACCAGGCGCGTGTGCACCTGTTGCAGATGCGGCACTGCCAACTGATGGCGGGCCGCGGCCTGGCAAGCGTAGCCCAGCAGGTAGCTGATCTCGGTACGTCGGGCGTTGGCGACGTCCTGGTACATGGAGGAATAGTTGGCGGCGGTGGCCTGGATCACTCGCTCGACTTCGCTGTGCAAGTCCTGTGCAGCCGCAGGCTGGCCGCAGCGCTCCAGCAGTTCGGCCAGCTCGGCGCAGAGCGTGGCGACCTCGCAGTGGTGGGCGCTCAAACCGCCGTTGCGGCAGTGATACAGCACGGTCAGTGGGTTGATGGCGCAATTGAGCGCCAGCTTGCGCCACAGGCGCGTGAGGATATCGCTGGCCCAATCGTGGGGAATGCCGGCTGCTTGCAGGTCGTCCAGCCACAGCGGTGGCGTGGGGTGGCTCGCATCCCCCAGCCAGGTGTAGCCATGCCCGGCAAACACCACCCGCCAGTCGCCTTCGCGAAACGCACCTTCAGTACTCGAGGCAAAGATACAGCGGGCCGACGGCACTTGTGCAGCCACTGCGTCCTGGCTGCCGAGGCCATTTTGCAGCAGGATCAGTTCGGCGTCGGGCGCCAGTCGATGTTGCAACTGGGCGATAGCGCTTTGGGCGTCGTAGGCTTTGCATGCGACCAGCAGGCGATGAATCGGCTCCAGGCTGTCAGGCGCTTCGCCGACTACCGGGTAAGTCTGTTCCACACCGTGCTCGACCAGGGTCAGCCCTTGGCCAGCTCGATAGTCGGCAAGGCGTGCCTCATTGCGCAGGATCAGCCTGACGGGCACCCCCGCGCGCGCCAGCCGCGTGGCCCACAGGGTGCCCAGGCTGCCGGCGCCAAGAATATGCCAGGGGGTCGACATCAGTGTGTACTCCATAAGGTCGCCAGCGGTGAACGGCGTGAAAGAACCGCTATAATGCCTCGGCATTTTAGCTCGGGCGCGCTCCATCTCTACTGAGCCCGCCCCTTATATTGGAGAAATCACATGCCTTCGTTCGACGTGGTATCTGAACTGGACAAACACGAAGTCACCAACGCCGTCGAGAACGCCGTCAAGGAACTGGACCGTCGCTATGACCTGAAAGGCAAGGGCAGCTTCGAATTCAAGGAAAAGGAACTGACCGTCAACCTGACCGCTGAAGCCGATTTCCAGCTGGAAGCGATGATCGAGATCCTCAAGCTGGCCCTGGTCAAGCGCAAGATCGACGTGCAGTGCCTTGAAGTCAAGGACGCCTATGCTTCCGGCAAGCTGATGAAGCAGGAAGCCGTGCTCAAGGAAGGCATCGATAAGGAGCTGGCGAAGAAGATCGTCGCCCACATCAAGGACGCCAAGCTCAAGGTCCAGGCCGCCATTCAGGGCGAGCAGGTTCGCGTCACCGGCAAGAAGCGCGATGATCTGCAAGAGGCTATTGCGGCCCTGCGTGCCAAGACTTTCGATATGCCGCTGCAGTTCAATAACTTCCGCGACTGATGGCACTTTGGGGAACCTGTGGGTGTTTTTGACGTCCCACGCCCCAGAATCAGTGCCTACAATTGAGCCCTTCGGGGCTCAATTGCGTTTTCAGGCAGTCAATAGAGCCCTATCGCCGCACCACAGGAGAAAGTAGATGGATTTGAACGCTGAAATGGATCACCTGATCAAGACCTCTCAGTCTTGGATCCCCATGATCATGGAATATGGCAGCCGGGTATTACTGGCAGTGATCACCCTCGCCATTGGCTGGTGGCTGATCAATGTCTTTACCCATCGTGTAGGCCGTTTGCTGGCCGTGCGCAACGCCGACCTGGCGCTGCAGCACTTCGTCACCAGCCTGGCGAACATCGCGCTGAAAGTCATGCTGATCGTCAGCGTGGCCTCGATGATCGGTGTGGCAACCACCTCGTTCGTCGCTGCCATCGGTGCGGCAACCCTGGCGATCGGCCTGGCATTGCAGGGCAGCCTGGCGAACTTCGCTGGTGGTGTGCTGATTCTGCTGTTTCGTCCGTTCCGCATCGGTGACTGGATCGAAGCGCAGGGCACCTCGGGTACCGTCGATAGCATCCAGATCTTCCACACCGTGATCCGTACCGGTGACAACAAGACAGTGATCGTGCCGAACGGCATCCTGTCCAACGGCATCATCACCAATACCAACCGCCAGCCGACCCGCAAGGTGGTTTTTGATGTGGGCGTGGACTACGAGGCCGACCTGCAAAAAGCCCGTGAAGTGTTGCTGGAGCTGGCCAAAGATCCCCGCGTGCTGGCTGATCCTGCGCCTGTAGCGGTGGTATCGACCCTGGGCGACAGCTCCATCACCGTTTCGCTGCGCTGCTGGACCAACACCCCGGATTATTGGGACGTGGTGTTTATGTTTAATGAACTGGCACGTGACCGTTTGAAAGCGGCAGGGATTGATATTCCGTTTCCACAACGGGTTATTCGAGTGATGCAGGAAAGTGCGCCGAAATAACTTGGCGTACTGCTGTCGAAGTTGGCCGAAAGGTCAGCTTTGATAAACTAGTTACTTAGCTTGCTAGTTGTTTTGTTGTTTGAAACAAAACTGCAATAAAAAAGCCGCTCCCTGTTAAACGCAGGAGCGGCTTTTTGTTTAAGGCCGAAGCCTCAAGCCATCGTTGTAATTAAACCGGCAATTACAAGATGTTCAGCGGGTAGTTCGCGATCAGGCGCAGTTCGTCGATCGAAGGCGAACCGTAGTAAACGCCATCCCCGGAACGATAAGTCGCTTGACGCAGGCGCAGGCTCAGGTTTTTTGCCGGGCCGCTCTGGATCACGTACTTGGCTTCGATGTCGCGTTCCCATTCTTTGCCGTTGCTGGTAGTGCCGGTGTTGGCGCCGCTACCGGTAACGTAACGCGTCATGAAGCTCAGGCCAGGAATGCCGAAGGTTGCCATGTTGATGTCATAGCGCGCCTGGTAGGACTTCTCGCCTTCGGCGTTGAAGTCGGAACGGGCGATGGAGTTGGCCAGGAACACCGTGCCGCCGCCGTCTACGCCGTAGCCGTAGTCGCCGTCACCGGTAACCTTCTGGGCTGCCAGGGTGAAGGTGTGCGCGCCGATGGTATAGGCACCCTGCAAGCTGAACGCGCGGTTGTCGAGCTTGGTCACGCCATCCTTCTCTGCACGTTGCAGGCCGGCGCCATCGCTCTTGGTATCGTAGATGTTGAAGTCCAGCGCGAACGACTGGTCATCGCTCAGGGCGTGGGTCCAGTTCAGGTTGCTGTAGTACTTGCGGAAGTAATCTTCGGTTTTCGCGTAGTACAGGCTACCGGTGACTTCTGGAGTGAAGGCATAGACGCCGCCGACAAAGTCGGTTTTGGTCAGGCCCAGGCTGTCATGGTAGGTCTGGTTTTGCGCGACGCTTGAGGTGAAGTGGCCGCCCTCAAGCTTCAGGCCCTTGATCTCGTTGCTGGTGATCGAGATACCTTGTGGCAGCTCCGGCAACAGACGGCTGTCATCAGAGGCGAACACCGGTGCGGTGGTGTATTGGTCACCCACTTTCAACACGGTATTGGAGATGCGGAACTTAACTGCGCCGCCGCCTTTGGAGTAGTCGTCCTGGGAGCGACCGTCGGAACCGGTAGGGAACAGACCTGTGCCGGCGCGACCCTTGCCGCTGTCGAGCTTGAGGCCCATCAGGCCGATAACGTCCACACCGACGCCAATGGTGCCCTGGGTGAAGCCCGATTCGTACAGGGCATTGAAGCCCAGGCCGGTTTCTTCGGCGCGGCTTTTACGCTTGCCGTTGACGGTGCTGTAACCGCCCCCTGGCTCATTACGGAAGTCGCGGCTGAAGTACAGAGCGCGAGTATTGATGCTGAAAGTACTGTCTTCAACAAAGCCCTTGGAATCGTCCTGGGCGGACGCCATTGCGAACTGCGAGGTGCCTGCTGAAACAGCCAGGGCGATCATGCTCCACTTCATCACGCGCATCGTGATTTGCTCCTTTGGTTTTAGGAAGAGTACTGCCGTCCCACCTGTATTTTTATCTGGGCGGCTCTTTCTTTTTTTGCCGGCGCAAAGTTATCTCACGCAGGCTCTATTGACGATACTTACTCAATTATCCTTTCAGCTTCTTTACGAGGCTGTCGTAAATCGCTAGATCCATGTCGCAAATTCACAGCCAGAAATGTATCCAGGCTGACAACTTCAATGCTGTTTTCAGACTTCTTTCAAAGTTTGAACACTTCCTTGATACACACTGAAACGCCACTACTTTTATCGCGAAACACCTGCTTCCAGACGGGTGCCGTTGCCGACGATACGGGGGTGAATGCAACAAGCGTGCTCAAACCGGCGACCGAATGTCATTTTTTCGTGAAAAGCGTGATGGGAATGTAAAAACCGCATAAGCACGGGCCTTTTACGCCGTTTGGTTTGGGCTCGGCGCCCAGGGTGCTACCACTCTTTGGTGCTACGCAAAACCTGCGCTTGGGTAAAACGTTACCGGTTCACCCCTCTCAGTGGGTAATTGGCGGATCCCTTTGACGCACCAGTGGGTCATTTTGGTGCGTGCTGTTGAGGCCCGGTCTAGCGTAGATCAACTGTTTTTCTGCCTCCAAAAGGTGCATTTTTACCCGCCTGCCTCAACAGTGCCAGGATTGGCCGTGAAGCCTCAGACGTTCAAAGGTATGCTGGGCGCCTGTCCCGACCTGCCGAACGGAGTGCCCACGTGTTCGCCTTAGATCAACGCCTGCAACAAGACACCTTGGCCATTGGGGACTTCCCGCTCTGTCGCCTGCTGCTGTCCAATGACGCCAATTACCCCTGGTTCATTCTGGTGCCACGCATCGACGGTATCAGCGAAGTGTTTCAACTGGATGTCGCAGATCAACAAACCTTGTGGCAAGAAACGACGGCCCTGGCGCAACTGCTTAACGAGGGGCTGGCCGCTGACAAGATGAACATCGGTGCGCTGGGTAACGTCGTCAGCCAATTGCATGTGCATGTGATTGTGCGCAAACGCGATGACGCCGCCTGGCCGGCACCGGTGTGGGGCAAGCACCCGGCCCGGCCCTATACCCAAGAGCAAGTGGCGGCGATTCGCGCTCGATTGCGTGCGCTGTTGCCTGCCGACTTCATCTTTACCCAGGACTGAATCATGGACCTGCAAGAGCGCGTTACCGACCTGGAAAGCCGCCTGGCTTTCCAGGACGACACCATCGAGACCCTCAACGACATCCTGGTCACACAGCAGCGGGCGGTTGAACGCCTGCAATTGCAAATGACGGCCTTGCTCAAGCGCCAGGAAGAAATGGGCGGCCAGTTCGAGTCATCCGAAGAAGAAGCGCCGCCGCCGCACTATTGAATGTGCAGGCAATAAAAAACCGCGATCCAGCCAACGCTGGATCGCGGTTTTTTTTGCTGCGAAGGCTAGGGTCAGCGACGCGGCAGGGCAGCGATTACATCTTCGGCTTGCAGGCCCTTGTCGCGGTTCATCACCGAGAACTCCACGCGCTGGCCTTCGACCAGGACGCGGTGGCCTTCGCCACGGATAGCCCGGAAGTGGACGAAGATATCGTCGCCCGAATCGCGGGAAATGAAGCCGAAGCCTTTGGAGGTGTTGAACCACTTGACGGTACCGGTATCCCGGTTGGTCATGTCGTAGTTTTGCGACGCGGCCGCCGGAGACGAACGGTAGAAGCTGATGGCCAGGTGAAGAACAATGGCAACCACAGCAATCACCAGGCTGAGCAGGATAGCCGGATGGCCACCCACTTCAGGCATAGGCGCCAAAAGGGTGAGGGTTTGAACAACAACAGTCAGCACCAGCAGCGCACTGACCAGGTTTTGCAGTTGATGACGCGTGCCTTTGTTCCAGTAAGGGATTACCGGTGCGAGCGTCAGGTTAAGAAGGCCGAACAAGGCCAGGTACAGAGCGTCATGTTGTTGCAGGTAGGGCAGGCTTTCAGGCTGCAGGCTCGGGATAAAGGACAGCAGCAAAGCTGCAACGCCCGTTAGCAGGTGGACGATTTTCAACATTTTGATTAACTCACGTTAAGACGGATCACAAGGAAGAGCTGACTGGCACGGTTCGCTTCTGAACAATGGGAGGCGTTGAGCACGTGCGCGGGTATCAGCCTATGTGAAGTGCCGCAGGAATAAACGGCAGCCACACGGCGTCTATTTAACAGCAAAGGCTGTGCCTACTCAAATCAAGCATTTCGGGGTGTTGCGACGGCAACGGCATTTGTGCAGCAAACGCTTGTCCTAGACAGGTGCAGGATTTTTTGGCGGGCGTTGCGAGACCGTTCCTACGGCTAAAAAGGCTTGCCAATTCGCGAGTTGCAAGCGATGCGGGGCGATTTGCCGCAGGTCGCCTGGGTGTGACGGGCTGCATGCGGCTCGCTCTCTTGCTAGAGTGGTCCTGCACCTGATCAATGAATACTCGTCAATTGAAGGGGAAAAACATGGCAATCGATATTGGTATCAGTGAAGAAGACCGTAAGTCCATCGTCGACGGACTTTCACGACTGCTGTCCGATACCTATGTTCTGTATCTGAAGACCCACAACTTCCATTGGAACGTCACAGGCCCCATGTTTCGTACGCTGCACTTGATGTTCGAGGAGCAGTACAACGAATTGGCGCTGGCGGTGGACTCCATTGCCGAGCGCATCCGTGCCCTGGGCTTCCCGGCACCGGGCGCCTATTCGATCTACGCCCGCCTGTCTTCGATCAAGGAAGAGGAGGGTGTGCCGAGCGCCGAAGAGATGATCAAGCAACTGGTGGCCGGTCAGGAAGCGGTTACGCGTACCGCCCGAGGCATCTTCCCGCTGCTGGACAAGGTCAGCGATGAGCCGACGGCCGACCTGTTGACCCAGCGTATGCAGGTACACGAGAAAACCGCGTGGATGCTGCGTTCGCTGCTCGAAAACCAGTAACCGTCAAACCCGGGCGGCGCTGTTTCAGCGCTGCCTGCTTGTTTCCCTGCGCTTCCTGGCGTTGTCCTACGACTAACGACTCCCCGTCTTCTGGCTGCTGCACGCTGGGTGCTGTTTTATAGGCCCATCGTTCAATGGGAGAAGCCCATTGGCTGCTGTTTGGCAATGGAGTGTCGGGTGTATGTCACGTGGAATGGGTAAAGGAGTGATGGAAACCTGTGGTTTTCACAAGATAAAGGTCGACCCTTTTGCAAAAGGGTTCGATATGGGACTGGCCAAGCCGTTGTCGCGGTCGGTCAGGCTCAATGGGTTTTCGACCTGCCTGCGGCTTGAGCAGATCTACTGGAACATCCTGACGGAGATCGCCAGGATCAATGCCTGTTCGGTCAGTGCCTTGTTGTCCTATGTCGATCGGGAAGTGCATTTGCGTTACGGAGGCGTGAAGAACTTCAGTGGGCTGGTGAGGGTGGTGTGCGTGGTTCACGTGCTCAAGGGCCGGGTTGCTCCCGCCGCTGAGGGCACCTTCGCGTCGTAGCCCGGCGGCCCTGGGCCCGGCCTTCATCCTTGTGGGCCGGCCCCGGGGCAGAAAGCCGGCTGCGCTGTGTCGATTTACCAGATATAATCCCGCGCTTTGCTGCGCATGCCGGGGCTTTATGCACAGGGCAGGGCGTGGCGCTGTAACGATCTGATCGCCGAGACATCTCCATGCCCATGTACGACTATCAATGCGCTTCCTGTGGTCACCAGTTGGAAGCCATTCAGAAGATCAGCGCAGCGCCGCTGGTCGATTGCCCTGCCTGCCAGGCACCTGAGTTGAAGAAGATGTTGTCCATGCCGGGCTTCCGCCTGAGCGGCAGCGGCTGGTACGAGACTGATTTCAAGACCGGTGCCAAGAAGAACCTGGCCGGCGGCGACAAAGCAGACTGAGTTGAACTCTACGCGCAGGCTCCTGCATTATCCGTCCCCTGCTTTAATGTACGGTGACGAGGCGGGCCTGCCACCGAATTTCGAATTACGAGAAGTGAAACCACGACCATGATGCGCAGCCACTATTGCGGCCAACTGAACGAGACCCTGGAAGGTCAGGAAATCACCCTTTGCGGATGGGTTCACCGTCGCCGCGACCACGGCGGGGTGATCTTCCTCGATATCCGTGATCGCGATGGTCTGGCCCAGGTAGTGTTCGACCCGGACCGCGCCGAGAGCTTCGCCGCCGCCGACCGCGTGCGCAGCGAATACGTCGTCAAGATCACCGGCAAGGTTCGCCTGCGTCCTGCCGGTGCCGTGAACAAGAACATGGCGTCCGGCGGCATTGAAGTGCTGGGCTATGAGCTGGAAGTGCTGAACGAGTCGGAAACCCCGCCGTTCCCACTCAACGAATACTCCGACGTTGGCGAAGAAACCCGCCTGCGCTACCGCTTCCTGGACCTGCGTCGTCCGGAAATGGCCGAGAAGCTGCGCCTGCGTTCGCGCATGACCACCAGCATCCGTCGTTTCCTCGACGAAAACGGCTTCCTCGACGTCGAAACGCCGATCCTCACCCGGGCTACCCCGGAAGGCGCGCGCGACTACCTGGTGCCTAGCCGTACCCACGCCGGCAGCTTCTTCGCCTTGCCGCAATCGCCGCAGCTGTTCAAGCAACTGCTGATGGTGGCCGGCTTCGACCGTTACTACCAGATCGCCAAGTGCTTCCGTGACGAAGACCTGCGCGCTGACCGCCAGCCGGAATTCACCCAGATCGACATCGAGACCAGCTTCCTCGATGAAAAAGAGATCATGGGCCTGACCGAGCAGATGATCCGCAACCTGTTCAAGGAAGTGCTGGACCTGGAGTTCGGCGAATTCCCGCACATGACCTTCGAAGAAGCCATGCGCCGCTACGGTTCCGACAAGCCAGACCTGCGTAACCCGCTGGAACTGGTGGACGTGGCCGACCAGCTCAAGGATGTCGACTTCAAGGTGTTCAGCGGCCCGGCCAACGACCCTAAATGCCGCATTGCTGCCCTGCGCGTACCTGGCGGCGCGAGCATGCCGCGCAAGCAGATCGACGACTACACCAAGTTTGTCGGCATCTATGGTGCCAAGGGCCTGGCGTACATCAAGGTCAACGAGCGCGCTAACGGCGTTGACGGCCTGCAATCGCCGATCGTGAAAAACATCCCTGAAGCCAACCTGAACACGATCCTCGATCGCGTCGGTGCCGTTGACGGCGACATCGTGTTCTTCGGCGCCGACAAGGCCAAGATCGTCAGCGAAGCCCTGGGCGCGCTGCGTATCAAGCTCGGTCACGACCTGAACCTGCTGACCTGCGAATGGGCACCGATGTGGGTCGTCGACTTCCCGATGTTCGAAGAGAACGACGACGGCAGCTTCAGCGCGTTGCACCACCCGTTCACCGCGCCGAAGTGCTCCCCGCAGGAGTTGGAAGCCAACCCGGCAGGCGCACTGTCCCGTGCCTACGACATGGTGCTCAACGGTACTGAGCTGGGTGGCGGTTCGATCCGTATCCACCGCAAAGAGATGCAACAAGCGGTGTTCCGCCTGCTGGGCATCAACGAAGCGGAACAGGAAGAGAAGTTCGGCTTCCTGCTCGACGCCCTGAAATACGGCGCGCCACCGCACGGTGGTTTGGCGTTCGGCCTGGACCGTCTGGTGATGCTGATGACCGGCGCCCAGTCGATCCGTGAAGTGATCGCCTTCCCGAAAACCCAGAGCGCTGCGGACGTCATGACCCAGGCCCCGGGTGTGGTGGATGCCAAGGCGTTGCGCGAACTGCACATCCGTCTGCGCGAGACGCCGAAGGCTGAGTAAGGCTGCAGCGTGAAAGCGCGATAAGGTTGTACGCAGTCAAAAAGGCGCATCTTCGGATGCGCCTTTGCGTTTAAAAGAGGGAAATCCCGCCGAGGGCGGGATTGATAAGGTTTCTAGAGAATTTCGGAGTTGTGTTATGGCTGGCCATTCCAAGTGGGCGAACATCAAGCACCGCAAAGAGCGTCAGGATGCCAAGAAGGGCAAGATCTTCACCAAGTGGATTCGCGAACTGACCGTCGCAGCCCGTCAGGGCGGCGGTGACCCGGGCTCTAACCCGCGTCTGCGCCTGGCGCTGGACAAGGCGCTGGGTGCCAACATGAGCCGCGACATCATTGACCGCGCCGTGGCTCGTGGTGCCGGTGCGGCCGACACCGACGATATGGTCGAACTGACCTATGAAGGCTACGGCCCGGGCGGCGTGGCGGTGATGGTCGAATGCATGACCGATAACCGCAACCGCACCGCCGCCGCGGTGCGCCACGCGTTCAGCAAGTGCGGTGGCAACCTCGGCACGGATGGTTCGGTGGCTTACCTGTTCGAACGCAAGGGGCAGATCACCTTCGCACCTGGCACCGATGAAGACGCGCTGATGGAAGCCGCGATGGAAGCGGACGCCGACGATGTGGTCACCAACGAAGACGGCTCTATCGATGTGTTTACCTCGTTCGCCAGCTTCTACGCCGTGCGTAATGCCCTGCAAGCTGCTGGTTTCAGCGGCACCGACGCGGAAATCGTGATGCTGCCGACCACCAGTGCCGAGCTGGACCTGGAGGGGGCGCAGAAGGTGTTGAAGATGCTGGATATGCTTGAAGACCTGGATGATGTGCAGAATGTGTATTCGAATGCCGACATCCCGGAATCGGTGGCCGAACAGCTAGGCTGAAGAACGATATAGATCCCAATGTGGGAGGGGCTTGGGTGGGAGGGGGCTTGCTCCCGATGAGGGAGTGTCAGTAAGCACATTTGTGACTGGCCCACCGCCATCGGGAGCAAGCCCCCTCCCACACAAGCCCCCTCCCACATTAGAGTCTCTGTGTATCAAAAAATGTGTTTATCCAACCCGCAGGCGTTATGACTTTAATCCTAGGTATCGACCCCGGTTCGCGCATCACCGGTTTTGGCGTGGTGCAGCAGACCCCGCGCGGCTGCATCTATGTTGCCTCGGGCTGCATCCGCACCGGCGCAGGGGAATTGGCCGAGCGGCTGCAGATCGTCTATCGCGGCGTACGTGAAGTCATCCAGACCTACGGCCCGATCACCATGGGCATCGAAAAGGTCTTCATGGCCAAGAACGCCGATTCGGCGCTCAAGCTTGGCCAGGCCCGGGGTGCAGCTATCGTGGCAGGCGCCGAAGAGGGCATGGAAATCGCCGAATACACCGCGACCCAGGTCAAACAGGCCGTGGTCGGCACCGGTGCAGCCAACAAGGAACAGGTGCAGATGATGGTCATGCACATGCTCAAGCTCACTTCAAAACCGCAGATCGACGCCTCCGACGCCCTGGCCATCGCCATTTGCCATGCACATACCCGTTCCAGCCTGCTGCCTCACGGCTTGGGAACGGCACGTAGTCGTGGCGGGCGGCTGCGTCTCTGATAGCATCAGCGCATTGGTTATTTGCGGTCAGGCCCTGATCTGACCCCCAAGCTTTAAGGATCTGAACCGTGATTGGACGCTTGCGCGGCACCCTGGCCGAAAAACAGCCGCCGCACCTGATTCTGGATGTGAATGGGTTGGGTTATGAGCTGGAAGTGCCCATGACCACGTTGTACCGCTTGCCGTCGGTCGGCGAGCCGATAACCTTGCACACGCATTTGGTGGTGCGTGAAGACGCGCAACTGCTCTATGGTTTCATCGGCAAGCGCGACCGCGATTTCTTCCGCGAGCTGATTCGTCTCAATGGCGTGGGGCCCAAGTTGGCCCTGGCGTTGATGTCGAGCCTGGAAGTGGATGAATTGGTGCGTGCTGTATCCGCCCAGGATACCTCGGCCCTGACCAAGGTGCCGGGAGTGGGCAAGAAAACCGCCGAGCGCCTGTTGGTGGAGCTCAAGGACCGCTTCAAGGCCTGGGAAGTGGTGCCGAGCATGTTCGCCCTGGTACCGAACCAGCCGGATATGCCGGCAGGCCAGATCGCCAGTGCCGAAAGCGATGCCGTCAGTGCGTTGATCTCCCTGGGCTACAAGCCTCAGGAAGCCAGCAAGGCGGTATCGGCCATCAAGGACAAGAACCTGAGCAGCGAAGACATGATCCGCCGAGCCCTGAAGGGAATGATTTAAGTGATTGAAGCTGATCGTCTGATCGCGGCCACCGGCCCGCGTGACCGTGAAGAAGTCCAGGACCGGGCCATCCGCCCCCTGAGCCTGGCCGAATACATCGGCCAGCCTACCGTGCGCGAGCAGATGGAGCTGTTTATCCAGGCCGCGCGCGGGCGCAGTGAGTCCCTGGACCACACCCTGATCTTCGGCCCGCCGGGTTTGGGCAAGACTACCCTGGCCAATATCATCGCCCAGGAAATGGGCGTGTCGATCAAGTCCACCTCCGGCCCGGTGCTGGAGCGTCCCGGTGACCTGGCAGCGCTGCTGACCAATCTTGAACCTCATGACGTACTGTTTATCGACGAGATCCATCGGTTATCACCGATTGTCGAAGAAGTGCTGTACCCGGCGATGGAAGACTTCCAGCTCGACATCATGATCGGCGAAGGCCCGGCAGCCCGTTCGATCAAGCTCGACCTGCCACCTTTCACCCTGGTGGGTGCGACCACGCGTGCGGGTATGCTGACCAACCCGTTGCGAGACCGTTTCGGCATTGTTCAACGTCTGGAGTTCTATAGCACCGCTGATCTGGCGACCATCGTCAGCCGTTCGGCGAGCATCCTTGGCTTGCCCCTGGACCCGGAAGGCGCCTTTGAAATCGCCCGGCGCGCCCGCGGCACGCCACGTATCGCCAACCGTTTGCTGCGCCGCGTGCGCGATTTTGCCGAAGTGCGTGCCAAAGGGCACATCACCAAGGCGGTCGCGGACCTGGCCTTGAACCTGCTGGACGTGGACGAGCACGGCTTCGATCACCAGGATCGACGTCTACTCTTGACCATGATCGAGAAGTTCGACGGTGGCCCGGTCGGCGTGGACAGCCTGGCGGCGGCTATCAGTGAAGAGCGCCATACCATTGAGGATGTGCTGGAGCCGTACCTGATCCAGCAAGGCTATATCATGCGTACACCGAGGGGCCGGGTGGTGACGCGCCATGCCTATTTGCACTTTGGGCTAAACATTCCGTCACGATTGGGCGAGATGCCTGCGGTAGACGAATTCCTTGATGCAGTGGACGATTAAAAAGCTAACGCCGGACGATTTATCTGAGCTTTGTGCTGTCCCAGTGTCTGGCGTCGTCATTTGAGTCACTGCAAAAGCGTTCAGGAATGAAAAAACAGTTGTCCAGCCGGATTGGCAACCTGAGGAGTAAGCACTAGAGTATGCGCGCGCAAAACGGGGATCAGTCGTTCGCACATCGCTGTCGCGTTTATTACGAGGACACCGATGCCGGCGGCATCGTGTATTACGTCAACTACCTGAAATTCATGGAGCGGGCTCGAACCGAGCGGCTACGGGAGCTGGGCTTTGCCCAATCCACGCTGGCAGGGGAGGACCTGTTATTCGTCGTGCATTCCAGCGAGGCGCGTTATCACGCACCGGCGCGACTGGACGATGAATTGCTGGTCAGCGCTGAGGTCATCGAATTGAACCGTGCCAGCCTGCGATTCAAACAGCAGGTCAGGCGGGCAACGGATGCAACGCTGCTCTGTGAGGGGCAGTTCCTGGTGGCATGTGTACGCACCAACAGTTTGAAACCTCGGGCCATTCCCGAAACTCTACGCGCGGCCTTTGCCGCCGTGAGCGGCGCGGGTAAACAATCAAAGCAGGAGATTTAGCGTGGAACCTACCGTCGTCGACCATTCCTCCATGTGGAGCCTGGTCAGCAATGCCAGTGTCGTGGTTCAACTGGTCATGCTGACCCTGGTAGCCGCATCGGTTACCTCTTGGGTCATGATTTTTCAGCGCAGCAACATGCTGCGCGCCGGTCGACGTGCCCTGGAGAGCTTCGAAGAGCGCTTCTGGTCGGGTATCGACCTGTCCAAACTGTACCGCCAGGCCGGCAGCAACCCGGACCCGGATTCGGGCGTCGAGCAGATCTTCCGTGCCGGTTTCAAGGAATTCTCGCGCCTGCGCCAGCAGCCGGGTGTCGACCCTGAAGCGGTGATGGAAGGCGTGGCCCGTGCCATGCGCGTGGCCATCTCCCGCGAAGAAGAGAAACTCGAGCAGGGCCTGCCGTTCCTCGCCACCGTCGGTTCCGTCAGCCCGTACATCGGCCTGTTCGGTACCGTATGGGGGATCATGAACTCCTTCCGCGGCCTGGCCCAGGCCCAGCAAGCCACGCTGGCCACCGTGGCCCCGGGTATTGCCGAAGCCCTGATCGCCACCGCGATCGGCCTGTTTGCCGCTATCCCCGCAGTAATCGCCTACAACCGTTTTGCCGCAACCAGCGAAACCTTGATCGGCCGTTACTACACCTTCGCCGATGAATTCCAGGCGATCCTGCACCGTAAAGTGCACACCAGCGAAGAATAAGCAGGTAATTCCCAATGGCTTTAATCGCTCGAGCTCGCAAAAAGCGCAAGCCGGTCGCCGAGATGAACGTAGTGCCCTACATCGACGTGATGCTGGTGCTGCTGGTGATCTTCATGGTGACCGCGCCGATGCTCAACCAGGGCGTGAAGGTTGATCTGCCCAAGGTTTCCAGTGAAGCCTTGCCGCAGGACAACAACACGCAGGTCCTGACCATTTCGATCAAGGCTGACAAGACCTATTACTGGAACCTTGGCAGCGAAGTCGACACCCAGAAGCAGCAGGACAAGGCCCTGACTTTGCCGGCGATGACCGATGCGGTGACCAAGATCATTCGCTCCGGCAACGAAGGCGGCAAGCACACTCAGGTATTTATCCGCGGCGACAAATCGGTCGACTACGGCTCCGTCATGGGTGCCATGGGCGGGCTGCAGAAAGCCGGCGTCGGTAACGTTGGCTTGATTACCGAGGCGCCCTGATGCAGCAACAGCGAGAGCCGTCCGCCTCGGAAAGCTACTTCTGGCCTGGCGTGTGGGCGATAGCCCTGCACGTCCTGGTGTTCGGCATGCTGTTTGTCAGCTTTGCCATGACCCCGGACCTGCCGCCAGCCAAGCCGATCGTGCAGGCGACCCTGTATCAGCTGAAATCGAAAAGCCAGGCCACCACCCAGACCAATCAGAAGATTGCAGGTGAGGCCCAGAAGTCGGCTGCGCGCCAGACTGAAGTCGAGCAGATGGAACAGAAGAAGGTCGAGCAGGAAGCGGTGAAGGCTGCTGCGGAACAAAAGAAAGAAGAGGCGGCTCAAAAGGCCGAGGAATCGAAAAAGGCCGACGAAGCCAAGAAAGCCGACGAGGCGAAAAAGGCTGATGAAGCCAAGAAAGCCGAGAAAGCTGCCGAAGCCAAAAAGGCTGAAGAGAAACAATTGGCTGATATAGCCAAGAAGAAATCTGAAGAAGAAGCCAAGAAGGCTGCCGAGGAAGAGGCCAAGAAAAAGGCCGCTGAAGAAGCCAAGAAAAAGATAGTCGAAGACGCGAAGAAGAAAGCCGCCGAAGACGCCAAGAAAAAAGCTGAAGCAGACGAGGCGAAGAAGAAAGTCGCCGACGAAGCGAAGAAGAAAGCTGCCGCCGACGCCTCCAAGAAAAAGGCCCAGGAAGCAGCACGCAAATCCGCCGAAGAGAAAAAGGCCCAGGCCCTGGCAGATTTGCTTTCCGACACGCCGCAGCGTCAGCAAGCCCTGGCCGATGAACGTGGTGATGAAGTCGCGGGCAGTTTCGACGATCTGATTCGAGCGCGGGCAGCGGAAGGCTGGACACGTCCACCTTCGGCACGCAAAGGCATGACAGTAGTGCTGCAGATCGGCATGTTGCCGGACGGTACGGTGACTTCGGTCAGCGTGGCCAAGTCCAGTGGTGACGGTACGTTCGACAGTTCAGCGGTTGCCGCAGTCAAGAATATTGGCCGGTTGACCGAGATGCAGGGAATGAAACCAAGTGACTTCGCTCCCTATCGTTCATTCAAGATGACATTCACACCTGAGGATCTAGCCTTGTGAGAAACCTTCTTCGAGGAATGCTTGTCGTTATTTGCTGTATGGCAGGGATAGCGGCGGCGGATGAAAAGAACATCCTGGTAACCAGCGGCAGCGATCGGGCTACTCCGATTGCAGTCGTACCCTTCGGTTGGCAGGGCGGCAGCGTGCTGCCGGACGACATGGCCCAGATCGTCAGCGACGACCTGCGTAACTCCGGTTACTATGCGCCGATCCCCAAAGGCAACATGATCAGCCAGCCCAACCAGGCCAGCGAAGTCGTGTTCCGTGACTGGAAAGCCGTGGGCGCGCAGTACGTGATGGTCGGCAACATCACGCCGGCCGGTGGTCGCCTGCAGATCCAGTACACGTTGTTCAATGTGGCCACCGAGCAGCAGGTATTGACCGGCAGCGTATCGGGTACCGCCGAGCAACTGCGCGACATGGCCCACTACATCTCGGACCAGTCGTTTGAAAAGCTCACCGGTATCAAAGGGGCGTTCTCGACGCGCCTGCTGTATGTCACGGCTGAGCGTTTCTCTGTAGACAACACCCGCTACACCCTGCAACGTTCGGACTACGACGGCGCACGTGCAGTGACCTTGCTGCAGTCCCGCGAGCCAATCCTGTCGCCGCGCTTCGCGCCGGACGGCAAGCGTATTGCCTACGTATCGTTCGAACAGCGTCGCCCGCGCATCTTCGTGCAGCACATTGATACGGGTCGTCGCGAGCAGATCACCAACTTTGAAGGCCTCAACGGTGCGCCAGCCTGGTCGCCGGATGGTTCGCGCCTGGCTTTCGTGCTGTCCAAGGACGGCAACCCGGATATCTACGTGATGAACATGGCCTCGCGCCAACTGAGTCGCGTGACCAGCGGCCCGGGCATCAACACCGAACCGTTCTGGGGTAAGGATGGTTCGACCATCTACTTCACCTCCGACCGTGGCGGCAAGCCTCAGGTCTACAAGGCAAACGTGAACGGTGGTGGTGCTGAGCGTGTGACCTTTATCGGTAACTACAACGCCAACCCCAAGCTTTCGGCCGATGAAAAGACGTTGGTGATGATTCACCGTCAGGATGGTTTCACTAATTTCCGGGTTGCGGCCCAGGATTTGCAGCGTGGAACCGTTAAAATCCTTACAGATACCAACCTTGATGAGTCAGCCACTGTTGCGCCCAACGGCACCATGGTAATCTACGCCACCCGCCAGCAGGGCCGGGGAGTCTTGATGCTCGTGTCCATCAATGGACGCGTAAGGCTCCCACTTCCTACCGCACAAGGCGAAGTCAGAGAACCATCCTGGTCCCCTTACCTGAACTGACGCGGCGCTACAAAAAGAAGTACTTAACACACTGGGGTTCATTAGGAGTTTCACGATGGAAATGCTGAAGTTTGGTAAGTTTGCTGCTCTGGCTCTGGCTCTGTCCGTAGCCGTTGGTTGCTCCTCTAAAGGCGGCGACAATGCCGGTGAAGGCGCAGCTGTTGATCCAAACGCTGGTTACGGCGCCAACACTGGTGCGGTCGACGGCTCCCTGAGCGAAGAAGCTGCTCTGCGCGCTATCACCACTTTCTACTTCGAATACGACAGTTCGGACCTGAAGCCAGAAGCCATGCGCGCTCTGGACGTTCACGCCAAGGACCTGAAAGCTAACGGCGCTCGCGTTGTTCTGGAAGGTAACACTGACGCCCGTGGTACTCGTGAGTACAACATGGCACTGGGCGAGCGTCGTGCGAAAGCCGTTCAGCGCTACCTGGTACTGCAAGGTGTTGCTCCAGGCCAACTGGAACTGGTTTCCTACGGTAAAGAGCGTCCAGTTGCAACTGGCAACGACGAACAGTCGTGGGCTCAGAACCGTCGCGTCGAACTGCGTAAGTAATTCGTCATGCGAACGTGCCGTCGTGCTCTGACTGTATTGGCTCTCAGCCTCGCCCCGCTTGCGGTGTGGGCTGCGGTTCCTGTAACGGATAGCAACTCAGGCTATAACAATAGCGGGAGCAGTTATCCGCCAGCAGGTTATGGCACGAACGGCGCCTATGCGGGGGGAGCGGCTACGTCCGCTCCCTCGGCACAGGGCGAGCTGTTCAACCAGCTGCAACGCATGCAGGATCAATTGGCCCAGCAACAAGGCGCCATTGAAGTGCTGCAGAACCAGGTGAACCAGCTCAAACAAGAAGGCCTGGAGCGATACCAGGATCTTGATCGTCGTATTGGAGCCGGTGTTGCACCTGCCGCTACTCCTGATAATTCTGCTGCCGGTGGCGCGCCAAGCGCCGCTGCCGGTGGCGCAGCAGCAGGGGCCGCCGCGGCTGCCCCTGCCGCTAGCAGTGAACCTGGCGATCCGGCGAAGGAAAAACTGTATTACGATGCAGCCTTCGACCTGATCAAGGCCAAGGATTTCGATAAGGCCAGCCAGGCCTTCACCGCTTTCCTGCGCAAGTACCCCAACAGCCAGTACGCGGGCAATGCCCAGTACTGGTTGGGTGAGGTCAACCTGGCAAAGGGTGATTTGCAGGGCGCGGGCCAGGCTTTTGCCAAGGTCAGCCAGCTGTACCCCAAGCACGCCAAGGTGCCGGATTCGCTGTATAAACTCGCTGATGTAGAACGCCGCCTGGGTCATACCGACAAGGTCAAAGGCATTCTGCAGCAGGTGGTTGCCCAGTATCCGGGTACCTCCGCCGCGCAGTTGGCCCAGCGGGATCTGCAACGCTTGTAAGCAATACCGCCCGTTTAGAAGAAACCCGCGCCTGGCGCGGGTTTTTTCGTTAGAATCCACGCCCTTTTATGAAACACGCTTCCTGGGGTTGGCGCGTTGGCGCAATCCCTTGAAGTGCCTGACGGAGGCGGACAGCCTGTTTAGCTGTTACGCCCGTGGCGACTATGCAAGACACATTACGTATTACCGAAGTCTTTTACTCGTTGCAGGGTGAAACGCGCACTGCTGGCCTGCCCACCGTATTTGTACGGCTCACCGGCTGCCCATTGCGCTGCCAATACTGCGACAGCGCCTACGCTTTCAGCGGCGGCACCGTGCGCACCCTCGACGACATCCTGGAACAGGTTGCCGGCTACCGGCCGCGCTACGTCTGCGTGACGGGCGGTGAGCCATTGGCGCAACCCAATGCCATTCCCTTGCTCAAGCAGCTGTGTGACGCCGGTTACGAGGTCTCACTGGAAACCAGTGGCGCCCTGGACATTTCCGCTGTCGATCCGCGTGTAAGCCGGGTGGTCGACCTCAAGACCCCCGACTCCAAGGAAGCCCACCGCAACCGCTACGAGAACATCGACTTGTTGACGGCCAACGACCAGGTCAAGTTCGTCATCTGTTCCCGCGACGATTATGATTGGGCGACTTCCAAGCTGATCCAGTATGGCCTGGAACGCCGCGCGGGCGAGGTGCTGTTCTCGCCCAGCCACCATGACCTCAACGCTCGCGACCTGGCCGACTGGGTAGTGGCAGACAACCTGCCGGTGCGCCTGCAATTGCAGCTGCATAAGTACCTGTGGAACGACGAGCCGGGGCGCTGATCCGGCCGCTACGAGAGGCGTTCTATCCAGCTAATTACCGTTCAAATGCGTTTTTTCTGATTTATTTCAAATAAGGTGTTGAATAATCCTTAGAAATCAGTATTATACGCGCCACCACACAGCGGGTCGTTAGCTCAGTTGGTAGAGCAGTTGGCTTTTAACCAATTGGTCGTAGGTTCGAATCCCACACGACCCACCATTTTTGGCGGTTTAGAAAATCCGGAAGGCCCACGCAAGTGAGGATTTCCGGGTTTTTTTTTGCCTGTCATTTGGCCTGTCCGAGTCGACCTTGGGTCAGCGGCTGCTCAGATTCCCGTTGTCGTCCAGACATTCCTTAAATCAATCAAATACTCATACGCGAACCGGTGTTGGCCGAATAGTCCGATCGTTTGTGTGCGTGTTGAATGTCTATCAAATCTGATACCGCTGGTCGGAAAATCCTTCAAGATTTCATTCAGTATTTATTCTTTTTTAATATTTTCGTTAAAAATCATAATGTTAGTAGTTTGTAGGAAATTTCCTAAAGTTTAGTCAGTTTATTGGCGCGCCATTCCCGCGATGTTAGTTTGCCATCCTTCGTCATGCGTTGGATCGAACATGTCTGCCTCACTGCCACGGACTCGGTATTTACTGAGCATTGCCCTGCTTGCCTGCCTCGCTTCCCACTGCGTGATGGCGGCAACCCTGCCGGGTGATCAGGACCTGATCCGCGAACGCCAAAACCGCCTGTTGGAAGATCAACAGCGCCGCCTTGAGCAGCTCAAGGAACTGCCTGGCAAAGAGGCCCGGCCCGAAGCGCCGGCAGCTCCGGTGGACAGCCGTTGCTTTCCGATCCAAACCATTGAACTCCAGGGTGCCGACCACCTGCCTGCCGCTGAACGCGAGCGTCTACTCAAGCCTTACACTGGTCAATGCCTGGGCGTCGCACAACTCAACGCCCTGCTCAAAGACATCACCAACTACTACATCGACAAAGGCCTGGTCACCAGCCGCGCCTACTTGCCGCAGCAAGATATGTCCAAAGGGCATCTGCAAGTTCTGGTGGTGGAAGGCAAGCTTGAAGGCCTGAAGGGCGCCGACAGCAGCAAGTTGTCGGATCGCGAACTGGGCATGGCCTTTCCCGGCAAAAGCGGCGAGATATTGAACCTGCGAGAAATCGAGCAGGCTGTCGATCAACTCAACCGTTTACCGTCCAATCAGGCACAGATGGAGCTGACGCCGGGCGAGGCCGTGGGCGGCAGCTCGGTATTGGTCAAAAACAACCCGCAAAAGCCATGGCGTGCCAGCCTGTCGCGTAACAACGATGGCCAGAAAAGCACCGGCGAACAACAGTGGGGTACCGGCTTTGAATGGGATAACCCGCTGGGCCTGGCCGATCAACTGATTCTGCGCGGCGGCCACGACGCCGTCAGCGATCACCAGAAAACCTCCAAGAACGCGATGCTGTACTACAACGTGCCCTGGGGCTGGTGGAACTTTAGCTACAGCTACAACGAGAGCGACTATCGCTCGATTGCCCAAGGCGACGGTTTCAATTTCAAGCAAACCGGCGACAGCCAAAACCACCAACTGCGCGCTGAACGGGTGATCCACCGCGATGCCGTGAGCAAGACGTCGGTCAACGTCGGCCTGTCCCACCTGCGCACCAATAACTATATCGAAAGCAGCCGTATCAGACAGAGCAGTAATCGCCTCAGTGAACTGCAACTGGGCATTAACCACGGCCGACGTATCGGCAGTGCGTTCGTCAACTTCGATATCGGTATGCAAAACGGCATCGGTGCCTTCGATGCCCAGAGCAACGATCAACAGCGCGACCGGCAAGGCAACCTCACCCCCACCCCGGACTACCGCAAATACACCGCCACCGTCAGCTACCTGCAGCCGTTCAAGCTGTGGGGTGAGTCGTTCAGTTTCACCAGCCTGGCCACCGGGCAGCGCAGTGAAGATGTGCTGTTCAGCCCTCAGCGTTTGAGCCTCGGGGGCTCCTCGTCGGTGCGCGGTTTCAAGGACCAGCAACTCTATGGCGACAGCGGCGGCTACTGGCGCAATGACCTGCGCTGGAGTCGCCCGGTGACCCTCGGTTGGCTGCGCCCGGTGTTCGGTGAATACGGCGCCAGCGTCGGCTATGACCAAGGCGTGATCCGTAACGGACGCTACAACCGCGAAGAGCACGGCCGAGTCTCGAGCAACTCGCTTGAGTTGTTCGCCCGCGGCCAACACGTCAGCACCAGCGTGACCTTTGCCCACTCGCTGGAACGACCGGCCGCGTTGCTTGAGCGCGAAACGCCGATCTATTTCCGCATGGATTTTTTCCTGTAATTCAACGCCTAGTTGCATCGAGAATTTGAAATGGATGTTCGTCAATTTGCCCTTTTGGTCCGCCAGCCCTCTGCCCGCATCCAACCGCGCGAGCATTTCTGGGGCCTGCCCAAACGTGGCCTGGCGCTGATCCTGGCCAACGCGCTGTTCTGGCAACCGCTGCTGGCCCAGGCCGAAGGCATCGTGGTCAGCGCGCCCGGCACCACCGTGGGCGCGGCGGGCAATGGCGTGCCGGTGGTGAACATCGCCACCCCCAATGGCAGTGGCTTGTCCCATAACCAGTTCAAGGACTACAACGTTGGCGCCAACGGGGTGATCCTCAACAACGCCACCGAACGCAGTCAATCGACGCAACTGGGCGGCATTATCCTGGGTAACCCGAACCTGCAAGGCCGCGCTGCCAATATCATCCTCAACGAAGTCAACGGCGGTAGCCCCAGCCAGTTGCGCGGCTACACCGAAGTGGCGGGCCAGTCGGCCAAGGTCATCGTTGCCAACCCCTACGGCATCAGTTGCAACGGCTGCGGCTTCATCAACACCCCCAACGTCACCCTGACCACCGGCAAACCCATCCTCGATAACGGCCGCCTGGACCGCTACCAGGTCGATGGCGGTGCGGTGACCGTCGACGGCAAGGGCCTGGATGCCGGCAACGTTGACCACTTCGAAATCATCACCCGCTCGGCCAAGATCAATGCGCAGATCAATGCGCGCAAGTTGAGTGTGGTTGCTGGGCGCAATGATGTTAATGCGCAGACCTTGAGTGCAACCGCACGGGCCAATGACGGTAGCGCCAAGCCGGAGTTGGCGATTGACTCGACGGCGTTGGGTGGGATGTATGCGGGGGCGATCAAACTGGTCGGGACCGAGGCCGGGGTTGGGGTGAAGCTCGACGGGGCGCTGATGGCCAGTGGGGGGGATATTCAGCTCGATGCCAGTGGGCATTTGAGGATGGCAGAGGCCAGAGCCAATAGCGGCGCAATCAACATCAAGGCCGCCAGTGTGCAGACGCAAGGGCATGTACATGCTGGCACGACGCTGGATGTGCAAAGCGTCGGAGACTTGAACAATCAAGACAAACTCAGTGCCCGCGACCGCATCACACTGTCCAGCGGCGGCCAACTGACCAACAGCGGGATTATCGAGTCCGGGATCAATCCAGACCTCATTCGCAACGCCATCGGCGATCTGAGTCTCAGCGCGCAAACCGTCAACAACAGCAACGGCGGCAGCGTGGTCGCCAGCCGTAACCTGACCGTCACCGCCACACAAACCCTGAACAATCAGGGCGGAACCTTGAGCGCCAAACAGGCCGCCAATGTCAGCGCTGGCACCCTGGACAACCAGAACAATGGCCGAGTGTTGAGCACAGGCAGTCTTGAGCTGAACGCCAGCCAATTGCTCAACGCCCAAGGTGGGCTGGTCAACAGTAACGGGCCGCTGACCGCCACTGTCGGCCAGTTGAGCAACCGCAGTGGCGAGGTGTCCAGCCTGGGCGCCGCTACGCTGAATATCGCCACGCTGGACAACGTCGCAGGCTTAGTGACCGCCAATCAGGGGCTGCGCATCACTGCCAGCGGAGCCATCAATAACCAGGGCGGCAAACTCACCAGCCTCGATACATTGAACCTCACCGCCAAGGCCGTGGATAACAGTGCCGCAGGGCGCATTACCAGTACTCAGGCCCTGACCGCCAACGTCGCCAGCTTGAACAACAACGCCGGACACTTGACCAGTACCACATCGCTGACGCTGGACGTAAACAAGGGCCAGTTGAACAACCAGAAAGGTTTGGTTCGTGGCCCGACCTTAGTCTTGAACAACTTGGCCGACGTCGATAACCAGGGCGGTGAAATTTCCAGCACTCAGGGCTTCACCGTCGCCGCGAAGAATGTGAACAACAGCGACGGCAAACTGCTCAGTGAGCAGGGTTTGACCCTGCGGCTGGATGGGGCGTTGACTAACACAACAGGCGAAGTGGCCAGCGCCCATGCCACTGAACTGCATGCAGCCAGCCTGGATAACACAGGTGGCAAGGTCACGGGCGATACCGGGTTGACGGTCGATGTAAGCGGTGCGCTGAACAACCGCCAAGGCGTGCTCCGTAGCGGTCAAGCGGCATCGATCAGCGCCGCCAGCCTGGACAACAGCCACACCGGCAAAGTGATCAGTGACGCCAGCCTTACCACGCGTATTGCGGGCCTGCTGGACAACCAGAGCACCGGCTTGCTTAGCGCCAAAGCCAAGATGGATGTGCAGGCGGGCAGCCTCGATAACCGTGGCGGCAGTTTGAGCGGTAAAGACTTGCTGACCCTGACCACCGCCAGCCTCGACAACCGAGGCGGCAATGTCAGCACTGACAAGGACATGCAACTCAACGTCGCCAGCTTGAACAACCAGGGCAAAGGCCTGCTTGTCGGGCAGGCGGCGGTCCGTTACCAGGGCACGACCCTGAGTAATCAGGGCGGCTTGCTCAGCGCCGTCGGGCCGGTGCGCCTGGACGCGACGACCGTAGAAAACGCCAGCGGGCGTATCTCCAGCAAAGGCGATCTGATCGCCAATGTCACCCATTTCAATCAGCAAAAGGGCGAGTTGGTTGCGTCAGGCACCATGATGCTGACCGGCAGCACACTGGATAACAGCAACGGTGGCACGATAGGTGCGACAAAAGCGCTGACGCTGACCGTCGATGACATCAATAACCAGGCCGGGGCAATCTCCAGCGCCATAGACGTCAACCTGGCGGGCACTTACCTGAATAACAGCCGTAACGGCAAGCTGCTGGCTGGCACTGACTTGGGCCTCAAGGTGGCGCAAGTCATCAACCAGAGCGAAGGCCTGTTGTTCGGTAACGGCAAGGTGACCCTGCAAGGTAAGAGTCTGGACAACAGTGGCGGCACAGTATCCGGTGTACACGGTCTGACCCTGACCCATAGCGGTGACGTGGATAACACCAGTGGTTTGCTCACCAGCGAAAGCGGCATCACCGCCACAACCGGCGGACTAAATAATACGTCAGGCAAAGTATCGAGTACCGGAGCTGTTGCACTGAGCGCCACGGGTGCGCTGACTAATCACAATGGGGCAGTGACCACCGATAAAGGGTTGACCCTCAACAGTGCCAGTCTGGAGAACCGTAGCGGCACACTCAGCGCCAAGGGCGCGGTCAAAGTGACCACCGGCGCTTTCAACAATACCCACGCCGGTAGCCTGATCAGCAAGGACACGCTGACCCTGACCGCAGGCCAAGTCAGCAACGGTGCGAATAGCCGCATCGTCAGCGACAACGCACTGACCGCCAGTGTCACCGGTTTTGACCAGCAGGGCGGGAAGCTCACGAGTGTGACGTCACTGAGCCTGGACCTGAACAACGGCCAACTGAATAACCAGCAAGGCATGATCAATGCTCCTTTGTTGGTGCTGAAAAACCTCAATGGGGTTAACAACCAGAACGGCGAGATTTCCAGCACCCAGGCGTTCACCCTGGCCAGCAAAAGCCTGGATAACAGCAACGGCAAGCTCATCAGCAACCAGGCATTGACCCTGCGCATCGACCAGGCCATTAGCAACATCAAAGGCAAAATTTCCGCTGCGGCGTTGCAGATTAATGGCGCCAGCCTGGATAACAGTGAAGGCATGTTGAGTAGCCGGGGCCAGTTGACGATCACCGTCGATGGAGTACTCAAGAACCAAGAGGGCACGATAGTAAGCGACGCGGGCATGAAGCTGACGGCGGCCAGCCTGGAGAACAATGACGGGGAGATTTCCAGCAAAGGCGACCTCACCGCAGACATCACCAATATCACCAACCAGAACGGTAAGTTGATCGCACAAGGCGCGTTATCCCTTGACGGCCAGACGCTGGATAACCAACGAAAAGGCTACGTGAGCGCCACCCAAAAGACCGACGTCAAAATGACCAAGGTGGACAACCGGGGCGGCGAGATCTCCAGCAAGGCCACTGTTCAGATAACCGGTCAAGGTTTGGATAACAGTGACGGCGGCATGGTGCTCGCCGCGACCGACTTGACGCTGAACGTCGATGACGTACTCAACCGTAACAAGGGCCAACTCAGCGGCCAGAGTGGTGTGACCCTGGAAGGCATCACGCTGGACAACAGCGGCGGCAGCCTTATCAGCCAAACAGACCTTGGCCTTGAACTCAGCGGCGAGCTGAATAACAACCAAGGTCGGCTGAGCAGTGAAGGTCTTTTGACCGTCGAGGCTGGGAGTCTGAACAACCGCAAAGGCAAGCTGTCCAGTGCTGGGGCATTGGACGTCACCGCCCACGGCGCCGTCGATAACCAGGGCGGTGAGATGGTCACCGACGCAGGCCTGACCCTGAACAGCACCAGCCTGGACAACAGCCAGAAAGGTACGTTGAGCAGCAAAAGTGCGTTGGTCATCACTACCGGCACATTCGACAACAGCCACTCCGGTAACGTCAGCACCCGCGACACGCTGAATATCACCGCAGGGCAATTGACCAACCACGACGGTGGCCGCCTGACCAGCGAAAAAGCGCTGACTGCCAATGTCACCGGCCTGGATCAACAAGGCGGGAAGCTGTTCAGCAACACGTCTGTCGCACTGGACCTGAAAAACGGTCAGTTGAATAACCAGGGCGGCCTGATCAACGGCCCGCTGTTGATGTTGAAAAACCTCAAGGGCGTGAACAACCAGGGCGGTGAAATCTCCAGTGCCCAAGCCTTCACATTGACCGCTGACAGCCTGGATAACAGCCGCGGTAAATTGCTCAGCTACCAGGCCCTGACCCTGCGCATCACCCAGGCCCTGAATAACCTCAAAGGCCTGATTGCCGCCCAGTCCGTCGACGGCCGCGCTGCCACCCTGGACAACAGCGGCGGCACGCTGACCAGCCGTGGCGACACGTTGCTTAATGTCGACGGCCAGCTCACCAACCAGGATAAGGGGTTGATCAACGCGGCTAATGCTCTAACCCTCAACAGCGCTGGTGTGAACAACCAGGGCGGTTCTGTGTTGGGCAAGTCGATTGCCATCGACCTGGGCGGCGGTGACCTGAACAACACCAAGGGCCTGATCACCACCGAAGGTCAACTGACCATCAAACGCCTGCGCGACCTGAGCAACCAGAGTGGTGAGATTTCCACCGCGCAAAACCTCACCCTCAATGGCCGCACGCTGGATAACAGCGCAGGCAAACTGATCAGCAACACTGTGCTCACTCTGGACGGCACCCAGCTGACTAACCAAGGTGGCCTGATCTCGGGTTGGCAAGGTGTCAGTGTCAATGGCGTGGACTTGGACAACCGCAACCAAGGCACCGTCTCCAGCCGTTTTGGCAACGTCGATGCCACGCTGAGCAAAAGCCTGTTCAACAGCGGTGCCGGTGCACTGGTCAGCCAAAAAGCCCTGACCGTCAAAGCCGCCAACCTCGACAACAGCGACAAAGGCATCCTTTCCAGTGCGGGCGGGCAAACCCTGACCGTCACCGGGGTGCTCAAAAACGCCGGCAGTGGATTGATCGACAGCGGCGCGGCCCTCGATCTGAACGTGCATACACTCAACAACGCAGGCGGCACGGTCAATGCGCAACAGGCCCTCGGCCTTATCGGCACCACCCTCGACAACAGCGCTGGCAACCTGATCGGCAACGGCAGCGTAACCCTCGACCTGCTCGGCGCCCTGACCAACACTGACGGCAAACTTGCCAGCGCCGGTGCGCTGCTGCTCAAACGCGCCACTGAGGTCAACAACCAGGGCGGCCAACTGGTCAGCCAAAGCTTGCTGACCCTGTTCGCGGGCAGCCTGGACAACCGCAAGCGCGGTACCGTCGCGTCCAACGGCACGCTGCTGGCCACCACCACCGGCGCCATCCAAAACGACGGTGACGGGTTGATCTACAGCCAGAACGCCGACCTGAAACTCAAGGCTTCCCGCCTCGATAACGCCAAAGGCTCAATCCAAAGCCAGACCGCCCTGACCCTCGACATCACCGGCGCCCTCGACAACCAAAGCGGCAAAGTCATCGCGCAAAACGGCGCTGTCGACATCAAGGCCACATCCATCGATAACCGTGGCGGCACCCTGGCCAGCCTCAAGGGCGCCCTGCAAGCCAAAGCGCTGGGTGGCTTGCTGCGCAACGACTTGGACCTGAACAACAACCGTCAGGCCGGCATCATCCAGGCCCAAAGCCTGATCCTCACCAGTGCCAGCCTCAACAACAATGGCGGCCGCATCGCCGCGCAAACCGGCGACACCGACGTCACCACCGGCGCCTTCGACAACCGCGATGGCGGGCTGTACGCCAAAGGGACGGTCAAGGTCATCGGCAGCAGTTTTGATAACAGCGGTGATGTACGCGGCCAGGTGGCAGGCGGGCAGGTTGACCTCAAACTCACTGGCGGGGCACTGAACAACCAGAAAGGCATTATTGAAAGTGACACCACGCTGAAGGTCGAGGCGGATAGCGTGGATAACCAGGGCGGGCAACTGCGGGCTTTGGGCAAGAACGGCAAGACTGACTTTCAGATTGGGGGTGTGTTTGATAACCGCAATGGTGTACTGGAAACCGCCAACAGCGATTTGACGTTGAAGGCCAGTGGCTTCCAGAACGTGGGCGGCAGTCTGTTGCATGTGGGCGCCGGTGCGTTTGACATCAGCACGGCCAACCTGACCAACGTGGGCGGCAACGTTGTCACCCGAGGTGGCTTGACCCTGACGGCTGACGACTGGACCAACAGCAGTGTGATCCAGGCAGGGCGGTTGACGGTGAACGTCAACACTCTCAACCAAACGGCAGAAGGGCAGTTGCTGGCTTCCGATAGTTTGGTGGGTAAAGGTATTAACTGGTCCAACGATGGCTTGATTGCCAGTGATGGCAGCCTCAACGTGACGCTGGACGGGACCTATAGCGGTAGTGGCCGTATGAGTAGTTTGGGCGATCTGAGCCTGAGCGCCGCGCAATTAAAACTAAGTAAAACGACGAGTATTGGCGGTGGTGGCAACGCGACGGTCAACATCTCCGGAAGTGTGGATAACCAGGGGCGTTTAACCGCAACCAAGGATCTGAATCTGACGGCAGGCACCATCAATAACTACGGCACGCTGGGCAGCGGTCAAAAACTTACCGCCACTACTGGCGCGCTACTTAACGACCATGCGCTGATTTTCAGTGGTTCGGACATGAGCCTGCGCGTTGATTCGCTGAGCAATAGCTACGCGGATATTTACAGCCTGGGCGACCTGAGCATCGACCGGGATGGTAAAGGCGGCGTTGCCCGCAGCATCATCAACAGCTCTTCGACCCTACAGAGTGATGGCAACCTGAGCCTCGCAGCGAGCACGATCAAAAATATCAGAGCGGTCTTGAACACCAGCAACCAAGACATTTATACCGCTCGGATTACCGAGATCGCTTGTATTGCGGGGTACGATTGTGACGGTGGTAAGGAAAACCATACTTGGGAGATTGCTCAACGCGAAAAACTTGAAGTCATTGAGGCCAGTGCAGCGTCCAGCATCACCTCAGGTGGCAATGTGACCATCAATGGTGGTGATCTCTCGAACCAAAGCAGCACCATTGCCGCCGCAGGAGAATTGTCGGTAACAGTCAACAATCTGGTCAACAGTGGTCTTGAAACGGGAGATATTGAAACTACCCGCGTGTTTGTATCAGAGAGAACCCGGCATCCAGAGAATTGGTATAACCCGGCAAACGCGTTCAACAACAAATATTGGTTCCAGAGCGCCGGCTATACGCCCAATGATTTGGGTGGGTTGCAGGCTGCAATGGGCAACTTTATAGCCATTACCGGTCCTCCGGTAGCTCCGAAGGGGATCGGGGAGCTGCCGCACCTTAGAACGACAAAAAAATTAGCAGATGGTGATCAGCGTTACGCCGCAGTGATTCAGGCCGGTGGGGCTGTCAACGTAACGGCGGGCAACAACATCGACAGCAGTGTGGTCCGTCCGGGCTATACCTATGTGGGTAGCGGCCCACGAACCGATACCAACGCCTCCGGTGCTGGCTTTTCAACCCGTATTACGCTTAACCAACAATTGCCGCCGGACCTGGCCCAGCAACAGGTCAATCCCCTGTCATTACCAGGCTTTAGCTTGCCCACGGGGCAGAATGGTTTGTTTCGCCTGAGCGGCCAGGGTGCTGCAACGCCAGCTAATCAAGGGCCACAAAGCTGGACCATGGGCGGGGCGTCCATCGACACTGCCCAGCGTGATCAAGCCGTGCCTGCCCGTGGTGGTAGGGATGTCCTAGTGAATGATGCCGCTCACATCGCAATGGCCACGCAAGAGCCGGTGCGCACGGCTGATCTGGCGACCTCAGTTGCAGCCATCATCGCGCCGCTGAACGTGGTCCCGATCGTAGATCCCATCACGGGTGCGGTAGTACCTGACCGCTCGAAGGTCGACGCTGTCGCCTCGACTACTCCGGTCGAGAGCTTGGCCACAGCGGCTGACACGTTGACGGTCAACCGTGTGCAGGGATTGCCTGACGGCAGCTACGTCTCCAACCCGCAAAAATACTTGATCGAAACCAACCCGGTTTTGACCGACCTTAAGCAGTTCATGAGTTCGGACTATTTGCTGTCGAAACTGGGTTACAACCCGGATACCAGTTGGAAGCGTTTGGGTGATGGTCTTTATGAGGATCGGTTGATTCAGCAAGCCGTCATTGCTCGTACCGGTCAACGCTTCCTCGATGGGCAGACCAGCGACGCTGGGCAGTACAAATACCTGATGGACAACGCGATCGCCAGCAAGCAGCGATTGAACCTAGCGGTGGGCGTAAGCCTCACCGCCGAGCAAGTCGCGGCGCTGACCCACGATATCGTATGGATGGAAAGCGCCATGGTAAATGGCGAAAACGTCCTGGCACCTGTTTTGTATCTGGCCCAGGCCAATAACCGCCTGGGACCCAACGGCGCATTGATCGCCGGTAGCGACGTCAACCTGATTGCCGGAGAAAACCTCAACAACGTCGGCACCCTGCGTGCTACCAAAAACCTATCGGCCAGCGCCGGCGCCAACCTGGTCAACAGCGGCCTGATCGAAGCCGGTCATCGCCTGGACCTGCTGGCGGGCAACAACCTGGTCAACAAAGCTGGCGGGATCATCTCGGGGCGCGACGTGAGCCTCACGGCAGTTAACGGCGACGTGATCAACGAACGCACCGTCACCCGTCACGAGAGCAGCAACAGCGGTTATCGCACCGAACGCATGGACTTTGTAGACAGCGCAGCCCGCATCGAAGCGGCCAACAACCTGAGCATGCAAGCCGGACGTGACGTCAACAGCGTTGGCGGCGTGTTGAAAAGTGGTGCAGATACCACGATCAAGGCCGGTCGCGACGTCAACCTGATTGCCGCCGAGCAACGTAACGCCGGTGTGTCCCGGGACAGCAGTGTCACTCAATACGGCAATGTGATTGAAGCCGGGCGCGACTTCCGCGTGCAGTCCGGACGCGACATCAGCGCCATCGCCAGTCAAATCGACGCCAAGCGCGATGTTGCGATGGCGGCTACCGGCGACCTGACACTGGCTTCGGGCGCGAACGAACAGCACTCCTCGTTCAACAGCAAAAAGGTCAAGAGCCAGGAAGACCATGTTCAGCAGGTGTCCACCACGGTCAAGGCCGGTGGAGATGTGGCGCTGAGCGCGGGCGAGGATATGGCGTTGATCGCCAGCCGTGTAACGGCCGGGGATGAGGCGTACTTGTACGCAGGTGAAAATATTGAGCTCAAGTCCGCTGAGAATGAGGACTACAGCTTTTACAGCAAGACCAAAAAATCCTCCTCGGGCAAGAAATTCCGTCTCGATGAAACCGATAGCACCACCAACGTGGGCAGCCTGGTCGAATCGGGTGGCAATAGCTCCGTGGTCGCTGGCAAAGATCTGCTGTTGGCCGGCAGTGCGGTGGCCGCTGACAAAGGTGCAGCGAAGTTGGTGGCGGGTGAAGACGTACAGATTCTTGCCGTAACCGACTCCGACAGTGCGCGCCATGAGCGCAAGCAAAGCAAGAGCAGTTGGGGCGGGTTCAAGTCGAGCAAAGTCCAGGACAAGGTCGACGAGACACGCACCACGGCGGTGGGCAGCATGGTCTCTGGTGAGACGGTCAGCGTCGCGGGCGCGCAAGATGTGACCGTGACGGGTTCGGCCCTGGTCAGCACCGGTGACCTGACTGTTCAGGCCGGGCGTGACCTGACCATCGATGCGGCGCAGAACACCTTCGCGCGCACCGACATGCACAAGGAAAAGAACCGCGACCTGACCGGCGTGTTGACCGGCAACAAGCTGGGCCTGGATGACATCACTGGCAATCAGCATCTGTTCATCAACAGCCAGAAGCACAATGGTACAGCGGCAGAAACTACCCTCACTGGCAGCACGGTTGGTTCCAGTGCGGGGAATGTGACGCTGGAGGCGGGGCGTGAAGTTAAGGTAGTGGCCAGTGATGTGGTCAGTACCAAGGACATGGATATCACCGGCTCCAATGTGACCATTGCTGCCGGGACTGAAACGGCTAACCAGACCAGTAAGGACAGTTCCAAAAGCTTGGCCGTGGGGCGTGTGATCGGCGGAACGGTCGTCGATACCGCCAGGAGCATCCGCGATGGCGTTGAAGCAGCCAACAATGCCGATGACCCTCGACTCAAAGCCGTGAAGCTGGCGCAGGTAGCCTTGAACACTTACAACCTGGGCGGCCAAATGGCAGACGCCAACGGTCAGGGTTCGGGTTTCAAGGACAAGCAAGGTGGCACGGCCAGTAATGGTTCGCTGATTAAAATTGGCACCGAGCTGGGCAGTACCCACAGCAAAAGCACCAGCGACTACCGCAGTGAAACGGCTAAGCAAAGCACACTCAACTCAGGTCAAAACCTGTCTGTTGTAGCGACGGGCAAGGCCGCCGAAACTCAGGGCGATATCCATGTCATCGGCAGCGAATTGAAGGCTGCCAATACCACGCTGGTCGCTAAAAACGACATCATTCTGGAAAGCGCGCAAAACACCACCGAGCGCAAAAACGACAGTAAAAACGACAAAACCAGCATCGGTGCCAGCTTCAATATCGGCGAACAAAACGGTTTCACCCTGGACCTTGGTGCGCAAATCGCCAAAGGCATGGGTTCCGGCAGTTCTGTGACTCAGGTTAACAGCAAGCTGGATACCGGTGCGCTGGTTCTGAGCAGTGGCCAAGACACCACCCTGGCCGGTGCCCAGGTGCGTGCTGACAGCATCAAGGCGGATATCGGCGGCAACCTCAATATCGCTTCGCGCCAGGATATCGACACTCAAAAGAGCAAGCAGAGCAGCGCCGGTGCTGGCGCGAGCATCTGTGTGCCACCGTTCTGCTACGGCACAACGGTAACGGCGTCCGGAAGCATGTCGGCCGGCAACATGAGCAGCGACTACAAGGCGGTCACTGATCAGACGGGGCTGTATGCGGGCAAGGATGGCTACACCTTGGACGTGGGAAAAAACACCACGCTACAGGGTGCCGTCATTGCGAGCGAAGCCAGCGCCGACAAGAACTTGCTGATTACCGATCGCTTGCTGACCAGTGACATCAAGAACACCAGCAAGATCAACAGCACTTCGGCAAGCGCAGGTATTGCCGGTGGGTCCAGCGGTATCGCAATGGGCCCGCCGATGGGCGCGGTGCTGAGTGAGTCCGACAGCAGCAAAACCCGGGCGGCGGTCAGCGAGGGCACGATTATTGTGCGTGATCCTGAGGGGGCCAACGACCTGGTGGGCCTCAATCGCGATACGCAAAACGCCAATAAGCACCTCGACAAGCCGGATGAAAAGGCCATGCGCGAACGCATGGACCTGATCAACAGCTCTGCGCAACTGGCCATAACGATCGGAAGCACCATTGGCAAGGCGAAGATCGACGAGTCTGAAGACCCCAACAGCGACGCTGGTAAAGCGGCTCGGCAGAAGTTGCTGGAGAGTGGCATCAGTGACCCGACCACCTTGCAGGTGAGGCAACAGGCTGAACGGGATTACGGCGTTGGCAGCAGTTTCCAGCGCACGACACAGACCGTGACGGCCATCGTGCAGGGGATTGCCGGTGGCAATGTGGGAGCGGCCATTGCGGGCGCATCCGCACCCCTCCTCGCGCAAAAAGTAAAAGACCTGACGGCAGGTGATGACGCCGCCAACCTCATGGCCCATGC